>JAJZDZ010000001.1 GCA_021851325.1 Pseudomonadota bacterium | reverse complement strand
CAAACACGCTGCTTCACTGGGCTTTTCGGCAAGTGATGCTGCGTGAATGCCCCAAAAGACGCGGCGTTGGGCGGAGGAGGTGGAAGTCAATAAATGTGAGAAAAATCGTTATAAATCAAATACTTAATTGCTATGGCGGACAGGGAGGGATTCGAACCCTCGAAACGGCTCATCACCGTTTACACACTTTCCAGGCGTGCGCCTTCAGCCGCTCGGCCACCTGTCCACTTCCGGGAGGTTAGCCTCTGCCGGGAGGGCCGGGAATATACCCAGTTGGATCAGTACGGCAAGCGGTACCTCGAATTTCGGACATTGTGGACGTTACTGCTACTGCCCCCCAAAAGAGATTTAACCGGCGACGAGCACTAGATCTTACTTCCCTAAGCTGGACTGCGGCTTATGGGGGCGCACTCTCGGAGGCGGCCGCCGCCCGGAGCAGCGCTCTTTCCCGCCAAATCAAACGAAGGTTGCGCCCGTAAACAACTAACCCTGTAGTCTGTCCGAGGATTAGCGCAGCGCTTCCGAGATGAACGGCATAGGCAGTCATCACCAGACCGCCGAACAGACTAACATACCAAAAGCTTACGGGAATCACGCTGCGTCCTTCCACCTCGCTTTTGTACCACTGGATTATGAATCGAGAGGCAAACAGAGCCTGTGCTCCAAGGCCTATTAATGCCCAGATATGTTCAACGGTGAACCAGCTTGCTATGGCCGTTCCCATCACAGCTCCTCGGTTTTGAAGGCGCCACCGCGAAATCTATGCTGCAGCCACCGAACACCCAAAAGGTCAGTGATGCCGACCAGCGCTCGGTCCCAAACACCATACTTTGAATGGCCGTGCAGTCGCGGACGATGTGAAACCTGCACATAGCCGACCCTGTAACCTTCACGCAGCATCAAGGTGATTAAGTAGCGATGCATGTGATCGAAATATGGCAGGTTCAGGAATGCCGCGCGCCGAAATGCCTTAAGACCGCATCCCGTGTCCGTGGCACCATCCCGTAGAACCCAGTTGCGAAAGCGATTTGCGATCTGTGAGGCCGCGCGCTTAGTCCAATTGTCCCTGCGTTTTGCACGTATCCCGGCGATCATTCCAAGGTCAGAACTTCCGTCACGGATCTCCGCCAGCAGTTTGGGTAGATCAGCCGGGTCGTTCTGGCCATCGCCGTCCAGGGTTGCGATGAACTCGCCGCGGGCCGCGTTGACGCCTGTTCGCAGGGCGCGGCTCTGTCCTGCGTTCCGGGCGTGACGGATAATTCGCAAGTGCGGGATTTCCGACTTTAGTTGACTTAGGGCTAGTGACGTCCCGTCGGTTGAGCCATCATCCACAAAGATGATTTCATAATGGGGTTCGTTGACAAGCGCCGCTGTGATTTCTCGGGCCAGCACCCCTACATTTGGGGCCTCGTCTTTGACGGGTACAACGATGCTGAGCGTCATTGTCATGGATGACTTTGTCCGTCTCTTTACGATTCTCCTGCTCAGTCAGTCCGATACCGAGAGATACTGCAGCAAGGCCTGGTTGCCTCGGCCTTATACCCCCCGTTGTGCCTCCGGCAATAGACCAAATATCCTTCGGCATGATAGGGCCATGACTGGAGCTTGCCGCGCGCACGACAGGGGTGTGCTAAACAGTTAGCTAGGACCATTCCGTCCCGGTCTTCAAGCTTGAGGTGGGACATCATTATAGAGGGGCTTGACTTGTTGGGCGATAGGGTTCGGGTGGAACCTCAGAGCGAAGGCCTGTGGGATCGGCTCGCCAGCCGTCCCTACAGCGTTCTGGTCATCATCTGCCTGCTGGCTTGGCTTCCTGGTTTCGTTAGCCTTCCGGTCCTTGACCGTGATGAAGCGCGCTTTGCCCAGGCATCCAAGCAGATGGTGGAAAGTGGAGACTGGGTCAACATCCGTTTTGGCCAGGAACCGCGTTATAAGAAGCCCGCAGGGATCTACTGGCTGCAGGCTGCTGCCACCAAGGTCCTCGGGCGCCCTCCTTACACCGCAATTTGGACCTACCGGCTGCCATCCTTACTCGGGGCGATGGCCGCAGTTATTCTGACTTTCTGGTGCTTTCGGGCGCTTGCGCCTCCCAAAGCTGCCCTTGGCGCCGCGCTGCTATTGGGTCTGTCGCTTGGTGTTAGCGCTGAAGCCCATATAGCAAAGACTGACGCGGTGTTGCTGGCCTGCACGGTCGCCGCCCAGGGCATACTGTTGAGGGTCTATCTGAGCGCCCGTGCCAAGGCGCCCGCTCTTACCCTGCCACTGATCCTGCTTGGCTGGACGGCCGTAGCCGCCGGTATTCTGATAAAGGGCCCTGTAATCGTTGGGGTATTAGCACTGAGCGCGCTTGGTGTCTCACTGTGGGACCGTAACTGGGGGTGGTTAAAGCAGATAAGGCCTGGATTGGGTGCCGCTTTGGTGCTGGCGTTGATCGCACCATGGCTTATAGCGATTGGGATCGTAAGTCATGGCCAGTTCTTCGTACGGGCACTGGGGCATGATTTCGCCGCCAAGCTCGCCAACGGGCAGGAGGGGCACGGTGCTCCGCCGGGCTATTATATTCTTCTCAGCACCATCACGCTTTGGCCTGCAACTATTGGCGTCTTACCTGGATTAAGCCGCGCGTTTGCTTTGCGTGACAAACCTGCTCTGCGCTTCGTTTTGTCGTGGACGGTGGCAAACTGGCTAATGTTTGCGCTGGTTCCAACCAAACTTCCTCATTATATCCTTCCAGTATATCCCGCTCTCGCAGCGCTGTCTGGACTTTGGCTGGCAGATATTGGTCCGCGCGGAAGGTGGGAAGGCGGACTTCGAAAGGCGGCGGCAATTCAGTTCGCTGTCGGCGCGATCATCCTGGCAATGGCGATCAGCTATGCTCCCATGCGCTACGGGGAAGGTGCACCAATCTGGTTGCTGGGGCTGAGTGCAGCTGGAATTGGGGTTAGCGTCTTCGCGTCATATCAGGTGTGGCAAGAGCGGCGCGGCATGGCGCTTTTGAGTGCTGTGTTGGCGGCACTGATTCTTTACCCGAGCTTGATGTGGGGCGCCGCACCAAGGTTGCAGCGTATCTGGTTATCGCCGCGCTTGGCCAAGATCGTTGACAAGGATCGTCGTCCAGGGGATCCGCCGATCATTGTCAGCGGCTATGATGAACCGAGCGTGATTTTTCTTCTTGGCACCGACACGCGGATCGATACCGGCGCGCGCGCGGCCCGCATCGCCGCTCACAAGGGTGGGCTAGTCCTTGTTGATCAGTACCAGCGGGCGGCATTTCTTGCCCAGATCGCCGACAGTCATGTTCACGTTCGGGTTGAAGGCGTCGTCAAGGGTATAAATTATTCACATGGCCGAAAGGAAATCATTACCGTTTATCGGGTTTTAGGATGAAGCTTCTTGTGCGCATGCCTGAGGAGCGCGCTGGGTGGATTGCTATCATTGCCATTGGCATTATTACGGGCATCCGCGTATGGCTCCTCACCGTGACGCCTTTGCAGCTCTATCCTGACGAGGCGCAATACTGGTGGTGGTCCCTGCATCCGGCGCTAGGTTATTTCTCAAAGCCGCCTCTGATTGGCTGGTGCATCTGGCTATTCACCCACATCTTTGGTCGATCGGACTGGGCAATCCGTCTTGCTTCGCCGTTATTCCATGCCGGTACAGCGCTTCTGATTTACGCCATTGCGGAACGCGTTGAGGGACGGCTCCTCGCCGTGTGGAGCGCGTTAGCCTACGCGACCATTCCGGGTGTCGCCTATTCATCCGGCCTGATGACTACTGACGTCCCACTCCTGTTCTGCTGGGCTGTGGCAGTTTATGCACTACTGAGAGCTCTGGATGAGCGCGGATGGCGCTGGACGGTCATTTGCGGCGTGGCGATTGGGGTAGGGCTCCTCGCCAAATATGCCATGCTCTTCTTTTTTGTCGGGTTGCTTCTGGCTTCGACGGTGTCGACCAAAGTTCGAAAGTGCGTCTTCAGTCGGCGCGGCCTCCTGATCGCAGCAATTGCAGTGCTGCTCCTCTCACCCAATATTTATTGGAACTGGCGCCACAACTTTTTGACATACGGACATACCGCTGCCGATGCCGACTGGAGCTCTGCCACTTATAGCGTGAAAAATGTGCTGTTTTTCACAATTGGGCAATTTGGCGTATTTGGCCCGCTGCTGATGGCAGGCTTTTTGATCGCACTCTGGCGCTTGGCGGCATCGGATGAGCGCTCTGAGGAAAAGCTGGTGCTGGCGGCGGTCGCGCTACCGCCCCTCCTTGCCATGCTTTTACAAAGCTTCATCTCTGTCGCCAATGCCAATTGGGCGGCTCCTGCATATGTGTCAGCAACCCCTCTGGCCGTTATGGAGCTGATTGAGGTGCCATGGGCAATACTGGGTTCCTTTATAGTCGACACGGCGGCGATGTTATTGCTGTGGCTGATCCTCATCTGCCCGGGCACCGCCAGCGCTCTGGGGCAGGCCAATGCTTTCAAGCGCGAAGTGGGATGGGGGCAATTGGGCCACGATGTTACGGCTGCCGCCCACTCCCGCCGCTTTGACGCCATCGCGGTAGCCAACCGCTCACTGATGGCGGAGCTCACCTATTATGCACCCTCCGTACCGGTACCGCTGCGGGCCTGGGATGGAAACGGGATCCTCGCCAACTGCTTTGATCTAGCCATACCGCTCTCGCGTCTTGATGCCCATGTGTTGCTGGTGTTGCTTCCACAGGAAGCCAGTGCCGTATTGCCGAGTTTCGAATCAGTTCGACTCATCCGGCAGCTCCGGATCCCCGTCGGTGGCGGTATTACCCGTGCTGTGCTGCTCTATGATGCGCGGGGTTACGAAGGCGGTCACTTTCAGTAATAGGAATTCGCCACAGTGATTGAGTTGCCAGCGGCAATCTCGTTGCCGGTCAACCGGGGCATTGATGTCCCGGACAGGGGGCGAGTGAATTGTCGGGAAGAGATCAGATTAATGTTTGCTTCCGCGCCCCTTGGTAAGTTTTTTTCCGGGAGGGGGAGGGTGGTGTGGCCTGTGGCGCGGTTTTACTTGAACAGTCTTCAATAAAACTGGCAAAAGTCATCACATATTATTTAGACCATTAGGCCCTATCATAGTATTCGACACACTTCCCTTGACGAATTGCCGAGGCTGCATAAATATCCGACTTCACAACGGTGCCGTGCGACGCTGGGCCAATGGGGTTCGGAGCTGCGGTGCCCGTTAAAGGAGCCAAGCGAGACCACAATGAGTCTCCATCTGGTTCGGGGGCACGATCTCAGGCCCCCGTCGCGGCAAGCCCGCAGTCATCCGGTCATCAGCGAACAAAATATCGATCTACAGAAGGCAGCGGCGGCAACAAAAATCGTGCCTCAGCGCTTTCCAGTGAGCGATGCCAGCCGGCGCTTCTACCGCCGCTTCTGGCCTGATAGCGGTCCGGCGGAGTGGAACGATTGGCACTGGCAGTTCCGCAACCGTATCCGCACGCCGCAAGAGCTGGCGCGAATTTTCCGACTGTCGGCCGATGAACATGCGGCAGTCACAAATCACAAGGGACCACTTCCTGTCGGTATAACGCCATATTACGCGTCACTGATGTCCCTGGATAACCCGCAGGAGCCATTGCGGCGTACACATGTGATGACTGGCAAGGAGGCGCTGCGCCTTCCGGGAGAAGCTGATGATCCGCTGGGCGAGGATCATGACACCGTGGTACCGGGCCTGGTGCACCGTTACCCGGATCGGGTGCTGTTTCTGACCACTGGTACCTGTTCGACCTATTGCCGTTATTGCACGCGGGCACGGGCGGTCGGTAATCCCGGCGGAGAATACCAGTTTTCTCCCAAACAATGGGAGCAGTCTCTGGCCTATCTGGCCGAACATACCGAAGTGCGCGACGTGTTGTTGTCCGGAGGAGATCCGCTCTCCATTGCTGATGACAAGCTCGATTGGCTACTGACCCGATTGCATGCAATTCCTCACATCGAATTCGTACGCATTGGTACGAAGATGCCGGTGGTTTTGCCCCAGCGCATCACCCGTAGCCTGGTCAAGATGCTGAAGCGCCATCATCCACTGTGGATGAGCATTCATGTCACCCATCCGAACGAATTGACTTCGGAAGTGACTGAAGCGTTTGGCCGGCTGGCAGATGCGGGCATTCCGTTAGGTAGCCAGACAGTCCTGCTCAAGGGTATCAATGATGACATAGATGTCATGAAGCCTCTGATGCAGGGCCTCTTAAAGCGCCGGGTCAAGCCCTATTACCTTTATCAGTGTGATCCGATCCGTGGTTCGGGCCACTTCCGCACCAGTGTTGAAAAGGGCTTGGAAATTATTGATGGATTGCGTGGCCACACCACGGGCTATGCCTGCCCGCAGTTTGTCATCGACGCGCCTGGGGGGGGCGGCAAGATCCTGATGGCACCCAATGCGGTTGTCGGTCGGGATGGAAGTGATCTGTTGCTGCGCAATTTTGAGGGTGCTGTGTACCGCTACCCCGATCCAGAAGGGCGGATTGGTTCGGATGCTGTACGCCTCGCGGCGGAGTAGTCCATGCGTGTCGCTGTGACCTATGATTTGCGTAAGGACTATCTGGAACTTGGCTACACCGACGAGCAAACTGCAGAGTTTGACAGTGAGGTGACGGTCGAGGCGATTTGCGAAGCTCTGGCGGCGTTGGGACATGAGCCGGTACGGATTGGCAATATCCGTGCACTGGTGACATCTCTGGCGGCGGGGCAGCGCTGGGATTCAGTCTTTAATATCTGTGAAGGTCTGAAGGGCGTTTCCCGTGAAGCGCAGGTGCCTGCGCTGCTTGAAGCTTATGATATTCCCTATGTGTTTTCAGATCCACTAACCCTCGCACTGTCGCTGGACAAGGCGATGGCCAAGCGAGTTGTCGCCTCCCAAGGCGTCCCTACCGCAGCTTTTGCAGTGATCGAGCGGGAAGGCGACACTGAGCGGATAGATTTGCCTTATCCGCTCTTTGTAAAGCCGGTTGCCGAAGGTTCGGGAAAGGGGGTTGACGCCCATTCTTTGGTCCGAAACTCGGGTGAACTCGCCCAAACCGTACGGGATCTGTTCATTCGGTTTCAACAGCCAGTTCTGGCTGAGACCTATCTTTCGGGACGTGAGTTTACCGTTGGCATAACCGGTACCGGAGCATCGGCGGAGGTAATTGGGGTTACCGAAATCCGTCCACTGCCCAATTATGTCGGTCACGGCTATGGTCTCGCCAACAAGGAAACCGGCTGGGAAGACAAGGTTGAGATCGTTCTTGCCGACTCCGTCAATGCGACGCTGGCCGCGGAAGTGGCATTGGCGGCATGGCGGGCGCTACGCTGTCGTGACGGCGGGCGGGTGGATATTCGCTGTGATGGTGCGGGAAGGCATCATTTCATCGAAGTCAATCCTTTGGCAGGTTTGCGCCCTCATCATTCCGATCTGTGTCTGATGGCCGAAAAGAAGGGTATTTCGTACCGGGAACTCATCGCGCGGATCATGGCCTCGTTCGAGGAGCGTCAACCACACCTCAAGCGCCGCGCTGCAGCTTGACCCGAATGCGAATCCTAGTCCTGCATTCCCATCTTGGCCCCAACCCCCGTGCGGATGATCTCGATACGCTCGCCATGGCCGATGCGGTATCTGGCGCTCTGCAACAGAGCGGGCACACAGTGCGCCGCGCCGGCTTTCTCCCGCATGAACTGGATGGGCTGTTGTTTCAGTGTGATCTTGTCTTTAATCTGGTTGAAAATGTTGAGGGGCAAGATGAACTCTGCGCCATCATCCCCACCATGCTCGAAAAGTATGGAGTACCATTTACTGGAGCCTCGGCCGCGGCGATCCAGCTTACCTCGGACAAGCCTGCAACCAAGCGCATTCTGCGCGCTATTGGTGTTTCCACTCCGGACTGGTGCGAAGCTCCCGATTGGCGGGGACTCGACAGCTCATGTCGCTATATCGTCAAGTCGGCCACAGCGGATGCTTCGCTTGGGTTGGACGATGGGGCGGTCGTCAGTGGTGCAATGGTCGAGGCGCGGGCGACCGATTGCAAGCGACGGTTTGGCGGCCGCTGGTTTGCCGAAGCTTTCATTGACGGACGCGAGTTCAATATTGGCCTGCTCGAAGACGCCTCAGGGGTCAGGGTTCTGCCTTTGGCTGAAATGCGGTTTGTCGAATGGGATGAGAGGCGTCCACGCATCGTTGGTTATGGTGCCAAGTGGAACGCAGAAGATCCCGCGTTCAGCGCGACCGTGCGTCATTTCGGCTGTGAGGATGCGGAGCCGGAACTGGCTGCAGCCCTGCATCGCATTGCCCATCGCTGCTGGGAGGTTTTTGGGCTTTCGGGCTATGGCCGCGTCGACCTGCGGTTGGATGAGAATGGGCAACCATACGTTCTCGAGCTTAACTGCAATCCCTGTCTTTCACCAGAGGCCGGATTTGCTGCCGCTGCGCGACGGGCAGGGTATGAGTATGGCCAGTTGATTGATCATATTGTCCGGACAGCCCTCCAATGAGTCAGTTTCGCTACGAGCTTAGGGCAGAAGATGAGGCTGATATTGCAGGTCTCGTTGCGCGCACGGGGGTCTTCAATGAAGAAGAGGTTGCAATTGCGCGCGAGCTTATAAGGGACACGCGTGCCGGTTCTCCTGGCGCGGACTATCTGTTTCTGATTGCTGACGGGATGACGGGGATTGAGGGTTACACTTGTTATGGGCGCATTCCGGGGACTGACAACCGCTACGAGCTTTACTGGATAGCCGTCGACCCGGACAGTCATCGTCATGGCCTGGGGCGTGCTCTGCTTGAGGCCAGCGAGCACGATGTGCGGAAGCGGGGTGGTACGCACCTTTTTGCTGAGACCTCGACACGGGATGATTACGCGCCGGCACGGCGCTTCTACGGCGCTAATGGGTATAGCTGTTATGCCGAGGTGCCAGATTTTCACGCTGATGGCGACGGGCTGGCAATCTTCGGCAAACGACTATAGCACAGGCTTGGCTTCGACGACGGTCGGCCGACGGAGCTGCCGTTCCCGCCAGATGATAAAAAGACCTGACGCAATGACGATCGTGGCTCCCAACATCACCCAGAAACTTGGTACTTCGGCAAACAGGTACCAACCAAGCGCGACCGCCCATATCATGGACATGTAGTCGAAGGGTGCCAGCAGCGACGGTTCGGCATAGCGGTAGCTGAAGGTCATGCCAATTTGCCCTAAACCTCCAAGAATGCCGCTTATCACTAGCCAGAATGCAGCCTCCCAGCTCAGGGCTACGCGATCGAACGCCATGCTGATAGCACCGACGAGCGAACAGGTTGACATGAAGTAAAAGATGATAGTTTCGCCCCGTTCGGTCTGGTGCATCGAGCGGATGAGAACGACAACCACCGCGCTAAAAAATGCTGCACTGAGGGCAAGGAGGGCGCCGGTGGAGAAACCAAAATTTTCTAGACCGCTCAGTCCCCCATGTGGTGCCAGCATGACCAGAACGCCAAGGAACCCTGCTGCCACGGCGCTCCACCGGCGCGGGCCAACTTTTTCACGAAGGACGATGGCAGCAAGCACGACAGCGAAGATCGGACTGACAAAGCCGAATGCGGTCAGGTCTGCCAGTGGCAGCATCGCAAGGGCCGTGAAGTTCATAAACATCGATGACACGCCCACCAGCGAGCGCGCCGCATGCATGAATGGACGCTGGGTGCGGAGGGTGGCACGAAGCCCGATCGTTCGCCAGGAAAGCAGTAGAACGGGAACCAGGGCGAAAAATGCACGGAAAAACACTTCTTCGCCGACCGGAACGGAACCTGCCAGGCGCAATGTGGCATACATCACCGAAAAGCAGATTGTGCCGCCCAGCTTCAGGGCAACGCCCCTACCCGATACGTTACTCACAGCCACCCTTTCTGCAGGATCGTGAGGTGGAGAAATTTTGTAGCGCAGCTAGGCAGGGCCGTAGCGGCGACACGATTCAACTGCTGCCACATCAAAACGTTATTGCACGAGATAGGCGCAATGGCGCCATTTGGAGGCAGTTGGGCACGCCGCTTTGCAGGCAGGGTCGTGGCCTTGAGGCTTTGTTCCGGGCGGTATTTCATTTGCAGGAAAGAATGGTCCTAAGAGGATGAGGGTTGGCTCGACATAAGGGTAGTGATTCAGCAACGACAGCAAGGAAGGAATATATGCCCTTCTGGCCCGCGGCCAGTTTCCAGCACTTGTGGCTGGCCCCTATCCTGTGTTCAGCCGGCTAGGGGCGCCAGGCCACCAACCCGGGGGCCTTGGGTCTCATTCCGGGCACGCTCATGACGCCGATCATCTCGGCGATCGCGGTTTTTTGCGAAGCGTGACGATTGTCCAGCCGGCAGAGGGCCTAAAGTCGGAGCGAGCCCGCAGCAAGCCGGTTTGGACGCTCCCTCCAAACGCGGGAAGGTGTGGTCTGGCTCTGATGGGCCGCGGAAAGTGATATTGCCTGAGGGCAGATGTTGCGAGGCCATTGACTGGGCATCGTCAGATTGGCTCGGTGCCGGGCGCCAATTGTCGGTCTCCTACCACGCATGCCGATATTGTGATGCTGGGCGCCAGGTGGACTTGATCGTAGTGCGCCGAGGCCCAGGCATGGCGACGCCGCGAGGCTGGCGTGGTAAGTTTGTTGCAGAAGGCTCCACAGTACATCGGACATGCACACTTTTCCCAATCCTGCCGCTATTGAGGACGCCGCTGCACGCCTTGCGCCCTATGTGCAGCTCACTCCGGTTCTGGAAAACCAGGCCCTGAACGCGCGGGTCGGTTGTCGGGTGTTGCTCAAGGCAGAAATCTTCCAGCGCACCGGCTCGTTCAAATTTCGCGGAGCCATGAATTTTCTTTTGCAGCTGCCCGAGGACGCCCGCGCGCGGGGCGTCGTCGCCTTTTCGTCGGGCAATCATGCCCAGGGTGTGGCCGCTGCTGCGGCTGAACTTGGGCTCGCCGCTACCATCGTTATGCCCAAAGATGCGCCCGCTGCCAAAATCGCGGGGACCCGGGCTTTTGGTGCCCGCATCGTCTTCTATGATCGCCATAGTGAAGATCGCGAGGCCATTGCGCACCGTATCGTCGATCAGACGGGCGCGACGCTGTTGCGTCCGTTTGATGATGCCAAGGTGCTGGCCGGTCAGGGGACAGTTGGGCTCGAATTTGCCCGCCAGGCCGCCGCAGCAGGCCTCGTTCTGGATCACGTGACGGTACCCTGCAGCGGGGGTGGTCTGGCGTCAGGGGTAAGCCTCGGTTTTCGGGCGGCAGGGGCTACGACCGCGATCTTTGCCGTTGAACCCGAGAACTTTGATGGAATGGGCCGCTCGCTGCGCGCGGCGCAGCGGGTGGCAGCGCCTGGCGGGCCGGTGAGTATTGCCGATGCTCTAATGGCCCCCATGCCTGGGGTCATCCCCTTTGCAGTTGCCCAAAGCGGGCTTGCAGGGGGGGTGGCGGTCAGTGATGCGGAATTGGCCCGGGCGGTGGCCTATGCCGTACAGGTCCTTAAGCTTGTGGTCGAGCCGGGAGGAGCGGCAGGTCTTGCGGCACTGCTTGCCGGCAGGGTGGTCGGCAGTTCAGCGGTTGGGGTTGTCCTCTCCGGGGGCAATTGTGACCCCGGGGACCTCGTCGCGTGCTGCGGGCGCTGGCCTCAACCCTAGGGGGATCGGGGATTGCAGCAGGAACTTAGGGGGCCAGGAAGTACGCCTCAATGCCTGGATCCGACACTTTGGCTGGTCAGGGGAATGACAGGGCCGTCATCCCCCTGACGAGCGATGAACGCTACCGCGGAGCCAACACCATCATCATCTGACGGCCTTCCATTTTGGGGTACTGCTCCATCTTGGCGAACTCTTCAGTATCGCGTTGCACACGGCTCAGCAGTTCCATACCGATTTCCTGGTGGGCCATTTCACGCCCACGGAAACGCAAGGTGACTTTCACCTTATCGCCTTCCTCAAAGAAGCGCTTCATCGCGCGCATCTTCACGTCATAGTCGTGATCGTCAATGGTAGGCCGCATCTTGATCTCTTTGATCTCGATGACCTTCTGCTTCTTGCGAGCTTCGGCGGCCTTTTTCTGCTGCTCATACTTGTATTTGCCGTAGTCCATGAGCTTGACCACGGGCGGGCGGGCGTCGGGAGAAACCTCGACCAGATCGAGGCCCTTTTCCTCGGCAATTGCCAGGGCATCATCAAGCCCAAGCTCGCCATATTTGTGGCCATCATCGCCGATGAGCAGCATCGTGCGCGTGTGGATCTCTTCATTGACACGGGGACCACCCTTGGCTGGTGCAGGGGCAGTACCTTGCATACGTCTGGCGACTATGACTCTCTCCCTTCAAAAGCCGGCCTCGCGCTTCGCGACCGGCCCACGAAACGTCGCAAACGTATCATTGGCTGGCCTGATTTCTCCTTCGAGCGCTGGCGCCGGCGCTGTGGACAACGCTGTGCGCGCAACGCGGTCGCTTCCAAGAGGCGGCCGCAGGGGCCTGAGAATAGGAATGCGCAGGCTTTTCGCAAGGGGTATTTGGGCCACGCTGGCGAGTGAACGTCGAATATTTCGGCCAAAATCAAACTTGCCGCAGGTCGGGCGGGACGGCCTCGGCCTTCAGCAGGGCAAGGGCGTCGTTCAGGCTCATGACCTTTTGCGCGTTGGATCCGAGCTGGCGCAAGGTCAAGGTGCGTTCCTCGGCCTCGCGTCGGCCGGCAACCAGGAGGTAGGGGACCTTGGCAAGGCTGTGGCGACGAACCTTGTAGTTGATTGTCTCATTTGACGTATCGAGTTCCGTGCGCAGCCCCGCTGCGGCAAGTGCGCTGTGGACCTCTCCGGCATACTGTGCCGCATCCGAGACGATGGTCGCGACCACTGCCTGCACCGGTGCCAGCCATAGGGGAAACTTGCCCGCGTAGTGCTCGACGAGCATCCCTATGAAACGCTCGAGTGAGCCCAGGATTGCTCTGTGGAGCATCACCACATATTGGCGGGATCCGTCTTCGGCGATGTAGGTCGCCTCCAGCCTCTCCGGAAGAACATAATCGAGTTGCAGCGTGCCCACCTGCCAGGATCTGCCGATGGCATCGCGCAGGTGAAATTCCAGCTTGGGTGCGTAAAATGCGCCTTCGCCATGGGCAATCTCGAAGTCGTATCCGGTGGCGCGCAGTGCATCGCCCAAGGCTTTTTCGGCCGCGTCCCAGCGTTCGATGGTGCCACCAAACTTCTCCGGTCTGGTGGCTAGCCGGATCACGACCTCCTCGAATCCCATATCCCGATATATCTTGTACAGAAGCTTTACGAAATGTTCGGTCTCAGACTGGATCTGGTCGTCACGACAGAATATGTGGGCGTCGTCCTGGGTCATCTGGCGAACCCGCATCAGCCCATGAAGGGCTCCATGCGGTTCGTTGCGGTGGCAGCAGCCGAATTCTGCCATCCGGATCGGGAGGTCGCGATAACTGCGGATCTGCTGGTTGAAGATCTGAATGTGGGCGGGGCAGTTCATCGGCTTGAGGGCCATCAGATCTGCTTTGCCGCTCAGGACCGGTGCATCGTCGTCCGTGCTCGGCACCTCGTCAGGGACGACGAACATGTTTTCCCGATACTTGCCCCAATGGCCCGATTGCTCCCAGAATTTTGCATCCATGAGTTGCGGGGTTTTGACTTCGACATAACCCGCCCGCCCCAGCTGGCGACGAATATACGCCTCCATCTGATTGTAGAGGACATATCCGTTCGGATGCCAGAACACCGAACCTTGAGCTTCGGGCTGCAGATGAAACAGATCCATTTCACGGCCGATCTTGCGATGGTCACGCTTCTCCGCTTCCTCGATACGGGTCAGATAGGTGTCAAGTTCCTTCTTGTCACGCCAGGCTGTGCCATAGATCCGCTGCAGCTGGGTGTTCCTGGCGTCGCCGCGCCAGTAGGCGCCTGCGATCTTGGTAAGCTTGAAGGCGTCACCGACAACGGCAGTGCTGACAAAATGGGGGCCGCGGCACAGGTCGTGCCATTCCCCGTGAAAATAGATCGAGACCTCCTCGCCGGGCGGGATGCTTTCGATCAGCTCGGCCTTGTAGGTCTCGCCAATGCCCTGGAAGTGGGCGATCGCGGCGTCTCGGGGCCAGACTTCGCGCCGGGTGGGCAGTGCGGCGGCGATGATCTCATGCATCTTGGCTTCGATCTTGGGTAGATCCTCGGGCGTGAAGGGCTCGTCCCGGGCAAAATCATAGTAGAATCCATCCTCGATGGAGGGACCGATTGTGACCTGCGTACCTGGGTAGAGCGCTTGGACCGCCATGGCCAGAACATGGGCGGCATCGTGCCGTATCATTTCCAAGGCCTCAGGATCCTTGCGTGTCAGGATACGTATGGCCCCACCGGTCTCGATCGGACGAAACAGGTCGATGACCCTGCCATCCAGTTCCAGGGCGAGAGCCGCCTTGGCCAGGCCAGGTCCAATCGCTGTGGCAATCTCCGCGCCCGTCACCCCCCGGGCGAAGCCCATAGTCTTGCCGTTCGGTAACGTTATGGTTACGGCTGAGGACGAGGACACGGGACCAGGCTCCTTGCTAAAGCGGGTCCGGACCTTCATCAGTCCGGCGTCGGAAGTCAATGCGCCGAAAACGCTTTCGGGAACCAAGTGTCACTTCAGACTTTTCCGATAGGCACGGGCCTGACTTCCCGCCAAGATGGCGGCTCCCTTGGAGGTCCCCCATGAAAGTCATACTGGTCGCAACCATCCTTTCTGTCGCTGCCAGCGTCGGGCTGGCCCATGCCGCTGCCAGGATGAAACCTGATGAGCCGAATGTCTGCCTTGATACCACTCGCATCAGCAACACGACGGTTCCCAACGACCACACCATCCTCTTTCACATGAATGACGGGACGGTCTGGGCTAACCATCTGCATGGCTACTGTAGCGGCTTGCGCTTCCATGGCTTTGCCTATGTTGCAACCCCGCCTCATCAGATCTGCGGTAACCTGATGACAATCCGGGTGCTGCAGAGCGGTGCGATCTGCATGCTTGGCCCCTTTGAAAAGGTCAGCGGACCTCACGGAGAGAAGAAATGAAGATCGGGATGCGGCCAGCCGCCGGGCTTGCCGCCATTTTGTATCTGGCTGCGGGCGTTTGCGCGGTGGCCGCTACCCCGCGCCAGCACGCCGTGACGTGTCTGTGGTCCCGTGAAATCAGCGATACCCACATTCCGGATAATCAGACCATCATCTTCGTCATGCGCGACGGTGCCCGCTGGCGCACGCGGCTGTCGGGGTATTGTCCGGCCCTCAAAACCTACGGTTTCAGCTACAGGATTCCCGACAGCCGGATCTGTGATCGCATGATCATCCATGTCAATCGTACTCACACCCCTTGCGCTTTGGGCACGCTTGAGCGGTTGCCCGATCCGCCCGCCAAGTAGTGCCATTTTGTGCCAGCCCGCCGCCAGGCTTCGGAAACTTCCCGTATGGTGGGATAGTGTCTACAGAGGAATCATAGGTCCGGACCATGAGCGATGCCCCGCAGCTTCCCGGCCTGCCCGCCACAACCAAGACGGTTCATGATCACTGGCTCTGGTTTCTGCTGGAAGGGTGTGTGCTGATAGTGCTGGGTGGCGCTGCGATTGTGCTGCCAACCGTTGCCGGTCTTGCGACCACCATCCTTTTTGGCTGGCTGCTGATGCTCGGCGGGCTTGTGGGGCTCCTGTCGGGTTGGCGCGCCCGTAACGCTCCGGGACGCCTCCTGGCCGTGCTGTCGTCACTTCTTGCTATCGTGGCAGGAGGCATCCTGGTGGGATTTCCGGTGGCCGGTCTGATGTCCCTGACGCTGGTACTGGCGGCATTCCTGACCGTGGACGGGGTGGTCTCGATTCTTTACGCGCTCGATCATCGGCGCCATGCCAGTCAGCGTTGGGGCTTTCTCCTCGTCAATGGCCTGCTCGACATCCTGTTGGCAGTTCTCATTCTTTGGTGGCTCCCGGATTCGGCGGCCTGGATCCTCGGTCTGGTCCTCGGTATTGACCTTGTGTTTGCCGGCGTTTCGCTCGTCGCCATGGCTCTGGCGGCACGCAGGCTGACGCAATAACGGGAAAAGCAAAGCCTCCAACTAACCACAGTAGCCGCGACGGCATATAATCCGGCCATGAGGGTAGGTGATGATGGACGCGCAAGGGCCGGGTTCCACCACGTTGTGAGGGATGAACTTGGCGCCAATCTGCACTAAGGTGCCGGCTAGCGACTCATGTCTGTCCGGATCATATGTCAGATACTCCACCCGACCGGCTTTCGGCCAATCCCCGAAGCCCCTATTACGACGAAGCCCTCATCGAACGCGGCGTCGGCGTGCGGTTCAACGGCGTGGAAAAGACCAATGTCGAAGAGTATTGCGTGAGCGAGGGCTGGGTACGCCTTGCGGTCGGAAAGACCGTCGACCGCAAGGGTAATCCCATGACCATTAAATATAGCGGGCAGGTTGAACCTTATTTCCGCACTGCCGGCTGAGATCTGGCCGGCAATGCGCCCGACCTTTTAATTGCTGCCAAGATAGTCGGCCTTGCCGATTTCGATTCCCTTGTGCCGAAGCAGACCGTAGGCCGTGGTGACATGGAAAAAGAAATTTGGTAGCGCATAGCCGGTCGCGAAGTCTCGCCCGTTCATCTCGAAGTTGCGATGGGGTGTCTTGATGACGATGTGACGGTCTTCGGCGCCGTCGAATTGGGCAGGCTTGAAGCTCTTGAGGTAGTCCAGAGTCTTGGTAATGCGCTGACGCAATTCGTCGAAAGTCTGTTCGGTGTCGGGAAAGCTTGGGGCTTCGCTGCCACTCAACCGCGCTGCGCAGCCTTTGGCTGCATCCGAGGCAATCTGAATCTGGCGCTTAAAAGGGTGCATATCGGGCGCGAGGCGGGCCTCGACCAGCTCCTCAAGAGCCATTCCCTTCGTTGCGGCTTGCGCTTTTGCCTTGTCGAGGATCGCGCCGAGATTGTGCAACAAGCGCATCATTGGGGGAAGGGTGGCTTCATAAATCGAAAACGACATTATCCGACTCCTGCAGATTGAGTTGGCGATACCTTAGCCAACTTATGATTGATTGCTACTTCAAGCTGCTCACCTGTGCGATGGCGCTTGAGAAAATGGTTTATTGTGACCTCGCGTGTACGCCGCCCGTGACGCGGTTCGGGCGCTATTTTGAGCCTTTTGTGCGTGACCGGTGGCGTGGCCTTGATGATACACAAAGGGCCCGGTGGTGACACCGGGCCCTGCGTGACTTGGTTGGAAAGGCTCTGCACCGCAACTGCGTTGCAGAGCCCGATGACGGACTTAGAAGTCCATGTCACCCATGCCGCCCATGCCGCCGCCCGGCATCGCCGGAGCAGCTTCCTTCTTCGGACGATCAGCAACCATCGCTTCGGTCGTGATCAGCAGCGCGGCCACGGATGCTGCATCCTGCAGTGCCGTGCGCACCACCTTGGTCGGGTCAACGATGCCGGCCTCGAACAGGTCGACATACTGCTCGGTCTGAGCATCGAAGCCATAGGTATTGGACTTCTGCTCCAGGAGCTTGCCGACAACGATGGAAGCCTCGAGGCCGGAATTCTCGACGATCTGGCGGATCGGCGACTGAATCGCCTTGCGCACGATGGCTATGCCCGCATCTTCATCCTCATTAGCGCCCGTCAGGTCCTTCAGCGCCTTGGTGGAATAGAGCAGGGCAGAGCCACCGCCAGGCAGGATGCCTTCCTCGACTGCGGCCTTGGTTGCGTTAAGGGCGTCATCAACGCGATCCTTACGCTCCTTCACCTCGATCTCGGTGGCGCCGCCGACGCGGATAACCGCCACACCGCCAGCGAGCTTGGCCAGACGCTCTTGCAGCTTCTCGCGATCGTAGTCGGAGGTGGTTTCTTCGATCTGCTGCTTGATCTGACCGACACGAGCCTGGATCTCGGCCTTCTTGCCTGCACCATCGACGATCGTGGTGTCGTCCTTGGTGATACGCACCCTCTTTGCGGTGCCCAGCATATTGACCTTGACGTTCTCAAGCTTGATGCCGAGGTCTTCGGAGATGACCTGACCGCCCGTGACGATGGCGATGTCTTCCAGCATCGCCTTACGACGATCACCGAAGCCAGGCGCCTTCACGGCCGCAACTTTCAGGCCACCACGCAGCTTGTTGACCACGAGCGTGGCCAGTGCTTCGCCCTCAACTTCTTCGGCGATGATCAGCAGGGGGCGGCCGGACTGCACCACCGCTTCGAGAATCGGCAGCATCGGCTGCAGGCTGGTGAGCTTCTTCTCGTGGATGAGAATGTAAGGCTCGTCGAGCTCACACACCATCTTGTCGGCATTGGTGATGAAGTAGGGCGAGATATATCCGCGGTCGAACTGCATGCCTTCGACGACCTCAAGTTCGGTCTCGAGGGACTTCGCTTCTTCGACGGTGATGACCCCTTCATTACCTACCTTGGCCATGGCCTGGGCAATCATGCCGCCGACCGTCTTGTCGCCATTGGCAGAGATGGTTCCCACCTGGGCGATCTCTTCGTTCGACTTGACCTTCTTGGAACGCTTCTTGAGATCGGCGACGACCACGGCGACGGCCTTTTCGACGCCGCGCTTGACGTCCATGGGGTTCATGCCAGCGGCCACCGATTTGGCGCCTTCGCGCACGATCGCGCGGGCCAGCACGGTTGCTGTGGTGGTGCCATCGCCAGCTGCATCATTGGTCTTGCTGGCGACTTCGCGCACCATCTGTGCGCCCATGTTTTCGAACTTGTCAGCGAGCTCGATCTCCTTGGCCACCGTCACACCGTCCTTGGTGGTACGCGGAGCGCCGAAGCTCTTCTCAATTACAACGTTACGCCCCTTGGGGCCGAGGGTGACCTGGACCGCATCGGCCAGGATATCGACGCCGCGCAGAAGCTTCTCGCGGGCATCGGCGCCGAATTTGACGTCTTTGGCTGCCATAATTTGTCTCCTAATTGCAAAAATACGAAGGCCTGTCGGCATGCGCGGTCTAAAGGACTGAACCCGTCCTGAACGCGCCCTGCCGGTCCTGGTGGATTAGGCGGCCTTCTTGGCGGGGGCCTTGCGGCCTTCAACGATGCCCATGATGTCGGACTCCTTCATGATCAGGAGTTCCTGGCCATCGATCTTGACCTCGGTGCCAGACCACTTGCCAAACAGCACGAAGTCACCAACCTTGACTTCCGGGGCGACACGCTTGCCGTTGTCGTCCAGTGCACCCGGGCCAACGGCAATGATCTCGCCTTCCTGCGGCTTCTCCTGGGCGGTCTCAGGAATGATGATGCCGCCGGAGGTCTTTTGCTCCTCCTGCACGCGGCGGACGACCACGCGGTCGCCGAGCGGACGGAACTTCATGGGGTTTCTCCTCAATAAAACAATGACTTAAGCTTAAAAGATGAGCCCCTTCACGGGGCTGGCAGCACTCTCTGTGGGAGAGTGCTAGCCAACGCTGCGGAAATAGTCACGGGGCCGTGAAGAGTCAAGAGGCGGCGCGGATGCGGCGCACGCCTTTTGCTGCAGCCGCCGGGCAGGCCTTGGGCTTGCGGTGCTTCCATCTCATCGCTAGGCCTTGGCGGGTAGAAATATCAGAAAGATCGGTATGAGCTCGCTTCCGGACGGTTTTGCGCCCATGCGCCTGTCGATGGGATTCCTCGAAGCCAATGGCCCCCTTTTTGGACGCTGGGATGGGACCCATCTGCGCCTCGGCTTTCGTGTCGAAGACCGACATTGCAATCCCGGCAAGGTCTGCCATGGCGGAATGCTCGCGCTGTTCGCCGACATGCTGCTGCCGATCGCGGCCCGCTTTCAGGCCAAGCAGGACATGGGGTTTCTGCCCACTATCAACCTGACCTGCGACTATCTGGCGCCAGCGCCGCTGGGAGCCTGGGTCGAGGGCACCGCGTCCCCGGTCCGCATTACCAAAAATCTACTTTTCGCGCAGGGTATCGCAACCGCGGACGAGGTCCCGGTATTGCGGGCCAACGGCATCTTCAAGATCACCTCCGCCGGTTCCAGCAAGGCGGGAGACATTTCGGTGAGCAGTTTCTTTGGATTTGCGAAATAGGGGACGGCGTTAGGTCAGATGCAGGCGGCAGTTTGAAGCATTGAGAGCCGTCATAAACCAGCAGGTCATTGCGGGCTGTCTGCGCTAGACTCTGTTCATGAGCGAACCTGCTGTTCAACCATCACCGTCCCGGACGCATTCCCGCACACGCCTGCATTTTGTGCGTGATGTTGTGGTCTTTCAAGTGAAACTGCTCGTGGACAATCTGCGTGATCTCGCACTCACGGTGTTGTCACTTGCAGCGGCGGTGCTCGATCTCGCGAGCAGGGAGGATCAGCAGGGGCGACGGTTCTATGCCGTGCTGCGGTGGGGACGAAAGTGCCAGCAAATGACCAATCTCTACAGCGTGATCGAAGATGAATGAGGTGCTGCGTCCGTTCGCCAGAACCTACCTGCCAGATGAACTGACGGAAAAGCCTGGCCCTCGGCGAGGCTCGGACCAAGCCGTCCGAAGACGCTAGGCCCCGAGGTAGCCTTCGAGCACGTTGACGGTGTTTTCGGCAAGATGTGCGAGGTCGTAACCGCCTTCAAACACAAACGCCGTGGGCTTTCGCAGCTGGGCGATCGCCTCTCCAAGCCTCAGATAGTCCAGAGTCTGGAGCTGAAAGCGGCAGATGGGATCCAGGGCGAAGGTATCAAGTCCCAGCGATACCAATAGAACATCCGGGAAGAATGCATGAATGCGGGCAATGGCGGTGTCCAAGGCTAGGCGATAGCTCTGCCACTGCGTTGCCGCAGGCAAAGGCAGGTTGAGATTGAAGCCCTCGCCAAGTCCCATGCCGGTTTCCTCTGCGGCGCCCCAATACACCGGGTAGGCGAATGCCGGGTCCGCATGGAGCGACACGAAGAGGACATCATCACGCGCATAGAATATGTCCTGCGTGCCGTTTCCGTGATGGTAATCAACATCAAGGATGGCACAGCGGGCACCATTGTCGACCAGATATTGCGCCGCGATAGCCACGTTATTCAGGTAGCAATAGCCGCCAAACTGTGTCGCGCTGGCATGATGCCCCGGAGGGCGGGTAAGGGCGAACGCTGCCGGCTCACCGTCGCCGATCGCCCGGACTGCTGACAATGCGATGTTAACCGCCGCGGTGGCTGCGCTCCACGAACCCTTGGTCAAGGGAGTGCCGGTATCAAAGCAATAATGTCCGAGCTGCGCCAAGACATTTTCCCGCAGCCCAGCATCGGAGCCACGAAGAGCGGAGATCTGCGGTGAAAACACAGACGGTATTGCATCGACGCCCGGGTGCATCTTGGTCCATCGTGCGTAAGCGGTCTGCAGAAAGCTGACAAATGCCCGGTCATGAATTCTTAGAGCTGGTACTGGGCCAAATTCAGACGGGGGAAGGATCGGCCCCAACCCGCGGCTGACCATACGCCCGCGCACTGCCTCAACGCGCTCGGGGACTTCCACCGCTGGCGTCATGCGGCCGGCTTCGAATTCCTCCTGAGGGGCGTGGGCACGGTGCTGCTCGGAATAAAACGTCTTCATTTTTTGTCCCGGGTTGGTCTCCAACGCAAATTGGTTGAACCTGGAGGGAGCCTCTCGCAGGGTTCGGCTCAGATAAACGGGTGCACTGGCCTGTCTGCCGCCCGCTCGGTTGGCGCCACACGCCGTTCCGGAGCCCGACGGTGACAGCTTCTAAGATGGCCATAGACCGGAAGGCCACCGCAAGCCTGGCGCCGTCCACGGCTAGCCGCTCGACGAATGAAGTCCGTCCACAACTGGTTGAAGCCATCATCCCCGCAGCCTGCCGCGAACGCCGCAATGCCATCAAGCACCGGCCAGAACCATGGCTCCTAAGGCGATGGCCGCGGCTGCGAGCCATCGCCTTGGCCCCATCCGTTCGTGCAGGAAGAGGACGGCAAGACCAGTCCCAAAAAGTACGCTCGTCTCACGCAGGGCCGCCAGGCGAGCGGTTCCACCCATGCGGTAGGCGAGGAGGGCCGCGCCATAGCTTGCTGCCGCGAGTGTGCCGAGTAGCGGAGCCCAGCCAATCTGGCGGCGGGCCGACACCAGTACCGCCCGCCCCCGCGCCGCGAGCGCCACACCGAGCACCGCGACGCCATAGGCGACGAAAAACCAGGCTACATAGACAAACGGATCGGACACGGCGCGAACGCCGGTCGCATCGATCAGGGTGTAGGCCCCGACGGTGCAGCCGGTCGCCAGGGCATAGGCCATTCCAGACCAGGCGCCGGCCGTTTTGCGCTGCGACCAGCCCAGGCCCACCACGCCTCCGCCGACCAGGGCAATGCCCAATATCTCAAACCCACCAACTGGTTGGTTGAGAACACACATGACCCCGAGGGCGGCAAAGAGTGGACCGCTCCCCCTGGCGACGGGATAAGCCACTGAAAACGCCGCACGCTCATAGCTGCGAACCAGCAGATACTCATAAACCGCATGGACCACAGCTGTGGCCAGCAGCAGGATCGCCGCCAACCCCCGCGGCAGCGGTAACACGAAGAGGGCAGGAAGCGTCAGCGCCGCGGAGCACGTGCCGATCAGGAGGCGGACCGCAAATTTGTCCTCAGCCTGTTTGGTCAGCAGGTTGAGGATTGCGTGAATGAAGGCAGACGCCATTATGAGAAGCAGGGCAGACATACTTGAATTTGCCGTCCGTCTCGGAAAGTCTTCATGGCGAAGCCAAGCATGAAGCGGGCCTAAAGACGATGACGGAATTTCTCAACGCGGACCTGATCGGTGTCCGTGGCGGCGCGGCGCGGCTGCAGACCCCCGCTCTGGTCGTCGATCTTGATGCCCTGGACGCCAATATTGCCGCGATGGCCACCTATGCCAACGCTACCGGCATCGGTCTTCGCCCCCATGCCAAGACCCACAAATGCGTAGAAATTTCAAAGCGCCAGATCGCGGCAGGAGCATTGGGTATCTGCGTTGCCAAACTTGGCGAAGCGGAGGCCCAGGCGGATGGTGGGATTGACTCGGTGCTCATTACCTCACCGGTGGTCAGTGAGGCGGGTATCCGCCGTCTCGTGGCGCTCAATGGCCGGTTGGGTGAACTAATCGCGGTCTGCGACAACGCCGTGGTTGCCTCGCGCCTCTCCGCGGCGGCGCAAGAAGCGGGAAAGCCGTTGAAGGTATTGGTCGATATAGATCCCGGCCTTGGGCGAACCGGGGTCCTGCCGGGCGAACAAGCCTACGATCTGGTTCGTCGTGTGGCTACAGCTCCTGGGTTCGAATATATGGGCCTACAGTGCTATGCCGGTCAGGTTCAGCATCTGGAATCGGCCAGTGAGCGGCGGATGGCTTCGCTTGCGGCGCTGGCCCAGCTCAGGACGTTTTGCGATGGCCTGGACGAACTGGGTCTGACGCCGCGCATCGTCTCCGGTGGTGGTACCGGGACCTTTGACATCGATCCTGATGCCGGAACGCTTACCGAATTGCAGGTGGGGTCCTATGTCTTCATGGATCGGCAGTACAACGAGGTTTGGGAAAAATCTGGAACCCGCGCTCCCTTCGCAACGTCGCTGTTTGTCCAGGCGACAGTAATCAGCGCCAATCGCGATGGCCTTGCCACGACCGATGCAGGATACAAGTCCTTTGCGACCGATGCGGATGCGCCTCAGATCATCGCGGGCGCGCCAAATGGGGCCAGCTATTTCTTTTTTGGCGATGAGCAGGGGGGCATATTCTATTCAGGTGCGGCGAAGCTGGTACCGGGGCAGGCGGTAGGCTGTATTGTGCCCCATTGCGATCCGACCGTGAACCTTTACGACTGCCTTCACGCAGTTCGTGGCGATACGCTTGAAGCGATTTGGCGCATCGAAGGACGTGGGCGTTCTGCCTAAATTCCGGGCAGCGTGACAAAGGATGGTTCCGCCTTGACCATGAGCCCCTGTTCATTTCGGGTTCAGGTGACAGGACAAATATTACCCCCGATGGGCTGGGTAGGAGGAACCTATGAATAAACTGATCAGGCTTGCCTGCGGCGCCGCATTGGCGGGAGCTCTCGCATTGGCTGCAGCCGCACCGGCTACTGCAGGCTGGGGTGTTTCGATCGGTGTGGGACAGCCTGTTTATGGCTATGCCTACGGCCCCGGTTACGCTTACGGCCCGCCCGCCTGCGGCGGCTATTACGGCTCCTATTATTACGGTGAACCTTATTGTGGCTACGATGTCTACAAGGGACCGGTCTACTGGAACGGCTACTGGTATCAAGGACCAATCTACTATCGCTGGTATGGCGGGCAGCGCCTGTTCTGGCTTGATGGTGGATGGCATGACTGGGACCATGCGCGCTGGTCAGGCTGGGATGGCGAACGCTTCCATGATTGGATCCATGACGGTGCAGACTGGCATGGTGACCGCGGTGAGTGGCATGGCGACCATGGCGAATGGCACGGTGACCGTCGCGACTGGCATGATGGCCACCGAGATTGGCACCGGGGCCACAGGGACTGGCACGGTGACCATGGGCATCGTGAGGAGCATCATTAGAGCTTGGTTTCTCCACGCAGCGAGGCAGACGCGACACCCGAAGCGCGTGGCCTCGCTGCCCGCTCTGGACCGTGCCCGCCGAGACTCCCTTGGTGCCAGGGTTCGCCGACAGCAATGCCAGACATACTCCAGCTGTGCTTTAGTTGTCGGATCTGGCACTATTTCTGAACGAAGATGTCGCAATGGAGCTATGCGCTAGGCGCATCTTTGATCATTCAGGGTTCTTTGTTAGCTTCCGCCCGATTTTTTCAAGACATCGGGCATGGCCCTGCAGCGCCCTTCTTCGTATCTTCTGTCTCCAGACACCCGCCATCAGCGAGGCAGCACCCCGTTTTGCTGTCGGATGATCGCGGCAGCGGATGGGCCTTGCCGCGTTCTCATCATCCCAGCAATTGAATCCTGCATACCGGCGGGCGCCACCTCCCTGACCGGAATGCTGGCGAGTAGCCGACTGCAAGTCGCCGAGGGGTGCGGGCGGCGTTCAGCCGCAAGCGACCATCTGAACTGATATTTCAACAAGAGGACTGCCATGCGTATCGGAGTGCCAAAAGAGATCAAAAATCACGAGTACCGGGTCGGAATGACACCTGCAGCGGTGCGTGAAGTCACGGCTCATGGCCATGAGGTGGTTGTTCAGACCATGGCAGGTGAGGCCATTGGATTGCACGATGAACTCTATGTGAAGGCGGGCGCCAAGATACTGCCCTCCGCGGACGAGGTGTTCGCGCAGGCTGATATGATCGTAAAGGTCAAGGAGCCACAGGCCGCAGAAATCAAACGTCTACGCAAGGGGCAGACACTGTTCACCTATCTGCATCTTGCTCCGGATCCCGAACAAACGCAGGGATTGCTGAAATCCGGTGCCACTTGCATCGCCTACGAGACAGTGACGGATGCACGGGGCGGACTTCCCCTGCTTGCGCCGATGAGTGAAGTTGCTGGGCGCATGTCGATACAGGCTGGGGCACATTGTCTGGAGATCGCCCAAGGTGGACGCGGTCAGCTTCTGGGCGGGGTGCCGGGGGTACCGGCAGCGAAGGTTGTGGTGCTTGGTGGCGGCGTGGTTGGGACCAATGCTGCGCGCATGGCGATGGGGCTCGAGGCTCATGTCGTGGTGCTCGACGTCTCGCTAGGGAGGCTAAAAGAGCTCGATGAGCAGTTCGGCTCGCGTATGCAGACCCTGTTTTCGACGATTGATGCCATTGAGGAACAGGTCATCAGTGCCGACCTCGTGATCGGTGGCGTCTTGCTGCCGGGTGCCGCAGCACCCAAGCTGATCAAAGAATCCATGGTCCGGCAGATGAAGAAGGGGTCCGTGATCGTCGATGTGGCGATCGACCAGGGTGGCTGTGCAGAAACCAGCCACGCCACCACCCATGCGGATCCAACCTATATTCTCCATGATGTCGTGCATTATTGTGTTGCCAACATGCCAGGCGGTGTCGCGCGCACCTCAACTTTTGCACTCAACAATGCGACGTTGCCATTTATCCTGGCACTGGCGCAGCTGGGTCCAGAAGCTGCGATGAAGAAAAATCCGCACCTGCGCGCCGGGCTCAATGTGTACCACGGTACTCTGACCTATGGCGCTGTCGCCGAAGCACAAAAGCTGCCCTTCGAATCGGCGGAAAAGGTCCTTGGGCTATAGCTCCCTGCCGCCGCGCCGCTCTTGGGCGGCGTGGCGGTCTGCCGCACTGGCTTGGCGTTTGGCTCACCCCTCAGCCTTCGAGTGATTGAGATAGAAGTAGATCGCCCGCACTTCGGCGGTCGTCAGCAGATGGAAGCGCCTGCGGATTAGGGGCGTCATTGTGGACGTGCCATGTCCCAACTGACCGATACCGGTGCGGAAGAAGGATTCAAACGCCGCCAGGGAGTAATGTTTGATGGAAAAGCGCAGATCCGGGGAATCCACGTCTGCCTCTCCCGAAAGGTGCCGCCCATGGCAGGCGGAGCACTGCGTATGCGTGAGATAGCGGCCTAGTGCCAGCGGTGCCACCGGGGTGTTCAAGGGACCGCGCTCATCCGGGCGCAGATGTGCGGCCGCTACCGGAATGAGACCGGTGGCTAGCATGGCCCGTCCGATCAGTCCCCAGCGGGTTGAACCCGCCGTGTCCGGTTTGGCAGGCCGCGATTGAAGATAGGCAATCATAGCCGCGACATCAGCATCCGATTCACGCAGAAAACGCTGGGCCGGCATCGAAATCAGCGGCCTGCCGTCGGGCTTCACGCCGTAGCGGATGGCAGCGGCCAGCTGCTGCGTGGACAGTCGGTGGGCAAGTACGGTCAGATTGGGGGCGACCAGACGCGTGCCAAGCCATCCGGTGAGGACAACATGACCGGTATCCCCCGCACCGTGACAGGCCGAGCAGCCATTGATACGGACCAGGCGATGTCCGGCGCCGACCATCTGCGCGCTCGGTGTGATCGCCAGGGGATGTTGCGGTCGCGCATATACACGGGTGAGGACGGCCTGTGATGCCGCCTCGATATGCCAGATCCCGAGCCCAATCAGCCCGACTACGGCCAGCGCACTGGCCCATTTTGTTCCTGAACGCACACCAAAGCTCCCCGGCCAACTGCGCGAGCCTAGCCGATCTTGGCGGGGCCGCGCAGTGAAGCGATTGTCATGCAGTTGTCAGATGGTAGCGCCGCCATCGCAGACGATCACCTGGCCGGTCGTGAAAGACCCTGCCCGCGATGCAAGATACACTGCCGCACCGGCGATCTCATCCGGCTCGCCAATCCGGCGCAGCGGAGCCCCTGAGGTGGACCGCTTGAGGGTATCGGGATTTTCCCACAGGGCCCGGGCGAAGTCGGTTTTGATCAGGCCGGGGGCAATGCAGTTGGCACGGATATTGTGTGGGCCATATTCGACCGCGATATTGCGCGCTAGCTGCATGTCCGCTGCCTTGGATATGCAGTAGGCGCCGATCACCGGCGAACCGCGCAAGCCACCAATGGAAGAGACGATAATAATGGAGCCATCCTTGCGCTCCATCATTTCTGGGATGACCATCTGGCACAGCCAGTGATTGGAGCGGATGTTGGCGCCCATGATCTTATCGAACGCATCGTCCGGAATATCGAGGCTCGAGCCGTAATAGGGATTGAGAGCGGCGTTGCAGACGAGGACGTCGATCTTGCCCCACTTGGCCCGCGTCTTGGCGACCAGAGCCTCAAGCTGCTCCTTGTAGTTGATGTTGGCGGCGATCGGCATGGCGACCTCCGTGCCACGTTCCCGATTGATCGCTTCGGCGACCTTGATGCAGGCATCCTCCTTGCGGCTCGACACCACGACCTTGGCGCCATGTTCGGCAAGGCGATGGACGATCGCCTCCCCAATGCCCTTGGTTGACCCGGTCACGAGGGCGACCTTGCCGCTGAGGTCGAAGAGGTTCATGAAAACTCCCGATTTTCAGATTTGCGATGCTGGCGATGTTAGCCGGGCGCTCTTGAACCACAAGTGGGCAGGCGGGACGAGACCCCACCAGAGGATGCGTTTGCTCGGATTATGTCAGTCGGTGCTCGGCGCGGCCACGGACGGATGTTGGGCGGAGGGGCCTTGCCCAGGCATAGCGGCGTGTGCCCAGGCTCCCCCTGAGGGCATCGGCTGCCGATCACGTTCTTGCTCCAGGCTCCAGCCGCGTCAGGATCAAGGCGTCTCGGTGCGGGGCTTTGCCATTCTCGGTCCAGCGCAGAACGCCCCGGGGTCCACAGCTCTGCCGCTGTCCGGTTGTGCTGGCGCCTGGGGGCAGTTTGCCGTTCGGGATTGGATGACCGGGCCTTAAGGTTAACGGATGGGCAACCATAAGGCGGCCATTATGGCGACCGCCAGTCCGCGCTCGAGGAGCCCCGTGAGCAACGCCCTGATTGCCTTTGCCTACGCCATTGCCGCTGCGCTCACCGGCATTGCGCTGCACCTTTTGGGGGCCGTAGCAGCTCCGGTCGCCGCCATGGTGGCATTTTCGCAGATCCTGCTGTCGCTGCAGCTGCACTTGCTCGTGCTCAGACGGCGAGCATCACGGCGTGTTGCGGCAGAATTGCAGGCCCTGAAGGAGGCAAACAGCGAAACCAGAGCGGAACTTGCGCAACAGCGCGACCAGATGAAAACGATGCGCGAAAGCTTTGAAACCCGCGCCAGTGCCCAGAACAAGAAGATCGTATCCGAGCTGAAAATGCTCGAAGGTTTGATGCGCGAATTCGCTGGGCGGATTTCCGAGCGGGCCAAGGCTGTGGCGCCGAGTGAGACGGCCCCCCAGCTCGCTGGACCGCGCAAGCAAGGTCCCACCTACATTCAGAATCTCGATGAAGACGACCTGCTTGAGACCATAAGGGCAAGTCTGGAAGAAAATCGTGTCGACCTTTATCTGCAGCCCATCGTCAGTTTGCCGCAGCGTAAGCTGCGCTATTATGAGGCGCTGTCGCGGCTAAGGGCGCAGGACGGTACGCTGATCATGCCCGAGCAGTATATCCGGATCGCTGAACCGGTCGGATTGATGAGCGTCGTCGATAATCTGCTGCTGTTTCGTTGCGTGCAGATCGTACGCAGGTTGATCCAGCGCCAGCGCGACATCGCGGTATTCTGCAATATTTCTGGCGATACGCTCACCGATACGGAGTTCTTTCCGCAATTTCTCGAATATATGCACCATAACCGTGATCTTGCCGGGCGTATTGTTTTTGAATTCGCACAGGATGCGGTCGCAAAGGCAGGGGTACGGGGCGAGGAAAACCTCTCCTATCTGGCCAATCTGGGCTTTAGCCTCTCCATGGACCACAGCACCACGCTCGATCTGGATCTCATGCGCCTGAAGACGATCGGGTTTCGCTTTATCAAGGTACGCGCGGCGACCCTGATAGAGGGCATGCAGGACGCCCAGGCCGCGGTCACGGCCGAGGATTTCAAGAAACTCCTGGCCCGCCATGGGCTCAATCTCATTGCCGAACACGTTGAAGACGAGAAGACCGTGGTGCAGCTGCTGGATTTCAGCGTGGATTTTGCCCAGGGATACCTCTTCGGGGAACCGCGCGCGGTACGCGAAGAAGGAGCCAAACCGTCACAGGCACCGGCCGCGTCACCGGTCATTCCCTTCCGCCGCGCCGGTTGACGCCGTCGCCCCTCCATGCCAAGCGCATGGCATGGACAATATTCCGATCCTTGCCGGTCTTGGTCAGATTGCCGGACGCTATGATTGCCTGCTCTGCGATGTGTGGGGTGTGTTGCACAATGGCGAGCACGCCCGCCGTCCGGCGGTTGAGGCCCTGCGCCGCTTTCGCACGCAAGGTCCGGTCATCCTGCTCTCCAACGCACCACGACCAGCCTCCGACCTCGTGCTGCAGTTCGCCAGGGTGGGCGTTCCGGCCGATTGCTATGATGGCATCATGACCTCGGGCATGGCCGCCCGCCAGGCACTGGAGCTGCGGATGAGGAGGGGACCCTTGCGTCTGTTTCACCTGGGGCCGGAACGGGACCGAGGTGTGTTCGCTGGACTTGGTGTTACGCTCTGTGAGGCCAGTGATGCCGAACTCATTCTTTGCACGGGCCTCTACGACGACGACCATGAGACACCAGAGGATTACCGCGCGCGGCTGCGTCCGGCCGCGGAAGCTGGCCTGGGGTTTATCTGTGCCAATCCCGATCTCAAGGTGCAGCGCGGTTCGCAGCTGGTCTACTGTGCCGGTGCGCTTGCGGCCCTTTATGAGGAATTGGGCGGCGGGGTGGTCTATTACGGCAAGCCTCACCGGCCGATCTATGAGGCTGCACTTGCCCTTGCGGCCGAACTTGGTGGTCACGGCATCCAGCGTCCTCTGGCCATTGGCGATGGTCTGAAAACCGATGTCGCGGGCGCCAATCAGGCTGGCATCGATGTCCTTTTTATCGCCGACGGGGTCCATGGCGAGGAGCTTGGTGCGCTGAATGAACGCAATCTGGCGCGTCTTTTTGCCGGCGCAGGGGCCCATGCCGTCGGCGCTATGGCCGCGCTTATGTGGTAGAGAGCGCCAGCGACAAGAAGCGAGCAACCCATGACCTATTATGTGGACCAGCTAGAGCCCGGTATGTCGGAGCGCTACGAACACACCGTGACGGAGCACGACATTGCGTTGTTTGGCGAGGTCTCCGGCGATACCAACCCGATGCATTTCGATGCCGAATTTGCTGCGACCACGCCCTTCAAGACGCGGATTGCGCACGGCATGCTGAGTGCAAGCTACATCTCGACCATCCTCGGGCTGAAGATGCCGGGGCCAGGCACCATCTTCCTGAGCTTTTCCTGCCGCTTCAAGGCACCGGTACGGATTGGCGATCTGGTGGTGGCCGAGGTCCGCGTGCGGGAGGTAGTGGCGCAGAAGCGCCGTGTCGTGTTCGACTGCGACTGCAAGGTTGGTGAGGCGGTGGTGATCGAAGCCGAGGCGGTGGTCATGCCGCCGGCGCGGCCCCAGATGTGAGAGCCGGCATGCACATCCTTCGCCATTATGACGATGTCCCCGCGCCGTTGCGCGGAGCTGTGGTGGCCCTGGGCAATTTTGATGGCGTGCATCGCGGTCACCAGGCACTGATCGGCCAGGCGCAGCAGATGGCACGAAGCAGTTCGGCACCGGTGGGTGTGGTCGCCTTCGAGCCGCATCCTCAGGAATTTTTCAAGCCCAACGAAGCCGCCTTTCGCCTGACGCCGTTCCGGATCAAGGCCCGGTTGATTGCCGAGCTTGGCGCTGACGTCCTCTTCGCGCTGGCATTCGATGCCGCGATGGCACAAATGACCGCGGAAGAGTTTGTACGGACCGTCCTGGTGCAGGGGCTGGGGGTTAGGGGAGTCGTGGTGGGACGCGATTTTCGCTTCGGTAAGGGCCGGGCTGGCGATGGCGCCATGCTGGCGGCCCTGGGTAAGGCCCACGGTTTTGCGGTTCACCTTCATGCCCCGGTTGCGGCCGGAACCTCCGGGGTCAAGATTTCCTCAACCCTCATTCGCGAAACCCTCAAGGCCGGCCGGCCTGAGGAAGCGGCCCGGCTGCTCGGACATTGGTGGACAATTGAAAGCCATGTCGAGCATGGCGACAAGCGGGGGCGTGTGATCGGATTTCCCACCATCAACATGCGCTGGGAGGGTTCGCTGGCCCCGGCCTATGGGGTCTATGCGGTCCGGGCCCGCGACCTTGATGGCGGCGATCGCGGTCCGCGCTATGACGGGGTGGCCAATTTTGGCATCCGTCCCATGTATGCCCTGCCGCAGCCGCTGCTAGAGACCTATCTGCTGGATTTTGATGGCGATCTTTATGGCCGCCACATGTCGGTCGAACTGATCGCCTATCTGCGGCCCGAGGCCAAGTTCGATTCGCTCGAGGCGCTCAAGGCCCAGATCGACCGCGATCTCGCCGCGGCGCGGCAGGCCCTGCGCCAGAGCGGTCTCGTACCTCCGCCGCTGGACCACTGAGGCCGGCGCTGCTAGAAGCGTGCCGGGCCCAATTTCCTGATCCGGCTAGGGATTTGCTGCTTATGGCGCGCGGGCCTTGAATGCGCCGTTTGCCGCTGCCCCGGGCACCGGATTGACGCCACGGTGGGCCGGCCGGATGCGGGCTTGCTGGCCATAACTGATGATCTGAGACGAAGTGCACATGTCTGACACGCCCACGCGCGATTTTCGTTCCACTCTGTTTCTGCCGACGACGGATTTTCCGATGAAGGCAGGCCTTCCGGCTGCCGAACCGCTGTGGCTGGAGCGCTGGGCCAAGCTGGATCTATACGGCCAGATGCGTCGACGGGCGCAAGGCCGAGAGACTTTTGTGCTCCATGACGGGCCAATTTACGCCAATGGCGACATTCACTCCGGTACCGGTCTCAATCACATCCTCAAGGATTTTGTGGTCCGCTCGCAGGGCATGCTGGGCAAGGATGCGCCCTATGTTCCGGGCTGGGACTGCCATGGCCTGCCCATCGAATGGAAGGTGGAGGAGCAGTACCGCGCCAAGGGTATTGCCAAGGACAGCGTGCCAACCGAACAGCTGCGCCGGGACTGCCGGGCATTCGCTGAACACTGGCTCGGGATCCAGCGCGAGCAGATCAAGCGTCTTGGCTGCATCGGAGCCTGGGATCGGCCATATACCACGATGGATTATCGGGCTGAGGCACTGATCGCCGGGGAGTTGCACAAATTCGTCGAGCACGGCCTTCTTTATCGGGGCTTCCGACCGGTCATGTGGTCGCCGGTCGAAAAGACGGCGCTAGCCGAGGCGGAAATCGAATATCACGAGAAAAACAGTCCCACGATCTATGTAAAGTTTCCGCTGCGCGGGTCAGCCTATCCGGGGGCGAGCGTGGTGATCTGGACTACCACGCCCTGGACTATCCCGGCCAACCGCGCGATCGCCTTCTCCGAAGCCATTGTCTACGGGCTTTATGAAGTCAGCCAGATTGAGGAAGGCGGATTTGCCCTGCTTGGCGAACGCATCATCCTCGCCGATGCGCTTGCACTGCAGACGGCACAGCATGCCAAGCTGGTACTGCGGCGCTTGGGTGAGGTGGATCCCCATGGTCTTGTCTGCAGCCATCCTTTGCACAGCGGCGGCTATGATTTTGCAGTGCCGTTGCTGCCTGCCGAGCATGTGACGGCCGACGCCGGCACCGGCTTTGTTCATACGGCCCCAGGTCATGGTGAGGAAGACTACGAAGTCTATGTCGCCAACAAGGCCGCTTTCGCCCAGTCCCCGGATCCGTTCCACGTTGTCGGTGAGGATGGCGCATTTGGTCCCAAGGTACCGCTGTTTGCGGGCAAGCGCATTCTGACAGCCGAGGGCAAGGACGGCGATGCCAACGGTGCCGTGATCCGCGAGTTGATCGAAGCTGGCCGGCTGCTCGCCAAGGGAAATCTGCGACATTCTTATCCTCACAGTTGGCGTTCCAAGGCACCGGTGATTTTCCGGGCTACACCGCAATGGTTTGCGAGTCTTGATAAGAAGCTCGAACCGTTTGCTGGCCGTACACTGCGCGAAATGGCCGTGACGGCAATTGCGCAAACCAGATGGTTTCCGCCGCAAGGGCAAAATCGTATCGGGGCCATGGTCGAGGGGCGTCCGGACTGGGTTCTGTCTCGCCAGCGTGCCTGGGGCGTGCCCCTGGCAATTTTTGTCCGCAAGGCGGATGGTCAGATTCTCTACGATCCCCAGGTCAATACCCGCATTCTCGATGTCTTCCGCAAAGAAGGTGCCGATGCCTGGTTCACCCGCCCGGCTTCAGATTTTCTTGGTGCCAGCTATGCGGCCGACGATTTTGAACAAGTTCGAGACATTCTCGATGTCTGGTTTGATTCTGGTTCTACCCATGTGTTTGCGGTAGAGCAGCCGATTGATCCATCTTGGCCACGGGCAGCGCAGGCCGATCTCTATCTGGAAGGCTCGGACCAGCATCGTGGCTGGTTTCAGTCCTCGCTGCTGGAAGCCTGTGCGACGCGCGGACAGGCACCCTACAAGGCGGTCCTGACCCACGGTTTCGTGCTGGACGAAAAAGGACATAAGATGTCCAAGTCGCTGGGCAACACCCTGGCGCCGCAGGTAATCGCCGACAAAAATGGCGCCGATATCCTGCGCCTGTGGGCAGCATCGTCGGACTTCACACAGGATCTGCGCATTGGCCAGGATATCATCAAGGCCAATGTTGAGTCCTACCGACGCCTGCGCAATACCATCCGCTTCATGCTCGCCAATCTGGCCGGCTTTGACGCGCAAGAGCAGCTCGAAAAAGCGCAGATGCCGGAACTTGAACAGTATATGCTGGCCCGCCTCGCCGAGATCGACCTTGAGGTGCGTGCCGCCTACAGCGGATTCGACTTCAATCGCGCCTTCTCCGTGCTCTTCAATTTCTGCACCAATGATCTGTCCGCATTCTATTTTGATGTGCGCAAGGACGCGCTTTATTGCGATGACCGGAGCTCCGCCCGGCGTCGTGCGGCAAGAACGGTGACGGACGAAATTTTCCGCCGCGTTGTAACCTGGCTGGCGCCCATTTTGGTCTTCACCATGGAGGAGGCCTGGCTGGCCCGCTTTGGCGGCGACGCACAGAGTGTACATCTGCAGGATTTTCTCGCGGTGCCGCAGGACTGGAACAATCCTTCTCTGGTGGCCAAATGGCAGCGCATCCGTCAGCTGCGGCGGGTGGTAACCGGTGCTCTGGAGCTGGCGCGCCGCGACAAGGTGATCGGGGCAAGTCTTGAGGCTGCGCCCGTTCTTCATGTTGACTCCGCCACTGACCTGGCGCTGTTCGAGACCGCTGATCTTGCTGAAATCGCCATAACCTCGCAGGCACAGGTCTCTATGGCACCGGTCTCCGCGCAGGCCTTCCGTCTTGCGGAGGTCCCGGGCGTGGCTGTGGAATTTGTCCTCGCCGAGGGCAACAAATGCGCGCGCTGCTGGATGATCTTGCCTGAGGTCGGCCAGGTCAGCGAGGCGCCGGAACTGTGCCCGCGCTGTGCACAGGTGGTGTCAAAACTGGAGGCAAGGGGTTGAGCGCCGGGAAGCACCTTGCCGCCCGCAAAATAGGCGTGATCTGCGCGGCGGTGGCGCTTGTTCTGGATCAGGCAAGCAAGCTGATCCTGCTCTACTGGGCGGGCTTCATCAATATGCCCCCAGGAGCAAGGGTTCCCGTCCTTCCCTTCTTTGATCTGGTGATGGTATGGAACCCCGGAGTTTCCTATGGGCTATTCCCGGCGCATTCAGTCCTGGGCCGGGAGCTGCTGATCGGTCTTGCGCTCTTGGCGATCATCGGCCTGTCACTTTGGCTGTGGACGACCAACCGGCCCCTGCTTGCCGCCGGGTTGGGTCTCATCATCGGTGGCGCGATTGGCAATAATTTGATCGACCGATTGGTTTATGGCCGGGTAGCCGATTTTTTTCATTTTTACGCCTTCGGTTACGACTGGTATGTGTTCAACGTGGCCGATGCGGCGATCGTGATCGGCGTCATTGCGATCCTCTATGATTCCCTGCTGCACGGGCCCGCAGCGGAGGCGGATGATCAGCGCAGCCGGAGCGAAGCCGGTGCCAAGCATGAAGGAAGGTAGAATGCCGACGCGTCATTTTGCAGTAGGAGCGTTGCTGGCGACGCTGGCCCTCAGCCTGGCCGGGTGTCAGAGCCTGCGGGAAGCCGCCGGCATGGAGCGAATCGAACCGGATGCCTTTGCGATCTCTCCCAAGCCACCCCTCGTGATTCCCCCGGACTATAATCTGCGGCCGCCGGCGCCGGGGGCGCCGCCAACCCATGCCCTGGATCCGGCCGAAGCAGCGGAAGCGGCCGTCGCTGGTATGCCATCCAGTGCCCCCGCGCCGGGCCATTTCAGCATGGTGGAGCAAGATTTGCTGGCCAAGTCGGGTGGCGCTACGGCGAAAGATTCCATACGCCAGCAGATCGCGGCAGATAACCGCAATATGCAGATGGCGGATCACAGTTTCACCAATCAGCTTCTTTTCGGCCTCTATGGTCCTTCGAACAATGCCAACAAAGAGGTCAATGCCTCGGCCGAGGCGGCGCGTCTCCACGTCAAGATGAATGGTGCGGCGGCGCCCGTGCCGGAAGATCGCATCCATCGCGCCAAGCCCCAGCCCCAGGATCAGGGCTGGTTTGCCAATTTGTTCGATGGCCTTTTCTAGGACGATTGCGCGCAGCTTCATCCTGGCGGGCATTGCCTGCGGCTTTGCACCAGCGCTCAGCGCCGTTGCACCCAGTCGCAGCATGCCAGCGCTGTCCGAGCCCCAGCGTGCGGCTGCGCGGGCCAACGGAAAGCTCGGCCGGCTCGATGAAACGACTACCTCTGCGCGCTCACGGATCTATCAGTTCGTTCTGCAAAACGGACTTGAAGTGGTGGTGGTGCCCGATCTGAAATCGCCCCGTGTTACCCAAATGTTATGGTATCGCGTTGGTGCAGATGATGATCCGCCAGGTTATTCCGGTCTGGCCAATTTCCTGGAAAAGATGATGTTCCGGGGCACTCGGGCGCTGCCAGGCCACGGTTTTGTCCGCACGGTTGCCAGCAATGGCGGCATTGCCGGCGGGTTTACCACACACGACTACACCACCTATTACGAGCAGGTTCCGCCAGGACGGCTGCGGCTTGTTATGGGGCTTGAAGCCGATCGCATGTCCGATCTCAATCCAACCGAAGTCAGTGTCGAGCGCGAACGCAAGCTGCTCTTGCGGGATCGCAGAAATGACGTCGATCGCAATGCCCAGGCACTTCTCAAGGAACAGATGGATGCGGCCCTGTTTCTGTCGCATCCCTATGGCAAGCCTGTCATCGGCTGGTCCGCAGGGATCCGGCATATCGACCGGCACAGCCTCGATGACTTCTACGTCCGTCACTACGCGCCGAACAATGCCATTCTGGTTGTGGCCGGAGACGTCACGGCTGATGCGGTGCGGGCCAATGCCGAGGCCAGCTTTGGCAAGTTGACCGCGCGCCAGCTGCGCCCGCGTGCCGAACATGCCCAACCTCCCCGCGTGGGGCCAACGGCTGTCTGGATTCACAGCCGCTACACGCATCATCGCATGTTCGCACGCGAATATCGCGTCGTGTCCTATCCCGATGCCCGTCCGGGGCAGGCGGAGGCCCTCGATATACTGGCCCAGATACTCGGTGGCGATGACACTGCTGAATTGTACCGTGACCTCGTGATGCGGGACCGGCTCGCCGTAGATGCGGCGGCCTCCTATGCCGGGATGTGCCGCGACGCTGGCACCTTCAGCATCTATGCCGTGCCGCGCCCTGGGGTGCCACTGCGCCGGCTGGACAGAGCAGTCTCAGCCCTGATCGCGCGGCTGGGGCATTCCCGCGTCAGTCCCCGGGCTCTGGCACGGGCCAAGGCCGCGCTTCTCGCCGAAGCGGCGGCGCGCCGGACCAGCAATTTTGCCCAGGCCAATGCCTATGGTCAGGCCTTGGCGATCGGCCTGACGGTTCAGGACGTGCGGAACTGGCCCGCGCGGATCAAGAGAGTGCGTGCACACGAGGTCGAACGGGTGGCCGCACGGGAACTGGTCCCGGCTCAGTCTGTGACCGGCTATCTGCTGCCGGTGGGGGACGGGGGAGCGGCCTTGCGCCGGGTCCAGCCCTAACGGGGATGGGAGCTGGCGCTGTCGCCCGGGCCCTTGCGGCGGTGTCGTCAAGGGTTCACAGTTCAACGAATGATGGAAGAACCCATAGCTCTGTTCCGCGAGGCGAACCGCTCGGCCTCGCGGAACGACAGTCAGAGCGGCAGCGGTGGTGGACGCAGCGCCCCAGAGGTGCGGTTTGATCGCCCAGAACTTAACCGCATCCTGTCACTTTACGGGCGCATGGTCGCAGCTGGCGAATGGCGCGATTATGCCCTCGATTTTCTGGAGGACCGGGCGGTGTTTTCGGTGTTCCGACGCAGCAGCGAAATGCCACTTTACCGCATTGAAAAGCATCCCAAACTGCGGTCCCGCCAAGGCATGTATGCGGTCGTGGCTGCAGGCGGGCAGATTCTCAAACGCGGGCAGGAGCTGGGCCAGGTGCTGCGGGTGCTGGAGCGCAAGCTGATCAAGGCTCTCGCCGAATAGCGCCAATCTTCCTGACCTGACCAGCAAGGAGCCCGATCCTTGGCGGGCGCAGCCTTGGCCGGAGAGCCTCGTCACCCAGTGCGTAACAAAAACCCCGGTACGGTGGTACCGGGGTTCTGCCGCAAAGTATTAGGGACAATGGGATTTAGCGCCGCTGTCCCATTAGCTGCATCAGCATGATGAAGAGATTGATGAAGTCCAGATAAAGACGAAGCGCACCCATGATGGCCGCACGCTTCTGCAGCGTGCCATCAAAATTCGCCGAATAGGTTTCCTTGATCGCCTGGGTGTCATAGGCCGTAAGCCCGGTGAAGATCAGGACTCCGAGTACGGAGATGGCGAATTGAATGGCGGCCGAGTGCAGGAAAATGTTCACCACCATCGCCAGAATGATGCCGATCAGTCCCATGAACAGGAACGAGCCGAAACCGGTCAGGTTGCGTCCGGTGGTGTAGCCATAGAGGCTCATGGCACCGAAGGTGGCCGCAGTTATGAAAAATACCTCGGCAACACTGGCGCCAGTGTAAAGCAGGAGGATGGGAGCCAGCGAGATGCCAACCAGCGAGGCATAGCCCCAAAAGGCAAGCTGCGCGGCACCAAGGCTCATGCGGTTGATCCGGAAGGACAGCAGCATCACGAGGCCGATGGGGGCAATCAGTGCGACCCAGCCCAACATCGACAGGCCATAGCTGTAGCCGTAGGCGGTCTGATGGACCGTATAGAAAAGTGCCCGCACCGGAGCCACATTGGCCACGATCCATGCGGTCACGCCGGTTAGGCCAAGCCCGACGATCATGTAATTATAGACCCGCAGCATGTAGCTGCGGAGGCCGGCATCGTAATAGCCGGTAGCGCTCTCTGCGCGGCCGCGCACGGCGCGATTGTATTCATTCGCCATCTGGCAAACCTCCTTGCCCGGACCCTGTAAGGCAGGCCCGGATCTCCCGCCTAATATCGGAGCTTGGCGGGCTTCGATCAAGGTCAAGACGCAAGGTATTGTGAAGGTTTAAGAAAATAAATCAAACTGGGCCGGCATGGGCGGATGGAACGATCAGACGGCTGGACTGCGTCGGGCTCAGAGGCAGGCCTCATGTGGCGGGCAGCCAGGTGTGGAGACATCCCGACCGCCGGCCCCTGCGGCATGCGAGCTTAGAGCGCCCTCTGCAAAGCAGCCTGGCGCTACGGCAGGCGCAGCAGGGTTGCGGGTTTGGCCCGGAGGGCTGCCAGGGCCGCCACCAGACCAAAAATCAGCGTCACGACGCCGCCACCCGCCACGGTGAAGATGGCCACGCCCAGATCGAACTGAAAGGGCAGGTGGAGAATATGGTGGGCGATCTGTGCGGCGGCCGCCCATCCTGCCGCCAGCGCCAGAGTTCCTGTCAGGACGCCCAGAAGCCCATACTCAAGCAGATAGACCGCGGCGATCTGCCTGCGGGTTGCGCCCAGTACCTTGAGGACCGTGGCATCATAAAGGCGGGCGCGCTGGTTGGCTGCAATGGCCCCAGCCAGAACGAGGAGACCTGAGAGGATGGTCAGCAGGCTGGCCGCACCCACTCCTTGCGCCAGTTCCTGCAGCAAGTTGTCGATGGTGGCGATGACCTGCCTGACCCGTACCGTGGAGACGTTGGCAAAGCGGTTGGTGACGGCGCGGTATAACGCCTCCTCGTCCCGGGCGGGAACACGCACGGTTGCGAGATAGTCGTGGGGGGCGTGATTGATAATGCCGGGCGACAGGATCAGAACAAAATTCTGCTGTCCGTTGGCAAAATTCACCTTGCGAAAACTGGCGATGGTACCGGTCAACTCACGGCCCAGAACATTAACCGTGAGCGTGTCGCCAAGCCGGAGGTGCATCTCCTTGGCCAGCGCAGCGTCGAAGGAAATCCGCAGCGGTCCTTGATAGTCCGCTGGCCACCAACGGCCAGCGGTGAGGATTGTTCCCTTCGGCTCTGCCGCCGCATAGGTGATGCCGCGATCGCCGGAAAGCACCCAGCGAGCCTGGGGGGCGACCTTGGCGTGGGCCGCATGGACGCCATTAAGCGCAGTAATCCGGCCACGGATCATCGGTGTGCGCTTGTAATCCCGTGCATTCTTGAAGGCGTGGATGGTGGCATCGAAGGCTTTTGCTTCATTTGGCTGAATGTCGATGAAGAAGAAACTTGGTGCAGTCGCCGGAAGGCTGTCTACCACCTGGTGCTGGAGCGTCTGGTTGAGGAGTGAAACCGTCGCCAGCAAGGTCAAGCCAAGTCCGAGTGCAACTATGACGCCGGTTGTGGCGGCGCCCGGGCGGGTAAGATTGGCAAAGGCAAGACGTAGCAGGGGGCGGCGAAATCGCGGCAGGGCACGCAAGGTCCACTTTAGCGCTTCGGCGCAGAGACGCAGTCCAACAAGGCCCGCGGCAATTCCGGCAAGATACGAAAGGGCAAAATTGCGCTCCGGAGCGAGCAGGAGCGCGACGGCGATAACGGCCGCAGCACAGGTGCCAGCTGCAAGCAAGTAGGCGAACCGGCCAGTTCGGCGCGCCGGGGTGAGCAGATCGCGGTAGAGACTGGCTGGCGTGATGGCGCGGGTTCCGGCCAGGGGGGGAATGGCAAAGCTGGCGGCCGCAGCAAAACCGAAGAAGGCGGCCAGCAGCAGCGGGCCTGGATAGACCGAGAGCTTGGCCGACCATGGCACGAGCCTGCCCAGGTCGAGAGCGAACGGCAGCATCGCGCCCAGAGCAACCCCACAAAGAACTGCTGCGCCGGCAATGGCCATGATCTGCAGAAAATAGATGGCAAAGATCTGGCGGGAATCTGCACCGAGACTCTTGAGGGTAGCGATCTCCGTTCCCTTGCGCTGCAGGAAGGCGGCGATGGCCTGGCTCGCCCCCACGCCGCCGACCGCCAGCACGGTCAGACCAACCAGAGTGAGAAACATGGTGATCTGTTTGACGAAGCGCTTGAGTCCGGGGGCTGCATCCGTGCGATCACGCACCAGCCAGCCTGCGCTACCAAAATTCCGGCTGGCGGCGCGCCGGAAGCCAGCAACCGTCTTGCCGGAAACAAAGGCGACACGGTAGTGATAATTGACGAGACTGCCCAAAGTGATCAGACCCGTCCGGCTCAGGGCAGCCGTCGACACCAGAATATGCGGTCCGAGACTGAAACCGTCAGAAATACGGTCCGGCTCATTTGTCAGTACCGCGTTCACCCGAAACTTCTGCGAGCCAAGGCGCAGCTCATCCCCGGTCTTAAGATCAAGACGGGCGAGCAAGGTTTGCTCAACCACGGCGCCACACGCGCTGGAGGTGCAGGCCAGCGCCTGTGCCAGCGGCAGGTGGGGCGAAAGTCCCACTTTGCCGTAAAGCGGGTAGGCCGCATCGACAGCCTTTAGTTCAACCAGCGTGCGCGCACTCCGAGGGCCTGAAGGCAGATGATAGGCCATCGCCCGCATTGTGGTGGTCGCTGAAACCCGTCCATAAGACGTAAGAAACTGCCGCTCACGCGGAGTTGCCGGCCGGTGCACGAGACTGACCGAAACATCTCCCCCCAAAAGTACCCGCCCCTGCTGGTCAAGACCTGTCAGGATGGCATCGGAGAGTGAACCGCTTGCCGCAATCGCCACCACTCCGAACAGTAGCGCCGCGAAAAAGATGCCAAGTCCGTTGAAGCCACCACGTAACTGGCGTTGACCAACACCTAAGGCACAGAGGAGCCGTATCATGGTGCTCTCCGCGCGCGGCGATGCTCTGCCGCTGGTGCAGAAACGATGAGGGTGGTGCAGGCTTTTGACCCGGTCTTGATCAGTGCGTCAGGCCAGGTGAGCCATCCCGCCATCTGGCCGCAGATCTGGGCTAGGGCGCTCGGAAGTGTGCCACGGCCAGGTTGCCGGATTGGCCTCCCGCATCCCTGTGGCACACCGATCGGTCTTGGGTGAAAAACGGAAGGCGACATAACCAAGAGCTTCAATGCCTCACTTGCAAGGTCCACGCCGGTTGCTGGGAACAAGTTTAAAATCGCCTTGTCTCGTCGGCTACAATGGTGCCGTCCTTCAGTCGCAGGATGCGTTGACAGCGCTGTGCAAGGCGTTCGTCGTGGGTGACCAGAAAAAGAGTGGTGCGCCTTTGCTGATGCAGACTGAAAAGCAGATCGGCGACGATCTCGCCGGTCGCAGCATCCAGATTGCCAGTAGGTTCGTCGGCAAAAAGGACGATTGGACGTGGTGCGATTGCCCGCGCCAGGGCAATTCTCTGCTGTTCCCCGCCTGACAGCTGGCCGGGATAGTGTGCGGCGCGCGCGGCCAAGCCCACCGCCGCGAGCTCCTGCCGGGCGCAGGCAAAGGCATCACGCCGGCCGGCAAGTTCGAGCGGAACGGCGATGTTCTCGAGTGCGGTCATGGTCGGGATCAGGTGAAAACTCTGGAACACGATGCCGACATGGCGGCCGCGAAAGCGTGCGAGCTCGTCTTCGTCAAGGCCGCCGAGCTCGGTGCCGGCAAGCATGACTTTGCCCTCCGTCGGCGCCTCGAGCCCGGCGGCGACCATCAAAAGCGAGGATTTGCCCGAGCCGGACGGACCGAGCAGGGCTACCGTCTGGCCAGCCGCAATACGAAGCGATATGCCCTTGAGGATAGCGACAGGCCCGGCGGCGCTTGGTAACGTCAACGATACCCCTGCAAGATCGACCGCCGGACTTTGCGACGCAGGAGGATGCATCGGATATTTCCCTTGCGAGAGACTGAAGGACTGCACCGTGCGCACGACCCGTTTGGACGCTGACTGGATTGGGCCGCCGTTATGGCCTATCGCTGCCGTTCTGGCGGTGCTGTTCCTGGCGGGACGGGCCGCCAGTGCGGCACCGATACGCATTCTGGCTCTGGGTACCAGTCTGACGCAAGGCTATGGTTTGCCACCGGGCACCGAGTTCACGAGCGTGCTGCAGGACGCGCTCAGGAAGAAGGGCATTGATGCTGAGGTTATCAACGCTGGAGTATCTGGCGATACCTCGGCAGGGGGGCTGGCTCGGCTGGGCTGGTCGCTGGCCGACCATCCCGATGCCGCGATCGTCGAGCTTGGCGCCAATGATGCCCTGCGGGGTCTGCCACCGTCAGACACGGAGCGTAATCTTAAAGCCATTGTCGCGCAGCTGAAGGCGGATCATGTCAGGGTGCTGCTCGCGGGCATGCAGGCGCCGCGCAATCTTGGACGTCTCTACGTGAAAAAATTCGATGCCATCTACCCCCGACTGGCCCGACAGCAGCATGTTCTGCTCTACCCCTTTTTCCTGCAAGGCGTCGCCCTCAACCCCAGGCTCAATCAGGCAGATGGCATCCACCCCAATGTTGAAGGCGAGAAAATTATCGTTTCCAACATTCTGCCTTATGTCGAGAGGCTGATTGCCGAGGTCGGGACTATGAAGGGGCACAACTGATGTTCCGTCGCTTCCTGTCGGTCAGCGGCTTTACGCTGCTTTCGCGCATCACGGGCTTTATCCGCGACATATTGCAGGCGGCGATCCTCGGGGCGGGCCCTCTGTCGGATGCCTTCTTCGTCGCGTTTCTGTTTCCGAGCTATTTTCGCAGCCTGTTTGGTGAAGGGACGATCAACCCCGCCTTTCTGCCCCGGTATGCCGCCCTGCAGGCGCGCGGCGAGAGGAACGCCGCGGCTGGATTTGCGGATGCGGTGTTTTCCTGGCAGATGGCGGTCCAGATCGTCATACTGGTTGCGGCGCTGTGGGCGATGCCGCTTGTGGTGCGCATCATGGCGCCGGGGTTTGCTGAAAACCCCGGTCAGGTTGCGCTGACTGCCCATCTGTCCCGCATCACCTTTCCCTATCTCATTCTGACAGTGGTGGTGGTTCAGCTGTCGGCAATGCTCAACGCGCTGGAAAAATTTGCTGCTGCGGCCGCCTGGTCGATCCTGCTTAATTTGACGATGATTGCCGCGCTGTTCGCCAGTGCCTGGTTTCCCAATGCGGCCGAGGCGGCAGCCTGGGGTGTGCTGGCAGGTGGCTTTGCCCAGTTGCTCTTCATTTTTGTCGCGGCACGGCGAGCGGGTCTTACGCTGCGCTTGACCTTGCCCCGCTGGACCCCGGAGATCGCCGAATTCTTCAAGGCCTTCGCTGCGGTAACTTTCGGTGCGACCAGTGTTCTGATTGCCCCGTTTATCGACATGCTGCTGGCCAGCCTGTTGACCAGTGGCAGCCTGACCGCCCTTTACTACGCCAACCGGATTGACCAGCTGCCTCTTGGCGTTCTTGGCATCGCACTGGGAACCGTGCTGCTGCCTGAAATGAGCGCCAAGCTTGCACTTGGCGATGTTGAGGGGGCAGATGCCGCGCAGAACAAGGCGGCAACGCTGTCGCTGCTGTCTGTGCTTCCTTTCGCCATGGCTTTTGTGGTCATTCCAGATACCATCATGCAGGCGATCTTCGCCCATGGTCATTTTGATGCTCGTGCCGCGGGGATTTCAGCGGTGGCGCTTGGGGCCTATGGCATCGGGTTGCCGGCCTTCGCCATGGTCCGGATTCTGGCCTCGACCTTCTACGCGCGACACGACACCCTCACTCCGGCCCGGATCACGGCGTTGTCAGTCGCTGCCAATATTGGCCTCAAGGTGGTGCTGGTGTGGGGACTGGGCTTTGGTATTGGTGGCATTGCGCTGGGGACTTCCTTTGGCGCCTGGGTCAATGTTGCTACGCTCCTGTGGCTTGGACGCAGACGCGGTCTTCTGCATATCAGCGCCCAGTTCCGCCGGGCGCTGCCGGCCATTCTGATCGCGGCAGGCGCCACGGCGCTGGGGGCATGGGGTGGCAGGCAGGCAGGAATGCTGGTGCTGCCACCGGGCGCCTACCGGGATCTTGGCGCGCTCGGCCTTGCTGTGCTTCTGGGCGGCGCAGGATATGTCAGCTGTGTCGCGGTGTTTCGCGAGCGCCTGCCTCTGGGCAGATTGTCGCGCCGTCATATGGTGGCGGCATGATGCGCCTGTTCGTCGGCATTGCCATTCCGGAGAGGCTTGCCCAATCGTTGTTGCTGCTGGAAGGGGGAATTCCGGGGGCCCGTTGGCAGTCGCGCGAGCAGTTGCACCTGACGCTGCGGTTCATTGGCGAGGTTGACGGCCGCACCGTGGCAGACATCGACGACGCGCTGCGCGCCGTACGGGAACCGGTATTTGAGCTTGAGCCCTTCGGCGTTGGCGTTTTTACACCGAAGGAGCCGCGTCAACTGTGGGTTGGAATGCGCAGTAATCCGGCGCTTCTGCATCTTCACAGGAAAGTCGATACGGCCATGACACGTCTTGGTCTGCGGGCTGACGGACGCAAGTTCAGCCCCCACATCACCGTGGCCCGGCTCAAGTCCCCACCGCGCGACAGGCTCGTGCAGTTCCTGCAAAACCATGCGCTTCTTTCTGCTCAACCCTTCGCAGTAGATCGCTTTTCTCTGTTTCGCAGTACGCTGACGGCCAATGGCAGCCTTTATACGGTTGAACAGGACTATGCCCTGGACGCTTAGGCCCAGGGCTTGCGCCGAGCGAACAACCTCAAGGTGGCAAACCTCTGACCCACGCAAGCGTTGATATCATGGCTTGCGCGGGCCTTTTTCCGTCGTCCCACTCGGGCCGCATCCGGTACTAATTACCGGCAAGCCGCGCCATGGTTTCGTCCGACAGGCCGAAATGATGGCCAATTTCGTGGATGAGAACGTGACGCAGGACCGCGGTGACGGCAAGCCGTTGCTGCTGCGCATAGTGAAGGATTGGACGACGAAAGAGGAAAATCATGGACGGCTCTGGCCCTGCCATGTTCGCCAGCCGCGCAGCCAGAGGCGCACCTTGATAAAGGCCGAGGAGCTGAGTGGCCTGCGCCGCGCCGAGTTGTTCCAGGGTCTTGGTCTCAGCCTCCTCGGCAAGCACGAACATGATATCACCAGTGAGTGTGCGGAATTCCTCAGGCAGCGCCGCAAACTCCGCGCGCGCCATGTACTCCATGTCATCTAGTGAGGGTTCGTCGGCCCGCATGATCATGCTATGTCCTGGGGCCGATCTGCCACGGGAGAACAGACATGCATAAACTCGAGGGCGCGCCACGGCAGGCGGCACTGGCCAAACTCCAGGGCTGGACCCTTGCCCCAGACCGTGATGCGATAATGAAGACCTTCCTCTTCAGGGATTTCAATGCCGCCTTCGGGTTCATGACACAAAGTGCTCTGCTGGCTGAAAAGCTCGATCATCATCCAGAATGGTTCAATGTATACAATCGCGTAGAGGTTACGCTTTCCACCCATGATGCTGGAGGCTTGACCGACAAGGACATTGCGATGGCCATGGCGATGAATAACTATGCACCGCAGACCCAAACCGGGTGATGCCCCGGCGGGGAGCTGCGGCGCCCACTGGCAGGGATCATCCGTCGTCCTGTCCGATTAGGGGCGGGTCATTGCGGATAGTGGCCGGCGTTTTTTCAAATCGCACCGGCGGACGCATGGCGCGGTAGGGCCCTTCACTGGGGTGATTGCGCAGCTGAAAGAACTCCACAGCCTTCAGGTGTGGGTCTTCGAGTACCTCGTCAAGTGTATTGGCACGCATGATTGGAATGCCGTGTTTCTGCCCCAGCGCCATCCACTCGTCAGTGGTCCGGGTCGCCGCTGCTTCCTTGAGCATGTCGTAATAGACGGTAACCCGGCTACCCTTGGGGGCATTGAGGAAACGTTCTGATTCATAGGCGTCGGCGATGCCACCGAGAGCGAGGAACTTGGCACTGGCTTCGCGGCTAACCGGCTGAATAACGATATGCCCGTCCTTGGTACGGAGCGGACGGCGATCTGCCGCCAGTGCTGGGGTATGGCCGATGCGCCCCTGTGGAGGTTCGAAGGTTTTGCCGTAAAGGTGCTCAATGAGGAGAAAGTGTGTGAAGCTCTCAAACATCGGTACCTCTACGAACTGGCCTTCGCCGCTCCGTTCGCGATGGAACAAAGCTGCCAGCGTGGCATAGAGGGCGTGCAGGCTCGACACCTTGTCGGCGAGAAAGCTTGGCATCAGTCGCATCTGTGGGTTGCCATCGACGCGCGGCAGCAAATCGGCAGCGCCACTGGCACCCTGTACCAGGTCATCAAAGGCCTGGCGCCCGGCATAGGGCCCGTTTGAGCCGTAGCCGACGCAATGGACGTACACAATCGCCGGATTGAGCTTGCGCACGGCTTCATATTCGAAGCCGAGCCGTTCGATCGCATCGGCGCGAACGTTATGAATGAAAACCTGGGCGGTGGGAATCAGCTCGCGGAGCCGGTCGCGATCGCTCTCCTGCTTCAGATCCAGGGCCAGGCTCTGCTTGTTGCGGTTGAGGGCCATGAACACCGAGCCCATTTCGGGATGGGCGGCGTGCTTGCCACTGTGGCGCTGACGGTCGCCGCCCGGATTCTCGATCTTGATGACCTCGGCGCCAAGATCGGCGAGCGTTTGGGTGGCGTAGGGACCGAAGATGAATTCGGTCAGATCCAGCACCCGTACGCCTGCCAGCGGCCCGTTCGCCTTGGTTGTCATGGGTTCCTCCGTAGTTGCTTGATGGTGTTTGGCAAAAGAGTAGGCGCAAGGTGTGGTACCGGAAAGGGGGGGCTGTGGATTTCCTGCTGGTGTAGACAGCGGCTGCAGGCGGGTGCGGCGCAAGGGGGGGCGGGACGGTTGATGCCTGAAGCCGGTCGTGGAAGAACTACGGCGATACGTTAGCAGCGATGGTGAGACGGCGATGCAGCTCCATTTGTCTTCTTGGCCCGAAGTCGACGCCTACCTCAAAAAATCCAAGGCTATTCTGCTCCCGATCGGCTCTACCGAGCAGCATGGCCCCAACGGACTTTTGGGGACAGACGCCCTCTGTCCGGAAATCATAGCCCGACGTGCGGGGGATGAAGCGGGGATCCTTGTCGGGCCCACCTTCAATGTGGGGCAGGCACAGCATCATATGGCCTTTTCCGGAACGATTACGCTGCGGCCCTCGACCATGATTGCCGCGATGTGTGATTGGGCAACCTCGCTTGCCCGTCATGGCTTCACCCGTCTTTACTGGCTTAACGGACATGGCGGGAACATCAATACGATCAATGCAGCATTCAGTGAGATCTATCACGGCATAACCTTTGCCGAGCCAGGCTCCAATCGGCCACCGCTGCGTTGCCAACTGCGCAACTGGTGGGAATTGCCTGGGGTATCGGATCTCTGCAGGCAGCTGTTTCCGGTGGGAGAGGGCAGCCACGCCACTCCATCGGAGGTGTCGGTGACCTATTTTGGATATCCCGAAGCGATCAAACATGTAGAAATGACGCCCAAGATTGCACCACTGGGACCGATCTTCGATGCTGAAGATTATCGCCGTCGCTTTCCTGACGGGCGTATCGGCTCGGATCCGAGCCAGGCCTCGGTCGAAGCTGGTGAAAAGATCGTCCAGGCAGCGGTGCGGGCGGTGATTGCCGAGTTTGAACGCTTTGCGCACAGCTGAGCGGGCGGCCTATCCTTCCGTTAAAGAGCCTGGCCCATGAAAGCCCTGCAATTTGACCGGACCGGTTCGCTCGACAACCTGAGACTTGTTGAGCTGCCGGTTCCGGATTTGCGCCCCGGTCAAGTGCTGGTTCGCGTCACCGCCGCCGGAATCAATCCGTCGGATGTCAAAAATGTTTTGGGACGATTTGCCTATACGACGCTGCCGCGTGTTCCCGGGCGTGATTTTGCCGGCGAAATCGTAGCAGGGTCTCCTTCGCGGCTCGGTCAGCACGTGTTCGGCAGCGGCAAGGAACTCGGATTCACCGCAGATGGCAGCCATGCCGGCTTCGTCGTGGTCGCCGAAGATGGTGTTGTGGCCATACCAGAGGGGCTTAGTGCTCTCCAGGCAGCCAGTCTTGGCGTGCCCTATGTGACAGCGTGGGATGGCCTGGAGCGGGCAGATACTACTCCCGGAACACGTGTCCTCATCATCGGGGCGGGAGCCGTCGGACGCGCCGCGCTTGCCCTGGCCCAATGGCGGGGCGCTGAAACCGCCGTTGCGGTGCGTCGCGCGGCGCAGGCAGAGGAATTCGCGGCAGCCGGCCACAACGTAATCCTGCTTGATGGCGGGGCATTGAGGGAGGCCTTACCAGCGGCCCTTGGCGGGGCGGTCGATGTGGTCTTTGATACCACCGGCGCCTGGACCGCAAATGGTATCGAGGTGCTGGCACCGTTCGGTCGCCTCGTGATCATTGCGGCTCCATCACGTGGGAAAGTCGAACTGCCAACTTTGAGCCTCTACCGACGCGGTGGCAGCCTGATCGGCATCAACTCGCTGTTATATGATAGCCGCACTTGCGCGCAGCTTCTGGAGCGCCTGGCACAAGGCTTTGCGAGCGGGGGCCTTAGCCTCCCCGGCCAGCCAGTGGAGTGGGCGGCGGAGGATGGCGTGGCTGCCTATCGGGCTTTGGAGCACGGTAGCAGCCAGAAAATTGTGCTCACAGGCTTTGCCGCTTAGTGAGCACGTTGTGCAAGTGACGACGTCAGTGGGCCGCCTTGCGCTGCGCGCCAGACATAGCGGATGTCGGGCTGCCTTTCCTCGTTACGCGATCCATCGGTGAATTCGGCCGCGGTGAAGCCACGATCTTCGTAGAACCGCCTGGCGCGCGTATTGCGGAGAAAGCACCACAGCTGAAGAACACCTTCAGAGGCGGCCTTGCTGCGCGCCAATAACAGACCTCCACCGCCCTGGCCCTGCATCTGCGGGTGGAAATATAGATGGTTGAGCCAGCCGTCGCAGTAGGCGGCAAACCCGAATACTGTCTCGTCCCTGGTGGCGACAAGGATCTGCTCGGTTCGAAAACAGGAAGCGATGAAGTCACGTTCTTGGTCTGGACTGTGCAGTCGCGGCAAAAACATTAGCTGCGCCCGCGCTGCACTGAAAATGGCTGCCACGGCGACTACTTCGTGCGGCCTTGCCAGGCGAATTGAAATTTTCGCATCCATCGCCGCCAACTATAGACGTGGGTCTTGACTTGTGGAATGGGGCGCCCAAACTCGCCCCGATCCCAGGGGCGCTTCGATGAACGAGGCTGAGATCCGCTACGGCGGGGTCCCTTAGAACCTGATCCGGTTAAGACCGGCGTAGGGAGCGGATGGCACCAAGGGCCACCCTCACACGCCGAATAGAGGTGGCCATGAACGAAATGCTCCGTAATCCCAGCGCTGTCAGCAACGAGATGGTGACACGGGGTCCCTTGCCAGGCTCGCACAAGCGGATCGTCAATGGCGTGCCGTATCGTGAGGTGCCGTTGTCCGGTGGCGAGCCCTCCGTGCTCCTCTATGACACATCGGGGCCCTATACCGATGAGAACGTCCAGATCGACATTGCCAGCGGGCTTGCGCCACGGCGTTCCGACTGGATCCTGGGGCGCGGTGATGTGGAAAGCTACGCGGGCCGCGAGCGCCTGGCGCAGGATGACGGGCTGAAGCCAGGGGAGGTTCTCGGCGTCCCGCAATTTGCCCGTGGCTCACGCCGGCCATTGCGGGCCAAGACTGGGCGCAATGTCACTCAATTGCATTATGCACGGCAGGGCCTGATCACCGACGAGATGAGGTTTGTCGCCGCCCGGGAAAACCTGGGACGTTCCAGTCTGCGGGATGGAAATTCCTTTGGGGCAGCGATGGTCGAGGAAATCACCCCCGAATTTGTGCGTGATGAAATCGCGCGGGGACGTGCAATCCTGCCCGCCAATATCAATCATCCCGAAAGTGAGCCGATGATTATCGGCCGCAATTTTCTTACCAAGGTAAACGCCAATATCGGCAACTCCATTGTAACCTCAGGTGTCGTGGAAGAAGTCGAAAAGCTGGTGTGGGCGATCCGCTGGGGCGCCGATACGGTGATGGACCTTTCTACCGGGCGGCATATCCATTCGATCCGGGAGTGGATAATCCGCAACTCTCCGGTACCGATTGGCACCGTCCCCATCTATCAGGCGCTTGAAAAGGTTGGAGGTGTGGCCGAGGAGCTGACCTGGGATATTTACCGTGACACGCTGATCGAGCAGTGTGAGCAAGGTGTCGATTATTTCACGGTACATGCCGGTGTACGTCTTGCGCATATTCCGCTTACAGCGGATCGGGTTACCGGTATCGTTTCGCGCGGCGGCTCAATCCTGGCCAAATGGTGTCTTGCCCATCATCGCGAGAATTTTCTCTATACGCATTTCGAAGAGATCTGCGAAATCCTCAAGCAGTATGATGTTTCATTTTCACTGGGAGATGGGCTGCGCCCTGGCTCGACAGCTGATGCCAATGATGCGGCGCAGTTCGCCGAACTTGAAACCCTGGGTGAACTCAATCGTATTGCGCAGCGCCACGATGTTCAGGTCATGATCGAGGGTCCGGGCCACGTGCCGATGCACAAGATCAAGGAAAATATGGACCGCCAGCTGAAGGCTTGCGATGAAGCTCCATTCTACACGCTGGGACCACTGACGACGGATGTAGCGCCGGGCTATGATCACATCACCTCTGCCATCGGGGCAGCGATGATCGGTTGGTTCGGCACCGCAATGCTCTGCTATGTCACCCCCAAGGAACATCTGGGGCTTCCGGATCGTGATGATGTCAAGGAAGGCGTCATTGCCTACAAGATAGCCGCACATGCGGCGGATCTCGCCAAAGGGCATCCGGCAGCGCGATTGTGGGATGATGCCATGAGCAAGGCGCGTTTCGAATTCCGGTGGCGCGACCAGTTTGCGCTCGCTCTCGATCCAGAAACCGCGCAGGCCTACCACGATGAGACGTTGCCGGCTGAAGGTGCCAAGATCGCCCATTTCTGTTCGATGTGCGGCCCCAAATTCTGCTCGATGAAGATCAGTCAGGAAGTTCGCGATGCCGCACGCGGTAGTAACGATCGGCTGTCATCGGAGCAAATCCGCGCGGCGATGGCACAGAAGGCGGAAGAGTTTCGTCAGCACGGTGGCGAGATCTATCTGCCTCAGGACGCCGCGGAATAGACGCTGCAGTGAACGGCCGGCGCCACCTGCGGCATAGCTCAACCTCTGTTGTCATGGAAAGGCGCACTGTGATGCTGACCCTTGATCCGCTCCGCAGTGCTCTGCTGCTGATGGATTACCAGAACGGAATCGTGGCCATGTTTGGTGACCAGGGTGCGGCTCTGGTCGAGCAGGCCGTTAAGGCGCGCCTTGCGGCACGCAGGGCCAAGATGGCGGTGATGCATGTCCGGGTTGCGCTGACGGCCGAGGAAAGTGCGGCCCTACCGCCGCAAAACCGCATCTTCGCCGCGGCGGCGGCTAGCGGCCGTCTGGATGCCGACGACAAGAGCACGCAGATTGTGCCAGCGCTGGCGCCACTTGGTGACGAAGAGGTCTTCCGCAAGCGCCGGGTCGGAGCATTTTCAACCACGGCGCTTGGCAGCCGGCTGCAGTCCAGAGGCATAGATACCCTGCTGCTCGCAGGGCTTTCTACCTCCGGAGTGGTGCTATCCACGCTCAGGGATGGCGCGGATAAAGACTTTCGCATTCTGGTTCTGTCCGATTGCTGTGCGGATCCCGATCCCGAGGTTCATCGCCTACTGCTGGAAAAGGTGTTTCCACGCCAGGCAGAGATCATTGGGCTTGAGGACTTTGTCGCCTGCTGCAAAGGCTGAGACCGGCGCTCCTTCGGACCGTTGCCACCCGGCGTAGAATCTGCCTGCTGAGGACGGGAGAGCGGGCGGGTTGCCAGAGTTGGCGCTCGGTACCCCCCGTGTGTGCTGGAGTGGCGGATGCCAATGATGGCACAAATACGGCCTGATCTGCCGCGATAATGCCCTATTCGGTTCAGTTTGGGTTCACGGACGGGACGCCATCCTGACAGGGTGAAACGGAGCAATCGCTTCGCTTCCAGTCAAGGAAAGGCGACATGCCATGAAAAGATTATTCGCTGCGGCGCTAGCTCTCAGTCTTCTTGGTCCAACCGTGGCTTTTGCCCATGGTGATGGCGGTTATGGCTGGCGTGAGCACAGGGACGAAGGCAGTGGCGTTGCACTTGCGGCAGGTCTCGGTATTGCAGCACTTGCCGTCATCGCGGCGACCTCAAACTCCGGGCCGAGCTATCCTGCTGACGGTTATGCAGCCTATGGCGGCTATTACCCCTATCGGACATACGTTCCGGCCGCGCGCTACGGCGCCCAGATCTATGTCAATGGTCCGCGCGGTTACTACGACCACAATGGCTGGCGCGGTTATGGTGGTGGCTGGCATGGCTATGGCGATCGTCATTGGCACCGTGACGAGCGGCACTGAGATATCTGCCCGGCGCGGCCAGCCGCGCCGGGCTCTCGTTTCCTATGATCGCGCCCGTGGTTTGCGGCCGATTCCCAGATGCTGACGCCAGAGTTTGGCCGGGATCTCTTCGACGGCTCCTTCGGGGAGCTGGCCCAGGTGAAAGGGGCCATATTGGATACGGATCAGGCGTGCGACCCTGCACCCCAGATGCTCCATGAGCCGCTTGATCTCTCTGTTCTTGCCTTCTTTCAGGCGGACCTGGACCCAGGAATAGGCCCCTTTGCTGCGTTCCAGGTCAGCGACTACCGGCCCGTAACGCACGCCATCCACGGTGATGCCTTCTGCCAACCGGTCGAGCGCTGCCTGATCGATCCGGCCAAACAGCCTGACCCGATAGGTGCGCTGGAGCCCGGCGGCCGGATGTTCGAGGCGGCGCGCAATCTCGCCGTCATTGGTAAGGAGCAGGAGCCCTTCCGAATTCACATCGAGGCGGCCAACGGACAGCACGCGTGGCAAACCTGAAGGCAGATTCTGGAACACGGTTGGTCGGCCCTGGGGATCTCTGTGTGTGGTCACAAGTCCCGCAGGCTTGTGATAGCGCCACAGCCGGGTCTGCTCAGGTTCGGCAATCGGTTTGCCATCGACCGCGATCAGTGCCGGGCCTGCAATCTTGGTGGCAGGGGAGGTGACGGGTTGACCATTGAGCGTCACCCGACCTTCCCCAATCAGCTTCTCCGCATCGCGGCGCGAGCACACGCCGGCCCTGGCCATGACCTTGGCGATCCGTTCGCCCTTGTTGTCGGTATCGTCCATATGCATTGCTCGCGTTGGCGGAACGGATTATCGCGTAAAGCTCTGAGGCAAGGCAGGCAAGGGTTATGACGGACGAAGCGGCCATGATGGTGGCCCTGGAGGAGGCCCGGCAGGCAGCAGGGCGGGGGGAAGTACCGGTGGGTGCGGTATTGACCGATGCCCGAGGTGCCCTGCTAGCTCGGGCCGGTAATGGCATTCTTCAGCTGCGGGATCCAACCGCCCATGCCGAAGTTCTGGCGTTGCGTGCAGCGGCCAGGAAACTGGGTAATGAGCGGCTCCTGGGCACCACGCTTTATGTTACTCTTGAACCCTGCGCCATGTGTGCGGGAGCGATCAGCCTGGCACGTATCGCACGTCTTGTTTTTGCTGCCGAAGATCCGAAGGGTGGTGCTGTACTAAATGGCCCCAGGTACTTCACGCAGACAACCTGCCATCATCGGCCGCAGCTAGAGCATATGCAGGCCCATGCCGAGATTGCGGGCGGGTTGCTCAGGGAGTTCTTTCGCGCGCGGCGCAACTAGGCTCGTAACCGCGTTGTGTGGATGACGGTACTCTCTGCCGGCAGTCGGAAGAGATGGCCGTCGCAACCCAGCATGACGCCGTCCGGTCGTATGGCTCTGACACCACTCAGAAACAGGCGCCTGGCGGCACCGTTGGGCAGCATTGGGAGCATATGGGTCAAGACCAGAAGGCGCGCCCCGGTCGAATTGGCGATTTGAGCCGCTTCAATGGGGCTGGCATGATAGCTTGGAATATCACGCATGATTTTGGCCGCACGCAGGTTGCCGCTCGCCGTCATGGCTTCTTCCAGTGCCTTGATCATCTGCGGGTTGAGGGCATCGTGCACCAGAACGTCAGTTCCCGTGGCGGCTCTGGCCAGGTTCTGATCGGCGGCGGTATCTCCTGAGATCACGACGCTGCGCCCCCTGTAGTCGAAACGATAGCCATAGGCGGGCTTGGCGGGATCGTGATGTACCCGGATGGCGGTAATTTTCAGGCCGTCAGCCTCGAACACGACTGCGGTGTGGTCAGCAGCCGGCATCGTCACCGTGATCGCCTCCAGCCCGGCAACATGGGAATGAAGCAGGTCCTTTCCGTGGTGAAGGATGCGATAGGCCGTATCATGGGCATAGGCCTGGTTGAAGCCGGTGATGACCCGCTCGATTCCTGGTGGACCATAGACTTTGAGTGGAACGCCGCGACCTGCGACCCAGCTCTGCAGATTGAGTTCGCCGAGCTCGGCAATGTGGTCAGAATGGAAATGGGTGACGAGAATTCCACCCAGCTGGTCAAGAGAGACCCGCCACAACAACAGATTGCGCACGCTGGCGATGCCGGCATCGATCACAAAAAACCTGTCACCGGCTGCGACCAGGGCACTTGGTCCGGCGCGATCGGGATCAGGAAGGGGGGAGCCGGTGCCACAAAGCAGGACCACGAGCTCATTGCTGCTGGCAAGACGTGGCCGCTGCCGGCCCATCCGCCGCGTGGCAAGACGCCTGAAGAGATAAAGCCCGGCTGAGGCCTTGCGCAGAGCCACCATGGCGATGATCAGAAGGCCGATGCCTCCCAAGCCAACTGCAAGTATGGCATTGGCCATGCGCTACTTTCTTAACTGCAGCCCGCTTTGCTTTAGCCGCCACTCAAGGACGTCGATGCGGTCCTGTCCGAAAAATGGTTCGTCCTCGAATACCATGGTCGGAACCCCCCAGTGTCCAGCCGCTTCGTGGGCCCGCTGATTGTCCTGGATGATGGCTTCGTATTTCTGCGGCTCCCCTTCTATTTTGGCACGCAACGTGCCAAAATCAAGACCGGCGCGGGCTGTCGCCAGGGCGATGTGATCGCCCTCGTGCCAGTTCTTGGTCCCGCCCCAGATGACGCGGCTGACTTCATCAAGGAAGGCAAGGCCACTGCCGGCCTCTTGGGCGGCACAGCCAAGACGCGTCAGCCAGTGAATATGGGGTTGATCCGGCGTTCCATGACGTGTGGCCGGATCGATCTTCACCGGGTCAGGACTGGGCCAGCGGTAAGCCAGGCCCTGCATCTGGGCGATGCGGGCGGTGTCGCGCAGCAGATAGGGTATCCATTGCGGGTGCACATGGTCAAAAAACTGTGCCTGACGCACTGCGAGCGGGTAGACGGGGCGGGCGTTGATCACAAGATCATAGCGGCGTGTCAGTTCAACCAACCGGGGCGTCGCCAGATAGGAATAGGGACTGCGGAATGACCAGAACACATCAACTTGGAGCGTCACGCTTGCCTCTCAGAGTTCATGATCCCGATGGCGCGGCCGGATGCCGGGCCCTGCTCGGGCACCACATGCTTGATCCTGTGCGATGGAACTGACACGCTGTCAATCACGCTGACAGAAAGGAAGTCTGTGCATGAGCCTGATCGTTTATGGAGGCAATGTCTCCCCTTTTGTGCGCAAGGTGCGCGTGGTTCTGATCGAAAAGGGAATCGATTACAGGCTCGACCCGGTCAATCCTTTCGCCCCGCAGCCCGAATTTCTGGCGATCAGTCCGCTCAAGCGCATTCCGGTATTACGCGATACCGATCAGCCCGAGCCCAACACCCTGCCGGATTCCAGCGTGATCTGCGACTATCTCGAACACAAATATCCCGAGCCCGCTCTTTATCCCAAAACAGCCTTTGCAAGAGCCAGAGCGCTCTGGTTTGAGGAATACGCAGACAGTGCAGTGGCCGAAACCATTGGTCGAGGCTTGTTCTTCGAACGCATCGTCAAGCGCATGTTACGACAGGAGCCGGATGAATCCGTCTGTACCAAAACCCTGACGCAGAGAATTCCTCCCCTGTTCGATTATCTTGAGCGCGAGATCGGGACTCATGAATTCCTTGTCGATGGGCGCTTTTCGATTGCGGACATCACCGTCGGTTCAATGTTTGTCAATTTCCTGCATGCCGGCGAAGTTCCTTCCAAGGAGCGCTGGCCCCGGCTCGCTGCCTATGTGACCCGCATCCATGCGCGTCCATCCTTTGCGGCCCTCCTTGCGGAGGAAAATGGGCTCATTGCACGCTTCCGCGCGACGCAGTGAGCCATTCATGGAGCAACCCGCACCGCCCCCAAAAGCCGAAACTGCGCATCGTCTGTCAGCGTTCCGGATTTTCTCCTATGTGCTGCCAAATCTGCCACTGGCGGCGCTGGGATTGCCGATCGTCGTGCATCTGCCGCGGTTCTATGCCAGCCGCCAGATGGGTCTCAGCCTTGCTACGACGGGTCTTGTCTTCAGCCTCTGCCGCATCGCCGATGTCTTTGTCGATCCCCTCATGGGCTACATCAGTGACCGCCTTCATACCCCCTTCGGCCGACGGCGGCCGATGGTTTTGCTGGGTACGCCGATACTGGCGCTCGGTATCTGGATGGTGTTTGTACCGGGCGGTCCAGTCAGTCCGCTTCATCTCAGCCTGTGGCTGTTCCTGATGTATCTCGGCTGGTCGATGGTCACCATTCCCCATCTGTCCTGGGGTGCGGAGCTTTCCAGCGACTATCATGAACGCAGTCGCATCTATGGCTGGGCGCAGGTCACGATCATTCTGGGCATGGTGGGCGTGCTCATCATTCCGGCACTGCTGGAGCATGCTGGCGGCTATCCGTTGGCAACCCAGGTTCTGGCCATGGCATGTTTTGCCCTTGTCTTCCTGGTACCGGCGATTTTCCTTGTGGTTGGCGTGGTACCGGAGCCGCCTGTGCTGCTGAAGACCCATGCCCCGCTCCTCAAGACCCTCAGGTTTTTGCTGTTCGATGGCGCGCTGCGTCGGGTTATTCTTGCAGATCTTCTGGTCTCGACCTCAGCCGGTGCACTCGGGGCCATGTTTTTCTACTTTGCCGATTTTGCCCTGCGTCTGCGCGTCTGGGCCGGTACGCTGCTACTCGCCTATTTCGTTAGCGGTATCGTGTTCATTCCCGCCTGGATGTGGCTCGCCCGGCGCATCGGCAAGGATCGCACCTTGCGGCTGTCCTTTGCCTACACCTTCGTTACCGTGCCGCTTTATCTTCTGGTGCCAGCCGGGCGTCTTTTGCCCGCTCTGGCCATCATTGTGCTCAGCGGCGCAAACTATGGCGCTCCCACTTTTTTGCTCAGGGCGATGATGGCCGATGTGGCGGATCTCGATACCGCCCATCACGGGGCCGAGCGTGCTGGCGTGATGTATTCACTCCTGGCGCTGACCAACAAGTTCGGGCTCGGCTGGGCGGTAGGCATCAGTTTTGCCATTTTGGCCTGGCTGGGGTTCGATCCCAAATTGCATAATTCACCGCTTGCAATCGAACATATGCGGATCTTCTTCATCCTGTGTCCGGTTGTCCTGTCCTTTGCCAATCTGTGGCAGCTGGCCGGTTATCCCCTCGATGAGGCGAGCCAGCGCGTTACCCGCTCGAGGGTGGAACAGCAACGTCTCCGTCAGGCAGGGCATGACGGCGCCAGGTCGGAAGAACCGCCTGAGTCAAGATAAAGCACGCGACAGCATGATCGTGTGCGTAAGCTCCTTCACAACCAGGGGCAAGGCCGCATCGCGGTCCTCGCGACCTGGTTCCGTAACGCCACATAGATCGAGGTTGATCTCGCTGGCTCGTCTGGGGCGGGCGCGAACCGCGCCCGCAGCACGGCACCCAGTCCTTCCCGCAACGCCGGGCGCTTCAGAACCAGGGCTGCGTCAAGCTGGGGAACAGCCAGATTATAATCTGCCGGGCGGTCAAAAGTCCGATCGCCGAGCCGATGAACACGTCGCTCAGAAAATGGGCGTTGAGCAGCGCCCGGGTCATGGCCAGATAGAGGGCAATGGCAAACCAGATGGGTGTCAGTGCGGGTATCGTGGCCGAAAGAATGACCGCCGCGCAGAAAATAGTTAGGGCGTGACCGGAGGGAAATGAATCGTTCTTGAAATCGAGGTGAAGGGGCCGAAACCCGTAAAGTCCCAGTTCCAGCTCGTCCCGCGGTCGCCGCCGTCCCAGCAGGGTCTTGAGCGTATGCAGGATAATGCTGCCGCTCCCCAGGCTGATCAGGAAGGCAAGCGAGCTGAGGCGCATGTCCCGCAGGATCTCGCTTGGGCCAAAAAGCCGCATTCCGGCCCAGGACACGGCAAAGGCGAGGATCGACAGGCCAAGCCAGTGGGCGCCCTTGGCCCAGTCGGTGGTACGCCAGACCGCAATTTCCACCCGCCGGTCCACGATGGCGTGGAAAAAATGCACCAACCGCCGATCGACCGTAAAGCTGAGAAGGCCGCCTAGCAGCAGCGCGAATCCGGACCAGAGAAGCATGGCGACGCTGCTTGCCGCGCCTCAGGGCTCAAGTCAATGACGCTGAGGGCTGGTCTGGACCGCTTAAAGGGCGTTAGACTTTGCCATCGCTATTTTTCAACAGGGGACAGCCCCCAAGGAGGACGCTATGGATTTTGACTATTCGCCTCGGCAAAAGGAATGGATGCGCCGGGTTGGCGACTTCATGGACCGCTTCATCTACCCGGCCGAGGCCACCTATTCGGCCCAGATGGCCGAGGCCCGCAAGAAGGGCAATCCCTGGATTGTGATACCGGTGGTCGAAGAGCTCAAGCAGAAGGCCAAGGCGCAGGGGCTGTGGAACCTGTTCCTCAATGAGAGCGAACATGGGGCCGGCTTGACCAATCTTGAATACGCGCCTTTGTCCGAAATGATGGGCCGCGTGGGCTTTGCCTCTGAAGTGTTCAATTGCTCGGCCCCAGACACCGGTAACATGGAAGTGCTGGAGCGTTATGGCACGCCCGCACAGCAGGAAAGGTGGCTGAAGCCTCTGCTTGCCGGAGAAATCCGCTCGGCCTTTTGCATGACCGAGCCGGCCGTCGCCTCCTCTGATGCTACCAATATCGCGACCCGCATCGAACGCAACGGCGATCATTATGTCCTCAATGGACGCAAATGGTGGTCGTCGGGTGTCGGTGATCCCCGCTGCAAGATCCTGATCGTGATGGGCAAGACGGATCCTGAGGCGGACCGCCACAGCCAGCAGTCGCAAATTCTCGTACCCCTCGACACCCCTGGCGTCAGCATCAAACGGATGTTGCCGGTGTTTGGCCATGACGATGCACCGCACGGCCATGGCGAAGTGGTGTTCGAGAACGTCAAGGTTCCAGTGGAAAACATGCTCCTCGGCGAGGGACGCGGTTTTGAAATCGCCCAAGGCCGCCTTGGCCCGGGACGTATTCACCATTGCATGCGCACAATTGGCGTGGCTGAGCGGGCACTGGAACTGATGTGCAAGCGCTTGATGTCACGCGTCGCCTTCGGCAAGCGGATTTCCGAACATTCGGTCTGGGAACAGCGTGTTGCAGAAGCCCGCATCAATATTGACATGTGCCGGCTTCTGACGCTGAAGGCCGCCGACATGATGGACAAGGTTGGCAACAAGGTGGCGCGTACTGAAATCGCCGAAATCAAGGTGGCGGCGCCGCGCATGGCGCTCAAGATCATTGATGATGCGATCCAGGCATGGGGCGGAGCGGGGGTTACCACCGATTCCGGTTTGGCAACCATGTATGCACACCAGCGTACCTTGCGCATCGCGGACGGACCGGATGAGGTTCATTGCCGGACCATTGCCCGTCTCGAATTCGGCAAACACATGAACAGGGCGGCCAGCTGACAGGGGCCCCAAATCCGGCCCCAAAGCTTGACTGGTGAGGGAAGAAGCGGCGGTTCAGGCCGCCGCTTCTTTTTCATCTCGGTCGTACTGGGTGAGCGGCAACCACACCTTGACGGTCGTACCGAGGCCTTCTTCGCTTTCGATGCGCAGCCGCCCCCCATGCCGTTCGGCGAGGGCACGAACCAGGGCCAGGCCAAGACCGGCGCCACCTGCAGACAGGGTTGCATCGGTGCGGGCCTGCTCAAAGGGGTTACCCAGGCGCGGCAGATCCCCGGCGGGAATGCCCACACCGTCATCCTCGACGCTCAAAAGCAGTCCCTTATCGCTGAGGCAGGTGCGCACGGTGACGCAGCCGCCACGCATGGTGAACTTGACGGCATTGGACAGCAGATTGAGCAGAATCTGCTTCAAGGCACGACGGTCCGCTTCGACTGCTGGTACGGCGTCGGACAGGCTGGTCTTTAGGCTCACGCCATTCTGTCGCGCTCTGTCCTCAATGAGACGCAGACAGTCCTCGATGACGAGACTGAGCGGTAATCTCTCGAAGTTGAGCTCAAGTTTGCCTGCTTCGATCTTCGCCATGTCAAGGACGTCCGAAATCAGTTCGAGCAGGAGCTGGCCGGATTCATGAATGAGGTGCGCATAGTCTGCATATTGTTCGCTGCCGAGCGGACCGAACATCTGGCGGCGCATGATCTCGGCAAAGCCTATGATGGCATTGAGAGGGGTACGCAACTCATGACTCATATTGGCCAGAAACGTCGATTTGGCAATGTTCGCGGCCACCGCTTCATCACGTGCTTTTGCGGTTTCGGTTTCCTGACGCTTGCGCGCCGTGATGTCGCGGGATACCCCGATGATATTGAGCAAACGGTCATCAGCATAGATGCCGCGTGATGTCGACTCGAGCCACAGATAGTGACCGTCATTGTGACGGATGCGGTAGGTCGCTGTCAGCGTCTCACCTGGGGCGGGATTGATGATAAGCCGGTTAGCCTCGTGAAGATCGTCGGGGTGCACATACTGCACGAAGCGGCCGCCACCAATGTCTGCCGGAGCAAGGCCAAGCAGTCGCTGTAATGCGTCGGAAGCAAACAGTACTTCACCTTCGCTGTTGTACAGAATGATGATGTCCGATGCCTGATCGGCGAGGCAGCGGTACCATTCCTGCATGCGTTCCATGATCGCATGCTTATCGACGCTCTCGGTGGCATCACGGCAGACCGCGACAAGGGCGACGGGATTGCCGCTGTTGTCGAATTCGAGGTCGCCATGGATCTCGCACAGTGTCATGTGACCGTTTTTGCCCCGGCTGCGCGTGCGGCAACTGAACGGACGACGTTCGCGGATCGCGCCCTTGATTTCAGCTTTCAGGCGTTCGACGTCCTCAGGTTCGACATGCTCGAAGATCCAGCGGCCAGGAGGCGCGGACATGCGCTGCGGATCGAGGCCGAAGAGGTGGTAAAGCCCCTCGGACCAGCTGATCTCGCCGCTCGCAAGATCCAGGCGCCACGACCCGACGCGTGCAACCCGTTCGGTTAGGGCGAGCAGCAGCGGGGTAGGCGCCGGCGCCTGCGCCGTCGCAGCCTCGTCCCTTGGTGCCGTCATAAGTCTACTCCGATGCTGTTGGCCCAATGCCGCAGCAGGAATTGTACTTAAGACGTTTTAAACAAGTGTTTCAGATGCCGGCGCTCAGTCCATGGCCCCTGCGCGTTTGGCAAACTCCCAGGCTCTCATGGCCAGGGGGCGGACTGCCTCGGCACTTTGCGCCGCGTTGGCATTGGCCGCCGTGCCATCGCGAACCCGTCCGACAATGCCCTGCAGGATTCCGGCGAGACGGAAGAAATTATAGGCGGCGTAATAGTCCATGTTGGGAATGGTGTCGCGCCCGGTGCGCGCACAATACTGGGCGGTGTAATCTTCAAGGCTGGGAATTCCCAATGATTTCAGATCGCTGCCCAGGAGGGTCGTAGTTCCAGCGGTGCCACCTCCTGGCGGCATCTGCCATTGCATCAGGTGATAGGTGAAGTCGGCCATGGGATCGCCGATGGTGGACAGTTCCCAATCGAGCACTGCGAGCACCTTCGGCTCGGTTGGGTGCAGGATCATGTTGTCGAGGCGGTAATCGCCGTGGACGATGGAGCTGCGTTCGCCTGGCGGCAGGTTGGCCGGCAGCCATTCGATGAGCTTGTCCATTTCGACAATGGTTTCGGTCTCCGACAGCTTGTACTGTTTGGTCCAGCGTCCAATCTGCCGAGCAATATAATTTCCGGGTTTGCCAAAATCCTCGAGGCCAAGCTTGCGGTAATCGAGCTGGTGCAGGCGGGCCAGGGTTTCATTCATGGCATCATAGATCGCGGTGCGTTCGCGGGGCGAGCAATCGGGCAGCAGCGGCCCCCAATAGATCCGGCCCTCCACACAGTCCATAACGTAAAACGCCGTTCCGATTACACTTTCGTCCTCACAGAGGACATAGGGCTTGGCGACCGGAAAGCCGGTGGGGTGAAGGGCGCGGATGACCTTGTACTCGCGGTCGACGGCGTGCGCTGAGGGCAGAAGCTTTCCGGGTGGCTTGCGCCGCAACACATATTTGCGATTGGGCGTGATCAGCTGATAGGTGGGGTTGGATTGGCCGCCCTTGAACTGGCGTACTTCCAGAGGGGTCTGGAAATCCTCGATATGCGCCGCCAGATAGTTGGCGAGGCTCTGGGTGTCGAAACGATAGCGCTCGGCCACCTCTTTGGTGCCGGAGAACTTTTCCTGACGATCATCGCTCTCACTCACGCGCTCTTCTCCTCGAATGAAATTGCAATCAGCATGATTTTGAGCCGTTCAGGGCGGCCGACACAAGGTCGTGATGCCCCATCAGCCATTTCCCTGCTCGCGGGCGATCGCGCGCCAGCCAATGTCGCGTCGGCAAAATCCTTCGGGCCAGTCGATCCGGTCGATCGCGGCATAGGCGCGGGCCTGAGCTTCACGCACACTGGTCGCACGGGCGCTGACGGAGAGGACCCGTCCGCCGCTTGCTACCAGCTGATCGCCATTCATTGACGTAGCGGCATGAAATACGAAGGCGTCGGTGAGACCGCCGCGCCTGTCGAGCCCGTGGATCGGGGTGCCCTTGAGGTAGGAGCCCGGATAGCCCTTGGCGGCCAGGACGACCGTGAGCGCTACCTCGTTACTCCAGTCCAGAGCGACATTCTTCAGCTCGCCCTTGGCGGCGGCCACCAGCGCCGGCAGGAGGTCGCTCTTCAGGCGCAGCATCAGCACCTGGCATTCCGGATCGCCGAAGCGGCAGTTGAACTCGATGAGCTTGGGCCCCCCTTGCGTCAACATCAGCCCGGCGAAGAGGACGCCACGATAGGGTGTACCCGCTTCGGCCAGGGCGGCGATCGTCGGTTTGACGATACGGCCCATGACCTCATTCTCCAGTCCTGCCGTCATGAGTGAGGTTGGTGAGTAGGCCCCCATGCCGCCCGTATTGGGACCAAGATCGCCATCACCGACGCGTTTGTGATCCTGGGCTGCGCCCAGGGCCAGGGCCCGCTCTCCATCGCTGAGGACAAAGAAACTCAGTTCTTCGCCTTCGAGGAACTCCTCCACCACGATCTGCTGGCCGGCAGCGCCAAAGGCGCCCTCGAACATCGCATCAATCGCCTGACTGGCTTCGCTGGCATTGGACGCGATTACCACGCCTTTGCCGGCCGCAAGGCCGTCGGCCTTGATCACCACCGGGTAGCCAAGCGTCGCCGCGTAGGCCTTGGCTGGCGCCGGAGCCTTGAACCGCTGATAGTCGGCAGTGGGGATCTGGTGCGCACGGCAGAGGTCTTTGACAAAGCCCTTGGAGCCCTCGAGGCGCGCTGCGGCCAGACCGGGGCCCAAGGCAAGTATCCCCGCCGCCGCCATGCGATCCGCCAGACCTGCGACGAGGGGGGCTTCCGGGCCGATGAGGACAAAGTCCACGGCCTTTTCCCTGGCCAAAGCGACAAGGCCGTCCAGATCGTCGGCGGCGACCGCGACACATTCGGCAACCGCGGCGATGCCGGCATTGCCGGGCGCGCAGAAAAGACGCCCCAGAAGCGGGCTTTGTCGCAGTTTCCAGGCCAGCGCATGTTCCCGCGCGCCAGATCCGACCAGCAAGACGTCCACGGAACTCTTCCTCTTAGAAGGTGCAATCCTAGGCGCGATGTAGCATGAATGGCCCATGAGCGAAGCCTCCCAACGCCTGAACCTTGCGGAATTCACGGTGAGTGAGCTGTCCGCCGCGCTCAAGCGCACGGTGGAAGATGCATTTACCTTCGTCCGCGTCAGAGGCGAGATCAGCGGCCTCAAGATTGCCGCCTCCGGCCACGCCTATTTCGATCTCAAGGATGAGAAGGCGGTCCTGAACGCCGTCATCTGGCGGCCCACGGTGCGGGCGCTGCGGCTTAAGCCCGAAGCCGGCATGGAGGTGATTTGCAGCGGCCGCATCACCACCTATGCAGGCTCGTCGCGCTATCAGATCATCGTCGAAGAGCTTGAACTGGCGGGGACCGGCGCCCTGATGGCGCTGATTGAGCAGCGCAAGCAGAAACTGGCGGCCGAGGGGCTGTTTGACAGCGCCCGCAAAAGGCCGCTTCCCTTTCTGCCGGATGTCATTGGCGTGGTGACCTCACCCTCCGGAGCGGTGATCCGCGACATCCTGCACCGCCTGGCTGAGCGCTTTCCGCGTCGGGTCTTGCTGTGGCCGGTAGCGGTCCAGGGCGACAAGGCTGCGGGCGAGATCGCCGCGGCCATCGCCGGCTTCAATGCGCTGCTGCCTGACGGACCGGTACCACGGCCCGACGTTGTCATCGTGGCCCGCGGCGGCGGCTCAGTTGAAGATTTGATGGCCTTTAACGACGAGGCGGTGGTGCGCGCAGCTGCGGCCAGTCGTATACCACTGATTTCCGCAGTGGGGCATGAGACGGACACGACCCTGATCGACTATGCCGCGGACCGGCGTGCGCCGACGCCAACGGCGGCAGCGGAAATCGCCGTTCCCGTCCGCGCGGACCTCATCGGCCAGGTTCTCGATCTGGATCGGCGCAGTCAGCGCAGCTTTACCCGGGCGATGGCCGAACGACGCACGCGGCTGCATGGGCTCGCGCGTGCATTGCCGCGGGTGTCACAGCTGTTTGGTGCCCAGCAGCAGCGGTTTGACGTGGCAAGCACGGGCCTGGCGAATGCGCTCCAGCGCAATCTGGCACTCCACTGGCAGGAGTTCGCCCAGATCGCCACCCTGTTGCGCCCGCAATGCGTCAAGCACAAACTTGAGACGGGTGGAGAACGCAGCGCGGCACTTGCACAGCGTCTGGACCTGATCATCCGGACCAGACTGGCAGAGCACGCGCGGGCGATTGAAGGGCTCGGGCGCATTCTTGACAGTGCCAGCTACCGGGCGGCTCTGGCCCGAGGTTTTGCGCTTGTGCGGGGAGCGGATGGCCATCTTCACCGCTCTGCCGCAGGCCTGAAGCCAGGCGAACACCTTGCCCTCATCTTTGCCGATGGCGCGCGCCAGGTCGTGGTCAGTGACGGGCCGCAAAAGGTGCTCCAGGGGCGCGGGAAATGAATGCTAGCATCACCGCTTCCGCGCTGTTGTTCCCTTGGTCATTACAATTTGTAAAACGAAGTTAGAGGCCTTCAATTCACCCGACTTGTGGCTTATTTTCCACGTGGGACAGGATAGATCATGAACCGAATGGATCGCGATTTTCGGCCGGAAGGCGAGGCCGTACTGGAGTATCTCGACGGCGAATATCATGTCGTTCGCCCGGGTTCCTACGTCATCTGTGCGGTGTCGGGCACGCCCATTCCTCTCGATGCCCTGCGCTATTGGAGCGTTGATCTGCAGGAGGCCTATGCCTCGCCGGCTGAGGCCCTGAAGCGGTTTTCAGCTGCGGGGCTAACGCCAAAATGATAGCCCGCCGCGAGCTTCTGGCGCTGGGCGCGCTTGGTTGGGCGCTGCCGGCATGGGCCCATGATCTGTTCTTGGCCGTACCGGCGGCGGTAGAACAAGGTAAACTCGTACTGGGCAAGACACGGCCGGGCGCCCACATCACCGTTGACGGCTCCCCGGTCGAGGTTGGGCGCGATGGCCTCTTTACCTTTGGTATTGCCTATGACCGTACCGCATCGGCCCGCATCGAAGCCCGGATGGGCGGACGCAAGGCGCACAGGCACGTGGATGTGATGCCCCGCATCTATCAGGTGCAGCGGATTAACGGATTGCCCGAAAGCGAAGTTTCGCCGCCGCCAGAGGTCCTCGCCCGGATTCACGAGGAAGCGCTAGCGATCACTAAGGCCCGCACCCGGGCGACAAATGCGGTCTGGTATGCAGGCGGACTCGATTGGCCGGTCGCAGGTATCGTGACCTCTGTGTATGGCAGTCAGCGCATCCTGGATGGCAAGCCGCGGGCCCCGCACCTGGGAATCGACATCGCTGCCCCAGCGGGCACGCCCATTCATGCGCCAGCGGATGGGGTGGTGTCCCTTGTCGGCCCGGACTACGTCCTTGATGGCAATCTCACGCTGCTTGATCACGGCCAGGGGGTATCAACCTGTTATGTGCATCAGAGCAAGCTCGAGGTGAAGCTCGGTGAACACGTCCGCCGCGGGCAAAAGATCGGAACGATCGGTGCGACCGGACGGGCGACCGGGCCCAATCTGCATTGGGGACTGAACTGGTTTCAGGTCAAGCTCGATCCGTCGCTGTCGACACCGACACCGTTGCCGCCAAGGGTCTGAACCCTCTTGCCACGCCGGGATCTTGGACGGTCGCCGGTCTTGGGCCAGCGTCGATGGATCCACAGCCATTGCGAGGGACGCCGACGTATTACTGCCTCGATAACATCGTTGATCTGTTGTGTGAGGTTGAGGACATCGCGCTCGTGATCGTCGCTGGCAACCGCTAGGATGGGCGGATGAACGGTCACCTTGAAGTGGGCTCCGCTGAGCCGTTCATTGGTCGTGGGCAGGAGGATGGCCCCGAGCTTGAGCGCCAGAACTGCGGGCGCGGGTGTCGTCATCGCCATGCGCCCGAAAAACTGCGCCGGAATTCCCTCATTGGTCTTCTGGTCGACCAGCATGAAGATTGCTTTTCCCTGCCGCAGTAAAGAAAAAATACGCCGTGTTCCCTGGGGGCCTTTCGAAATCATATATTTGGGCCCGTTCTGGGTTCGCTGTGCGACCGTCCAGGCATCGACGAACGGATTGTTGACCGGACGATAGACGCTGCCACCGTCAAGTCCGTAGTCGAAGGCGGTAATTGGCAGGATCTCCCAATTGGCAAGATGCCCGGACACAAAGATGATCCCTTTTCCGGTCTGCTGTGCGACGCGCACATGCTCCAGACCCTCGACGATGATCCGGGGATCTTCGCCACGCATGCGAAAGGCATCGAGGTGCGGGTATTCGGCAATCGTGCGACCAAGATTGTCCCACATCTCGCTGCGGATTGTGGCCAGCTCCGCTGCTGATCGGTCGGCAAAGGCAGCTTCAAGGTTGCGCTGTGCCCGCAGATCAATGGGCGTATGCGCCAGCAGATGGCGGCCGATAAAACCACCAAGGGCAGAGGCCGTATCGACCGGCAGGAATTTGAACGCCGTCATGAAGGCAAAAAAGATGGCTGCCTCGGCCCGATAGCGCAGACGCCAGTAAAGCGACAGCTGTGTCGGATTTGCTGGCATCGTCATGATCGCGGCCGAGATCGGGTAAGCAAGCGCCGCAGCGGCTGTGAATCGGCAAGCCGCATCTCGACGGCAAATATGCCAACCTCCCTTCGCTGTTCCGGCATAAGGCGCGCAAAGTCCTTTTCGGTCGTGAGCAATACGGCACCGTGTTCTTTGGACCGGCGGGCCAGATCGGAGAGTTCGGTGGTGGTGTAAGGGTGATGATCGGGGAAGGCAACGCAGGCGGCGAGGTCAACGCCACAGGCACGCGCGGCGGCAAAGAATTTTTCAGGCCGGCCGATGCCGGCAAAGGCGACGACGCGCTTGCCGCGCCAGGGTTCACAGTCTGCCACGAGCCTGCTCTGAAGCACCACGCCACCAAAGCCGCCGAGATCGGGCACCGATCCGCCGACCACCACCACCGCATCGGCGCGTCCAAGTCCCTGCGCCACAGGCTCTCGCAGGGGGCCTGCTGGCAGCAGCCTGCCATTGCCGAAGCCCTCTTCACCGTCGATCACGACCAGTGACAGATCCTTGGCGAGGGCAAAGTTCTGGTGACCGTCATCCATGACGATTGCGTCGAAATTCATCTGTTCCGCAAGCCTGGCGCCGGCGCGACGGCTGCGGGCGACAATAACGGAGCCATGACGCGCAAGCAGCAGGGGTTCGTCACCGACCTCGGCGGCGGTCATGGCTCTGGCATCAACAAGCAGCGGCCCACGCTTGCTGCCGCCATAACCCCGGCTCAGAAATACCGGGTGATGGCCGCCTTCCTGGAGCATTCGGGCGATGACGATTGCGAGCGGTGTTTTACCAGTGCCACCGACACTCAGATTGCCGACGCAGATGACAAGCGCGCGGGCGCGATAGGGGCGGGCGCGAGCTGCCTTGTAGGCGACGCTTGCGCCATAAGCCCAACCCAGAGGCGTGAGCAGGGAGCCGACGAGGCCGGCGTAACCATCCGTGCGGGTCCAGAATTCAGGGGCGCGCATTCAGACCTGCCTCGTGCAACGCGTTCTCGACGGCCTGCGTTGTCAGCGCGACGGCACCGGCCAGGCTGCCTGCCCCCGCTTCAGCTCTCGCGCCGACCTGTTGCGCATAGCGCGCATCGCCTAGAAACGGTGTGGCAAGTGCGCAGAGTGCATCTGCATCATCGACCCGTCCCAACTCCTGCCGGGCGAAGACGGCTCCGTAGGCATCGGAGAAATTCTCCGTAAAGGGGCCGGCGAGGACCGGGCAGCCCAACCGTGCCGGCTCCAGCGGATTTTGCCCGCCGTGTGGCACGAGGCTGCCGCCAACAAATGCGAGGCGGGCGATGCGGTAAAACAGGCCCAGTTCGCCCAGGGTATCGGCCAGATAGATCGCCGTATCGTGGTGGGGCAATTCACCTGTGGAGCGCTGCACGGTCGGCCGCAAGCCAGTGAGCGCGAGAAGTTCGGCGCCACGTTCAGGGTGACGCGGAACGATGATGGTCAGAAGCTGCGGAAAGATCTGGCTGAGGCGGTCGTGAACCGCAAGGATGATCGCCTCTTCACCGGGATGGGTCTGGGCGGCAAGAAAAACCGGTCGGCCCCCGATGGCCTGCCGCAGGCGGTCGAGTGCGATGGGATCAGCAGGCAGCACAGGGGCATCTGCCTTCAGCCCGCCGGTTACCTCCACCCGTGTGGCGCCCAGAAGACGCAGGCGTTCTTCAGTGCGCGCGTCCTGAACCAGGCACAGATCGTAGGCCGACATCAAAGCCCGCGCACTGCGCCGGGCACGGAGCCAGCTGGTGAATGAGCGTTCTGACATCCGGCCATTGACCAGCGCCAGCAGAACATTGCGGCGTTTGGCTTCAATCAACACGTTGGGCCAGATTTCTGAATCCACGAAGAGCGCGATTTGCGGGCGCCAATGGTCCAGAAACCTTGTCACTGCGGCGGGCGTGTCGATCACCGCGAACTGGTGCAGCACCCCTTGCGGCAGGCGCTGGCGCAACACCTGGGCGCTGCTGACTGTACCGCTGGTAAGAAGGATGCGCCGATCCGGCTTGCTTGTGAGGGCTTCGATCAGAGGCAGCGCGGCAAGCGCCTCCCCCACACTGGCTCCGTGAATCCAGATCAGGGTGCCATCCGGCCGGGGCAGCGTGGTGTAACCGAGCCGCTCGGCCATACGACCGGGGTCTTCCTTGCCGCGCAACATGCGCTGGCGCAGCAGCACCGGAGCAAGCGGAGTGGCCACACGTGACAGCAGGCGGTAGGCCATGAGACCGACAGTCAGATTGCGCATCGGGGTCAGCCGGAAACCCGCTCCTCCTCCAGGCCATGGTGATAAAGGCGTGCGTAAAGACCTTTGCGCGCCAGAAGCTCGCCATGGTTGCCGAATTCGGCAATGCGTCCGCGATCCAGTACGAAAATGCAGTCGGCATCCAGTACCGTTGACAGGCGATGGGCAATCACGAGGGTGGTTCGCCCGCGCATCAGCGCACCGAGCGCGTCCTGCACCTGCCGTTCGCTTTCGCTGTCGAGCGCGCTCGTGGCTTCGTCCAGCAACAGGATCGGTGCATCGCGTACCATGGCGCGGGCGATGGCAATACGCTGACGTTGTCCTCCGGACAGTTTGAGGCCGCCTTCGCCGACACGCGTGTGATAGCCCTCAGGCATGGCCATGATGAAATCATGCGCCGCTGCAGCTCTGGCCGCCGCCGTGATCTCTTCGGGGCTGGCATCCTGTCTGCCGAGGGCGATATTTTCCGCAATGGTTGCGTCGAACAGGATGGGGTCCTGGGTGACGAGCGCAATATGGGAACGCAAGGATGCAAGCGTCAGATCGCGTATGTCGTGTCCGTCGATACGGATGGCACCATCATCCACGTCGTAGAAGCGCAGCAGTAGATTGAACAGCGTCGATTTGCCTGAACCTGAAGGGCCGACGAGGGCGACTTTCTGACCTGAGGCCACGGCAAAACTGACCTCTTCGATCGCCGGGATGGCGGCGTCGCCATGGTAGGAAAAGCGTACATGATCGAAGCTGATCGCGCCCCCGCCATGGCCGATGGCCAGGGTTAATGCTGCTGGGCGGTCAATGATGTCGGGACGGGCGTCGATCACATCGAAGATGCGGGTGGCCGCAGTCAAACCTTCAGCCGCGATCGTCCATAGCTGGGTGAGATTGCGTACGGGCTGCTGCGCGAGCAGCATCGCAGCCAGGAAGGCGGCGAAACGGCCGAGGGTCAGCTGACCATGCAGGCCTTCCCAGCCGGCGTAGAAAATGGTGAAGGCGATCACCAGACCGCCGAACAGATCGGTGGCCGGTACCGCCGCGGCCCGCGCGCGTACAGTGCGCAGCAGGAAGCGCAGCCGCTGCGAGATCTGCGCATCGGCCATGGCTGCGGCATAGTTCTCAAGACCGTAGGCCTTGATGATCCGCCGTCCGGCGAGGGTCTCGCTGAGCGTGGTCGAAAAATTGCTGGTCTCCTGCATGCCGCGATCAACCGATTTGCGGATAGAGCGGCCAAGGGCCTGGGTTACCCAGGCGACAGCAGGCAAAACCACAAGTGAGATCAGTGTCAGCTGCCAGTCCATCACCAGCATGACGACCATCAGCCCGATCAGGGTCAGCAGCTCCTTGCCCAGACCGGCGACACCACGGGCAAGGGAATTGCGCAGCAGCGAGGCATCGTAAAGAAACTTGGACACAACCTCACCGGAATGCACGGCGTTCAAGGAGGTTAGATCAAGGCGGATCTGGGCGCGGAACATGTCGCGCTGGGTGTCCGCCACGATGCGTTCCGCCAGGCCGTTGACCAGAGCCAGTTCAATGAACCCGCTGATGGAACGCACGATTACGACCGCGACGATGGCGAGGGGGATCAACACCAGCATGTCAGCGCGCTTCTGGGTGAAAATCAGATCTAGCGCGGGCTGAACCAGATAGCTCAACAGTGGGGTGGAGGCAGAGGTCACCAGCATGGCGGCAATGGCGAAGGACAGCGTGCTCAGGTGCCGGCGCACATAATCGCGCCCGAGCCGGACGATGATGGTCCACTGGCCTGCGGGCGGTGACACTGGCTTGGCCGCTCCCGCCGAAGGGCGGTGATGGGCGGCTTCTGTTGGGGGCTGCGCCATGATGGGTGGCTCATAGCATGAGCGCGACAGGCAGCGCGAGGCGCAGCTGCAGGCCGCCGAGGAGGGCTTCGGCCCTAGCGGGGCTCGGGCTCGAGCAGCTTGTGCAGGTGGACCACGAAGTATCGCATCTGGGCGTTATCGACAGTGGCTTGCGCCTTTGCCCGCCAGGCGGTCAGGGCGGCGTTGTAGTTGGGATAGATGCCAACGATGTCCAGCGCCGAAAGATCCTTGAACTCGCTGGAGTCGGGCGCCACCACCTCCCCGCCGAATACCAGGTGCAGAAGCTGTTTGGATGTGGGGTTGGTCATGAGCTCCTCTTTATTTCGGTAAGGGCGTTGCGTGCAGTCGCTCGAGCAGCGCCGTATGCAGGCTGGGTCCCGCACAGACAAAGGGGGCCAGCTTTGCGGTTGGTCCATTATAGCGGAAGGGGTGGCCAGAATGGTCGCTGACCCGTCCGCCGGCTTCGGTGACGATGATGTCGGCAGCTGCAAGGTCCCACTCGTGCTTGGCAGACTGTACCAGCGCGGCATCGAATCGGCCCGCCGCCACCAGCGCGAGGCGATAGGCGATGGAACTGCGGTTTTCAACGTGCATCTGCGGCCAGGCGGGCAGGGGCGGGATTTGCCACTGCGGATAGCGGAATATGACGCTGCCTGCCAGCATACGGCAGCCCTCGATCGCTGCCTGTGCGCTTACCTGGATCGGTGCACGGTTTAGCTGTGCGCCATAGCCCTGGGCCGCGGAAAAGAATTCGTCGAGGATGGGATTAAACACGACCCCGCAGAGCGGGCGGCCATCGTGCACCACGGCTGCGCAGATGGTGAACTGCGGACGTTGCCGGATAAAGGCACTGGTGCCATCGATCGGATCGATCACAAAGAGCGTGCGCGCGCTCAGCCGCGATTTGCTGTCGGTGCTTTCTTCTGACAGCCAAGCGTAATCAGGGCGAGCCGGCCGCAGACGCGCCTCTAGCAGAGCGTTAACGGCGAGATCGGCCTCGCTGACCGGTGAGCCGCCCTTCTTGCTCCAGCTTTTGACGGAGCCGCCAAAATGGCTGGAAGCTACCGCGCCGGCATCGCGCACCGATTGCTCGAGCAGACGCAGATCGGCGACGACATCAGGCTCCTGCAATGGTCATGCCCTCGACACGCAGCGTCGGCGCATTGGTACCATAGCGGAAGTCAAGATCACTTGCCGGTGTCAGCTGTCGGAACATGTCCTTGAGGTTCCCGGCTATGGTCACGCCGGCGACAGGATAGAGGATTTCACCGTTCTCAATCCAGAAGCCACTCGCGCCCCGGCTGTAGTCGCCGGTAACTGCATTGACGCCCATGCCCATTAATTCAGTTACATAGAACCCATCCTTGATATCCGCGATGAGCTGGGCGCGATCAACAAGCCCGGCTTCCATGTAAAGGTTGGTCGGGGCAGGGGCTGGGGGGCCGCTGGTGCCGCGTGCTGCGTGGCCGGTCGTGGTCAGGCCAAGCTGGCGGGCGCTGGCGCAGTCAAGCAGCCAGGATGTCAGAACCCCCTTGTCGATCAGGTTCTGGCGGCGGTTGCGCACCCCCTCGCCATCAAACGGCTTTGAGCGCAGACCGCGCCGGCGATGAGGATCGTCGACAATCGTGATCCCGGGTGCGAAGACCTCGGCACCAAGGCAATCCTTGAGAAAGCTGACGCCTCGGGCGATGGCATTACCCGAGATGGCGCCAATCAAATGACCAAGCAGGCTACCGGCCACCCTGGGATCAAAGACCACCGGCAAGGCGGCTGACTTGGCCTTGCGCGGATTGAGGCGGGCAACTGTGCGCTCGCCGGCTCTGCGTCCGACCACCTCCAACGGCTCAAGGTCAGAGGCATGGCGGGCGCTGACGCCATCATAGTCCCGTTCCATGGCGGTTCCTTCCCCCGCCAGGACGGCAACGCCCAGACTGCTACTGGTGGCTGCGTATTGCCCGAAAAAGCCTTCACTGGTGGCCAGTGCAATCGCGTTCCGGCCAAAAGAGGCGCCGCCACCTTCGGAGTTGGTGACGCCGGGCACGGCCATAGCCGCCGCCTCGATGTCTTTGGCCCGGGCAATCAGGCTCTCCGTGGTTGGCTCTAGCGCGTCTTCGAGGTCAAGATCCGCAATTTGTTTGGCCAGGAGGTTGGCCGGAGCAAGGCCGGCAAAGCGGTCCTCGGGAGCCAAGCGGGCCATGGCGACGGCCCTTTCGGGAAGCTCGTCGACCGCCGCGCGGGCCAGATCGCTCGAGGAGACGAAGGCCACCCGCTGACCGACAAAGACCCGCAGGCCCAGATGCCGGCTCTCGGAGCGTTCCACATCTTCAAGATTGCCCAACCGGTAGGACACCCCGGCTGCGGTACTTTCCACGATCAGGGCGTCAGCCGCATCTGCACCGGCGGCATGAGCCGCGGCGATCAGGTGCGCGAGCAGGTCCTGTGGGTTATCGGTCGTCGTCACGGCGTCAGGAAGCCACAAGCCCGGGCACGATCGCAAGCCACAGAAGTGCGACAATCCCGACAATGAAGGCCAGGAAGGTCAACACCATGCCGATCAGGCGTAAGGTGGAGGGCCCCTCATTGCGCGACAAGGCGATGCCGTGAAGGAGCCGGCCGATGGTGAGGGGAAGGCCAAGGGCGTGCAGGATCCAGACCGGGCTACCCAGCGAGCTCAGGCCCAGCATCAAGATCAGCGCCATGGGCGTGTATTCGGTATTATTGGCGTGAGCGCGGAGCCGACGCCCGAGTTCAGGGTTGCCACCATCGCCAATGCCAACATTGGCCTTCATCCGGGCGCGGACAGCCAGGGCCCCCAGCACCAGCATGATCAGCGCATTGAGGGCGGCATAAATGGCAAACATGTGGAAGGGGTCGGACAGAATACCGGACATGGCGAATCTCCCAGCCAAAACGGGGGGCCATGTGACGGCCCTCCATGATCAAGGTCAAGCGGGAGAGGGCAGGAGACTGAAATCCCGGTCGCTGTGGAGATTTGGGATGGAATCTGCCTCAGTGTTCTGATCGCGACCGGGACGCCGGGATTGCAGGGCCGGCCCTCGCCCTCTGCCCAGAACCACCCTCACGCTCAGTGTTGAGGCCTTCCTGCCGGGGTGATGTAGAGCATGTGCTCGTGATAGGCGATGTAGATGTGAAAATGCTGCAGGATATCGCCGCCGATCAGCAAGGGAGCGAGGTCGCCTGCATTCTGGTGTGAGAAGAGGCTGCCCAGAGCTGGTCCGCGATCGAGATGCCGTCTTGCCGCGTTGTGGACCAGCACGAGCTTGGGATTGCTCACTTTTATTCCGTTGAAGGTGAGGCTGTGAAAGCGGTGGACAAAGTAGGAGTCGCCATTGCTGCCCGGGACATGGCCCACGCTCGGAGTGCGGGGGCTGCCAGGCGTCACGCTGAAATCTGACTCGGCGGTGGAGAGATTCAGAACGGATCGGGAGGCCCCGGTATCGACAATGGCGTTCAGGGCAACGCCATCCAGAACGACCCGCACGGTAATCTGGCCGCCATCATTCAAAGACATGGGTACGGCGGCGACGGCGCTGGTCTTCCAGTAGATCACCCGTCCCCGGCAATGATCGGGCGACAGGATGGAGAGGGTGTTGCTGCCGTAATCGATGTCGACATCAAAGTTTCGCAGCATATTGTCGCCAAGCGCGCCAATCAGCTTGGTGCCGCTAAACTGCCCACCGATGTTCTGATTGGCGCCCATTTCGAAGAAATCGACACGGCGCCAGTGCAGGCGCCCAAGTGCGAATGTTCGGGCGCGGATGCCATATTGGCTGTCGCTGCCCGACAGCAGGTAGAGGTGCCAGTCTGTGGCTCTACTCGGCAGGTGGAGCGCCTTGACGGCTGCCGGGCTGAGCAAGGAGAACGAGGCCCCGGTATCGAGCAACATGTCGCGCGCTTGGCCGTCGATTGTCACCGGTAGAGTGATACGGGTGCCTGAACGGTCGCGCTGAAAGTGAAGTCGGGTCAGGAGCGTGAGCGGCTTGCAAGGTTTCGCCAGCCCCGGTGACGCGGCGAAAAGGCCACAGGCGACTATGATCCAGAGGCGACGCATGCACGGATCCCGGGGTCCGGGATATTAAGCACATGTGGGGACTGCTTTTGGCAAGCCCCTGCGTCCTACCAGATCGGACGGCCGTCCCCCGGCAGGCCGAGGCTTTCCCAGATCTGGTTCACCCGCCCGACAACTGCCGGATCCATCGCCAGCTTGCGTCCCCATTCCCGGCTGGTTTCAGGGGGCAGCTTGTTGGTGGCATCGAGACCGATCTTCGAACCCAATCCGGATTGCGGGGAGGCGAAGTCGAGATAGTCGATGGGGGTATGCTCGATGAGGGTGATGTCGCGTGCTGGATCCATGCGCGTTGCCACAGCCCACATCACGTCTTTCCAGTCCCTTGCGTCAATATCCTCATCCACCACGATAACCCATTTGGTGTACATGAACTGACGCAGATAGGACCAGGTGGCGAGCATGACCCGCTTGGCATGCCCGGGGTAGGCCTTTTTCATACGGATCACGGCGATGCGATAGGAGCAGCCTTCAGGGGGCAGCCAGAAATCTAGAATCTCCGGGAATTGCTGCTGGAGCAGAGGAATGAACACCTCGTTGAGGGCTTCCCCAAGGACACTCGGCTCGTCCGGTGGCCGGCCGGTGAAGGTCGACAGATAGATCGGGGACCTGCGCATGGTCAGTGCCGTTACCGTGAACACCGGAAACTGTTCGACCGCATTGTAGTAGCCAGTATGGTCGCCATAAGGCCCTTCGTCGGCATAGTCGGTGAGGCTGACCTCGCCCTCGAGCACGATTTCCGCTTCGGCCGGAACCTTGAGCGGTTGGCTCACGCAGTCGACGAGGTCGGCACGGGCCCCGCGCATCAGACCGGCAAACTGATACTCCGAGAGGGTGTCAGGCACCGGAGTGACCGCGGCAAGGATGGTTCCGGGATCGGCGCCCAGCACGGCCGCCGCCGGCAGGGGTTCGGTACGGGTGTTGGCCCAGCGGGCATGATGCTGCGCACCACCACGATGTTTCAGCCAGCGCATGACCGTCTGACGCTTGTTCAGCACCTGCATGCGGTAGATGCCAAGGTTGAAATTGTCCTCACGGCTCTCTCCTGGTCCCTTGGTGACAACGAGTGGCCAGGTGATCAGCGGGGCGGGCTCCGATGGCCAGCAGGTTTGTACCGGCAGGCGTGACAGATCGATATCGTCGCCCCTGAGCACTATTTCCTGACAGGGCGCCCGTGTGCCCAATAGACCGCCCCGGGTCTTGGGCTTCATCGCAAGTGCCGTCCTGGCGAGAGGGAGGAGTTCGACGGCCTCTGCCAGCGAGCGCGGTGGTTCAGGCTGGCGCAGTGTGGCCAGCAGTTCACCAACTTCGCGCAAGGAGCGGGCGTCCTGGCGTTCCTTGCCACCCAGGCTGACGCCCATGGCGACGCGCTTCACGGTGCCGAAGAGATTGACGAGCACGGGGATGTCGCTGGGGGTACCGTCGGCCCGGATCGGAGTTTCGAAGAGTACGGCGGGGCCCTGTTGTGCCAGCAACCGGGTCTGGATCTCGGTCATTTCCAGGACGGTGGAGACTGGCTCGCGGACACGCACGAGTTCGCCCTCGCGTTCGAGGCGGGCGATGAAATCACGCAAGGAGCGATAGCTCATGGCAATCCTGTCGGCATGGGTTTGCGTCTTATCGCCCCCTTGCGCCGCAACTGACAAGGCGGGGCCCACCAGGTGGTCACGGCAATGTGCCTGTTCGCCTTTCGTGTCGATCTTTGCGCTGGCCGCAAGAGCCGGTAGGCTGCCTGCCAAACGGGCGGCCGTCGATTCGCGGGGCGGCCATCTCATCAGGGGTCTTCAATGCTTTTCAGCCGCATCAAGCCGCTTGAAGCCATTCTGGCCACGGCGGAAAACAAGTCCCTGCGCCGGACGCTCGGCGCGTTTCAGCTGACCATGCTGGGCATCGGTGCGGTCATCGGCACCGGTATCTTTGTTCTCACCTCCGAGGCGGCGCAGAAGGCCGGCCCGGGGATGATGATCTCGTTCGTGATCGCCGGGTTTGTTTGTGCCGTGGCCGCATTGTGCTATGCCGAGCTGGCCTCCATGGTCCCCGTCGCCGGCAGTGCCTATACCTACACCTACGCCGTGGTGGGAGAGGTGCTGGCCTGGATGGTGGGCTGGGCCCTGATCCTCGAATATGCCGTGGGTGCTAGTGCCGTGGCGGTTGGCTGGTCCGGATATTTTGTCGGCTTGATCAATTCCGGTCTTGGCATCCATCTCCCGCTATGGCTTTCGGTAGGACCCAATGAGGGCGGCTTCATTAACCTGCCTGCGGCAGTGATCTCGGCGCTGGTGACCGGTCTTCTGATCCTCGGCACCACCGAAAGTGCCCGCGTCAACGCCGTGCTGGTAAGTATCAAGGTACTTGCACTTACCGTCTTCGTCGCATTGACCTTGCCCGTCATGCACAAGGCCAATTTCCATCCGTTCATCCCCAATGGCTGGGGTACGGTGGGCATTGTCGGGGCGGCCTCGTCGATTTTCTTTGCCTATGTCGGCTTTGATGCCGTGTCGACGGCCGCGGAAGAAACCACCAACCCGCAGCGCAACGTACCGATCGGGCTGATTGGCAGCCTTCTGATCTGTACAGTTTTCTATCTTCTGGTATCGGCGGGTGCGATCGGTGCCATTGGCGCCCAGCCCGTCCGGGGCCTGCACGGGGCGATCTTGCTGCCTGGATCGGCTCAGCTCGCCCAGCGCTGCCAGCAGATTGTTGCCGGAGGCGCAGTACAGCCACTGGCCTGCAGTCACGAGGCTCTGGCGCATGTGCTGCGGGTGATCGGTGATGTCGGTGTTGGCAACCTCCTCGGACTGGCTGCGTTCATCGCCTTGCCGTCGGTGGTGCTGATGATGATCTTCGGGCAGACCCGGATCTTTTTCGTGATGGCCCGTGATGGCCTGCTGCCGCCGGTTCTGGCCTCGGTGCATCCGCGCTTCAAGACGCCGCATGTGGTAACCCTGCTGACCGGCGTGGTGGTGATTTTAATGGCTGCGTTCCTGCCGGTGGGTACCCTGGCTGATTATTCCAATTCGGGCACCCTGTTTGCATTTGCGATGGTTGCGGTCTCCGTGCTGGTGCTGCGCGTCAAGGATCCCAATCGGCATCGCCCTTTCCGGACGCCCATGCTGTGGCTGGTCGCGCCTTTGGCCGTTCTTGGCTGCATCGGGCTTTACATCAAGCTGCCCCTGGTAGCGATCCTTGTCTTGCCAGGCTGGGGCGCGATCGGCCTGCTGGTTTACATTTTTTACAGTCGCTCGAGGAGCTATGTCGGACGCGGCATCGTAGAGGTCGAACCGCTCGAGGCATCGCCGATACCGGGACTCAAAGAGTGAGGCGGGCGCTCAGCGCCCGCCCACCTTTGCTCCGATATAGCGCGATGCCGGCCTGAGCAGGCGCCCCAGACGCTGTTGCTCCAGCGCGTGGGCGGTCCAGCCAATGATGCGGGCACAGGCAAACACCGGGGTGAACGCCTGGCGCGGGATCTGCAGCGCGTCGAGCAGGATTGCGGTATAGAATTCAACATTGGTGTCGAGCGCGCGCTGCGGATAACGTCTTGCGAGTGCGGTGCGTGCATAGGCTTCGACCTGGGCCGCAAATCCCAGATCGGCTCCGCCAAGGATCTGCACCGCGCGCTTGAGCACGTCGGCACGCGGATCGCGGACGCGATAGATGCGGTGACCGAAGCCCATGAGGCGTTCGCCACGGTCCAGCGCGCCATCGATCCACGGGGCGATGCGATCGGCAGTGGCGATGGCGTTCAGCATGGCAAGGACGGGCTCGGGAGCACCTCCATGCAGCGGACCTGTGAGGGCGCAATAGGCGCCGGTGGCGGCCATGAAGAGATCTGCACCGGTAGAGGCGATAACGCGTGCGGCGAAGGTCGAGGCGTTCATGCCATGATCGCAGACGGTAACCAGATAGGTCTGCAGCGCGTGGGCGTGGCCTGGCACGGGTGCTCCCTCATGTAACATGTTCAGAAGGTCTTCTGCGTGGCTGTGTGCAGGGTCGGGCGGGATAGGAGACTTACCATCCTGCGCCCGGAGTAGGGCGGCGATGATCACCGGCATAGCGCCGCCCAGCACGATTTCCGGCGGCAGGTCCGGTTCGGGTCCGAGGCAGGCGAGAGCCGCGCGCGTGCCGGCAATGAGCGGAAGCGCGTGTGCCCCGGCCAGAAGCTGCGGCAGGCGGCGAAAACAGCGTTGCCGGGCCTCGGCAAACTGTTGGGCAACGAGGTCGGCGTTGCGGGGCTGGCCGTCCGCTAACGACCACAGCTGCGCGGCGAGGGCCTCAAGGGTGGTGGCAAAGGCCAGCTGCGCGATCGGGGCGCCCGCCACGATGAGTTCGCCGCGCAGCCCATCGACGTGGGACAGGGCGGTGTCCGCCGCGATCACGCCATCCAGACCGGAGGCGGGTTTTTCCAGAAGGGTCATGAGAAGAGCTCCTGTTGTCTCAGCGCGAAGCTGCCCTCGCTTGCGATATTGATCAATCTTGATTAGCTTAATCAATATGAAAATAGATTCGGATTATCCCTCGCTTTATCTTTCCGCACGGGAGGCAGCTGCGGAGCTCGGGGTTTCCCCTGCCACGCTCTATGCCTATGTCAGTCGCGGCTTGATCCGCTCCGAAGCTGTCGGCAGTACCCGCACGCGGCGCTATCGTGCCGAGGATGTGCGCGGTCTGAAAAATCGTCGGGCTCCCGCCGGCGAGGGACTGGCGCTCGCGACCGAGCCTGCGGTGCTCGACAGTGCGGTGTCCTGCCTGAGCGAAGAAGGACCAATATATCGCGGAGTTCTGGCGGTTGACCTGGCTGCCCATGCCACGCTGGAAGAGGTCGCAACCCTACTTTGGGATGAAAGCGGCAGCGATCCCTTTGCTCCCTTAAACCTGCCGATCACCAGTCAGGCGATGGACGAAGTGCGGGTGGCAAGCCGGGCCCAGCCGCCGCTGGTCCGTGCCCTTACCCAGCTGGCCTTGGCCAGCGAAGGGGATCTTGCCGCCTACAATCGTTCGCGCGAGGGCCGTGCCCGTGTGGGTGCCCGGCTGCTACGCCTGCTCACCAGTGCCATCTTGGACACTCCGCCGTCTGCCACAGCCATCCACCAGCAGCTCGCCTTGGCATGGGCACCGGATCACCGCGCAGCGCAGGAGCTGCTGCGTCGGGCCCTGGTGCTTCTCGCAGATCACGAGCTCAACCCGTCGACCTGGACCGTGCGCTGTGCCGTCTCCACCGGAATAAATCTCTACGATGCAGTTGTTGCCGGTCTCATTGCCCTCAAAGGACCACGTCATGGTGGTGCCGGCACCCTGGCGGCGCGGATGGTCGAACAGATGACGCACTGCGAAGTTAGCCGCTTCGTCCGTGATCGGGTCGCGCTCGGTGAAGCCATTCCAGGATTTGGCCATTCGGTCTACCGGCGCGGCGATGCGCGGGCGCGCGATCTGCTGTCAGCTCTTGCGCGCGCTGGCGCCGATCCGCGCCTCGCTGTTGAAGCACCCGCGCGGATCAGTGAGGCGACCGGGCTTTATCCCAATATTGATTTTGCACTGGCCGTGCTCATGCACACCCTTGGCCTGGAGCCCGGCTACGAAACCGCACTGTTTGCTATTGCGCGCAGCTGTGGCTGGATTGCCCACGCCATTGAGCAGCTGGAAAGTGGTACTCTCATTCGCCCGCGGGCCCGCTATATCGGGCCCGCGCCGGGGGCGAGCAGACGATAGACGCCAGTGTCGCGGATCTCGCGGTCTTCAAGCTCGCGCGTCGTCTGAACCTGATAGCTGGCAAGCTTTGTCACCGTTTGTTTGGGGAAATAGCTGCGGCCAGGATCGCCCAAAAGCACCTCTGCGCCTGCCGCCAGCTGCTGGTACAGCCACGCCAGAAGTCTGTCGGTGAGTGGCCGTTCATAGCACATGTCTCCGACCAGGATGAGCTCGAAGGGCCTCGTTTGCCCTATCATGTCCTGCGCGGTCGTGCGCAGCGGCAGGTTGTTGAGGGCGGCATTCAGGGCCATCGCGGCAAGTGCGAAGCGATCGACATCGGCACACAAGACGTCGCGAGCGCCGGCACGGGCAGCAGCCAGTCCGACTATTCCGGATCCGGCGCCAAAGTCTAGGACGCGACGATCTCGAACCCATGCGGGGTGATCGAGAATAAAACGCGCCAGCGCTTGTCCTCCCGCCCAAGCGAAGGCCCAATAGGGCGGAGGCACGCCGATTGCTTCCAGTTCCTCCTCAGTCTTGCGCCAAAGCGGCACCACCTCGGTGGCCAGATGCAGGGTGAGCTCCGGGACGAGCGGCGGAGCGATGGGAGCAGTATTGCTGGCTATGAAAAGCGCAGGGTTGCTCATCCGCATGAGGACCAGTGCCGACGCATCGCGGTCATGCAGATACTGCGGCTGCGGGCATTCTGCTGGTGGCAAGACGCAGCACGTCGAGATAGCCCGAGCGGATTTCCATCTTCGGACCCAGCCCCTTGCTCAGCAGGAGCCGGTGAAGCTTGGGCAGATTATAGCAGGGAACGTAGAACAGAAGATGATGGTCGACGTGATAGTTGACCCAGTAGGGCGCAAGAAAGGTCCGTGCCAGGAGACCGGCGTAAGTGGTGCGGGCATTGCGCATGACATCGTCGTTGTCCGGCACCATCGCGTGCTCTGCAATATTGCGAATACGGGTCACCACCTGCTGCCAGGTCAGTAAAGGGAGCAGCCAGAACATCAGATAATACTGCGGTTTGCCGACGGCACTGAGGATGAGCAGGAGTACCAGATTGGCCAACAGCATCTTGCCCATACGGCGGCGAAAATGGGCCCAACGTTCGCCCAAGGTCATGTGTGGTCTGCCCAGGGCGTTGCGCAATTGTGCCTTGCGCTGCTTGAACCCGGTCTGACCGGACAGGTCGCGCCACAGCTTGCGCCGGAAACTGGCCGCGGTAATGGGAAATTTGGCGGACAGATGCAGATCCGGATCATCTGGCTGCTGTGTCCGGCGATGATGGATCATATGATAATGCCGGTAGGCAACGGTGTCACTGAACACAGGCCAGGCACAAAAAAACTGACTGAGACGGTCGTTCAGCCAGCTGCTGGCAGTCAAGACGCCATGGGCAGCGTCGTGCATGAGGATAGCGAGCCCAAGCTGGCGGCTGCCGATCACCACCACTGCAATTACGAAGGTGAGGGGATTAGGCCACACTGCATAAACCGCCATGGCCGCGGCGATCACAGCCCAAGCATGAAGCACGCACAGGATCCCCCGCACATTTGAGCGGGATCGGATCTGTGCCAGCTCCTCAGGCGAAAAATAGGCGGCAGGGACAAAGCGGGTCAGGGCCATGGACCGATGATAGGGCGTACGGGCAGACTTGTTAAGGCTTGCCTGGAAAAACCCCGGTGGCCTCGAGAATGAGCCACGCCATCCAGAACTGGCAGAGGATCTGGACGGCAAAGAACATGAAGCGGGCATTGATGGCTGCTGCGGTGCCAGAGCTGATATGGATCAGGGATTGAATGGCCCGTGCCCCGACCACGATGACGGCCAGCAGGTTGAACAGCGGATTGATGGCGCCGGCAGCCCAGCCCGTCAGGACGACGGCGGCAAAAATCGGCAGGTTCTCGATCGTGTTCATATGCGCGCGGTTCAGCCGCCAGTAGCCCTCTGGTCCATGTGGTACTCCGGCGGTGAAGTTGGTGACGGCGGTACCTTTGGTAACGACCTGGTGCACACGCGCGGCGGCCACGGAAATCACCAGGAACATGGCCCAGAGTGCATAAAAGGTGAGCGCAACAAGGGCGACGGGCGACGGGGACATGGGCGAGGACCTTATCGATGGGCTAATGGGAGAGGCGAACCCTGCCGTCTGAAGCCGCAAAGGAGCTGCCCTGACGGCGCGGCTCATTACCTATCTGTTCTGCGCCGTCTCCGTCAATTTGGCCCGTGGTCTCACAGCCGCCAGGTGGACACAACGAGGCAGAGGGCGATCAGGGCGCCAGCGTCCCGATTGGCGCGGAAGAGCAAGAGGCAGCGCTGCGGCAAATCCGGCTTCAGGCGGTGTACCTGCCAGAGAAAGTGGAGTGCGACCAGGAGCAAAAGCAGCACAAAGATCGTGCCAAGGCCGGCCAGCCATCCGGCCACGGCCAGCAGCAGCAGGCTCATGAGATAAAAGCCGAACACCCAGCGTGGGGCGTGGCTGCCAAACAGCCGCGCGGTCGACTTTACCCCGATGAGCGCATCGTCTTCGATATCCTGGCAGGCGTAGATGGTGTCATAGCCGAGGGTCCAGAACAGACCGGCGACATAGATCGCGATGGCTGCAGGAGTGATCGTGCCGCAGAGCGCCGCGCAGCCCATCAGGGCACCCCAATTGAACGTCAGTCCCAGCCAGGCCTGAGGCCACCAGGTGATCCGCTTCATGAAGGGGTAGGCCGCCACGAGGAGGAGCGAGGCGGCGCCGATGAGTTCGGTGGTGCGGTTAAACTGCAGAAGAATGGCAAGCCCCAGTGCCAGTTCGAACCCGAGGAACACCGCGGCAGCCTTGGCGCTGACGGCGCCCGAAGGAATCGGCCGGTCACGGGTGCGCGCCACTTTGGCATCAAAGTCGCGGTCAACAATGTCGTTATAGGTACAGCCGGCACCGCGCATGACCAGCGTGCCCACGGCGAACAGCGCGAGCATCCACCAATCGGCGGCGGCGGCAAAGAGCGAGAGATGTCCGGCCGCCGCGCCCGCTGCCATTCCGAACACGCAGGGCCAGAACAGCAGCCAGGCTCCGATCGGTCGATCCAGACGCATGAGTCGCAAATAGGGCTGGAGCGATACCGGCGCACCGTCGACAAGTCGCAGCGGCAGCGAATCAAGCGGCTTGGCGTGATGGGCAGTCTGGGGCATCTCTCCTCCGCGCACCAATTCTGTGATCGCCTGTCCCTGGCTCCTCTTTGCCCTATTCACCCATGAAGACCAAGCGGGCAGAAGGCCAATTCTTCTCTCATGAGGGACACCGTCGCGCCTTTTCAACCTCACGGTGTGCGGTGGGCTGGGCTGGCGCGACGCTTGCACCACGCCCCGGGAGGACGCTTTATGGCGGCCAGGAGAGAGCGTCCACCGTGAGGTCACGGCGGAAAAGGGCGGCGAGGCAAAATGACCGATCTGAGCTATCCCGGGGGCAAGCTGAGACTCTTTGTCCATGCTGCACTGGGTGAAGGCGCCCGCGTTGAACCCTCCTCCTCGCAGGCCCATTACCTGCAGCACGTGATGCGGGCAAAACCAGGCGACCGGGTGGCGCTTTTCAATGGCCGGGACGGGGAATGGTTGGCTGAGCTTGCTGAATTCTCCCGCCGCCAGGTCGTGCTTCATTGCCTCCAGCGCATCGCGCCGCAAAGTGAAGTGCCGGATCTGTGGTTCGCGTTTGCGCCGGTCAAGAAAATTGCGGCCGAATATGTCGTGCAGAAGGCGACCGAATTGGGCGTGCGTCGTCTGATGCCGGTGATTACCCGGCGCACCATCGTCCGCAAGGTCAATCCCGAGCGCCTTGCCGCCAACGCGATCGAGGCAGCCGAACAGTCCGGGCGGCGCAACGTGCCTGCGATTGCTGAGGCCATGACGTTAGAGGCGATGCTCGCAAACTGGCCTCAGGAACGTGCCCTGGTGTTTTGCGATGAAGCAGGCGATGCGCCACCGATTGCGGAGGTGGTGATGGCCTTGCGTGGCCATCCCAGTGGCGTTCTGATCGGTCCTGAAGGCGGCTTTGACACCGCGGAGCGCGCCGCGATCCGGCAGAACAGCTTTGCACGTCCTGCATCACTCGGAGCGCGCATCCTCAGGGCCGATACCGCCGGCCTTGCGGCCCTCGCGATATGGCAGGCACTGGCCGGAGACTGGCGGGCGTGACAGGCAGGTGACAGTGGTCGGGCGTGGCTTGCGGCGTGACACGATCGCGCCTACATAGCGTTGGCCTGAACGGTGCATTCAGAATTTATAGGGGTTAGGGGCGGGAGCCCCCTGGGAGGCGATGTCATGTCCATACCGCAATCGGCGGGCGGTCCTATCGCCTCACGCGATGACCTGGTTGGCTATCTGGAGCAGGGCTGTAAAGCGCCCAGCGCGTGGCGCATTGGTACCGAGCACGAAAAATTTGTTTACGATCCGGCAACGCTGAAGCCAGTCAGCTATGAGGGGCGGCCCGGGATTCGGGAGTTGCTCGAAGGCATGCGGCGTTTCGGCTGGGAGCCGGTGCGCGAACGGGACAATATTATCGGTCTCATCCAGGACGGGGCGTCGATCAGCCTGGAGCCAGGAGGCCAGTTCGAACTCTCGGGCGCGCCGCTCAGAAGTATTCACGAGACCTGTGCTGAGGTGAACACGCACCTTGTGCAGATCCGTGAGGTGGCTGCCGAACAGGGACTTGGGATGTTGGGTCTTGGTTTTGCTCCCAACTGGCGGCTGGACGACGTGCCGCAGATGCCGAAGGGACGCTATGGCATCATGCGCCGATACATGCCGCAGGTTGGAGGCTATGGCCTCGAAATGATGTTCCGTACCTGCACTGTTCAAGTCAATCTCGACTTTTCTTCCGAAGCAGACATGGTCAAGAAATTCCGGGTCGGCCTCGCGCTGCAGCCAGTTGCAACCGCGCTTTTTGCCAACTCCCCTTTCCGAGAGGGACGGCCAAACGGCTTTGTGTCTTATCGTAGTCACATCTGGACGGACGTTGACAATGCGCGCGCAGGGCTTCTGCCGTTTGTCTTTGAAGATGGGATGGGATTTGAACGCTACGCCGACTATGCGCTCGATGTACCGATGTATTTTGTCTATCGTGATGGCGCCTATATCGATGTTGCGGGCAAAAGCTTTCGTGATTTTCTTGCCGGTCGGATCCCTGAGCTCAAGGGTATTCAGCCGATGCTCTCGGACTGGGCCGATCATCTGACGACAATCTTTCCAGAGGTCCGCCTCAAGCGCTTTCTCGAAATGCGCGGAGCTGATGGCGGCTCCTGGCAACGCATCTGCGCGCTGCCTGCGCTTTGGACTGGAATTTACTATGACCAAACGGCCCTTGACGCGGCATGGGACATGGTCAAGGACTGGACTACTGAAGAACGTCAGGCCTTGCGCGATGCGGTTCCACGGCAGGGCTTTGCGACGCCGTTCCGGGGTAGCAATGTTTTGGCGCTGGCCCGCAGGATGCTTGAAATTTCAAGTGACGGTCTGAAACGGCGAGCCGCGACCGATGCGGCGGGCATGAGTGAGGATGGCTATCTCAACTCTTTGCGTGTGCTGGTCGACCGCGGCTACAGCCGTGCGGAAGAACTGCTTCAGCGCTATCAGCAGAGCTGGGGTGGCGATCTGCGCCCGCTGTTCACGGAGTATAATTTTCTCTGAGACCTGGGAGCAGCAGGGCGGGCCCGGGTTAGCGCCCGCGCGCGGCGTAGGTAAGGATCAGCAGCGCACCGATTGTTAGCGCTACACCATACCATGCCCATGCGGTCTGACGCAGCATGAAGCTGGATGACGGCCACATCACGTAGCCGGTTCCCTGACCGATCCACAGCAATCCGGTGGCCAGAGCAAAAAGTCCGACAACAATCAACAGAAGGCGCATGAAATTAAATTCTCCCCGAGCCAATTGCAGCAGGTAGCCTAGCACATTAATCAGGCAGGGGAATGAACTCGTCATCGCCTGGAATGCGTCCGAGGCGCATCGCGCGCCAATCGGCCTTCGCCTGCGCAATGCGCGCGGTGGAGGTGGCGACAAAGTTCCACCACAGATGGCGTGGGCCATCGAGAGGGGCGCCGCCGAACACCAGTGCGCGTGCCGGCTCATCGGCGGCAATGACAACCTCATCGTCACGGTCAAAGACGACCAGCACGCCTTCCCCGAAGTTCTGGTTGCCGACTGTCACTGAGCCTGACACGACATACATGGCCTGTTCCTGGTGCTCATGGCCCAGCGCAAAGTGGCTGTCGCGGGCAAATGTGATATCGGCGTAAAACAGCGGTGAGAGCACGCGCACCGGGGCGATCAGGCCAAAGCCATGACCGGCGAGCAGGCGCAGGTGAATGCCAGGGGCATCCATGACCGGCAGCGTTTGACTGGCGGCGTGTTCGAAGCTTGGTTCAATCTCCTCATCATCTGTGGGCAAGGCAACCCAGCTCTGAACCCCGTGCATGCGATGGCCGGCCGCCCGCATTTGGGGTGAGGTTCGCTCGGAATGCACGATCCCCCGTCCGGCGGTCATCCAGTTGACGGCGCCGGGGCGGATTTCCTGCACCGATCCGAGACTGTCGCGGTGGATCTGGCCGCCCTCGAAAAGATAAGTGACGGTGCAAAGACCGATATGCGGGTGCGGACGTACATCAAGTCCCTGACCTGGCGGCAGGTCAACTGGACCAAATGCATCGAAGAACACAAACGGCCCAACGCTGCGTGCCACGAGACTGGGGAGCAGCCGGTTTACGGAAAAGCCCGGACTGATCTGCCGTCGCTGACCCTCGATGCGCCTCATGGCGGGCTCCCGTCAGCGTGGTCCCGGCACGCGCTCGGAGCTCTGGCGCGCCAGCATCCAGCCAGGATACTCGGCGGGAAGGGCGCTGACTTCATCCAGCCGCGTGATTTCGCTCGGGGTTAGCTCAAGTTCTCCGGCGGCGAGATTGTCATTCAGCTGTTCTTCGGTCTTGGCGCCGATGATCACGCTGGTGACGAACGGCTTGGCAAGTACCCAGGCCAGGGCGACGCGGGCGACGGAAACGTCGTGGGCCGCTGCGACCTCGCGCATTGCCGCGATACAGCGGAAGGCGCGGTCTTTGTCGACCGGCGGAAAATCGAACTGCGTGCGTCGAGCTCCCTCCGGACCATTGCTGCCAGCACTGAACTTGCCGGACAGGAGCCCGCCAGCCAGAGGGCTCCAGACCAGCAGTCCCATTTTCTGATCTGCGAGCATTGGCGCTATTTCACGTTCAAGATCGCGACCGGCGATCGAGTAGTAGGCCTGCAGGGTTTCGAACCGTGCAAGTCCTCTGTGCCGGGCAAACTCATTGGCCTTGACGATTTTCCAGGCCTGCCAGTTCGAGACCGCCGCATACCGCACCAGGCCGCGCCGGACGAGATCATCGAGCGCGCCCATCGTCTCTTCCACCGGGGTTATGGGGTCATTCGCATGGATCTGATAGAGGTCGATGTAATTGGTCTGCAGACGTTCAAGGCTGCGCTCCACCGCATCCAGGATATGGCCCCTGGAGGCGCCGATATCGTTCACGCCGCGTCCGACGCGCCCGCAGCATTTGGTGGCGAGCACGATTTCGGAGCGCCTGAGCCCAAGATCCTTGAACGCCTGCCCGACCATCTGTTCGGAGCGGCCTTCGGAATAGACATCCGCAGTGTCAAGAAAGTTGACGCCAGCCTCGAGGGCACGACCGATCAGTTTGGTTGCCGTCGGCTGCTCGAGATTACCCACCATCTTCCAGAAGCCCTGACCACCAAAGGTCATGGTTCCCAGGCAGATGTTGGAAACATAAAGACCAGTATTTCCCAGTTGGCTGTAGCGCATGATCACTGTCCCCACACGACGCGATTGAACCGCGTTCCTTGGCCGACATTACTGCTCGTAGCTGCCGTGTGCCACCCTTTACATGGAGGCCCATGACCGCGCTGCCCGCACGTCATGAACCGGGGGATGGGGGGAGGCCTTGCGCGACGGTCAGGGCGGATGCCCCAAGGGAGGGGAAGCCTTTAGGCCGGCATCACAGGATTGTGCATCGCGGCCGTGGGCAGAATGAAGCGACCGCTTGCGTCACGTCCAATCGGTGCAACCCAAATGGCTGCGGCTGCCGGCAGTGAACCGTAAAGATGGGGAAACAGCGCGCCGTCACGCGCGGCTTCCCACTTGAGATCGGAGCCAAGAAAGTCGGCGTCAACGGCCACCAGAACAAGATCTGTCGCCGCCGCGTACCATTTCTGCAATGTGCCGAGGAGCTGAGGCTCCGTGGAAAAGTGCAGGAAGCCATCCCGCCGGTCTTTGTCCGTTCCGCCGTAGATGCCGCGTAGTGTCGCCTCACGCCATTCCACGTCATGGCAAATCTTGAAAATGAGCATGGCTCGCCCCCGTGGCTTTGACCTAGGCCGCCTGCTGGGTGCCGCCCACGGTGAGCCCGTCTATGCGCATGGTTGGCTGACCTACTCCTACCGGAACAGACTGACCATTCTTGCCGCAGACACCGACGCCGGTATCGAGCTTGAGATCATTGCCGATGAGCTTGACCCGGGTCAGCGCCTGAGGTCCGTCGCCGATAAGCGTCGCGCCTTTGATCGGGGGGCCGATCCGGCCGCTTTCGATAAGATAGGCCTCGGTGCACGAAAAGACGAACTTGCCTGAAGTGATGTCAACCTGGCCACCTCCAAAATTGACGGCATAGATCCCCCGCTCGACCGAAGCGATGATTTCTTTGGGATCCTTGTCGCCCGCCAGCATATAGGTATTGGTCATGCGCGGCATGACCGTTGCTGCGAAACTCTCACGTCGACCATTGCCGGTAGCCGCCATGCCCATCAGGCGCGCATTTTGCCGGTCCTGCATGTAGCCTTTGAGAATGCCGTCCTCGATCAGCACGGTGCGTGAGGTGGGCGTCCCCTCGTCATCAATTGACAGTGAGCCACGGCGACCCGCCATGGTGCCGTCGTCGACGACAGTGACCCCTTCGGCCGCGACGCGCTGGCCCATCAGCCCGGCAAAGGCTGAGGTCTTTTTGCGGTTGAAGTCACCTTCAAGCCCATGGCCGATGGCTTCATGCAGGAGGACCCCGGGCCAGCCTGGTCCGAGGACCACGGGCATTTCTCCCGCCGGTGCCGGAACCGCCTCAAGGTTTACGAGCGCCATGCGCAGGGCTTCGTCCACCGCGAGGTGCCAATAGGCCGGATCAAGATAAGTCTCATAGGTGCTGCGGCCACCGCCTCCGAACTGCCCGGATTCCTGGCGCCCGTTCTCATCCACGACGATTGCGACCCCAACCCGCACCAGAGGGCGGACATCACGATAGGTCTGCCCGCCCGGGCGCAGGATTTCGACGGACTGCCATTCTCCGGAAAGTGAGCAGGAGACCTGGCGCACGCGCGCGTCGCGGCTGCGGGCATAGGCGTCGATGTCCTGCAGGAGCTTGACCTTGGCAGCGAACGCCGCGGACTTGAGCGGGTCGGCGTCGGTGTAGAGCTTGACGTTGCTGCGGGCTGGGGCCGCTGCCAGCCGTCCCGAATAGCCCTGGGTGACAGCGCGCACGGTCTGCCCGGCGCGACGAATCGCATCTTCGCTCAGCTCCGACGCGTGGGCGTAGCCACTGGCTTCGCCGGCGACAGATCTCAGACCGAACCCCTGGGTGGTATCGAAGCTGGCGGCCTTGAGGCGCCCGTCATCAAAGGCAAAGCTCTCGCTTTGCCGGTACTCCAGGAAAAGTTCGCCGTCATCGGCGCCGGCAAGGGCGTCCTCGACCAGCTGCTGCACCCGGCCGCGGCTCATGCCGGTGCGCTGAAAGAAGAGCTCCTGATCGGACACGACATACCTCCTCGGGGCGGATCGGTTGCAAAGGGCTTGGCAGACCCCTGGGGGATCGGCCCGCACCAGTTGCGACCGGATAGGTGCTGCACCCACTCGAGCACAAGCGCGCGCCCGCTCCAAGGGGGGACAAAAAAAGGCTGCTGGACAGAACGATTTACCCCTGTGCAAGATGTCAAACAGCCCACGTGGCAGAAGGTCGCACTGACTCCATGGGCTTCGCCCGCGTACACCAAAATCGGCGAGTCTTGGGGAAGGGGTCGATGGGCGCCCTGACAAACCGTTGCGAGGTTGCTGGATGTTCCTGAAAAAGATTGACGTTGCGTCAGGCGGGAGGGTGGCCGCGACGACGCTGGCCATGTGGGCGCTGTCGGCGGGGGTCGCCTTCGCGCAGGCTCCGGACAAGTGGGCTGGGCGTCCCCGGCCTTGGGAAATGGATATGCAGCCGCCGGCCTCGCCGGTGATGGTGAGCATCGAAGATTTTCACCGGCTGCTGCTCTACATCATCACCGCCGTGTGCCTTTTTGTGCTCGGGCTGCTGCTGTGGGTGATGATCCGGTATAACGCCCGCTCCAATCCGGTCCCCTCCAAGACCAGCCACAATACGCTGCTCGAGGTGGTGTGGACTGCGGTTCCGGTGCTCATACTGGTCCTCATCGCCATTCCGTCTTTCCGTCTGCTGTACTACGAAATGGACATTCCGAAGCCGGACGTGACCATCATGGCGATCGGCAAGCAGTGGTACTGGACCTACAAATATCCGGGACAGAAGGTCCAGTTTGATTCGCTGATGCTGGACCGGGCCGAAGCGGCCAAGGCCGGAGAGCCTTACCTGCTCGGTGTGGACCATCCGGTGGTTGTGCCTGTCAACAAGGTCATCCAGATCGAAACCACCGGTGCAGACGTGATACACAGCTGGGCGGTGCCGTCGTTCGGTGTCAAGATGGACGCGGTGCCAGGGCGTATCAATCACACCTGGTTTGAGGCCACGCACGTGGGTACCTATTATGGCGAATGCTCAGAACTGTGCGGTGCCCGCCACGCCTTTATGCCGATCGAGGTCAAGGTGGTGACGGAGCAGCAATATCGCCATTGGCTGGCCAAGGCCGCCAAGGCCTACGCCTATAACGCTACGAGCGGCGGCGCGACGCGTCTGGCCGCTCTCGATAATCAGTAAGCAGGGGGACGAGCATATGGCAGACATGGTGCACGCACAGGCTGCAGGTCATCCGACCGGCTGGCGCCGCTACGTCTATTCCACCAATCATAAAGACATCGGCACGATGTATCTGGTCTTCGCAATCTGCGCAGGTCTGATCGGTGGCGCCCTCTCGATGGTGATGCGCGCCGAGCTGATGTATCCCGGGCTGCAGGTGTTTTCGAACCCGCACACCTATAACGTGTTCGTCAGCGCTCATGGCCTCATCATGATCTTTTTCATGATCATGCCGGCGATGATTGGCGGCTTTGGCAACTGGCTGGTGCCGCTCATGATTGGCGCGCCAGACATGGCCTTTCCGCGCATGAACAATATTTCGTTCTGGCTGCTGCCGTTCTCATTTGCTCTGCTGATCGCCTCGATGTTTGTCGAAGGCGATTCCGGCGGCCTTGGTATGGGCGGTGGTTGGACGATGTATGCGCCGCTATCCACCCTGGGCTCGCCCGGGCCGGCAATGGACTTTGTCATCTTCGCTCTGCATATCGCCGGTGTGTCCTCGATCCTGGGCGCGATCAACTTCATCACCACCATTGTCAATATGCGTGCCCCAGGCATGACGCTGCACAAGATGCCGCTCTTTGTTTGGAGCGTGCTGGTAACGGCGTTCCTCCTGCTGCTGTCGCTGCCGGTGCTGGCCGGTGCCCTGACCATGCTCCTGGCTGACCGGCATTTTGGCACCGCCTTCTTCGAGGCTTCGGGCGGTGGCGATCCGATCCTCTATCAGCACCTGTTCTGGTTCTTTGGTCATCCCGAAGTGTACATTCTTATCCTGCCTGGCTTCGGCATGATTTCCCACGTTGTGTCGACCTTCTCCAAGAAGCCCGTGTTCGGGTATCTGGGCATGGCCTATGCGATGGTGGCGATCGGCTTCATCGGCTTCTTTGTCTGGGCTCATCACATGTACACGGTGGGGCTCAGCGTTGACACCAAAGCCTACTTCGTGTTTGCGACCATGGTCATTGCGGTGCCGACAGGTATCAAGGTGTTTTCCTGGATCGCCACGATGTGGGGCGGGTCGATAGAATTTCGCACACCCATGCTATGGGCGATCGGTTTTGTCTTCCTCTTCACCATCGGTGGCGTGACCGGCGTGGTCCTGGCCAATGCCGGTGTCGATGTGGTGCTTCAGGACACGTATTATGTGGTCGCCCACTTCCACTACGTGCTGTCGCTGGGTGCGGTGTTTGCGATCTTCGCCGGCTGGTATTTCTGGTTCCCGAAAATCACCGGCTACATGTATAATGAGACGCTCGGCAAGATGCATTTCTGGCTGACCTTTGTCGGCGTCAATACCGCGTTCTTCCCGATGCATTTTCTTGGTCTTGCGGGGATGCCGCGGCGCTATGCGGATTATCCGGCAGCCTTTGCCGGCTGGAACTTCGTGTCGTCGATCGGCGCCTTTATCTCGGGCTTTGCCACCCTGTTCTTCCTCTACGTGATGGCGGAAGCATTTCTGAAAAAGCGTCGCGCCGGAGACAATCCGTGGGGCGTGGGGGCAACAACCCTGGAATGGACCCTGTCGTCACCGCCTCCCTTCCACCAGTTCAATGAACTTCCCGTGGTCAAATAGGCGCTAAAGGGTAACAACATCCATGACAATGGCGTCTGCCACCGTATATCCGCCGCGGCCTGCGACCACGACCGACTTTTTCACACTGCTGAAGCCGCGGGTGATGAGTCTGGTGGTGTTCACGGGGCTATGCGGCATTGTGGTCGCGCCGGGCGCAATCAATCCGTTCACGGCACTGACGGCGCTGTTGTGTATCGCCGTTGGCGCCGGTGCTTCGGGGGCACTTAACATGGCTTATGATGCCGACATCGACATCAAGATGGCCCGTACGGCTGCCCGCCCCGTGCCCATGGGACGCATTTCTCAGGGGGATGCGCTTGCCTTTGGCTGGGCGCTGGCCGTGTCTTCGGTGACGGTGATGGCGCTTCTCGTCAATGCCATCGCCGCAGCCTTGCTGGCGTTCACGATATTCTTCTACGTCGGTGTCTATACTCTGTGGCTGAAGCGGCGGACGCCACAGAACATCGTGATCGGAGGGCTTGCCGGTGCTCTGCCGCCTGCCATTGGCTGGGCCGCGGTGACCGGTAATCTCACACTGCCGCCCTTGCTGCTGGTGGCACTGATTTTCCTTTGGACGCCGCCGCATTTCTGGGCCCTGGCGCTGTGGCGGTCAGACGATTACGCGCGTGCCGGCGTGCCGATGCTGCCTGTGGTGAGGGGCAAGCCAAGCACCCGGCGCCATATTTTCGCGTATTCCCTGGTCCTGCTCCCAGCGGGTCTTGCGCCAGCAGTCGCAGGCTTTGCCGGCCCTCTCTACAGTGCGGTGGCATTGCTCTTTGGTGTCTGGATGGTGGTTGAAGCCCGTGCGGTGCTGCGCGAAACCGATGACGTCAAAGAACCTGCTGCCAAGCGTCTGTTTGCCGTCTCGATTGCCTACCTCTTCGTGCTGTTTGGCGCGCTCATGGTGGAACACTTGGTAGGAATCGCGCCGTTCGGATCGGCACATTTTGGAGCTTGGATGTGAGCGCGATGGGCGATCTGAACCATGATGACGACAGAATCCGGCAACGGCGTAATCTTGCGATCGCGGCCGTGCTTGCGGGACTGGTGCTGCTATTCTTCGTGATGACGATGGTACGTATCCAAGGCTTTTATGGTTGAGGCGTGAGGGGGCCGCAGTCGTGGCTCTAAGAGGGGATTAGAGAGGCGGAAGCGAACATGGCGCATTCGGAAGTCAAACACGACTATCATCTGGTTGATCCAAGTCCTTGGCCGTTCATCGGTTCGTTTGGCGCCTTCGTCATGCTGGTGGGCGCCGTGTTCTGGATGAACAAGGACTACACCAACTTCTGGGGACTTCCGGTTGAAGGCAAACCCTGGATATTCATTATCGGCGTGCTCTTGGTGCTTTACACCATGGCAGGCTGGTGGCGCGACGTCATCAAGGAGTCCGTCGTCGAGCACGCCCATACGCCGGTGGTCAAGCTGGGGCTGCGCTATGGCATGGTGTTGTTCATTGCCTCGGAGGTGATGTTCTTCGTCGCCTGGTTCTGGGCCTTCTTCAATTCAGCGATCTTTCCGCATGATGTGGGCCTGAGCGGCTGGCCTCCGAGCGGTATTGTGACCATCGACCCCTGGCATCTGCCACTGCTTAACACCCTGGTCCTGCTGTGCTCGGGCACCACAGTGACCTGGGCTCACCATGCGCTGCAGAAGGGCGATCGCAAGGGCGCAATCCAAGGTCTCATCATCACCGTACTGCTCGGCCTGTCTTTCACGGGTCTTCAGGCCCACGAATATCTCAATGCCCCCTTCACCTTCGGGTTCAATGGTGCAGCGGTGGGGCCACTGACCGATATCGCGCACGCGCAGCTCTCCGACCCGGTGGGAACGCTGGATGCGATCTACGGCTCGACCTTCTTCATGGCGACCGGGTTCCACGGCTTCCATGTCATTATCGGGACGATATTCCTGACGGTGTGCCTGGGACGGGCGATCGCGGGCCAATTCACGCCGGATCGGCACTTCGGCTTTGAAGCCGCTGCCTGGTACTGGCACTTTGTCGACGTCGTCTGGCTGTTCCTGTTCATGTGCATCTACGTCTGGGGCGCCGGATCGATGATGCAGTGAATGGCCAAGCCGGGCAGCTTCGCTGATACCTGTGTCAAGGCGCTGCGCGGACGCTGCCCGCGGTGCGGGAACGGTCCCTTGTTTACGAGGCTGCTCGATCTCGCACCGGCGTGTTCCCACTGCGGCCTTGACTACACGCAGTTTGACCCCGGCGATGGACCGGCCGTATTCGGCATCCTGATCGTCGGGGCCATTGTCGCCGGTGGCGCGCTCTGGCTCGACTTCACCTTTTCGCCGCCGCTATGGGTACAGGCGGCAATCTGGATCCCCGGGATCGCGGCCCTCAGCCTGGGCTTTCTGCGTCTGGCCAAGGCTCTGCTCGTGGTACTGCAATATCGCAACGAGGCCCAGGAGGGGCGGCGGGTCAAGTGAAGCGGCTCTATTTCCGGCCCGTACCTTCGCTAACTGCGGTGTTTGCGGTCATGCTGGCACTCCTGGTCGGCCTGGGCTTGTGGCAGATCCAACGTCTGCACTGGAAACTCGCGCTGATCCGCACGGTTCACTCCCATATGACCGGGCCAGCTCTTTCGTTACACCAGGCCCTGGCGATGGGATTTGCCAAGGCCGAGTATCATCGTGTCGCTCTGGTTGGCCATTTCGAAAACCGCAAAGAGGCCTATGTCTACACCGTGACCGCGGAGCGGCCGGTCTATCACGTGCTTACACCCTTTATCGTCGCGGGTGAGGGCGGGCGGGCCATCATGGTCGACCGGGGCTACATCCCGCTCGCGCTCAAGAACCCAAAAACCCGGCTTGCCGGCGAACTCAAGGGGACGGTGCGCATCGTCGGCATCTGGCGCCACAGTTACAGCCCCGGTCTCTTCACCCCGGCCCCAGACCTCAAGGCCCGCGAATGGTTTATCCGCGATGCCCAAGGCATAGCCCGGGCAGACGGGGTCAGGCTGATAGCCCCGGTCCTGCTGGACGCCGACGCAGCTCCCAACCCCGGCGGCTGGCCCAAGGGGGGACAGACGGTGGTTCACTTTCACAACGAGCATCTGGGATATGCCATAACCTGGTTTGCGCTGGCGCTAGGACTTCTGGGCGTCTATGTGCTCTATCATCTCAACCAGGGACGCTTGGAGTGGCGCGACTAGGCGCTGGCTCTCTCAAACTGTGAAAGTACGACCTTCTATGGCCGAGCACCTCAGATATGTCTCGACGCGTGGTCGCTCGCCGGCCCAGGGTATCGAGGACGTTCTTATTGCGGGTCTGGCCCCAGATGGAGGCCTGTTTTTGCCGCAATCCTGGCCGCAGCTGTCCCGTGCCGAGATCGCCAGCTTCAGGGGCAAGCCCTATGCGCTGGTCGCGCGCGAGATCCTTGGCCGACTTCTCGGTGGGCTGGGGGAGGATGTCCTCGATCGCGAAATCCCGCGCGCTTATGCCGAATTTGCGAGCGAAGATGTGGCGCCCTTGCGGGAGATCGCAGACGGGCGCTTTCTCCTCGAGCTGTTTCACGGCCCCACCCTGGCGTTCAAGGATATTGCATTGCAGCTTTTGGGTGGGTTGCTGGCCCAGGCCCTGCGTCGGCGCGGACAACGGGCCACAGTGCTCGCCGCGACCTCGGGCGATACCGGATCTGCGGCCATCGCGGCGTTGGGCGGACGGGAGGGAATTGAGCTTTTTGTTATCCATCCCTTGGGGCGGGTCAGCGAAGTTCAGCGTCGCCAGATGACGACAAGCCGTCATGTCAATGTGCACAATATTGCATTGGAGGGCAGTTTTGATGACGCCCAGGCGATTGTGAAGGCTCTGTTTGCCGATCGAGAGTTCGCCGCAGAGCAGAATCTGACAGCCGTCAACTCCATCAACTTCGTGCGGATCGCCGCGCAAGCCGTCTACTATTTTACTGCCGCGGCCGCGCTCGGCGTGGCCCCGACATTTGTTGTACCGACGGGAAATTTTGGTGACGTTTTTGCCGGGGAAGCGGCGATGCGCATGGGTCTTCCGGTCGAGCAGCTGATCATTGCGACCAATGCCAATGACATCCTAACCCGCACTTTTGCGACCGGGACCTATGCAGTGGGTTCGGTGCAGGCGACATTGAGCCCCTCCATGGACATCCAGGTCGCCAGCAATTTCGAGCGCGCCCTCTATGAAGCCCTTGGACGGGATGCCAATGCCTGCCGGACGGCAATGGAGCAATTCGCGCTGCGCCGCAGTCTTGCCATAGCGCCCGCGGCCCTTGAGGCACTGCGTGCCCGCTACGGTGCGGTGGCGATCAGCGATGCTCAAACCCTTGCTGCCATCGCGCGCCATTATGAAAACACCGGGCAACTGGTTGATCCCCACACCGCAGTAGCGCTGGCGGCTGCCGACGGGCTCACCCTAGAAGGCCCGCTGGTAATGCTTGCAACCGCGCATCCGGCGAAATTTCCCGATGCGGTGCGGACGGCAACCGGACAGATCCCCCCCTTGCCGGAGCGCCTTCGTGCCCTCTATGAGGGGGAAGAGCGGCAGACTGTGCTGGCCAATGATCTGGATCTGGTGCGGAATTTCATCACCTCGCGCGCAGGAGCAAAATGAACGTCGAGATCACGCGCCTGAAAAGCGGCCTGACTGTCATCACCGATCCCATGTCCGGGCTCGAAAGTGCGGCCTTCGGGGTCTGGGTCAATGCCGGAACACGCAACGAGACCGCGGCCGAAATGGGTATCAGCCACATGCTTGAGCATATGGCGTTCAAAGGTACGCGCCGGCGCACCGCACGGGCTATCGTAGAGGAGATCGAGGCCGTTGGCGGTTATCTGAACGCCTATACGAGCCGCGAACAGACGGCGTTTCATGGTCGCACGCTGAAGGCGGATGTCGCCCTTGGTCTGGATATTCTTGCCGATATTCTCACCGAGCCGAGCTTTTTGCCGGAGGAAATCGAGCGCGAGCGCCAGGTGGTGCTGCAAGAACTCGGTCAGGCGCGCGATACTCCTGATGAAATCATCTTTGATCACCTCCAGTCTACGGCCTATCCCGATCAACCGATGGGGTTTCCCATCCTTGGCAATGACGAGACCGTCAGCGGCTTTGGCGAGCCGGCACTGCGCGCCTACATGGCGTCCCATTATCGTGCCGAGCAGATGGTGCTGATCGCCTCTGGTGCGGTGCGCCATGAGGAAATCCTGCGTCTGGCCGAAGAAAAATTTGCGACCCTGCCGGTCGGTCGCGCTCCCAAACCTGCACCAGCCTGTTATGCCGGAGGTGACTTCCGCCTCGCCGAAGACCACGAGCAGGTCCACATCACCTTCGGGTTCCCGGGCGTCGGCTCTGCGGATCCACTGAATTATGTCGCCCAGGTCTATGTCACGGCGCTGGGTGGCGGCATGTCCTCCCGCCTCTTTCAGGAGGTGCGGGAAAAACGTGGGCTCTGCTACTCCGTCTACGCCTTTCTCAACAGTTTCCGCGACAGCGGCATGATCGGAATATATGCCGGCACTGGCGCGGACGCCGCGGCGGAGCTGTCACAGGTCGTGGCCGGGCAGATGGCAGATATCGCCGAGAGCCTGAGCGCGACAGAGGTCGAGCGCGCCAAGGCGCAGCTGCGCGCCGGCCTTCTGATGGGACTTGAGCGCCCCGCCGCGCGGGCTGAGCAGATCGCCAGCCACATCCTCAGCTATGGCCGGGTGGTGCCGGTTGCGGAGCTGCTGGAAGAGCTGGAGGCGGTCGATGTCGATGCGGTTCGCCGCTTTGCGGCCCAGGTGATCGGAACCGACCAGCCCTCCCTGGTAGCGCTGGGACCGATTGAACGTGTAGAATCCTACGACAAATTTGCGGCGCGGTTCGGACCTCGCTGAGGCGGGCTATGGCGTTTATGCGCGGTCTTACCTTTCCCGGCGGTCAGCAGCCGGTGTTACGCGGGCGGCGTATCTACCTGCGCTATCCGCGGATGGCCGACTATGCGGCGTGGGCCCAGCTGCGCGGTGGCAGCCAGGAGTTTCTGAGACCTTGGGAACCTGTCTGGAGCGACGATGAACTCAGCAAAGCTGCCTTCCGACGGCGGCTTAAGCGCTATCATCATGATGCGCGCCAAGACCAGGCCTATGCCTTTCTCGTGTTCCGCCAGGACGATGACGTTCTGACCGGAGGGGTGACGCTGTCCAATGTGCGCCGCGGAGTGGTTCAGACCTGTGCCATGGGGTACTGGTCTGGTCAGCCCTTCGCCCGTCATGGTTATACCTTTGAGGCGGTGGCAGCGATGGTGCCTTTCATTTTCGAAACGCTCGGGCTTCATCGTATCGAAGCTGCCTGTCTGCCGGAAAACACGGCCTCGCGGGCCTTGCTGGCCAAGGCTGGATTCCGCGAGGAAGGTCTTGCCTTGCGCTATTTGCAGATCAATGGCGAATGGCGCGATCATGTTCTTTTCGGTCTGCTTGAGGATGAGCCCTGGCCGAGGGCCTAGGCGTGACGCGCAGGCGATCGCGGCCGGGCGCAGGCGTGTGGTTTGCCGACGGTGTGCAGAGGGTTGAAGTAGACGGTCTAACAGGATGGCGTCGTTAGGGTGATCAGGTTGAGATGGCAATCCTGCGGGCGAGGAGAGGCTTGCTCCCATGTCTTGGGCGCGATTGTGGTCCTCGCCGTCATGCTGCTCGGCCTGGACGGGCTGGCAGTTGGCGCCGCAATGCCACAACAGTCGCATCACGCCCTCAATCTCGCACGCCCGGAAGCTGCACTCGAACTTAAAGATGTGTTGTCACCCTATCACGCTGCGGGCGCTGCCGACGCGGACGGATCGAAGTGGTATATCACGCGCATTGCCAATCCGTCGCTTCATCCCATCACCCGCGTTCTTCTTGCCACCGAATCCGCAGATGCACTCGCCCGTTTGTGGCCGCCTCAGACACCAGCGCGCATCCTGCAGGTGGCCAGCTCTGATGGCGGGATCAATATTGTACGGGAACACGCCCTGGGCGATCACGCCTTTCGCCTCACGGTTCCGGCACAGACCACGGCCGCGCTGGCCATGCGGATGCTCAATGCAGATAACCCGCCCTCCGTTCTGGCATGGAGTGAGCCGGCGCTGGTTGCCTATCACCGCCGGTTGGCGATTTTCATCGCCGCAATCGGCGGGCTGATTGCGGCTGCCGCTGCCATCACCGGCGGCCTTGCCGCGATGACCGGGCATGTGGCCGCGCGCTGGGCGGCGCTCTCGCTTCTTGGGGTATTCCTGTTCTGGATGGCAGCAACGGGTCTGCTCGAGCGGGCGATGATCATGCCGATGGGCGGACCTTACGGGCTGATTGCACTCATAGAAGGACTGACGCTGCTTGCCGCCCTTAAATTCGTCGGGGCAGTGGCTCCTTATTCCGATGTCTGGCCTGAATATGGTCGCTATCGCCGGTTTGTCGTCGGGGGGCTTGTCGGCCTGTCGGTCCTTGCCCTGGCCGGCATGCCCGGTGCCGCGCTTGCCATCAGTGCGCTGACCGTTGTGGGCGCGGCAGCGCTTTCCGCTTATCTGGTGCGAAGGGGCGCGGCTGGATTACAGGCTGCCCGCGTGCTGGCACCGAGCGCTGCTGTCTTTGCGCTCGTGGAGCTGGCGGCAGCTCTGGCGGCTTTCGGGTTCTTTCATGGCAATCCACTGGCGTCGAAAATCATCGGTGGCTTTGCCGCTGCCGGCGCGGTGCTGGTGGCGCTGGCCGTGGCCTCGGGCGAGGGCTTGGGACTGTTCGGCACTCCGTCCTTGCGCCCGCGCCGTGCCGCGCTGGTCGAGCCGGCGGTACGCGATGCGGCACCGGAACCTCTCGCTGCGATCGCGGCCTCCCATCAAGGTGTCTATGAACTCGATTTCCGCGCGGATACCCTGCAGCTATCGGGCGATGCCGCGATCCTGCTTGCGCTGCCGCGGCAACCTCTGGTCATCAGCCATCCGAACTTCCTGTCACGCATCCATCCCGATGACAGGATGATCTACAAGCAGGCGATGAACGACTATCGCTCCCATCCGGGACTTGCCTTCCGCATCGAATTTCGCGTGCGCAACGAAACTGGCCGCTATGGCTGGCTGGAGCTTCGCGCGAGCATGCAGGGCGGGGCCGAGCATGCGGCGCGCTGTCTCGGTCTGATCGGTGATGTCACCGCGCGCAAGGAGAGCGAGGCGGCATCCTTTGACCGCTCGTGGCGTGATGCGTTGACCGGGCTGGGTAACCGCGTGGCCCTGATGGCGGCAGTGGAACGTCTGGGGCGGCGTCCGCGTGACAGCATACTCGCCATGCTCGACATCGATCGTTTTAAGAGCATTCATGCCAGCCTTGGTGACGCTGGTGGTGATGCAGTGCTGCGTCATGTCGCCGAGCGCCTGGTGCGCCGTTACGCCACCAGCGCGGAGATCTTCCGCGCTGGTGGCGATGCTTTTGCCCTGCTGTTCAGAGCCCGTGGGACCGAGGCCGATCAGATCGGTGCGGAATTGGTCGAGCTATGCGGGGCTGCCCTGACAGAAAATGGTCGGCGCATCTTTGCGCCTGCCAGCGTTGGTGTGGCGCGCGGTGCTGACTGTGTTGAACCCATTGATCTGATCAGCAATTCGGAGCTCGCTCTGCGTCTGGCCAAACGCGCCGGCGGTGGCTGTGCGCGGATCTATTCCGTGGACATGGATGGCAGCGTCCCGAAAGATGCCGTACGCCTCGAAACCGAGCTGAGGCGGGCCCTTGAAGACGGTCAGATCGATCTCTTCTATCAGCCGGTCCTGCATCTTCCCGCCCGTACCGTTGCAGGCTTCGAGGCGCTGCTGCGCTGGCATCATCCCGAACGTGGGATGATCTGGCCCTCGGACTTCATCACCCACAGCGAGGAAAGCGGACTGATTGTGGCGCTGGGACGTTTTGCCATCGCACGGGCGGCGGAGGATCTGGCGCGCTGGCGAGACCAGCTCACAACGGATCCCGGGCTCTTCGTCAGTGTCAATGTCTCCCGCCGTCAGCTGGGTGATGAGCAGTTGGCGCCGCTGGTCGCAGAGGCGCTCTCACGCCACCATCTCCCAGCCGGATCGCTGTGCCTTGAGATAACCGAGAGTGCCATTGCCGGGGCAGGTGCCGATCTCGCCGCTCTGGAGCGTCTGAAAAGCGCTGGTGCGGTTCTGGCCATCGACGACTTTGGCACCGGACTTTCCAATCTCAGCCAGCTGGGCTCACTGCCCTTTGACGCGCTGAAAATTGATCGCAGCTTTCTGGTTCGCGGCAAGGCGGGAAAGGAGGCTGATGTGATCCTCGCCTCGATCATAAGGATGGCCGCAGACCTGAAGCGTTATGTCGTCGTCGAGGGAGTGGAGCAGGAGGAAGAGGTAGAAAAACTGACCCAGATGGGGTGTCGTCTGGCGCAGGGTTTTCTCTTCAGCTCCGCCATGCCCGCAGCTGACGTGCAAAATTTCGTCGCACTTAGGACGGGCGGCCAGTCCAAGAGCGGGGTCAGTGGTGGCTGAGCGGCCGCGCAGGCTCAGGCCCGGCCATTCAGGCTGCTGAGACCTGATATGTCGATGCCAAGCTTGGCGAGCGCCGCGGACCAGATCTCGGAATGCGGCGTCTCGAACAAAAGCGTGTCATCGGCGTCGCAGTGGATCCAGGCATTGGCGCGGATCTCGTCCTCAATCTGCCCTTCACGCCAGCCCGCATAGCCGAGGGCGAACAGAGCCTGGCGGGGTCCTTCGCCGGCCGCCAGGGCGCGCAAGATATCCAGAGTCGCCGTCAGGGAAATTGTCTCGGTGATGGGGAGCGTCGAGTCATCGCTTTCATAATCGGAGGAATGCAGCACAAATCCCCGCCCGGTATCCATCGGCCCGCCCAGGAGTATAGGAAAATCCGGGGTGACCGGGGTGGTCATCAACTCCAGCCGGCTCGCCAGTTCACGAAAATTGAGGCCGTCGATGGGGCGATTGATGCAAAGACCCATAGCGCCGGTATCGAGCGAATGGGCGCACATGAAAATCACGCTCTTTTCGAACCGCTCGTCGCCCATTCCGGGCAGGGCAATCAGCAGCTTGCCTTCTAGGAAGCTCTCGCCCTGGATTGTCTTCGTCGTAGGTCCTACCATGCGCTAAACCTAACACGGCCGCGAATTGCCGCCAGTGAAACTTGCGCGCCGCGCCGGCAGCGCCGCAAACCCGGCCGACGGGCTTTCGCAGGCAAGGCGACTGGTTTACAAGCGCAGGGACGGGCATTTGTTCATCCCAGGAGGAGCATCCGAATGACCATAAAAGTAGGCGAGAAACTTCCCAGTGCCACCCTTCTCGAAATGAAGAACGGGTCACCCACCCCAATCAAGACCGACGATTTCTTCGCCGGCAAGAAGGTAGCGGTATTCGCCCTGCCAGGTGCCTTTACCCCAACCTGCTCGGCCAAGCACCTGCCGGGGTTTGTGCAGCATGCGCAGGAACTCAGGAACAAGGGAATCAATGAGATTGCCTGTATCTCGGTCAACGACGCTTTCGTGATGGGCGCCTGGGGCAAGGATCAGGGGGTTGGCGACAATGTTCATATGCTGGCCGACGGCAATGGTGAGTTCACCCGCAAAGTCGGACTGACCCTTGATGGCAGCAAGTTCGGTATGGGCGAGCGCAGCCAGCGTTACTCCATGGTGGTAGACAATGGTGTGGTCAAGCAGCTCCATGTCGAAGAGCCTGGCGCCTTCGAAGTATCGAGTGCCGAGTACATGCTCAAGCACCTTTAAGAGAGGGCCTGCATGACAGCGCTTTGGCGCGCTTGCGCGCCAAAGCCTGGCAGCGCTGCGGGGCGGCGGTGTTGCGTCCGTCAGCGCGGGATCGCGGCTCTGGCGAGCGCGTCGGCCCGTTCGTTCTCGACATGATTATTGTGGCCGCGGACCCAGAGCCACTCTACATGGTGACGCTGGGTCTGGCGATCAAGCGCGCGCCACAGATCCTCATTTTTGACGGCTTTGTTGTCGGCCGTCTTCCAGCCCCGAGCTTTCCAGCGTGGCAACCATTGGGTGATGCCGTCGAGCAGATACCGGGAATCGGTATAGAGCACCACCTGACTTGGCTGACGCAAGGCCGACAATGCGCTGATGGCGGCCTGCATTTCCATGCGGTTATTGGTGGTCAGCGGTTCGCCGCCACTGATTTCCTTCTCGTGCGCACCGGCACGGAGAATTGCAGCCCAGCCACCGGGCCCAGGATTGCCGGAACACGCCCCATCGGTGAAAATTTCTATCCGCGTGCTCAAAGCCCATATTCTCCCGCACGCCTGACGGAGAGGTGAAAGCGCAAGGCACGTGCGAATTCACGTGGATCCTTGGGCCGGACGAGGGCCCCTTGATCGGGGTTCAGCCAGTCGTATAGACGCGTCAGGGTAAAGCGCAATGCCGCGCCGGCGCATAACAGCGGCATCGCCTCAACCTCGGCCGTATCCAGTTCGCGCCGGCGGCGATAGCCCTTGAGCAGCGCCTTGGACTTGGTCACGTTAAACGCGCCATCGGCTTCGAAACACCAGGAATTCAGCATCACCGCGAGGTCGTAGGCCAGGGCGTCGTTGCAGGCGAAATAGAAATCGATAAGCCCTGAGACCGCACTGTCGACGAACAGGACATTGTCGGGAAACAAATCAGCATGAATGACTCCTGCCGGCAATGTCTCGGGCCAGCGGGCGCGGAGTTCGTCGTGGCTGCGGATGATCAGCTGGGCAAGCCCCTCCTGAACGCGATCGGCTTGCTTACGGGTAGCCTCGACGAGCGCCTGCCAGCCTGAAGGACCGAGTGCGTTCGGTCGGCTCATAGTGAAACTCTGTCCGGCTATATGCAGACGGGCCAGAGCTTCGCCCGCGGCTTCGCAGTGGACCGGTTGGGGGCGACGCAAGGATAGTCCCTCAAGAAAGGTCAGGATGGCGGCAGGCCGGCCGTTGACGCTGGCCGTCGCGGCTCCAGCCTTGTTCGTGACGGGAAGCGGGCAGGGTAGCCCCTGGGCGGCCAGATGGCGCATGAGCGAAAGGAAAAAGGGCAGGTCTGCTGCGGCAACGCGCTTTTCGTAGAGCGTCAGAATGAAATTGCCCTTGGTCGTATGAAGCAGATAGTTGGAATTTTCCACGCCTTCGGCGATGCCTTTGAAACTGGTCGGCACCCCGATGTCGTAGTGTTCGAGCAAAGCCTCCAGGGCTTCGAACGAGACCTCGGTATAAACTGCCATGCGCAGAGTTCTGGGCTAGGGGGCGAGGGCGCGCGGCACGTTGAAGATCACGTCTTCACGGGTGACGCGGGTTTCTTCGACATCGAGGCGGTAGCGTTCCTGGAAGGCGGCGATCACCTGTTCGACCAGGAGTTCGGGCGCTGATGCTCCGGCCGACAGACCGATCACTTTGGCCTGGTCGACGAGCGCCCAGTCGATATCGCTGGCGCGCTGGATCAGGGTCGCTTTCTTGGCGCCTGAGCGCATTGCCACCTCGACCAGGCGCATGGAGTTAGAAGAGTTTGGCGCTCCCACGACGAACACGACGTCGGCACGCGGGGCGATCGCCTTCATCGCCTCCTGGCGATTGGTCGTGGCGTAGCAGATGTCCTCCTTGTGCGGTCCTGCGATGTGAGGAAAGCGCTGACGCAGGCGGCTGACCATTTCGGCGGTGTCGTCGACACTCAGGGTCGTCTGGGTGATGTAGGCAAGGCGGTTGGCGTCACGCGGCGTGAAGGCGTCAACATCGGCCACGGTTTCCACCAGTCTGATCGAGCCCTCAGGAAGCTGACCCATGGTCCCTTCAACCTCAGGATGGCCGGCATGACCGATGAGGACGATCTCATGACCGGCCTTGTGATGGCGCTCGGCCTCGACATGGACCTTGGAGACCAGCGGGCAGGTCGCGTCAAAATAGTGCAGCTGGCGGGATTGGGCTTCGGCCGGGACGGATTTGGGGACGCCATGGGCCGAAAATATGACCCGTGCGCCCTCCGGAACCTCGTTCAGTTCCTCGACAAAGACCGCGCCCAGCTTCTCGAGGCGCTCGACGACAAAGCGGTTGTGGACGATTTCATGACGCACATAGACCGGGGCACCGTATTTCTCGAGCGCCAGCTCGACGATCCGGATGGCCCGCTCGACGCCCGCGCAAAACCCCCGGGGGGCCGCAAGCAACAGGGTCAGGTGCGGCTTTTCCGCTGACAGCGAGAGGCCCTCGCGAAGATGGTCTGTGCTTCCCATGGCTGTTCCGCTTGGTTACAGTCCCGCGCCCGCGGGACTTGGCCATGGAGTCGGCCCGGGCACCTGAAAAGTCAAGCGGAAGTGGGATGGTCCCCTGCCGCAGGGCAAGCCATCCGGCGCGCAGGGTGTCCTCTGTGCCCACGCCGCCGGATCGAATGTGAGAGATATGTTGCGCAAAGTTCTGCTGTCAGCCTTCGCGGCCATTGCCGCCTGTGCAGCCCTGTCGGGCTGTGCGAGCGGTGTCAATCCTTCCTGTCCAACGGCCGCTGGCCTCGTCGATGCCTCGTCCCTGACCAAATTTGCCCCTGGGGCGAGCGAGGACCCGGCGCACATGCTCTACCGGGTGGAACTGACCGGGGTAAGCACAGACTGTAGCCTGGACAACAAGACCCGCACCGTTGATTCCACCTTGACCGTGCATTTCCGCGCGACAAGGAGCCCGTCGGCGACGGCGGTTACCTATAGTGTCCCTTATTTCGTGGCGATCCACAGTGGCGCAGACATTACTGCCAAGCGCATCTTCACCATCCGCTTCCACTTTGCCCCGGGCCAGACCACGGCGTTTTTCAGCGATCATATCAGCTCCGCCCAGATCCATGTTCCGCTCGACAAGATGGCATTTGACTATCAGCTGCTCGCAGGGCTGCAGCTGAGCAAGCGCGAGCTTGAGTATAACCGCAAGGACGGGCTCTGATGGGCCTTCTGGAGGAGCTGTCACAGCGTGTGGCCGCCGCCTTTGTTGCCGAGGGACTGGCTGCCGAACTTGGTCAGGTGCGCCTTGCCGATCGTCCCGATCTGGCTCAGTTCCAGTGCAACGGCGCGTTGGCAGCAGCCAAGGCGCAACGGACTAATCCACGCGAACTGGCCACACGTCTTGCCGAACGGTTGAAGCATGATCCGCTCCTGGCGCGGATCGAGGTCGCCGGTCCAGGCTTCATCAATCTCGACGTCCGCGATGCGGAACTCCAAAGCCGTCTGCGCACGCAGTTGCACAGCAGCGACCTTGGAGCGCCCCAGACCGGTGGCGGACGTCTCGCCATTCTGGATTTTGGCGGTCCCAATGTCGCCAAACCCATGCATGTGGGCCATCTGCGCTCATCGATCATCGGCGATTGCCTGCAACGTCTGTTTCGCGCCAATGGCTGGCGGGTGATCAGTGATGTCCATCTGGGCGACTGGGGGCTGCAGATGGGACAGCTGATCTCGGAGATACAGATCCGCGGACTGGCGCCGGTTTATTTTGATGCCAGCCATGATGGTCCTTACCCCGCTCAATCGCCGGTCAGCATGGATGATCTGGAAGCGCTCTATCCGGCCGCAGCTGCGGCCTGCAAGGCCGATCCGGCACGATTGGAGGCGGCCCGCGTGGCCACTGCCGAGCTGCAGGCCGGGCGTCCTGGCTATCGTGCTCTGTGGCAGCATTTTGTCCGGGTGTCGGAGGAAGGACTGACCCGCGAATTTTCCTCGCTCGGCGTACATTTCGACGAATGGAAAGGCGAATCCGACGCCGATCCCCTGATTGGCGACATGATTTTGGATCTCAAGCGCCGTGGGCTTGCGGTCTCCAGCGAGGGGGCGCTGGTCATGGCGGTTGCCGAGCCTGATGACAAAAAGGAAATTCCGCCCCTTCTGCTGCTCAAGTCCGATGGCGCCGTACTCTATGGCACCACCGATCTTGCCACCATCCTGGCCCGCGTCGGCCGCCATGATCCCGACCTCATTCTCTACATCGTGGACCAGCGCCAGCACGTGCATTTCGAACAGGTCTTTCGCGCCGCCCGCAAGGCCGGTCTGGTGCGGCGGGCCCATCTGGAGCACGCCGGCTTCGGCACTATGAACGGGCCAGACGGCAAACCGTTCAAGACGCGCGCCGGCGGCGTGATGAAGCTCTTTGAGCTGATCGAAATGGCCAAGGATGAGGCCCTGAAGCGGCTCACGGAAGCAGGGCTGGCAGCTGATTATGGTGACGACGAACGGGCCGAAATCGCGCGCAAGGTAGGCATCGCCGCCATCAAGTTTGCGGATCTTTCCAATCACCGGACCACGGATTACGTCTTTGACCTCAACCGGTTCATGCGCTTTGAAGGCAAGACCGGCCCCTATCTGCAATATGCGGCCGTCCGCATCCAGTCGATCCTCCGCAAGGCAGCTGCCGCCGAGCTTGAAGAGGTCAGCTTGCATGTCCTTGATTCGGTCGAGGAGCGGGCGCTGATGTTGCAGCTTTTGCTGCTGGACGAGGCGATGGCAAATGCCGAAGAAAGACGGGCGCCCAACATCCTGTGCGACTACGCCTTCGAGCTTGCCCAACGCTTTTCGCGCGTTTACGCCTCCCGTCACATTCTTGCCGAGGAGGACCGCGCGGTTCGGGTGGCGCGACTGGAACTGGCGCGTCTGACGCTGGCGGTACTGACCAAGGTGCTCGATCTGCTCGGTATCGAGGTTCCGGCGCGCATGTAGCCCACAGCGGCGGCAGCGCCTGTCTCGGTTTGTTGCCGCCCCACGGAAGGTTGTGGATGACAGCGGCCGGGACGGCATTTGTCGGATCCGGCTGGGAGCTCAGATTGACTGCCGGCAATAGCCGACTATGATCCAGCGCGACGTCCGCCCCCGCCGCGAGGCGCGGCCGGACGGCCATCGCATACTCCCTCGCGGGAGAGCCCCTGCTGCCATGAACTCTGGTTGCCGGGCGCCGAAGGAGCAACCGCCCCGGAAACTCTCAGGCAAAAGGACCGCGAAGGGGTTGAATCTCTGGAAAGCGGCGCGCCCTGTGGTTGCGCCCACCGAAGGGGTAATCCCGGGCACGGCTGTACCGGGAAATCTCTCAGGTCCGATGACAGAGGGGCGCGTGTCCGGTCGCAGGGTTGCGCCGTCCGCGCCGCTATCAGCTGTTGATCGGACTTCACATGGACGCCACTTCTGCACTCAAGCGTACGCCGCTTTATGATCTGCACGTCGAACTCGGCGGCAAGATGGTCGAGTTTGCCGGCTATGCGCTCGCGGTTCACTACCCGAGCGGGATCATGAAAGAGCATCTGCACACGCGCACGGCCGCGGGCCTTTTTGATGTCTCGCATATGGGCCAGCGTCAGCTCGTCGGCCCAGACCATGCCACCACGGCAAGGGCGCTGGAGGCGCTCACTCCCGGTGATATCGCCGGTCTCGGATCCGGGCGCATGCGTTACACCATGCTCCTCAACGCGGTGGGCGGGATGGTCGATGACCTGATGGTGACGCGCACCGCCGAGGATGGCCGCCTTGGCCTCGTTTTCAACGGTGCCCGCAAAGCGGTGGATGACGCCTTTGTGCGGGCACGGCTGCCTGGCGTCGTGGACCTTCTGGCCCTCGAGGACCGTGCACTGCTGGCACTGCAGGGCCCCAAGGCTGCTGCAGCACTGGGACGGCATTGCCCCCAGGCCGAGGCGCTGTCCTTCATGGCCGCCTCACCGGCAAGCTTCGATGGAATTGCCTGTCACATCTCCCGCTCAGGCTATACCGGCGAGGATGGGTTTGAGATTTCCGTGGCGGCCGCGGATGCCCAGACGGTGGCTCGTGCGCTGCTGGCTGAGCCTGAGGTTCTGCCCATCGGTCTGGGGGCACGGGATTCCTTGCGCCTGGAGGCGGGGCTCTGCCTTTACGGCCATGATATCGATGAGACGACCAACCCGGTGGAAGCCAATCTCGTCTGGACCATCGCCAAGCGGCGCAAGATTGACCAGGATTTTCCTGCTGCGGCTACGATCATGGGGCAGTTGTTCGACGGCCCGTCGCGCCGGCGGGTCGGCTTGCGTCTCGAGGGCCGCGCCCCCGCCCGTGAGGGTGCGCAGATTGCAAGTCGTGACGGACAGATCATCGGCCGGGTTACCTCGGGCGGATTTTCGCCCTCACTGAACGCCCCGATCGCCATGGGCTATGTGACACCGGCTTTTGCTGCCGATGGCTGCGAACTCGACATCATGGTTCGCGGCAAGGCGCTTGCTGCGCGCGTTGCACCGCTACCTTTCGTACCCAATCGCTACAAACGTTAAGAGGAAGAGATGAGCCAGACCCGATTTAGCAAAGATCATGAATGGGTACGTCTTGAAGGTGATGTTGCCACCATCGGGATCACCCGCCACGCAGCTGAACAATTGGGCGATGTGGTGTTTGTTGAACTGCCGGAGGTGGGCCGTAGCCTCTCGGCCCACGGTGAGGCTGCAGTGGTGGAAAGCGTCAAGGCCGCATCGGATGTGTTTGCGCCGGTGAGCGGCGAGGTTCTGGAAGTCAATGTGGCGCTGACCGATGATCCGGCTGGCGTCAATGCCGATCCGGAGGGCGCAGGCTGGTTTTTCAAGCTCAGAATTGCCAACCGCGGCGAATTCGACAGCCTGATGCAGCAGGCCGAGTACGACGCCCTCGTGAAGGAATCCTGAGCCCATGCGCTATCTGCCTCTGACGCCCGACGACCGCGCCGCGATGCTGGCGCGCATCGGTGCCAAAAGCATCGATGACCTGTTTGTCGATGTTCCTTCTGCTGCGGTCGTCGACCGCGGACGGTTTGCCCTGCCCGACGGCATGGGTGAACTCGAGGTTGAGCGTCACCTGTCCAGGCTGTCGGCCAAGAATCTTGCAGCCGGATCAGCAGCGTTCTTTTGCGGTTCAGGCGCCTACCGGCACCATGTTCCGGCTAGCGTCGATCATTTGATCCAGCGTTCCGAATTTCTCACCTCCTACACGCCTTATCAGCCGGAAATCAGCCAGGGCACGCTGCAATACCTGTTTGAGTTCCAGACCCAGGTGGCGATGCTGACGGGAATGGAGGTGGCCAATGCTTCCCTCTATGACGGCTCGACCGCAGCAGCCGAGGCAGTCGAGATGGCCCGGCGCATCACAAAGCGGGCCAAGGTGGTGTTGTGTGGCGGTCTTCATCCTCACTATGCCGCCACAATCACCACGCTGGCGCAGTTGTCTGGTGGCGAAATCATCGCTGCGCCACGTCGTCCCGGCCAGGGTGAAGATCTCGCGTCCCTGATCGACGGCGAAACCGCCTGCGTGGTGATACAGAGCCCAGATGTGTTTGGCCTTTTGCATGATCTGCGTCCCCTCGCTGAGGCCGCTCATGCCAAGGGTGCATTGCTGGTTGCCGTACTGAATGAGGTGGTTTCGCTCGGACTGCTTGAAGCGCCCGGGGCGATGGGGGCCGATATCGTTGCCGCGGAAGGTCAGTCCATCGGCAATGGTCTTAATTTCGGCGGCCCCTATGTCGGGCTGTTTGCTACGCGCGAGAAATTCCTGCGGCAGATGCCTGGCCGCCTCGCTGGTGAGACCATGGATGCAGCTGGACGGCGCGGCTATGTATTGACGCTTTCCACACGCGAACAGCACATCCGCCGGGAAAAGGCTACGAGCAATATCTGCACCAATTCAGGATTGTGCGCGCTGGCGTTCACCATCCATCTGTCGCTTCTGGGCGAGGAGGGGTTTGCCCGCCTGGCTCGCCTCAATCACGCCCGCGCCGTGCTCCTCGCTGAGCGGCTTGGGGCGGTCCGGGGTGTCGAACTCGTCACCCAGAATTTTTTCAACGAGTTTACACTGCGCCTGCCGCGGCCTGCCGAGGCGGTGATCGATGCCCTGGTGGAGGAGAACGTCCTCGGAGGGGTTCCGGCGAGCCGGTTGTTCCCCGGCGACAGCGCTGCCCAGTCGCTCCTCATCGTGGCGGCGACAGAGACCAATTCGACCGACGACATTGAGACCTATGCTCACGCTCTTGCCAAGGTGCTCTCATGACCATGAACAATCAGGGCCGTCCGACCACCCCAGGTACTGCTGGCGCGACGCTGCCGGACACACTGTCAGGCGATCATGGCCTCGACCACGAGGAGAAGCTGATCTTTGAGCTTGGCCGTCGTGGCATCTGCGGTGTCGATCTGCCCGAAGCGCCAGCGCATAAGGCGCGCCTGGGTGGGCTAGAGCGGCGGCAGAAGATCGGGCTGCCTGGTCTCTCCGAGCCGGAAGTGGTGCGCCATTATGTGAGGCTTTCGCGTAACAATTACGCAATTGATGCAGGTCTCTATCCTCTGGGTTCCTGCACCATGAAGCACAACCCGCGCCTGAACGAGAAGATGGCGCGGTTGCCGGGATTTTCCGACCTGCATCCGCTGCAGCCGCAAAGCACTGTCCAGGGCGCGCTGCAGCTGATCCAGGAACTGATGCACTGGCTGATGGAACTGACCGGCATGCCGGCGGTGGCGATGTCGCCCAAGGCCGGTGCGCATGGCGAACTCTGTGGCATGCTGGCAATCAAGGCGGCTATTGCGGCCCGCGCCGAGCATCGTCCGCGCGTTCTTGTTCCGGAATCGGCCCATGGTACCAATCCGGCTACTGCGGCCTTTGCCGGGTTTCGCGTCGATCAGATTCCGGCCAGCGGTGACGGGCATGTAAATATTGAGGCGCTGCGTGCCAAGCTCGATTCCGACGTGGCGGCCATCATGCTTACCAACCCGAATACTTGCGGCCTTTTCGAGCGCAGGATCCTCGAGGTCGCAGAGGCGGTACATCAAGTGGGCGCCTTTTTCTATTGCGACGGTGCCAATTTCAACGCCATTGCCGGACGGGTGCGCCCGGGAGACCTCGGCATTGATGGCATGCACATCAACTTGCACAAGACATTCTCGACGCCACATGGCGGTGGCGGACCAGGGGCGGGGCCAGTAGTGTTGTCGAAGGCCCTGGCACCCTATGCGCCACTGCCGCTGCTCGTTGGCGACGCGAACGGCTTGCGGCTTGTCGAGGACCGCTCATCGCTGCCCACGAACAGCGATCCCTTCGGACGCATGTGTGCCTTCCATGGTCAGATGGGCATGTTTGTGCGGGCCCTCAGCTATATGCTCAGCCATGGTGCCGACGGCATCCGTCAGGCCAGCGAGGATGCAGTGCTATCGGCCAACTATGTTCTTGCCTCACTCAAGGATGTCATGACGGCGCCCTTTGCCGAGGGGCCGTGCATGCATGAAGCCCTGTTTGATGACAGTTTCCTTGCCGATACGGGTGTCACCACGCTCGATTTTGCCAAGGCGATGATCGATGAGGGCTACCATCCCATGACCATGTATTTTCCGCTCGTGGTTCACGGTGCCATGCTTATCGAGCCGACCGAGTCTGAATCCAAGGAATCTCTTGACCGTTTTGTTGCCGTACTGCGCGGACTCGCGCAGGAGGCAAAGGCAGGCAGGCTGGAGCGCTTTGCGGGCGCACCTCATTATGCACCGCGGCAGCGCCTGGATGAGACCGCCGCGGCGCGCCGACCGGTGCTGCGCTGGACCGAGGCCAAGATCGCGCAAGCCGCGGAATAGGGAGCAGGAGGCCATCACGCTGTGGCAGGGTGATGGTTCTGCCCTCCCGCCCGGTTGTTGCCGGGCACTGTGCCGTCGCCGTGGGGGCAATAGCAAAACGGCCGCAGTTGCCTGCGGCCGTCTGCCCAACCCGCTTGAAGACGATCAGCTGCAGCCGCTGGTAGAGCCGCAGGTGTTGCACTTCATGCAGGTGCCATTGCGTACCAGGGTAAAGTTGCCGCAGGAACCACAGGCATCACCTTCATAGCCTTTCATGCGCGCCTCGGCCGAACGGCGGGCATAGAGCTCCTTTTCGCCGCTGCGGTGACTGCTGCTGTTAGCTTCGCTCTCGGCCGAGGCCTGAAGCACGCTGGCGCGTATTTCATTGAGGGTTTCGTGGACCTCCTCGTCCTCGCTGAAGAAGGTCTCGGCTTCCGGATCCTCGATCAGGGCATGGACCTGGCTCAGGGCTTCAGCGTGTTCGGCATGCAGCTCAAGCTTGCGCGCTGCGCCACCTTCGAGGACGACGAGACTTTTGCCGCGTACGAAACCGCTCGACACTGCGCGGGCCAGTTCGGCCGGTGCCCGTGACGGCTGGGTCGCGCCAGCATTGCCAAGATCCTCATCCTGGGCTGGTGGTACATGGGCAAGGTCGTTGCGCCCAAGATAGGACACCGCCAGTTCGCGGAAGATATAATCCAGTATACTGGTGGCGTTCTTGATGGAGTCATTGCCAATGACGATGCCCGCTGGCTCAAAGCGCGTAAAGGTGAAGGCCTCCACGAACTCCTCAAGCGGTACGCCATATTGCAGACCGATGGAAATCGCGATGGCGAAATTGTTCATCAGCGAGCGGAAGGCAGCGCCTTCCTTGTGCATGTCGATGAAGATTTCTCCTGGGCGACCATCCTCGTATTCGCCGGTACGCAGATAGACCTTGTGGCCGCCAACGACCGCCTTCTGGGTGTAACCCTTGCGGCGATGCGGCAGCCTCTCCCGCTCATGGCGTTGCTGATCGACGACACGTTCGACGATCCTTTCGACGACGCGCTCTGCAACGATCGCGGAGCGCTGTGCAGCAGGCGCGGCGGCGATGGTCTCGAGTTCGTCCTCCTCCTCATCGTCTGCAATGGCAAGAACTGACGACGCCAGAGGTTGGCTCAGTTTTGAGCCGTCACGGTAAAGCGCATTGGCCTTGAGACCGAGTTTCCAGCTCATCAGATAGCTTTCACCGCATTCGGAAACCGTTGCGGCGTTGGGCATGTTGATGGTCTTGGAAATGGCGCCCGAGATGAAGGGCTGCACGGCAGCCATCATCTGGATATGGCTGTGCACCGAGAGCGCGCGGGTGCCGATGCGTCCGCATGGATTGGCGCAGTCGAACACCGGCAGATGCTCGGCCTTCAGATGCGGGGCACCCTCCAGCGTCATGGCGCCACAGACATGCAGGTTAGCGGCCTCGATCTCTGCTTTAGAGAAGCCAAGCGCCTTCAACATGTCGAAATCGGCAGCATCGAGGGCGGCGGGATCAATGCCCAGTGCCTGCACACAGAAATCGGCACCGAGCGTCCACTTATTGAAGACGAAGCGAATATCGAAGGCTGATTCAAGCGCAGCTTCCACGGCGGCGATCTGTTCAGCGCCGAAGCCCTTGGCCCGCAATGCATCATGGGTGATGCCACTGTGCAGACCCTCGAGCGTACCGTGTCCGACCGCATAGGCAACGATGCGGTCAATTTCATCCGCCTGATAGCCCAGTGTCGCCAGCGCTTCGGGCACGCAGCGGTTGATGATCTTGAAGTAGCCGCCACCGGCGAGCTTCTTGAACTTCACCAGGGCAAAATCAGGCTCAACCCCGGTGGTGTCGCAGTCCATGACGAGGCCGATGGTGCCGGTTGGCGCAATCACCGTTGCCTGGGCATTACGGAAGCCGAACTGTTCGCCAAGGGCGAGGGCTTGGTCCCAGGCCCGCTTCGCTGCCTCGGACAGCTCGGTCTGGGTAAGTGCGCCGTGATCGAGCGGGACCGGATTGACGTGCAGGTTCTCATAACCGCTTGTCATGCCATAGGCCGCACGCCGGTGATTGCGGATCACCCGCAGCATCGCGCCCTTGTTGTTATGGAACTCCGGGAAGGGTCCTAGTTCTCCAGCCATTTCGGCGCTGGTGGCATAGGATACGCCGGTCATCACCGCGGAGATCGCGCTGGCGATGGCGCGTCCCTGCCGGGAGTCATAGGGAATGCCTGCGGCCATCAAAAGTCCGCCGATATTGGCAAAGCCAAGCCCGAGGGTGCGATAGTCATAGGAGAGCTGGGCGATCTCTTTTGAGGGGAACTGCGCCATCAGCACGCTGATTTCCAGCACCATGGTCCAAAGCCTAACGGCGTGCTCGAAAGCCGCGACATCAAACTGCTTTCGCCCCTGTACGTCCTTGCGGAAGCTCATCAGGTTGAGAGAGGCGAGATTGCAGGCTGTGTCGTCCAGGAACATGTATTCCGAGCAGGGATTGCTGGCGCGGATTTCGCCTCCCGCCGGGCAGGTGTGCCAGTCATTAACAGTGGTGTGGAACTGGATACCTGGATCGGCGCAGGCCCAAGCGGCATAGGAGATCTTCTCCCACAGCTCCCGCGCCTTGATGGTCTTTACGATGCGTCCGTCACGCCGCGCGGTCAGATTCCAGTCGGCATTCTTCAGCACCGCTTCAAGAAAGGCATCGGTTACCCGCACCGAATTGTTTGAGTTCTGGCCCGATACCGACAAATAGGCTTCCGAATCCCAGTCGGTGTCGTAGGTCTTGAAGTTGATGCTGGTGTAACCCTGCTTGGCAAAACTGATGACCCGCTCGATGTAATTGTCGGGGATCATCGCCTTGCGCGCGGCGCGCACTTCGCGGCGCAGGGCGGGGTTTTTCTTGGGATCAAAGCAGTCTTCCCCCTGGCCTTCGCAGTTGATACAGGCCTTCATGACCGCGGCAAGATGCTTTTGCGCCAGCTTGGAGCCCGCCACCATGGCGGCGACCTTCTGTTCCTCGATCACCTTCCATTCGATGAATTGCTCGATGTCCGGATGATCGACGTCAACGATTACCATCTTCGCCGCACGTCTGGTGGTACCACCCGACTTGATGGCGCCTGCAGCCCGGTCACCGATCTTCAGAAAGCTCATCAGGCCGGAGGATTTTCCGCCCCCGGACAAAGGTTCGTTCTCGCCACGCAGGGAGGAAAAGTTGGTTCCGGTACCGGAGCCGTATTTGAACAGGCGGGCCTCCCGGGTCCACAGATCCATGATCCCGCCGTCGTTGACGAGATCATCATGGACGGACTGGATGAAGCAGGCGTGAGGCTGGGGATGCTCATAGGCACTGGCGGACTTCACCAGATGGCCGCTGAGGTGATCGACGTAATAGTGACCCTGGCTCGGGCCATCGATGCCGTAGGCCCAGAAGAGCCCGGTATTGAACCATTGCGGTGAGTTGGGGGCGACCTTTTGGGTGGCGAGCATATAGCAGAGCTCGTCGAAAAAGGTGCGGGCGTCGGCCTCTTCATCGAAATAGCCGGCCTTCCAGCCCCAATAAGTCCAGGTCCCTGCCAGGCGGTCAAAGACCTGCTTGGCCGAGGTCTCACCCTCGGTCGCAGCGCCGGAAGTCTCGGCATCCGCTTGCCGGCGCCACAGCCATTGCGGCACACCGTCTTCAGCGACGGGCTTGCAGGAGCTGGGCACGCCCGCCTTGCGGAAATATTTCTGCGCCAGAACATCGCAGGCGACCTGGCTCCAGTCTTCGGGCACCTCGATGCCGGTCTGCTGAAACACAACGGACCCGTCCGGGTTGCGGATTTCGCTCGTCGCATGACGAAAGGTGATGCCCTCATAGGGCGAATGTCCTGCGACCGTAAAATGACGACGAATGCGCATAATCTCCCCCGGTAGGTCTGCTGCGGTTGTCTGCTCGCGGCACCACGCGGAGACACCTGTTCCCTGCGCCGGAAAGACCCCGTGCAGCGGGGCTCCCGGACGCTCCGGATGCTGGAGTGTCCTAGATGTGGTGTCGCGAGCGGCGACAGGGGCAAAGTATGGACATGAGCTCGGCGTGCACGCAAGAGCTAATCACACCCGATGAGGTTACCCACTACATGTGGTGGGTAAGCTATGGCGCAGAAGTCCCTGCAAAAGCTGGCTGTCAAGACGCAGCCGATGGCTGCCGAAAAAATTTTTCACAGCCCCAGTTTTTTGTTCACGGAATGTGGATGAGTGTGGCGGGGCAGGGGCTGGCTGCGTGTAGGCTCTGTAAAGCGCCGGCAGGGCAAAGCCTTAAGCTCGAATCGGACGCAACTGCGTCCACGGCGGCGCTTGGCTCTAAGAAGCGGCGCCCCTATAGTCCGGCGCGATTCCGCCCGAAGGCGACAGGACGTCAGGGTGAGGCGAGGCATGATAAAACTGATCAAACGAATCTTCATCTGGTGGAGTGGCGCCACCTTGGGAACGCTATGGCAGACATGGCGCCACGGCCGGTTTGTCGGCGCGGACAATCTGGGCAACCGCTACTTTCAGGACCGCAGTGGTACCCGCCGCTGGGTAATTTACAAAAATACGGTCGATGCCAGCCTCATTCCGCCGGACTGGCACGGCTGGCTGCATCATACCTTCCGGGAGCCTCCTACCGTGGCGCCTCCCAAAATCAGGTCCTGGGAGCAGGATCATCGTCCCAATCTGACGGGAACCCCGCTGGCCTACCGTCCGCGGGGCAGCCTGGCCCAATCTGGGGTGCGCCAGCCCTCAACCAGCGACTACGAAGCCTGGGAGCCCAAATAGGTGCAGTCATCATGACCCAGCGGAGCCTTGAGACCATGATCGGCGCGATCGTTATCGCGATTGCGATCGGATTTGTCTGGTTTGCCTATAAGACGACCAACGAGACCGGAATTTCCGGGTATGAAGTGACGGCTGTGTTCAGCCGGGTGGACGGCATCAATCCGGGAAGCGATGTGCGCCTCTCCGGCATCAAGATCGGGACGGTTTCAGCGCTGACGCTCAATCCCAAAACCTATGAGGCGGTAGCGCAGCTTTCGATTAAGAACGGAATCGAATTACCGGTTGATTCTTCTATAAAAATTACTTCCTCAGGGATCCTTGGCAGTGCGTATCTGTCGATTTCTCCGGGGGGCAGCAACCGGATGATTCCGCCAGGTGGCAGCATCAACAATACGCAGGGCTCGGTCGACCTCATGGGACTTATCGGCCGCATGATCACGAGTGGAGGCAAAGGCTGATGCGCCCGTCCTGGGTGATTGTGGGGGCACCGATTTTGGTTCTGGCCGGCCTGGCCACCTATTCTGCAACGGCAGACCAGGGGCCAAGCAACACCACGAGCACCGCAAAGGAGCTGGCCCGGGTACCGCGCCCGCATACGGTTTCCCAGGCGATACCCGGCAAGGACGGCATCAAGCGCATGGTGATCTTGCGGGGGCTGGACAAGATCACCGGCCAGGCGGTGAACATCGATGCGCCGATCGGGCTACCGGTTCACTACGCCACGCTGACCATCACCGCACACTGGTGCTATTCGACCCCCCCCAGCGAAACGCCTGAAACTACGGCGTTTCTGAGCATCGTCGATCACCGTCCAGACAAGCCGCCACGGCAGGTTTTTTCGGGATGGATGTGGGCGTCGACGCCATCGCTCAACGCCATGCAACACCCGCTTTATGATGTCTGGGTGATCAGCTGCAAAACCAACCAGCCGGGCCAGGAAGGTCCGCCAGTGCCCCCGACGACGCCGGTCAAGCCAGTGTCGCCTGACAAGGGTCCCAAGGACGGCAAGATCGTGCTGCCGCCCGGATCAGGGCAGTGACGCAGCCAAACCCCTGAGCGGGTCAGGGCATCATCGAGCAGGTCATGGTACTGGGTACGTGGGATCTCGATTGCTCCCATCCGGGCCAGATGGGCGGTGATGAACTGGGTATCGAGCAGGCAGAAGCCACCGGCTCTCAAGCGGGCGACAAGATGGACAAGGGCCACCTTGCTGGCATCGCGCGCCCGGGAAAACATGCTTTCGCCAAAGAAGGCTCCACCGAGCTTGATGCCATAAAGGCCACCGACGAGCTCGCCGTCCTGCCAGCACTCGAGGCTGTGGGCATGGCCTCGGTGAAAGAGCTCAGTGTAAAGGCTTTCGATCTCCCGATTGATCCAGGTCTCGGTGCGGCCCTGCCCGGGGGCAGCGCAGGCGGCAATCACAGCCGGAAAGTCCTGGTCGCTTGTGATCGTGAAGCGCTCGCTTCGCACCGTGCGGGCAAGGCGGTGACTGACATGCAGGCCATCGAGCGGAATAATCCCGCGCGCATCGGGACTGATCCAGTAGAGGCTCGGGTCAGTGCGGGCTTCGGCCATCGGGAAAAGCCCTTCCGCATAGGCCCGCAGGACCAGCTCCGGGGTCAGACGAGCGGGTGCACGCATTGCGAACTCATGGTGTAAAGCTCTCGCTGGCGGCTGCTCCAGCCGTCAGGGAAGGCTGCCGAAGCGGCGGTTTCGGAGCTTTGAAGATTTCTCAAGAATACTTCATAATTATTTGAAAAGTTAGGCATCTTTAAATCTCTCCCTACCGTCTGACGACCTCTTGTCCCTCTCGACCTGCGCGCGCAGGCCTGAGATCGGGACATCTAGGGTCGTCCTGCGCCGTGCTGCCTCCAAGGGGATTGCCCTAGCTATAAGCAAATATAGGTGTTGCCGCAGGCGCGTCACAGCCGTGAAGAAAAGCGGGACGCAAAAGTACTGCCACCTGCCGGGTGCGAGGGGCGGCCTCAAGCCTTGCCGAGAGGAAGAGGTGTAGTTTATGCGCCGCGCCCGGGGGCTGGCTCCACGCCGGTCTTGCGCCGCTTCGGCCTTGCACGGGGGCTTCGCGGTGGCGTCAGCCGACGGTGTCGATGGTCTTCTGCGCCATCTTATCGGCGCTTTTCAGCGCATCGAGGTTGGCGCGATAGGCATATTTTGCGGAAAGGATTTCCACCATCCAGGAATTCGGCGTGGCGTTCTGGGCCGCCACGGCGGTTGCCCCCGCGAGGGGCCGGGATGGGGGCGTTGCTGGCGCTGCCGGCGCGGTCTGGGTGGTCGCCTGTGCAGCTGGGGAAGGGGTCCCGGTAAAGGCATTTACCAGCTTGCTGGCAGCGGAGGTCAGCTGCGCGGCACTGGTGGCAAGCCCACTTGCGGAGATCGAAAACGCGTTCCACATGCCGGCCATTATCGCCGCCATTTGCTAAAGATTGGGCAACGGGTTTCCTAAATCTTTATTCAAATTGTACCGAGCAGGTGGCTATCAGGCTGCCTCTTCCTTTTGTGCCCGTGCCTCGATCATGGCGGTGAAGGCGGCAAAAACCGTCTTCATCTGTGGACCCTTGTACGGAAACAGCTCGGGAGGATCCATATTGTGCACGATCATGGCGATGTCGGCTTCAAAGATCAGCAAGTCGCCGTCTCTGGTTTCGGCACAGTCGATGGCAAAGTAGTCAAGCCCGACCCGTTGGGCGATCGTGGCCAATGCCTTGGCATGGCGGGCTCCCATCCCGGAGGAAAAATTGCTCATGAACTCAGCTTCTTCGGTGCGCTTGAGTTCAGACTGCTCCATGCCGGCATTGAGGTACCAAAGCTTCCACAGATCGGCGATCGCCATATGGCAGGCGAAGGGCCTGCCATCGATGAACACGATGCGATATTTGCGGAACAGCCCGTCATCGCCGCTGTAATCGATGAACTGCGAAACGAAAAAATCGGTGTGGGTGCACGCGTCCAGATAGGCACGCAGGGCGTCTGGGTCTTCGAGGCGCTCAAGTCCGCGGCCGGCCTGGCTGCCAACGGGACGGATGATGAAGGGAAAGCTCAGTTCGGCTCCCAGATCGCTCAGTGTGCTGGTGCCATCCAGGACATCGTTGAGATCATCGCGGTCGACCCTGCAGGTAGCGGGAACCTTTACCCCTGCAACGCCATCGAGCAGCTTGAACAGGCGGTCGCGTTCCAGATCGCGAATGCGGCGGGGCAGGTTCAGCAAAGGACGCGGCCAGCCAAAGGTCAGTCGCTGTATTTCATGCAGCGTCAGGCGGGTTTCATCAGAGTCCGGGACCGCCACGAAGGCCACGTCATGGTCCGGCAAAAGCTCGGGCTGCACGCCGCCTGGGACCACATAATAGGTATAGATTTCAATGTCCGAACCTTCGAGTAGAAACTCGATCGGAGTGTTGCCGCCCATATCGGTGGCGGCGGCGAAGACAAGCAGGCGAAGCCGCGGGTTCTTAGTCGCCGAGGCGGAGCGATAGAGCGGCCTCACCCACAGGGCTTCGTCCTGAAGCTGCTTGCCGAGCTCGGGATGCCCGAGCAGCTGCGCGATGACGGAAAGGTCCATCGCGGCTTCAACGTCGGCATTATCAGCCTGTAGCCGGGCCACGAGTTCCCCCCACAGGGGATTGAGATCGATGCCGTCAAATGCCTGCTTGGCAAGGGCGGCAACCCCGATGCGGGGTTTAAGGCCCAGGGATTGAGCGGACACGAAGCGGAAGGCTTGGGACATGTTGGGCCTCATCGAGTTATGCGGATCCTGGACCGCTATGGTTAAGATCGGGTTTCACGGCAGGCCGACATGCGGCAATGGACTGGCGCCCGGATCATGGCCGCGATAGCTGCTCCTGCGACTGCAGCCTGCGGCAGTGGGGCGGGGTAATGATGGTGCGGCGCCACCGCGCCGGTTCTCAGTCTCGGGTCTTTAACGGCTTGCGGTCCGCGGGAGGCAGGGCGAGCGACGGAACCGCTGCCGGCTGCGGAGCTTAAGACTTGACAGCCTGGAGGCTTTTGCGCTGCAGGAGAGCGACCCTCGCTCCTCCGGATTGATCATGCGCCACGCGCCGGCGACGCTTCGTAACCGCGAACCAATTTTGAATATGCTGAAGCAGCTATTGCCGCAACGCGGGCTTTTGCTCGAAATCGCCAGTGGAACGGGGGAGCATGCCGCGTTCATGGCGCCCGCGCTCGCAGGGCTCGTCTGGCAGCCGAGTGAGGCGGATCCGGCGGCACTTGATGACATCAATGCGAGGACACAGGCCAGTGGCTGTTCGCGTATTCTGCCTGCATTGCAGCTTGATGTGACGGCCGCAAACTGGCCGATTGACCGCGCTGATGCGATTTTCTGTTGCAACATGATCCATATCGCACCGTGGACTGCCGCCGAGGGGATGTTTGCCGGGGCGGCACGTCTGCTGCCGCCATCGGCTTTGCTGATCCTCTATGGCCCCTTCAAGCGCAATGGCGAGCATACCGCGCCGTCCAACGCTCAGTTCGAAACCTGGCTGCAGGGCAGCGATCTGCGCTATGGCGTGCGCTGCCTCGACAGCGAAGTTTTGCCGCTGGCCGAGAGCAACGGATTTGCCTTGGCCGAGATCGTTACGATGCCGGCCAACAATCTCAGCGTTATCTGGCGCCGACGCTAGCTGCGGTCGATGCTCCAGGGACCTGGGCCTGCCGCGGCGATGTAAAGAAAGACGAAGCAATAAAGAATTGCTTCGTCGCCCTGGTTGAGCAGGGGGATCCACTGGCCGGATTGGCCGACATGATAAAGCCAGTACGCCACCGCCATTTCACCTGAACAGATGAATGCGGCAATGCGGGTAAAGAGGCCAAGGCCGATCAGCACGCTGCCAACCAGTTCAATGATGCCGGCGGCGAGCAGAAGTGGCGGCAGGTGTCCGGTCATCATGGGTTCGGGATAACCGAACAGCTTTGCGGTTGCATGCTGCAAGAAGAGCAGGGCAACGACGATACGCAGAATGCTCAGCAACTTGGGCTGATAGTTTTGTAAGAACTGCAATCCCATGGCTGGGTCCCCCCGTGTTTGTGGGGGCAGCATAGCCGATTTGCCCTGCCACATGAAATCAGGAGGGGTGGCTGGCCAGCCAGTGTTCAAGCCAGTGAATGTTATAGTCACCGTTGATGATGTCGGGTTCGCGGACCAGGCGCTGAAACAACGGGATCGTGGTCTCAATCCCGGCGACAACAAGTTCATCAAGAGCCCGGCGCAGACGCATCAGACATTCATTGCGGTTGCGGCCATGCACGATCAGCTTGCCCGCGAGGCTGTCGTAATAGGGCGGAATGCGGTACCCGGTATACATTGCCGAATCAAAGCGAACGCCGAGCCCGCCGGGCGAATGAAACGCCTCAATGAGTCCCGGCGAGGGCCTGAAAGTAAAGGGATTTTCAGCATTGATGCGACACTCGATGGCATGGCCGGAGATGGTGATGTCGCGCTGCTCCAGCTCGAGCGGAAAGCCCGCGGCAATGCGCAGCTGCTCACGCACGATGTCGATGCCGGTGATGGCCTCGGTAATGGGGTGCTCGACCTGAAGTCGGGTGTTCATTTCAATGAAATAGAAGCGCCCGTCCTCAAACAGGAATTCGATCGTCCCGGCCCCCAGATACCCCAGTTTCTCGAGCGCCGTCGTGACGGTGCGGCCAATTTCCTGGCGCTGGGTTGCATTGAGCGCCGGGGAGGGAGCTTCTTCCCACACCTTCTGGTGCCGTCGCTGCAGCGAGCAGTCCCGTTCGCCCAGGTGCAGCACCTTGCCAAATGAATCGGCAAGAACCTGAACTTCAATGTGCCGGGGCCGGGAGAGATATTTTTCGATATAGACGGCATCATCACCGAAAGCGGCCTTGGCTTCCGCGCGGGCGGTGGCCAAGGCGAGGTGCAGTTCGCTTTCCGAACGGGCCACCTTCATGCCGCGGCCGCCACCGCCGGCCGCGGCCTTGATCAGGACCGGGTAACCAATGTCGCCGGCGATGCGCTTGGCTTGGTCATCGGAGGTGACGCCTCCGTCCGACCCCGGAACCGTGGGAATGCCCGCGGATTTGGCAGCCTGTTTGGCCGCGATCTTGTCCCCCATGAGGCGAATCTGCTCGGGTTGTGGCCCGATGAATACGAGACCATGCTCCTTCACGATTTCAGCAAAGCGGGCGTTCTCGGACAAAAAGCCATAACCGGGGTGGATAGCCTCGGCACCGGTGATCTCACACGCCGCAATGATTTGCGGGATGTTGAGATAGGACTGCGCGGCGGCGGGAGGGCCAACACAGACGCTTTCGTCAGCAAGACGTACATGCATGGCGTCGGCATCGGCGGTGCTGTGAATGGCCACCGTCGAGATGCCCATTTCCTTGCAGGCACGGTTGATGCGCAGGGCGATTTCGCCGCGATTGGCGATGAGGACTTTCTCGAACATGTCAGCCCAGCACGACCAGTGCCTGGCCGAACTCGACCGGCTCGCCGTCCCGTACACAAATTTCCTTGACCACGCCGGAACGTGGCGCCGTGATCGGGTTCATGGTCTTCATCGCCTCGACGATCAGAAGTGTGTCGCCTTCCTTGACGCTGTCTCCGGGTTTGACAAAGGCCGGAGCTCCGGGCTCGGGGGCGACATAGACCGTGCCGACCATCGGCGAGGTGATGGTACCTGCTGAAGGGGTTTCGCGCCTCGCCGCAGTAGCGTCAGGGGCCAGAGCAGGAGCTGGCGGGGCAGCTGCGGGCATGGCCGCAGGGATGCCGCCATAGACCGTGTTGAGCTGGCGTGCGACCCGGATGCGCAGGCCCGCCTGCTCCACTTCGATTTCCGTGAGGCTGGTTTCAGTCAAAAGCTCAGCCAGCTCACGGATGACCGAGGCGTCGATGCTGCCGCTCGCCCGTGGAGATTGTTGCGCCTCTTTGGCGTCTTTACTGCTCATGCGTTCGCATCCTTGAGAAGCTTGGCCAGTGCGTCGACGGCCAAGAGGTAGCCTTGCTCTTTCAACCCGCAAATCACCCCTGTGGCAATGGGGCTGACATAGGAGTGGTGCCGGAAAGATTCCCGAGCGTAAGGATTGGAGAGATGGACTTCGATTACCGGCCGGTCAAGCGCCCGCAACGCATCGTGAATGGCGACCGAGGTATGGGTGAAGGCGCCGGCATTGAGAATCAGCCCGGAAGCCTCATTACGGGCCTCCTGGATCCAGTCCACCAGCATACCTTCATGATTTGACTGACGAAATGTCACGTCAAGCTTGTGGGTAGCCGCGCGTGCCACCACCGCAGCTTCGATGTCGCTGAGACGTGTGCGGCCATAGATCTCGGGTTCGCGAAGCCCCAGAAGGTTGAGATTGGGCCCGTTCAGCACATATATCGGCCTGGCTTTGGCCAAGGGTTTCTCCCGTTCACCCGGTTTGCGCTGGCCGTTATACTGGGCGAGCGCGGCCAATGGAAATACCAGCTAGGAACAGGCTTTATGTCCCTTCATGTCATCATCAACGGCGAGGACCGCAAGTTGTCCGGACCCATGACCCTGGCTGCCCTCTTGGCGGAGCTCGGGATCGAGACCGGCAAGATTGCGATTGAGCGCAATCTCGAGATCGTGCCGCGCTCTCAATATGATAGCGTCGAGGTTGCCGCTGGCGACCGGCTTGAAATTGTTCATTTCATCGGCGGGGGCAATCTGTCGGCCGCCGCGCAGCCGCTGGTGATCGCCGGGCGTCAATTCCAATCGCGGCTGATTGTGGGCACTGGCAAGTACAAGAGCTATGCCGAGAACGCGGCAGCGCTGGAAGCCTCCGGGGCCGAAATGGTGACCGTGGCAGTGCGCCGGGTTAATCTGAGCGACCCGGCCCAGCCCAAGCTGATGGATTTCATCGATCCGCGGAAATACACCTATCTGCCTAACACGGCGGGCTGCTTCACCGGTGAAGAGGCGGTCAGAACGCTGCGTCTGGCTCGCGAAGTCGGTGGCTGGGACCTCGTTAAACTCGAAGTGCTGGGCGATCGTAAGACGCTTTACCCGGACATGATCGAAACCCTGCGGGCGACGGAACTGCTGATCAGGGAAGGCTTTCAGGTCATGGTGTATTGCAGCGATGACCCCCTGATGGCCAAACGTCTTGAGGAATTGGGTGTCTGCGCAATCATGCCGCTGGCCGCTCCGATCGGCTCCGGGCTGGGGCTGCAGAATCCGGTCGGCATCCGCATGATCATCGAGGAGGCCAAGGTTCCTGTCATCGTGGATGCGGGCGTGGGTACAGCCTCCGATGCCGCCATTGCCATGGAGCTGGGCTGTGACGCCGTGCTGATGAACACCGCCATCGCCGAAGCCAAGCATCCGGTCTTGATGGCGGCGGCCATGAGGCATGCGGTACAGGCAGGGCGGCTCGCCTATCTGGCTGGACGCATGCCCAAAAAGCGCTATGCCGACCCCTCCAGCCCTTTGGCGGGCCTGATCTGAGCTGCCTTCGCGTGTTGCAGAACGCAATGCGGCTGCAATGATCTAACTTGAGCGCGGACGCATCAGGCGCGTCAGCTGGTGGGCATTGACGGCGCCTTCGCGCATCCGTCCGTCGACAATGAATGCGGGTGTGCCGTCAATATCAGCCGCCATGGCCAGAGCATTGGCGTTGTTGATAGCTTCGGTTACGGAATTGTCCCGTGCGTCCTGCCGCAGCTTCTTCACGTCCAGTCCAACCTCTTGCGCAATGGCAAGGGCGACCTTGCGGTCCACCACGCCGTGCTGACGCATCATGGCAAAATGATATGCAAGATATTTGTCTGGTTGTGACCGCGCCGCGATGGCAAGGCGTGCCGCTGCGACCGATGCGCTCCCCTTGATAGGAAATTCAATGAAGGCAAAACGGGCATCCTTCTTGTGCGCATTGTAAAAGGCTTCAACCGCTGGATTGGAGGCACGGCAGAAGGGGCAATTATAATCGAAGAACTCGACAAATGTTGTCTTGGCGTTGGCGGGTCCGGTGATAAAGGCGAGTTTGGGATCAAAGAACGGCTTCAGGCCAAGCTTGTCGACGGCGGACTGACGGGCTGCGTCATCGGCAATTTGCTGCTCCTCCTGCAAGCGGTTGCTCATCGCCACAAGAATGTCGGGATGGGCAAGAAGATAGCTGCGCACCGTCGCCGTCGTGTTTGGTGTCGGAAGCAGTCCGGCCACTGACAGGCCATAGACACTTGCCACGGCGATGACCGCGCCGGCCAGGGCACTTGTCAGCGTAGTTCTGAAACTCATGGTGTACTTAGCCTCTATCGTGTTGCTGGCGAACGAGGGATGTTGCCGTAGAGATGATGTCGCTCGCCCGCTGCCAGGCAACCGTGCCCGGTTTTAAACCATGCGCCGCGCGATTGGCGAACATCGCCGCAGCCTGCATGCCACCACTCCAGTAATAGCGTTCAGCGGTGGCCAGGTCTGCCATCGCTTGATTGCCCAGTGTTGAATAGGCCTGGGCTTCCTCGTACCAGCCAAAGGTGTTGGTTCTGTCCTGCTGCATGGCAACCTGTAGATTGCCGACTGCGGCCTTGATTTCGGAGGGCTCATTGGTGGCGATTTGCGCCGCTGCGAGCGAGACCCGGATCAGTGGCGCGTCAGGCAGCAGGTCCACGGCCTTCTGATAAGGAATGATGCCGGCTCTTGGCTTGCTCATTTCGACCAGGATCTGCCCGTACATCTCCCAGAAATACGGATTCTTGGGCTCGCGTTTGATCAAGGTCTGGATCTGCGACAGCGCCTTGGTGAAGTCGGGCTCGCGGAAATAGGCCATGGCGCGGGCATAGAGCGCCTCATCGCTGTTGTTGGAGGGCGGATAAAGGCGCAGGACCTCGGACGGCTTGTCGAGATAGCCGATCAGCTTGGCCTGAATCATGTGGAATTCATGGACGACCGCAGGACTGTCCTTGACGTCCTTATAGGGGCTTTCGTCCACTCGTTTGCGCAACTCATCGATGCGAATGTCGTCTGCGGGGTGATCCGAAATGAAGGTCTTGTTGAAATCCGCGCTCATGCGCTGCTGCTGGGCCAGCATTTCGAACACCTTCAGCATGCCTTCGGCAGACTGATGGGTACGGGTCAGATAGGTGACACCGCGCTGGTCGGCGGTAGATTCCTGCGCCCGAGAAAACTCCAAATACTGTGACATGGCCGCCTGCTGGCCAAGGACAAAGGCGCCCATCCCGGCAGCTCCCCCCCCTGCAACCATCGCCACAACACCCACGAGCATTCCGAGCAGCATCGGGATGGTGGCCTTCTGCATCGCCATGGCGCCGCGAATCACATCGCCACCGGCGATGTGTCCGGTCTCGTGCGCGAGCACGCCCTTGACCTCGTTGGGAGTTTTAAGCTGGGTCAAAAGCCCGGTATTGACGAAGATGTCCTCGCCTTCACTTTGGAGCGGGCTTTGCGCGGCGAAAGCATTAATGGTCGGATCAGCATTCAGATAGATATGTATTGTCGAGGGATCGACGCCGGCGGCCCGCAGCAGGGGACGCTCATACGAATAAAGGACGCGCTCGATTTCTGTGTCGCGGATGATTTCGATGCCTTGCGCCGAGGCTGATGTTGTCGCTGCCAGTAACGCGACCAGGGTCGGTCCGGCAAAAACGAGGATCCGCAGCACCACTTTGAGGCGGCCGGCAAATATGCGGATCCGAGGGTTGCAAAACGCCAAGGCTTGACCTCTCCTCTCAGCCCGCGCCACATCCCGGAAGCGGACCCTATGAGTGGGGCCGCCCGGCGTCAATCAGGGCCGCTATGTCACGTCGACGCGCGATCTGAACCACAAAAATTGGACCATTTCATGCCACGTCTGCGCCTTCTGCTGTGTCTTTCAGGGGTTCTTCTTCTCAGCGGCTGCTCGTTGGGCGGATTAACCTATAACCCCAATCGGGGGCTCGAGGTATCTCAATCGGGGCAAGCCTCCGGTTCAAGCGCGAAGAGCAGTGGCAGCGGTAGCCTCTCACTTGGCGCGCTGTTGGGTACGGGTACCAGTTATCCGCGCGCCGGCTATGTCGTCGGGGACGAGCCCTCGGCGGTCAAGGCCGCCTCCGCAGTGCTGCACGAAGGCGGCAGTGCGACGGACGCGGTGACCGCACTCTACCTTGCAATGGCCGTGACCTTCCCTGGGGCTGCCAGCCTGGGCGGAGGTGGGGCCTGTGTGGTCTATGATGAACACAGCGGTAAGGCGCATACCGTCACCTTCATGACGGGCAGGGCGGGAGCCGGCAAATATGGGATTCCGGGTAATGTGCGCGGCTTTCAGGTACTTCATAGCCGGTATGGCAAGCTGCCCTGGGCGCGGGACGTGGCCTATGCCGAAGCGATGGCCGCAACCGGATTTCCGGTATCGGCGGCGCTTGAGCAGCGGCTGACTGCAAATCTGGAACGTATTCGCCAGGACCCAACCCTGGCAGGGGAATTTCTCACTGCCACCGGACAGGTTAAGCCGATCGGCACCATCGTTCGGGCTCCCGCGCTGGCGGCGACGCTCGACAGACTGCGTCGTCAGGGGCCGGGTGCGTTCTATAGCGGTCGTCTGGGTGCACAGATCGTGCACGCCATCGTTGCTGAGGGTGGTACCTTGAGCCTGGAGCAACTGGCGGCCTATCGCGCCCAGGTTGAATCCGCTCCCAGCATGCGCCTCGATGGCGACCGCCTTTTCCTGGCGTCGGGCAAACGGCGTGAAGGTGGCTTTGCGCAGACGGTTGTTCGTGCACTCTTCGCCGCCGGCGCCGCTGCGCGTGACGCCAATGCCGGGGCACTTGCGGCAAGTGCGCTGGCGCAGGCGCGTGCCGCAGACCGTCTCGCTGTGCCTACGCCTGATGAGGGGGCCACGGGTTTTGCGGCGCTCGACAAGAATGGCCAGGCGGTTGCCTGTGGGGTAACCATGGACGGACCATTCGGTGCCGGGCACACGATTGCGGGAACCGGGATCGTTCTGGCCGCGGCTCCCGATGGCGCACAGGCGCTGGCAAATGCCGCGATCCTCAGTCCGATGATTCTGGTGCGCAATGACACCGGACCGATCCTGCTCCCGGGCTCAGGCCCGGATTTTGCTCCGGTTCTGGCCGGTGCCGGCGCAGGGGGGCCGGGCAGTGCAGCGGCGATGGCCTATGCCATCTATCAGTTGGAACGGGGCGGTGGTCTCACCGCGATGAGCCGAATTCCACAAGGACTTGTCACCAGCAATGACAGCGTCAATGCCATCGCCTGTCACGAAGGGGTGTGTTCGGTTCTCACCAACCCGCGGGCGGCAGGTTTTGCCGTAGCCATTGCCGCCCGCAAGCGAAAGTCCTGAACCAACAGCCGCGTCCCTATCCCTCTCGGCTAAGGAAAGAGCGTTGCCACCAGCCCTTGCGGGGCGGCTCGGCGGGCTTTGCCTCGGGCACCGGTGCTGGTTGGGCAACGTCCGGCGACGCTTCGGCCGCCGGCTCGGACGCACTGGCGGCAGCTGGCGGCGTCGTTGAGTCCGTGCCCGGTCTGTCTGACTGGCTGATGGCGTCATCTGCCGGCGCAACCGGAGCGGGCGTTGCCTTTGCCTCCGGCAGGGATTTGGGCTCGGTGGTTTGCGCGGTGAGCGACCACTGCGGCGTGGAGGCCGCGTTTGGTGCTATATCGAGGCCAAATACTGGCTGCGATGAGAGGGTATCGGCGGTCGGCGCAGGTAGGGCGTCCTCGTTCACGACAATGTCAGACGGGCTTGCGTCCTCTGCCGCGAACTCGTCGGCTTCAGAAGCCGTCTCGGCAAACGTGCCGTCAGCAGATTGCTCCCGCCGGCCGCGCCGACCTCTGCGACGACGTCGGCGCTTACGCCGGCCCGCACCGTCTTCACCTGCTGGCGTCTCCCCATCTGCGGCTGTCTCCAAGCTCTCGCTGGGGGCTTCCGCGGAGGTTTCTTCCGCACCGCTTTCTGGGATCGGGCCTGCGAGTTCCCCCCGATCACGTCCGCGTCGACGGCGGCGACGGCGTCTACCGCCCGTGCTTTCGGCCGTGGCGGGTTCGGGTCGGGTCTCCGCGCTTATGGGTTCCTCGCTCCCGGTCTCTTCCGCTGCCGGGATTTCGATCTCAGCTACTCTGGCAACGCGCTCACGTTCTTCGGGAATACGCGGCAAGGAACGCTCGATCTCGAAATTTCCGGGTGTGACCTGGTTATCGGGTTCGAAAGTGATGGCGACCTGGTAGTCGGACTCGATGCGCATCAGTTCACGCCGCTTCTGGTTCAGCGTATAGATTGCTACATCAGCGGGAACGCGGATGCTCAAGGCGGCGGCACGCTGCTTTTGGCCTTCCTCTTCCAGTCCGCGCAGCACGCGCAATGCCGTCGATTCCACGCTGCGTACGATGCCTTGGCCCGCACAATGGGGGCAGGGTACGGTCGATCCGGCGATAACTCCGGCCCGCAGCCGCTGGCGCGACATTTCCAGAAGGCCGAACTGGCTGATCTTTCCGATCTGTATCCGCGCCCGATCATTCTTGATGCAATCCCGTAACCGCTTCTCGACATTGCGATCGTTACGCGCGTCCTCCATGTCGATGAAGTCGATGACGATAAGTCCGGCCAGATCGCGCAGCCGCAACTGGCGCGTGATTTCCTCGGCAGCCTCGAGATTGGTCTTGTAGGCGGTATCCTCGATATTGTGCTCGCGTGTCGCCCGTCCCGAGTTGACGTCGATTGCAACCAGCGCTTCGGTCTGGTTAATCACAATGTAACCGCCCGATTTCAAGGTTACGGTGTTGGAAAACATCGCATCGAGCTGGGCTTCGATGTGGTGGCGGTGGAAGAGTGGAACCGAGTCTTTGTACTGTTTGACATTCTTCGCATGGCTGGGCATCAGCATGCGCATGAAGTCCTTGGCGTTACGATAGCCGTCTTCGCCCTCGACAATGACCTCACTGACATCCTTGTTGTAAAGATCACGGATGGCCCGCTTGATGAGATCACCTTCCTCATACACACAGGACGGAGCATTGGATTTTAGCGTCAGCTCTCGTACGGCATCCCACATCCGCAGCAGGTACTCATAGTCGCGCTTGATTTCGAGTTTTGTCCGATTGGCGCCGGCGGTACGGATGATAAGACCCATGCCCTCGGGCAGTTCCAGTGACGCTGCCGCGCTTTTCAAACGCTTGCGATCGGCTGCATTGGTGATCTTGCGCGAGATACCGCCGCCGCGCGGCGTGTTTGGCATCAGCACACAATAGCGTCCGGCCAGGGACATATAGGTTGTGAGAGCCGCGCCCTTGTTGCCGCGCTCTTCTTTGACCACCTGAACCAGCATCACCTGGCGGCGTTTGATGACTTCCTGGATCTTGTAATGACGCTTGCGCACCCAGCGTTGCGACGGGCGTGCTGCAGCCACGCTTGAAGCACCGCTGTCCTCGGCTCCGGGGGCCGCCTCTTGCCCGTCGGCCTCGTCGCTGCCGTCCGCGTCAAGCGGCAGATCCGGCTCACGGTCTTCGAGGTCTTCGCCGGCATCAGCGCTGTCCTCCAAAGCCTCCTCAGCCTCGAGCGTGCCATCCTCGTCCATGGACGCAAGCGACGCTGTGGGGGCATCTTCATCCCCCTCGCTGGTGGCCGGTTCGGGGCGCCGCCGGCTTCTGGCGGTCTCTACTGCCTCGAACTCATCCTCGTTGCGGCGGCGGGCTTCGGCCTCCTGCTCGGCAAGGAGCGCTTGGCGGTCGGCAATCGGGATCTGGTAGTAATCGGGGTGGATTTCTGAAAATGCCAGAAACCCTTGCCGGTTGCCGCCATATTCCACGAAGGCGGCCTGGAGCGACGGCTCCACGCGCGTCACCTTGGCGAGATAGATGTTGCCTTTCAGGGGACGCTTGGCGGCGGCTTCAAAATCAAATTCTTCGACTTTTTGGCCGTCCAGAACGACCACCCGGGTCTCCTCCGGGTGGCTGGCGTCGATCAACATACGCTTCGGCATTTAATTCTCCGGGCCCTCCGCGCGCGGGCATCCTCCGCACGCGCAAGAACGCGGCGGATGGAGCGATGAGGCGGACAGGGCGTGTGGTTGGGGTGCGCGAGGAGCCCGCGCGCCGGGGCTGTGCCTCGGTCTGCGTCGTAAGGGTCCAAGCGTCGTGGGTCATTGCAAATTCACATTTTCGGCAGACGCCAATCGCCCGCCGGGTCATCCTGCCGTCCCAGCACCACCGTGATCTCAAGCCGGCTTCTCAGCCAGCCCAGCCATCGGCCGGTCAGGTGCCGCAGGATTGGGGGGCTCAATTAACCAGATAGCCCGATGCCGTTCCCGCTGCGACAAAGCAGTACCGGTATCTTTTAGGTATTCCATTGCCCGGCGACAAGTGGCTCGGACGGATTCATTCAAATTCCTGCATATGCTAACGAAACGTAAATGCTTTGGGGGGCAGTTTACCTTCATGGGTAAGGCAGCGATTCGGACTTGGGGAGGGCGGCTGGCTTTGATGGTTGCGTTCGGCCTTGGCGGGCCGGCCGCTGCCCATGCGTTCATGGTACCGACCCCAAGGCCAGAGCCGATGCAACAGCGTGGTGCCGGGGCGCAGCTGGATGGGTTCATAATCCCGACCCCTCGGCCCTCGCCAAAGCTGGAGACCGCCACCGGGACGCTGTTTGGGGTGGTGATGCCGAGCCCCAGGCCATCGCTGCGCGGGCAGCCGGCCCCAGACCTCGTACCGTCACCTGCACCGCTTCAGGCGGCATCCCCTGTGCCGTCCACCGCCGATGAGCCGGTTGTCCTCGCGGCGCGGGCCGGGCTGCACGGAAAAAGCACCCGTTTCGTCGTTGAACTGTCCGATCCGATCAAGGTGCATATCTTCACGCTCGCCAATCCGGACCGCCTGATCATCGACATGCCGCAGGTGCTGTGGAAGCTGAATGGACCGCCCCGCCACGGGCTTGGCGCCATTCGGACCTGGCGATACGGGCTCTTCCGGCCGGGAAATGCTCGTTTTGTGCTGGATCTGCGTAAGCCCATTCGGCTGGCGGAACCACTCGTCCTGCCCCCGCAGGATGGCTATGGCTACCGGCTCGTTCTCGACATGTATCCGACCTCGCAGAAGGAGTTCGACAAAACTGCCGGCTGGCCCGCCGATCTGCGCGCTCGAGAGGAAGCTGCGGCCATGCTCGCTTCCATGGCCCCGCCGCCGGTCATAACCCCGCAACCAAGAGCGGCGCGACGGCGCAAGGTCATTGTCATCGACCCCGGTCATGGCGGGATCGATTCGGGCACCATCGGGGTGACCGGCCTTGAAGAAAAGAATGTAGTTCTTGCGGTGGGCCTCAAGCTGGCCAAGATACTCCGCGCCCGCGGTTACAAGGTGTTCATGACCCGCACCACGGATGTCTTTGTGCCGCTCTACCAACGCGCGCCCTTCGCCATGCGCCACCATGCCGATCTGATGATCTCGTTACACGCCAATTCCAATCCGGATCCCAGAATCGACGGTGCCTCGATCTACACCCTGTCCGAAAAGGGCTCGAACAAGGAGGCGGCGGCCCTGGCCCGCAAGGAAAACCGCTCGGACATCGTCGCCGGGATCGACCTGCCAAAGGACGATTCGTCGGTTGCCTCTATCCTGATCGACCTGGCGCAAAGAAATACAATGAATCAATCGATTAGTTTTGCGCATACGGCCCTCCATCAATTGGCAAAGGTCACCGATATCTTGCATCCGGACCCGGTGCGATCCGCCAATTTTGTGGTTTTGCGCTCTCCGGTTGTTCCCTCGGTCCTGATCGAAATGGGATATCTGTCCAATCCCTATGATTGCCACCAAATGGCCACTTCGGTCTGGCGTAATCGCGTGGCAAAGGCTATTGCCGACGCTGTCGATCGCCATTTCGCCCGACCTCCGGGCAATACACCGATCGCGACGCGAGGTCGGTTGCGGCTCAAGCGACCGGTGGAGTAGGCAGGGCCTTGGCGACGCAACCAGGTACCCGCAGAAGGTAGCGACAGTAAGGGTTAGGCATGGCGCGTAAGATCTGGGCGACACTTGGCATGGTGGCGGGCACGCTTTTGGTCGCCGGCTTTATCGTGCTTGGCATCTATGTCTATCTGGTGACACGGGATCTGCCCAGCATCCAGTCGCTGAAGAACTACAATCCCCCCGTTACCACGCGGGTCTATGCATCAAATGGCACTGTCATCGGCGAATATGCGCGCCAGCGGCGGATCTTTGTCCCCATCGCCTTTGTACCGCGCCGGGTCATAGACGCCTTCATTTCTGCGGAAGACAAGAATTTCTACACGCAACCAGGCATTGATCTTGGCCGCATCCTGCGCGCGGGCGTCAAGGATATAGGCCTGGTTCTGGAAGGTCGCCGCCCACAGGGCGCCTCGACCATCACCCAGCAGGTGGCCCGCAATTTTCTGCTCAATGATCAGCTGCGGCTCAGCCGCAAAATCCGCGAAGCCATCCTCGCCATTCGCATTGACGCCACCTACTCGAAGGACAAGATCCTCGAGCTTTATCTCAACGAGATTTTCCTCGGCGAAAATTCCTATGGCGTCGCTGCGGCCGCGCTCAACTATTTTGGCAAGTCGCTGGATCAGCTGTCGATTGCTGACTGTGCCTTTCTGGCTTCACTGCCGCGTTCTCCCACGCATTATGATCCGCGCTTTCACCACGCAGCGGCTCTCGCACGACGCAACTGGGTGATTGGCCAGATGGAGGCCAATGGCTACATCACTGCGGCGCAGGCCCGCCAGGCGATCGCGCAGCCGCTGATCACCCAGACCCGCGCACTAGGCGCCCAAACCGAAGATGCCCAGTACTTCGTCGAGGAAGTAAGACGCTGGCTCTACGCCAAATATGGCGGGCGCAAGCTCTATAATGCCGGCCTGCAGGTTCGTTCGACGCTGGATACGCGTCTGCAGAATTATGCCGTCAACGCCCTCAGAACCGGTTTGGTAAGTTATGACCGCCGCCATGGCTGGCGTGGTGCCATCGGTCATGTCGACGTGCAGGCAAACTGGGCGGCTGCGCTTGAGGCGCTTGGCAACCACTCCGGAATTGAAACCTGGCAGGTTGCGGCTGTGCTCGGTTATGGCCCGCACCGGTCCGTGCGTATCGGCCTCGATAACGGCACCACCGGTACCATCCCGTTCGCCAAGCTCACATGGGCCCGCAAGGAATACAAAAACGGTGCGGTAGGTCCAGTGCCAACCCAGCCCCAGCAGGTGGTCAAGGTCGGTGACGTGGTCTATGTCGAAGCTGATAATGTACGGCACGCGATCTATGGCTTACGGCAGGTTCCGGAGGTCAACGGTGCCATTGTGGTGATGGATCCGCATACCGGTCGGGTTCTGGCCATGTCGGGCGGCTTTTCATACGCCTCCAGTCAGTTTGATCGCGCAATGCAGGCCGAACGTCAGCCAGGTTCATCATTCAAGCCGTTCGTGTATGCCACCGCGCTTGAAAACGGATATACACCGGCAAGTGAAGTGCTCGACGGACCCGTTTCCTTTCCTCAAGGTCCAGGTCTGCCAATGTGGACGCCCAAGAATTACGAGCCAACGTTTCTTGGAATGACGACATTGCGGCGCGGGCTGGAGCTGTCCCGCAACCTGCTGACAATCCGTCTTGCCCATGATGTCGGCATGAAGAAGATCATCGCCACCGCCGAGCGTTTCGGAGTCTATGACCACATGCCGGACTATCTGTCCAATGCGTTGGGCGCACAGGATACGACGCTGATGCGCATGGTCACGGGCTATTCGGAATTCGTCAATGGTGGCAAGAAGGTTACCGCAACACTGATCGATCGTATTCAGAACCGGTACGGGATGACGATCTATCGTCACGATAACCGCCCCTGTCCGGGGTGCAACGCGCCGTGGCATGGGCAATCAGAGCCGTTGCTGCCAGACACTCGCAAGCAGCTGATCGATCCGCAGACCGCCTATCAGATCGTCTATATGCTTCAGGGGGTGGTCCAACGTGGCACTGGGATTGCCATCAGCGTCCTCAAATGGCCGTTGGCAGGCAAGACCGGAACCTCCAACCAGGCGAAGGACGCGTGGTTTGTCGGCTTTTCCCCTGATCTGACCTGCGGGGTCTATGTCGGTTTCGATAATCCGCGCAGCCTCGGATATAATGAGCAAGGCGCGACGGTTGCCGCGCCGATCTTCCGCGACTTCATGGCGGATGCTCTCAAGGGCGTTCCACCAACACCCTTCCGGGTTCCTCCGGGCATCGATTTTGAAACGGTGGACCATGACACGGGCAAGCCGGTTCCTCCGGGTACGCCCGGAAGCATCCTGGAGGCGTTCAAGGCCGGTACCGAACCCAATCTGGCAGCGGTAGTGGGCAAGGCGAAGAAACCGGTGGCCAAGGTCGGGAAGGGAACCGGCGGCCTTTATTGAGGCGGTGGCGAGCGGATTAAGGTCGCTGTCGGGCACCCGGCCCATTTGCCTGGGCCCAGGTGGAGGCTATCATCTCACGGTCAGGCAGGAGGACATGCGCCAGATGCGAGGGATGAGCAAAATTGCCGTGGTTGGAGCGTTGCTGACATTTACTCCGGCGCTGGTGGTGCAGGCCAAGGCCGGTGGTGGCGGTACACCGGCACACGTCAATGCCCAATTTCCGGCGCAGGTGATCTATCCGAAGTCCGCGCAGATTGCCGGTGAAGCCGGTGTCGTTGAACTGGCGCTGCTGATTGATTCGGATGGTCAGGCCCAGACCACCTACCGGATCATCAAATCTTCAGGGCATCCGGAACTGGATACGGCAGCCCTGCAGTCCGCGATGAACTGGCACTATGTTCCGGCTCACAATGCCGCCGGTGATCCGACCTGGGGTTGGGTCTATCTCAAGATCAATTATCATCTGCCGCCCCACAAGGCTTCGCAGCCAGCGCACTGATTGCAGGGCGCCTCTGGCTGCTCTACAACCTGCCGCTCCTGGAACCAAAGCCGGAGCCGACAGAAAAAGCATGCGCGCCGAAACCGAGCGGACCATCGATGAGATCAAGCAGGCACTGGCCCTGCTGAGGAGGCATCTTTGACTGGGATGCGGCCCTGCGACGACTTGATGAACTGAACGCGAAGGCCGAGGACGCCAGCATCTGGAATGATCCGGTGTCAGCGCAGAAGCTTATGCGTGAACGCCAGCATCTGGATGAAGCCATTACCGGGGTCAAAGCCATTGAGCGCGATCTGGCCGACGGCGAAGGGCTGATCGAGCTGGCAGAGGCCGAGGGTGACGAAGCCATGGTGGCTGATGCCGAGCTCGGTTTGAGCCGGCTGCACCAGCGTGCCGAAACCCTGCGCCTGGAATCCATGCTGTCCGGCGAGGCCGATGGCAATGACAGCTACCTGGAAATCCACGCCGGAGCCGGCGGTACTGAAAGTCAGGATTGGGCGCAGATGCTGCTGCGCATGTATACACGCTGGGCCGAGCGGCGTGGCTACAAGGTTGAGTACCTGGAGGAAAGCGCAGGTGAGGGGGCCGGACTGAAGTCGGCAACCATTCTCGTCAGGGGTCGCAATGCCTATGGCTGGCTGAAAACCGAGGCTGGTGTGCATCGCCTGGTACGGATTTCGCCGTTCGATGCCAATGCGCGCCGGCATACGAGCTTTACCTCAGTTACGGTCTATCCTGTCGTCGACGAGACGATCAATATCGACATTCCCGAAAAAGATGTCCGCATTGACACTTACCGGGCCTCCGGGGCGGGTGGCCAGCACGTCAACAAGACCGAAAGTGCGGTCCGCATCACCCATCTGCCAACCGGGATTGCGGTTCAGTGCCAGACGGAAAAGTCGCAGCACCAGAATCGGGCGATCTGCTGGGAGATGCTGCGCTCCAAGCTTTATGAGCTAGAGCTCGAGAAGCGGCAGGCTGAAGCCGATGCGCGCATTGGCGAGAAGACAGATATAGGCTGGGGTCACCAGATCCGCTCCTATGTGCTGCAGCCTTATCAGCTGGTGAAGGATCTGCGCACTGGCGTCGAAATTCGCGAGCCCGACCGGGTTCTAGACGGCGACATCGACAGTTTCATGGCGGCGGCACTGGCCCAGGCAATTGGCGGCAACAAGCCTGAGGCTGTGAGCGATATCGAGTAAGGCGTGCGCGACTTCAGCCTAGGATGCGCTGTCCGGCGGCGAGAAAACGGCCCGGATTGATGACCTCGTTTCCGACCCAGATCTCATAATGAACGTGAGGTCCGGTGCTGCGCCCGGTGGAACCGATGCGACCGATCACCATTCCACGCGTCACATGCTCGCCGACATGTACGAGTATCCGCGACATGTGGCCGTAGCGGGTTCGTATCCCGAAGCCGTTGTTGATCTCGACCATGTTTCCGTAACCGCCAAAAGGGCCGGCCCAGATGACCCTGCCCGGAGCGGTGGCATGTATCGGAGCACCCCAGGGTCCGGCAAAATCGAGTCCGGGATGAAACGCCAAGCGGTGCGTGAAGGGGTCAATCCGGGGACCGAAACCGCTACTCAGATCAAAGTCCGGTCCATGAACGGGAGTGGTCAACGGGACGTGACGGACCACGGCATAGAGATCCTCGAGCTCGCTCATGCGTGCGGCCGCATCGACATAGGTCGTGGTAAAGCGGGGGTCGGATATTCCGGCCATATGTGCCGCGGAAAGTGGGAACTCCGGACCGCCAATGCCCGCAGACACGTTCTGCGCCATCACCGTCGCAGGGTGAAGTCCTACCGCCCGCAGCAGTCGGTCCGCCTGTGCGATTCGTCCCTTGATCTGCTGGTCAGCCTTAATCAGAAGAGCGGTTTCGTGCGTATCGAGATGGGCTACCCGGGCGGTCTGCGCCGCCAGCACCCGGAAAGCCGGGAGATTGCGAGCTGGGTTTGAGGGGCGTGTCGAGGAGGCCAGGAGTGCCGCCAGGCCGTGTTTCAAAAGCGCGATCAGTCCCCCCATCATGCTGCCGTCCACCGGCTTGGCAACACGGGGGGCGGAAGGTGGAGCGCTGGGAAGCGCATCCAATACGGATCCCTCCGCGATCGGGCTCGGTGCTGGCCGTGGAACTGGAGGTCGCGCCGAGGAAAAGGGATTGTCGAAGCTTCTGCTTGTCCCCTCGGGCAGCGCGTGCAGCGTCCCCAACCTGGCCAGTCCCTGGCTGACCTGCTGCTTGTCATGTAACAGCCGCAGGATGGCCCGCTGCTTGGCTTCGAGCTTTCCTGCTGTCGAGCGGAATCTGTCCTCGGCCGTCACCAGGGCGTCGTTAACCTGGTCGTAGGAGAGCTGCATGCCGGCCAGCTGGCTCTCGTACTCCGAGCGCATTTCGGCGTAGCGGTGATCCTTTGCCTCAATGATACGGTCCTTGAAAATCACGTTGACCGAGGCAAACGCCACCCACCCCAGGAAGATGACGAAGAGCCCGGCGGCGGTGACCTGGAGAGTCGGTGAGAGGCTGAAAAACTGCACCCCGTCATTGCTGCGCAGATAAAGCTGGCGCTCGGGAAAGGTGGTGTGCAGCCAGGTCCAAACCCGCTCAATGAGCCGCTTTGCCATCTCGTAGCATCCCCAGCTGCGCCGATGGCGCGGTCCCTTTCCGGGCCGTATTTGAGACAGGCTTGCCTAGAAAATTCAAGGCCTTGCCTGTTTTTTTGCAGGTAAAAATAGAGGTCGGGTGGGCGCCTTCAGGCGGCTTCCTCACAGAGCCTTGGCGGCCGCCAGAACCTCTTCGATGTGGCCGGGTACCTTCACCTTGCGCCAGACCCGGACAATCTTTCCGTCAGCCCCAATCAGGAATGTTGCCCGCTCCATTCCCATATACTTGCGCCCATAGAGGCTCTTTTCCACCCAGGTGCCATAGAGCGCCGCGGTGGCAGTTTCCGGATCGGAGGCAAGAGTGATGGTGAGCTTGTGCTTGGACTTGAAGCGGTCATGGCTGGCAACGCTGTCTTTCGAGACTCCGATCACGGTGACGCCGAGGGCGTCAAAGCGCTTTTTGGCAGCGGAAAAGGCGATGGCCTCCTTGGTGCATCCGGAGGTGTCGTCCTTGGGGTAGAAATAGAGGACGTAGGGCTTGCCTTTAAGGCTTGCCGAGGTGATCTGCCCGCCACCATCGCTGGGCATTTTAAAGGCGGGGGCCCGGTCACCGGCCTTGAGTTCCTGCGTGGCGTCAGACTTGCTCATATATCCTCCTTCATCCCCTTGGGCGCCCTGCGCGCTCAGCGTTTACTGTAGAGCGCGATTAGGCGATAAGACAGTGGTGCGATGCGGCGCAAGGCTCTCGGGCCGGCGGGTCGATCGGGTGGTGTATGAGCCACCGGGATGGTCGAAAGTCTTTCGGATTGAAACCTCATAAGCTCCGTCTTTCCGGTCGTTGGGCAGGCCTGACCATCGCCGGCATTATCATTGCGGCCGTGTTCTTCGTATTGGGTGCGGGGGTGCGGCTGCTCTCGGGTCCGGTGTCGCTGGGTCCTTTCTCGAGCCAGATCGCCTCAGCCATCAATGAGGCGGTTCCAGGACTTGGCATCCGCTATGACAGCGCGGCGCTGGAGTGGTCACGCTCGGAGGGACGCGTCAATGTTGCCATCCTGGGCGCTCGCATCTTCGATCATCGGCAGCGCATCATCGCCCAGGCTCCCAAGGCTGAGATCGATCTGGCCGCGGCCCCACTGCTTGCCGGCAGGCTTGTGGTCAAGCGCATCGCCCTGATCGGCGTCCAGCTGACACTGGTTCGCACCAAGGATGGCACCTTGCATCTGGGCGTCGTCGGCGATCGCGGACAGGGCGATCTTCTCGCCCGTCTGCGTAAGATCCTCAGCGAGCAGAGTGGACGGTCCAGACTTCAGGGCTTCGCAGTGCGGCGGGCACGGTTCGCGTTCTATGACGAGCCCAGCGGCCTCTTTGTCGTCTCTCCTTCCGCGCAGTTATTGATCGCACGGCGTAGTACCAAGCCTGCCCAGATGGTCGCCAATCTGGCTGCCGAGCTCGATGTTTCGGGGCGACCGGCAGAGCTTCGCGCCCATCTTGTCGTACCGCAGGGCAAAAAGGCCGCCTTTGGCGACATCGAACTGACCGGGCTCGAGTTGTCCGCACTGGGTCGCGGTGCGCAGGCGTTGTCGTTCCTTAAACCCTATGCGCTCAAGACCAGTATCCGGGCCAATTTTCGCCTCGACCAGGGCGCAAGTCGCCTTGCATACGCCGATTTTGGTCTCGGGGCGCACGGTGAGTTCCATGCCCTCCAGCATACGCTTCAGATCAGCTCGCTGCATCTGATCGGCCGTTATGATGGCCGCACGGGACGGGTCCTGATCGACGATGCGAGTGTTTCGGGCAAACAGTTCTCCGGGCGTCTACGCGGGTGGGGAAATCTCGGCTTTGACGTCCATGGTGGCCTCAAGACGGCTGAGGTCGATCTTGATCTAGACCGGCTGATGGTACGCATGCCGGCACTCATGCCGGGCTCAACGCTACCGGCCCACGGCGAGGTCCGTGTCAGCTACTCCCAGGCGCAGCACCAGATCGTCATCAATGATTTTCGCTTCGTGCGCGGGTCATTGTCGGCCGCCTTAGCGGGTACGGTGACGCTTGCAAAAGAGAGCTCGCCAGCAATCTCTATCCAGGGCCATCTTGCTGCGCTCTCGGTAAAGGATCTGCTGCAAGACTGGCCGCTGGACGTGGTAGGCGATGCGCGGACATGGATTGCACACAACGTCAGCGCTGGTGCAGTTGGGCCTGCCACCTTCAGTATCGATCTGCCGGCCGGCGCCCTCGATGCGCCCGTGCTTCCGGATAACGGGATCGCGATCAAATTTCCGATCCGTGGGGCGACAATATCCTATCTGGGCGGCCTTGCCCCTTTGACTGCGGTTTCAGGCACCGGAGTGCTCTCCGGCGATGCCTTTCATGCCAGCGTCAGTTCCGCCATGATCACCCCTCCAAGTGGTGGAGTGCTAAAGCTCAGCGCAGGCTCCGTAGCCATTGCCCAGCTGCACCTGCCCAGCAACGTGGTTCACGTTCGTGGTCACGTCGAGGGCGCACTTGGTGATGTGCTGTCGCTGATCGATATGCCACCGCTTCGCTATCCCAGCAAATTCCATGTTGCGTCACGGACGGCGCGTGGAAAGGCGAGCATTGATCTGGCGGTCGAGGTCCCGGCGCAGCGCAACGTAGCCATGAAGGACGTCGCAATCCGCGTGAAGGGCAAGGTGCAAGACCTTGCGCTCAGCATTGGTCGCCATCGTATCCGCAATGGCACCGCAACGTTCTCCGTCAATAACAAGGCGTTGCAGGTGGCGGGACGTATCGGTTATGCCGGGGCACTGCTGGACGCGAGCTGGAATGAAAACTTCAGTTCCAAAGATCCCACTACCACGCATATCACGGCACGTGGAATCCTTGATGCCGCAGCGCGGGCCCGCCTAGGATTTGATTTTGGCGATTATCTGGCCGGTCCGGTGGCCATTGACGCCAAGCTTGCCGGTCATCGGGGCGATATCCGTTCGGCAGATATAAAGGCCGTACTCGATCCGGCGACCGTCACGCTCAACCTCATCAATTATCACAAGCCGGCAGGTGTTCCGGCCTGGATGCAGCTTCACCTGCGTCTTGATCAGGGGCAGATCGCGTCCGGGCAGATGGTGCTGAAAGGGGCCTCGCTGCATGGGCAGGGTACGGCGAAGTTCAATAGTGACGGCAAACTCGTGAAGCTCGTCATGCCGCAGCTGCATGCTGGACCGCGAAATGATTTTGCCCTGCGTGTTATCAATAGCACTACAACCGGACTGAACATCAGCATCTCTGGGCGTTCGGCCGATGGCACGGGTCTCGATCGCCTCAAGCTGACCGCCTCGCATGGGCATAAAGCGACGCCCTCTGAGTTGCCGTTCCAGTTTAATGCCAATCTTGATCGCCTCGCCTTGCATGATGGCGTGGTTTTGTCGCCTTTTGCCTTCTCGGCGAGCGGGGTGGGCGACCGGCCACAGACGCTGGCCCTGAGTGGTGACTTGTCCAAAACCGCCAAGGTCTCGGCCGATATCCTGGTCAGCGGCGGGACGCGACGCCTGCGCCTGCAAGCCGCCAATGCCGGCTTACTCCTCAACGGTCTTTTCGGCTTTCGCTCCATTCGCGGTGGCCATCTCGAACTCACTGCCACCTTGTCGCCCAAACCGACCGCGCGCGAGTTGGCGGCCAAGCGGATCATTGATTACCGGGGCGTTCTGCATATGACGAACTTTACCGTGATACACCAGCCCTTTCTGACCCGCCTGTTTTCCGCAGGATCACTTACGGGACTGATCAATCTCATGGGTGGAAAGGGGATCGCTGTCGACAAACTGATGGCGCCGTTCCGCATGGATGCAGGAATTCTCAACATCGTCGATGCCCGCGCCAGCGGACCGGCCATAGGGGTCACCGGCAGCGGCTATTTTGACCGGCGCAACGACACCGTGGCACTCGAGGGCGCGCTGGTCCCAATATACGGTCTCAACTCGATCCTCGGCGCCATCCCGGTCCTTGGCGATGTGCTGGTATCAAAGAAAGGTGAGGGTATCTTCGGCTTTTCGTATGCTGTTAGGGGCAATGCCGAAGAGCCTGACGTGAGCGTAAATCCGCTTTCAGTGTTGGCACCCGGGATCCTGAGGCGGATTTTCGAGGGCACTCCCACGGCACCCGTTCCGGCCCGGCCAGCGCCGGGACATCAGAACGGCAAACCGGGTCCCTGAGTGTCAGCCCACCGGCCGCACCAGGACGTGCTGCTTCTTGCCTTTTGATACCTTGATGACTCCGTCCGGACCAACGTCGGACAGGGTGACTTCTGCGCGCGGATCGCTCACCAGGACGTCGTTGAACAGCAAACCGTGATTGGCGATGAGCTGACGGGCTGCGGAATTGGAGGCTGCGACGCCGCTTGCAACTGCGAGGCTGAGTGCGCCCAGGGGAAAGCTGCTCGCTGGAAGCTCTATGGTTGGCAGCAATGCACCAAGCTGACCTTCTTCAAACACGCGGCGGGCGGTCTCGCTGGCAGCTTCGGCAGCGCTGCGGCCATGCAGGATCGCCGTGGCTTCGTTTGCCAGACACTTCTTGGCATCATTGAGCTCGGCGCCTTCGAGCACTTCAAGTCTGCGAATTTCGGCTTCAGGAAGCTCTGTGAACAGGCGCAGAAAGCGGCCGACATCACGGTCTTCGGTGTTACGCCAGAACTGCCAGTATTCATAAGGAGAACACAGGTCAGCATTGAGCCACACCGCGCCGGCTGCCGTTTTACCCATTTTAGAACCCGAGGCGGTCGTGATGAGCGGCGTCGTCAGCCCGAACAGCTGGACGTTTTCAACCCGCCGACCCAGATCGATGCCGGAGACGACATTGCCCCACTGATCCGAGCCGCTTGATTGCACGCGGCAGCCATAGCGACGATAGAGTTCAACGAAATCGTAGGCTTGCAATATGGAATAGTTGAACTCGAGGAACGACAGAGGCTGCTCGCGGTCCAGCCGCAGTTTGACGCTTTCGAGCGTCAGCATGCGATTGACCGAAAAATGACGTCCATAGTCACGTAGGAATGGAATGTATTCTAGGCGGTCCAGCCAATCGGCATTGTCGACCATGATGGCGTCGCTTGGTCCGTCACCAAAATGCAGCAGATGGCGTATGCCGGAAAGGATGGACCGCTTGTTGGCCTCGATCTGCTCGGTTGACAAGAGCTTGCGGGCTTCGTCCTTGCCGGAGGGATCGCCGATCTTGGTTGTACCGCCCCCCATGAGCAGAATGGGACGGTGTCCGGCCTGCTGCAGCCGCCGCAGCGTCATCAGCTGCACGAGGCTGCCGACGTGAAGGCTCGCGGCGGTGCAGTCAAAGCCGATATAGACGGTTGCCGGGCCGCCGGTGAACAACTCGTCGAGCCCTTCCGGATCGGTGCAATCGTAAAAGGCCCCGCGCGCCACGAACTGACGCAGGAATTCTGATTTGAAGCGCTTGGGACTATCGGACATTGGTCAAGCTCGGTTAAGAAAGTCAGCGTCTGTAGCAGAAGGCTCGCCATGCATAAAGTGATCGGGCTGATGAGCGGAACATCGCTCGACGGTATCGATGCGGCGCTGCTGGAAACCGATGGGGTTCGGCTCGGGGCTCTGGGCGAGGCCCTGACCCAGCCTTATCCTCCGGACCTTCGCGCCCAGCTGCGTGCGGCGATCGACTGTGCCGCGGAGCTCGAGGCGGGCGCGCCGCTGCCGCAGCAACTGCGCGAGGTGGAACGGGCGCTCACGGACGCCCATGCGGATGCCGTTGACGCCCTCCTCAAACAGGCTGGCCTGTCGGCTGAGGCAATCTTTCTGGTGGGGTTTCATGGACAAACGGTGCTGCATCGGCCCCAGCAGCGCTGGACATTACAACTGGGTGATGGCGCGCGTCTGGCCCAGCTCACGGGAATCGATGTGGTTCACGACTTTCGAACTGCGGATGTGGGTGCGGGGGGGCAGGGGGCTCCTCTCGTGCCGCTTTATCATGCCGCCCTGGTGGCTGAGGCTGGGGTTAAGCCGCCGGTAGCCGTGGTCAACATTGGTGGGGTCGCCAACGTCACCTGGGTGGGTCAGGATGAACTGTTGGCCTTTGACACCGGGCCGGGAAATGCCCCGCTGGATGACTGGGCCTTGCGGCACACCGGCCGGCCGCTGGACGAAGATGCCCGCCTGGCCCGAGCGGGGCATGTTCATGAGACGGTGGTGGAAAAAATGCTCGCGCATGATTTTTTCACCCGTCGCCCACCCAAGTCACTCGATCGTATGGATTTTGGCCTGCGCAGTGTGGAGCACCTTAATGCGGCCGATGGTGCTGCGACACTGACCGCCTTTACTGCCGCCGCCATCGCGCGTGCGCGCGCGCACTTTGCCCAGCCAGCTCAGCTTTGGGTGGTGTGTGGAGGCGGGCGGCATAATCCTGCGCTGATGGCAGAACTGCGTCAGCGTCTGAACGCCCCGGTGATGACAGCCGAAAACCTAGGCTGGCGGGGCGATTTTCTGGAAGCCGAGGCGTTCGCCTTCCTTGCTGCTCGGTCTGAGCGTGGCCTCGCCCTCTCCGTGCCCAGCACCACAGGTGTGCCGGAGCCGATGCGCGGCGGCCGGTTGTGTCGTGCGCCCCGGTAGACCCGAGGTTGCGGCTGACCTCGGAAACACCCTAGCGCTCGTTCGGGTGCTCCATCGTTCTTGAGACATAGGCTTCGACGGCCTCAAGCACTTCGCCTTCATGCTTGTCGAAAAAGTGGTTGGCGCCTTCGATCTTGTCGTAGGTGATCTTGATACCTTTTTGCGCCGTCAGCCGGTCGACCAGCTTCTGCACATCAGCTTCCGGCACCACCTGATCGCGGGTGCCATGAACAATCAGCCCGGAGGCCGGGCAGGGGGCAAGAAAGGCAAAGTCATACATGCTTGCAGGCGGCGCGATCGAGACGAAGCCGGTGATCTCGGGTCGGCGCATCAGCAATTGCATGCCGATCCAGGCGCCGAAAGAAATGCCGCATACCCAGACAAAGGACGGATTGGGGTAAAGGGTGTTCATCCAATCCAATACCGCGGCCGCGTCAGATAGCTCTCCGGCGCCTGAATCAAAGGCGCCCTGGCTGCGCCCCACACCCCGGAAATTGAACCTTACGGCGGTGCATCCCAGCCGGTGGAACATGTGAAAGAGATCATAGACCAAGGGGTTGTTCATGGTCCCGCCGAACTGCGGATGGGGATGCAGCACCAGGGCCATCGGAGCCCCGGGGCTCTTCTGACGCTGATAGCGGGCTTCGATGCGCCCAGCGGGGCCGGGCAGAATGATGTCAGGCATGAAGAGCTCTCCGGCTTGTCAGGGCTGCGGGGCAAATAACTGATGTTTTCACTCTGACTTTCCTTCCCCTTGCGACCCAGGTCCGTTGCAAAAAGCCCCGGGTGAGGCAGCATGTCCCGGGAATGAGGGTCTATATGGCGCGTTCAATTCTTGACCATGACAGTCGGAATATCTATATCCCCTTCCTCCGTCGGAGCGGCGCTGCGCCGCAACAGCGGGTGGGGAGCCGTTTCTACACCGAAGCGGCCCTGAAAAAGCAAGCATAAACACGGGCAGTTCGCCGGCAGAGGATAAAGACGAGGGTCGATATGCGGTTGAGCACCAAGGGACGCTATGCGGTTATGGCGATGGCCGATCTGGCGGCACAGCAGGCGGCAAACCGGCCGGTCTCGCTGGCAGAGATCGCCAAACGGCAGGAAATTTCACTGTCCTATCTGGAGCAGCTGTTTGCCAAGCTGCGGCGGGGGGGGCTGGTCAAGAGCGTGCGCGGCCCTGGAGGCGGCTACCGCCTCAGCCGGTCCGCTGAGGACATCCGTATCGCTGACATCATTCTTGCCGTCGACGAGCCTATAACCGCGACGCGCTGCCGTGAAGGCAGTGCCAAGGGCTGCACCGGCTCGGCAGGACGGTGCGTTACCCATGACCTGTGGGAGGAACTCGGCCGGCATATCCATGTATTTCTGGCCACGGTTTCGCTCGCCGATGTGGTGGAGCGCCGGGTTCTGGGGCGGGCTCACGCCCTGGCTGCCCTGCAGGCTGTGGCCGCCGAATGAGACGCGGATGATTTACCTGGATCACAATGCCACCACGCCACCGCGCCGCGAAGCGCGCGCGGCGATGTTGCGGGCTCTCAGGTCTGGCGGCAATGCCTCCAGCGTGCACCGCTCCGGCCGCACCGCGCGCGCCATCATCGAACAGGCCCGTGCGCTGGTGGCGCGGCGCATGGGCGTCGATCCTGGCACCGTGGTGTTCACCAGCGGTGGAACGGAAAGCTGCAGTCTGGCTTTGTGGGGGGCATTTTATGGTGCCCAGGCAGAGGGCAGACCAATTTCCCGGGTGCTGGTTTCGGCGATCGAGCACGACTGCATGGCTGCGGCGGTACGGGCATTGGGAGAGCGGGAAACGGGCCTGCAGATCGATCACCTTCCGGTCAGCACCGAAGGCGTGATTGATCTCGATTTTTTGGCGCAATGGCTAGCACGTGGCAGCGGGCAGAGCCTGGTCTGTGTGATGGCAGCCAATAATGAAACCGGGGCTATTCAGCCGGTTGCGCCGATTGAGGAACTGACCCGTGCGGCAGGAGCCCTGTTCGTCTGCGATGCGGTTCAGGGGGCAGGGCGAATTGAGGTTGCAGCTGACTATATCGCCCTCAGTGCCCACAAATTGGGTGGGCCGCAGGGGATTGGTGCTCTCCTCGTGCGCCCGGGCGCGCCGTTTGCTGCCCAGTTGGTGGGTGGCGGTCAGGAGAAGGGGCGGCGAGCGGGAAGCGAGAACGTGGCCGCGATCGCGGGCTTTGGGGCAGCGATGGCCGTGGACGCAGCCTCAGAAGGCAGGAGGCTTAAGGATCTGCGCGATCAGTTTGAACGCGATCTGAAAGAAGTCTTCGCCGATGTCGTGATATTTTCCGAGCGCGCACCTCGCCTCGGCGGCACATCGAATTTTGCCCTGCCTGGCATTTCTGCGCAAACCGCTTTGATGGCGCTCGATCTCGATGGCATCGCGATCAGTTCCGGAGCCGCATGTTCCTCGGGAAAAGTTGGTCAGTCTCACGTTTTAAGGGCCATGAACGTTGCACCGCATCTGGTGGATGGGGCCCTGCGGGTCAGTTTTGGCTGGTCCAATCACCTGACCGATGGGGCTGCAGCCATCCAGTCACTTTACAGATTGCGCCAGCGCGCCGGTGGGCGCGTGGCAGCCTGAGGTAATCATGTCCGCGATTGAACAGACCCGCACACAAGTTGAGGCTCTCGGTGAGAAGTACAAATATGGCTTTGTCACCGACATTGAAATGGAACGGGCACCTCGCGGTCTGAGCGAGGAAACCGTGGCGTTTATTTCGGGCAAGAAGGGCGAGCCCGAATGGATGCTCGAGTGGCGGCTTTCAGCCTATCGCCGGTGGCGACAGATGCAGGAACCGGAGTGGGCTAGGGTGAAATATCCCAAGATCGATTACGAAAACGCCTATTACTATGCAGCGCCTAAATCATCTAACGACAAGCCGCAGAGTCTGGAGGATGTCGACCCCAAATTGCTTGAGACCTACAACAAGCTCGGCATTCCGCTCTCAGAACAGAAGCTTCTGGCCGGTGTTGCGGTCGACGCGGTCTTTGATTCTGTATCCGTGGCAACTACATTCAAGGAAACGCTGAACAAGGCTGGAGTGATTTTCTGCCCGATTTCGGAAGCCATTCGCGAGCATCCGGATCTGGTGCGCAAATATCTGGGAAGCGTGGTGCCGGTGACGGACAATTTCTTTGCCACGCTGAACTCGGCGGTTTTTTCCGACGGTAGCTTTGTCTATGTACCCAAGGGTGTCCGCTGCCCGATGGAGCTCTCTACCTACTTTCGCATCAACGCGAGCGAAACCGGACAGTTTGAACGCACTTTGATCATTGCCGATGAGGGCTCCTATGTGAGCTATCTCGAAGGTTGTACCGCACCGAAGCGTGATGAAAACCAGTTGCATGCTGCAGTTGTCGAACTGGTGGCGCTGGAAGGCGCAGAGATCAAGTACTCGACGGTTCAGAACTGGTATCCGGGAGACGAAAACGGCCTTGGGGGAATCTATAATTTTGTTACCAAGCGTGGGGACTGTCGGGGCAATGACTCAAAGATTTCCTGGACACAGGTTGAAACCGGGTCGGCGATCACCTGGAAATATCCCTCCTGCATCTTGCGGGGGGACAATTCCGTAGGCGAGTTCTATTCGATTGCGATCGCCAACCACTTCCAGCAGGCAGATACCGGAACCAAGATGATCCATCTGGGGCGCAATACCCGTTCACGGATCATCTCAAAGGGCATTTCAGCGGGCAAGGCGCAGAATACCTATCGCGGCCTGGTTGCGGTGCATCCAAGAGCTGATCGGGCCCGCAATTTTACCCAATGCGACTCGTTGCTGATCGGCAAGGAATGTGGGGCACATACTGTGCCCTATATTGAAAGCCGCAACCGTACGGCACGCATCGAGCACGAGGCGACTACGTCAAAGATTGCGGAAGAACAGCTCTTTTATTGTACCAGTCGCGGCATTCCTCCGGAGGAAGCTGTTGCCCTGATTGTCAATGGCTTCTGCCGGGAAGTTCTGCAGCAGTTGCCGATGGAATTTGCCGTCGAGGCGCAGAAGCTGGTCGGCATCAGTCTGGAAGGTAGTGTAGGATAATGTTGGATATCAAAGATCTACATGTCGCCGTCGAGGGCAAAGAAATCCTCAAGGGGCTGTCGCTTCACGTTGGCGAAGGTGAAGTGCACGCCATCATGGGTCCCAATGGGTCCGGAAAGTCAACGCTGTCCTATGTTCTCGCCGGCCGCGACGGCTATGACATTACGTCCGGATCAATCATCTACAAAGGCGAAGATCTGACGGCGATGCCACCCGAAGCCAGAGCTGCTCGTGGTGTTTTCCTTGCCCTGCAATACCCGGTCGAAATTCCCGGCGTGACGACGGTCAACTTTCTCAAAGCAGCATTGAATGCGCAGCGCCGTGCCCGCTCTGAAAGCGAACTCGACGCTATGGCCGTCCTGCGCCTGGTGCGCGATAAGGCTCGCAGCCTCAACATTTCCGAGGATATGCTGCGGCGTGCGCTCAATGTGGGCTTTTCCGGAGGTGAGAAGAAGCGCCTCGAAGTGCTGCAAATGGCGCTGTTTGAGCCAAGTCTGGCCATTCTGGACGAAACCGATTCCGGGCTTGACATCGATGCGCTGAAGCTGGTGGCGGAGGGCGTCAATCATCTGCGGGCTCCCAGCCGCTCGATGCTGGTAATTACTCATTATCAGCGTCTTTTGACCTATATCGTTCCGGATCGCGTTCATGTGCTTGCGCGCGGACGGATTGTAGCTGAGGGCGGTAAAGAGCTGGCGTTGGAACTGGAAGCCAAGGGCTATGGCCATATCGTGAAGGATGCGGCATGAGCACGGCGGAGGATCTGCTTCACACTGGCAGGCCACCAGCTTCCTGGATCGCCATGCGCGGCGCAGGAGCGCTTGAACAGCTGCGTCATCAAGGTTTTCCGCATCGGCGCTTCGAGGACTGGAAATACAGTGACCTGCGCGAGGCGTTGAGCGCGGCCAGGGGCGCTGCAGCGGGTCCGCAGATTGGCAATCCCTTTGTCGTCCTGGGGTGCCCAAGCCTTGAGTTGATCGATGGCGGACTTGCAGCCTCCACTGTCCAGCTGCCGGCGGGTATCGAACTTGTGGATCTGAGCAGCAGTACGCCGCCGCCGCGCTGGGTTGAACGTTTGCTCGGAACCCTGTTGCATGACGGGCTTTCCGGGGCCGCCCTTGCCCTGATGGCAGGAGGCGTGGCTTTGAGGGTGCCGTCAGGCATCGTCGCCGAAGAGCCGATCGGGCTCTTTTTCCGTTCGTATAACAGCCACCATGCCCGGGTGTTGCTCGTGGTGGAGGAAGGAGCCGAGCTGACGCTTCTGGAGCACCACGCCCATCACAGTCGGCTTGCCAACATCGGTTTCGAAATTTTTCTGGAAAAGGGAGCCACCCTGCGCCATGTGCGGCTCGCCCAGGGTGCTGATGATGCCGCTCTGGTACAGACCCTTGGTCTCAGCCAGGCGGAGGGCTCGCGCTATCAGGCACATTTTGCCGATTTGGGCGCCAGGTTGTCGCGACTGGAAATGCATCTCAGCCTCGATGGCGTGGCAACCCAGACGGAGATGCGCGGATTGCAGGTTCTCGCACGTGGGCGGCATTCCGATGTCACCACAAGATTAAGCCATCGGGCCGAACGCACGGCGAGCGCGCAGGTGTTCAAGCAGGTCCTTGGCGCCAAGGCGCGTGCGGCCTATCAGGGCCGGATCACGGTGACCAAAGGTGCAGATGGCACAGACAGCCGCCAGTCGGCAAAAGCGGTTTTGCTGGACCCAAGTGCTGAGGCCGATCTGAAGCCGGAATTGCTCATCTTTGCCGATGATGTCCAATGCGCCCATGGTGCGGCCATTGGCGATCTGGATGCTGATGCACTCTTTTATTTGCGGTCGCGCGGTCTGGACGAACGGCAAGCCCGTTCGCTGCTGTTACGGGCATTCCTTGAAGATGTGATCGCGACGATAGGCAGCGAAGCGGTCAAATCCTGCCTGTTAAGCGCGGTTGACGACGTCCTGGCAGATATCGGAGTTGCGGGATGAACGCACGTCACACCCAATTCGATGTCGACAGAGTCCGCGCGGATTTTCCGATTCTCGGGCGCGAGGTCTACGGCAAGCCTCTGGTCTATCTGGATAATGCGGCATCTGCCCAGAAGCCATTGGTTGTGCTTGAACGCATGACCTCGTTTGCGAGTCAGGAATTTGCCAATGTTCATCGCGGCGTCCACTTTCTCTCGGCCCGGGCAACCGACGCCTATGAAGGGGCGCGGGCGCGGGTTCAGGCTTTTCTCAATGCTAGGGACACCTCGGAAATTGTCTTTACCAAAGGTGGGACTGAGGCCATCAACCTCGTCGCTGCAAGTTTTGTGGCGCCAATTCTTAAGCCCGGTGACGAAATCGTCCTGACGGTGATGGAACACCATTCCAACATCGTGCCTTGGCACCTGTTGCGCGAGCGCCATGGGGCGGTGCTGAAGTGGGTTGATGTGGGCGACGATGGCAGCCTTGATCTGAACGCCCTGGAGGCTGCGATTGGGCCTCGTACTCGGTTCCTCGCCATAACCCACATGTCCAATGTGCTTGGCACGATTACGCCGCTGGAAAAAATCGTCGCTCTTGCCCACGCCAAGGGCGTGTCGGTGTTGGCTGATGGCTGTCAGGGAGCGGTACATGAGGCGGTGGATGTTCAGGCTCTGGATATCGACTTTTACGTGATCACGGGCCACAAACTCTACGGTCCCACCGGCATCGGTGCGCTGTACGCCAAATCCGCCCATCTTGAACGCATGCGTCCCTATCAAGGTGGGGGTGAGATGATCAGGGAAGTCACCCGTGACAGCGTGACTTATGCCGATCCTCCGGCACGCTTTGAGGCCGGAACTCCCCCGATCATTGAGGCGGTGGGACTTGCCCGGGCGCTTGAGTATCTGACTGCCCTTGACCGCGCGGCAGCGCATGCCCACGAGCAGGCGCTCTATCAGCAGGCCCGTGAAGCGGTTCGGGAATTCAACTGGCTGAGGGTTATTGGCGATGCTCCGCAGAAAGGAGCGATCCTGAGCTTTGAGTGCGATGGAATGCATGCACATGACATCGCCACCATTCTGGACCGTCAGGGTGTGGCAGTGCGTGCAGGGCATCATTGTGCCCAGGTGCTGATGGATCGCTTTGGTACGGTGTCCACAACCCGGGCATCGTTTGCGTTTTACAACACAATGGCCGAGGTCGACGCTCTGGTGGGAGCCCTGGCGAAGGCACGAGAGGTATTAGGGTAGGGCGATGGAAGACACGCTGCGCGAACTCTATCAGGAGGTGATCCTCGATCACTCGCGTCATCCGCGTCATTTCGGGTCGATCGCGGACGCAACCCATGTCGCCGAGGGGCATAATCCGCTCTGTGGTGATCGGGTCAAGATCTACCTCAAGCTTGCGCCCACAGGCGCGATTGAAGATATCCGCTTTGAAGGCAAGGGGTGTGCCATCAGTCAGGCATCAGCGTCGCTGATGACCGATATTGTGCTCGGCCGCAGTCTGGAAGAGGCCAAGCAGCTGATGGGTGGATTTTTGCACCTGGTCAAGGGCGAGGAGGTCGGGCAGACACTCCAGCCTGAAGACCGCGAGCAGCTTGATGTGATGGCAGGGGTGTCGGCGTTTCCGATGCGGGTCAAGTGCGCGACTTTGGCGTGGCATACCATGAATTCAGCTCTGGAGGGCGGCGCGGCCGTAAAATCCGAATGAGCAGTCCCGGTGAACAGGTCGAGCAGAATGAAACTCCCCGGATTTCCAGTACGGATCTGGAGGATTTCACCGCCAAGCTCATAGCGGCACTGAAGACGGTGTACGATCCGGAAATTCCCGTCGACATTTATGAACTTGGCCTCATCTACAAGGTTGATGTTTCGGACGAGCGGGATGTTGAAGTCGATATGACCCTAACGGCACCGGGCTGTCCGGTGGCGGGAGAAATGCCGGTGATGGTTGAAAATGCGCTCGAAACCGTCGAGGGCATCGGCAAGATAAAAGTCAACATGGTGTTTGATCCACCGTGGACGCCGGATCGTATGAGTGAGGCCGCAAGGCTCGAACTCAACATGTTCTGAGGGTAGAACGATGAGCGACGTAAGTGCCCCCACCCGTTCTCGGCGTGCTCGCCCCAAGGCCGTACGCCTGACTGAAGCTGCCGCAGCGCGCATTCGGGAAATCATTGCAGAGGCGGACGGCCGCTTTCAGGGCGTTAGGGTCGGTGTCACCAACGGTGGCTGTGCCGGCATGAGCTATACCATGGACTATGCCGAGGCCCCCGCCGCCTATGATGAAGTGGTGGAGGATAATGGCGTGAAGATTTTCATCGATGCCAAAGCGGTGCTGTTCCTGCTGGGTACCGAAATGGATTTTGTTCAGGAAAAATTTGGCGCAAGGTTTGTCTTCAATAATCCCAATCAGACCAGCGCCTGTGGTTGCGGCGAAAGTGTTGCCATTACGCCGGTGAACCAGAGCCAGGCCTAGACTGCCGGCGGTGCTGGTAAAGGGGCAGCCCGGCGAGCATTGCGAGCGCGCCGCCAAACACGCATAGAATAGTCCAGCCAAAGTGCAGGTAAATGGTCGCGGCACCGGCAGAGCCGATGGCACCGCCAAGGAACATTCCGGTCATAAATACGGTGTTCAGGCGATTGCGGGCCTGCGGGTCCAGAGCATAGATGCGGTGCTGATTGGCAACGATTGTGGCCTGGACGCCTGCGTCGAAGAGAAAAATGCCCACGATCATGGCCAGCAAGGATGCGACCAGTCCAAAGAACATCCAGCTGATGAGCGCAAGCGTGCATCCCATGGTGGCGACGGCGCGTGCGCCCCTGCGGTCAGCGATCCGGCCAGCAAGCGGAGCCGCCATGATGCCTGCGACACCGACCAGGCCAAAGAGGCCTGCCGCGGCGGGGCCAAGCCCGAAGACAGGGTCCTGCAGGCGCAGCGCCAGCACCGTCCAGAACACCGAAAACGAACCGAAGAGCCCGGCCTGGATATAGGTTGCCTCGCGCAGCACCGGCTGGGTTCGCCACAGTTTAAGCAGTGATACCAAGGCATAGCGATAAGGCAGTTGAACGGTCGGCGGGCTTGGTGGCAGCCGCCAGCGCATGAGTGCGGCGGCAGAAATCGCAAGTGGAACGCCGATCCAGAATGCTGCCCGCCAGCCCGCAACGGCACCGACGAAACCGGACAGGGTTCGGCTGAGCAAGATGCCAGCCAGAAGACCGCTCATCACTGTACCGATCACCGCGCCGCGGCGGGCCTGTGGGGCGAGAGTGGCGGCGAAGGGAACAATCTGCTGCGCCACAGCGGACGCCAGACCAACAAAAAGAGAGGCGAGAGCGAGGGCCAGCGCGGATGGTGCGGCGGCGGCCGCGATCAGCGTCAACGCCAGCACCAGGAACTGAGTGACGATCAGTCGCCGGCGTTCCAGAAGATCACCGAGCGGTACCAGCAGAAATAGCCCCAGCGCATAGCCAAGCTGGGTCGCGGTAGGTATCGACGCTGCGATTGGGGAGTGCGCAAAGTGTGCGGCGATGAGGCCAAGCAATGGCTGGTTGTAATAGATGTTGGCCACTGCGATGCCGCATGCTGCGGCCATCTCAATGGTCGGCACGCGTCGAACCTCGGTGTCGGACGACATCTGCGTATATCTGCTGGCTTAGACGTTGAAGGTCGCAAATCGTCGCCCACATAGACCGCTGGTGTGGCCGTTGCAATCGGTCGCCGACGAAATCGCGCTTGCGCAGAAACACGCCTGCGCCGGCGGGGCTTCCTTGTCGTCTGACGTGGCATTACGGCGAGCGGCGGCCGGGAGGAGGATGTCCGGGTCCCCGACTTGCCAGGGACCCGAGAGCTGGCGTTCTACGAACTAGGCGTGGTCTGTGGCCCAGGCGCGAATGACTGCTGGCAGCAAGCTCACGCCCGGGATCATTATTGGCCGGTGAATTTTGCCGGACGCTTCTGCAGGAAGGCCTGCACGCCCTCGAAGAAGTCACGCGACCGCCCGGCCTTCCGCTGTGCCTGGCGCTCTTCGTTGATCTGTGCCTCATAGGAATTTTCCGGGCTTTGCCAGTAGAGACGGCGGATGAGGGCTAGGCTCGCGGGACCCTGGGCGAGACGGTGGGCCATGGCCAAGGCATCATCCATCAGATTGGTATCATCGCAGACGCGGTTGATGAGGCCCCACTGCAGAGCCTGTTCAGCGGGCAGCTTTTCGGCCAGCATCGACAGTTCCCGAGCCCGGGCGAGCCCGATCAGGCGCGGAAGCAGCCACGTCGATCCCCCATCCGGCACCAGTCCAATGCGGGCGAAGGCCTGGAGGAAGTAGGCGGAGCGGGCGGCAAGGATGATGTCCCCCATGAGTGCGAGGCTCATGCCGACGCCCGCGGCAGCGCCATTGACGGCTGTCACAAGCGGAATATTGAGATCGCGCAGGCGGCGCAGCAGGGGATGGAAGTGGGTTTCGAGAACCGAGCCGGCATCGCGCGATCCCGAACCCATGCCGGGGCCGGAGAGATTGGCCCCGGAGCAAAAGCCGCGACCTTCCCCGGTAATGACGATCGCCCGAAAGGCGGCGTTTTCTTCAATATGGCTGAGTGCCTTGCCCATGCCGTCGACGAGTTCGAGTGAGGCCGCGTTCATCACCTCTGGATGGTTCAAGGTAAGCACCGCGACGTCATCGTGTGCCGTGACATAAACGCGCTCGAAATTGGTCCGCATATGCGCCTCCCGATGTTGATCGGTGCCAGCATAGGCGGGTGGACCGTGGCTTGAAAGCGTGCCGTGAGGTCAGCTTTAGGCCGCAACATCCGGAGTGTGTGAGGAGCTGACGCTGCGCACACAGTTACGTCCGGCGGCCTTGGCGGCATAGAGCCCGGCATCGGCGCGATGGATGAGGCTCGTCTCGTCCTCGCCGGCCAGCAGCTGCGCGGCACCGATCGAAATCGTGATCGTGCCCAGAACGTCGCCGGTGGACTTTTTCACCAGTTTCTTGGCCTGGACCACCTGCCGGATCTGGTCAGCCAGAAGGCTGGCCGCCCGCAATGGGGCGCCTCGGACGATGACGGCGAACTCTTCGCCGCCATAGCGCGCTGCGGTATCTCGGCCCTTCACGCTTTCGCTCAGGCAATTGGCCACGAGACGCAGAACCTGATCGCCGGTCTGGTGACCGAAGGTATCGTTGAACTGTTTGAAGCGGTCGATGTCGCAAATCAGCAGGGATAAGGCTTCATTGTGCTCTCGGGCCTGCACTATGGCCTTGCGCAGATCCAGGTCGAAAGCCTTGCGGTTGGCAATTCCAGTCAAAGGATCAGTCAGACTTTCCTTGCGTACATCTTCAAGTTTGCGACGCAGCTCGCCCACTTCGTGCGAGGACTTTTGCAGTTCGCTCTCGAGGGCATGGGTGCGGGCCTCCATGGCGCTGGTGGCCGTGCGCAGGCCCTCGACAATCTTGCGCAAGCCGCCGGCAGAAGGCTCGCTGCCCAGCTCACCGCTGACCGCTGACAATTTGCGTCCATAATCCTCGGTATCCCGGCCGGCCCTTTCCAGCTTGGTGAGCATGGAATTGAGGGTCTCAGACACATTATTACCCAAGGATACCATTTCGTCGTCCAGCTTGGGGCGGGGGAAGAAGCGGTTGCGCAGGTCCTCGAGCACCGGGGACGTAAAAGGTTTGCGGTTGGCTATGAGGTCGCCCATGACCTTTGACAGCGCAGGGTTTTGACCCGACACATAACTAAAGAACAGTTCGTAGTTTTCTGGCGTCGGTGCCACCGAGCGTTCGGCCATCAAGCCGACTGCAGTCTTTGCCAAGGCCTGCGTGTGTTCGTAGCGGTTCACGATCGTCCCCAACCCCTCGGGCCCCATGCATGGCAGCTCCGAGGTTGGCTGACTGTGATCTGGATCCTGGAAAAAAACCGTTAAATCGGTCGCTTAAACACCCCGGATCCCCACTCAAGGGAGCCCGGATGGCAGGCGCGGGATTGAAGCCAATGCGCGAGGCTGCTCTAGTAGCGCCAAGGGATAGTGGCGGAGGAGCCCATGAGCGACGGTAAACAAAGTGCTGCTGCCGAGATGATGCGGGTGCTTGAGGTTCAGCGGCAGGCCCATATCAAGGAAGGGGCTCCAAGCGCCCAAAAGCGGGTTGAATGGCTCGATCGGGCAATCGGTCTTCTGGTCGACAACAGCCAGCAGATAGCCGACTGCCTGCGCGAGGATTTTGGTCACCGCTCGGTTCATGCTTCGCAGCTGACCGACGTCGCTGGCTCGATTGGCCCGTTGAAGCACGCCAAGACCCATCTGAAAAACTGGATGCGCGGCGAAAAGCGGGCGGTGCAGCCGGCGCTCCTCGGCCTGTTCGGAGCCAGGGCCCGCATCGAATATCAGCCCAAAGGCGTGGTAGGAATCATCAGTCCGTGGAACTTCCCGGTCAATTTGACCTTCGCACCGCTCGCCGGCGTCTTTGCAGCTGGCAATCGCGCCATGATCAAGCCGAGCGAATTCACCCCCCGCACCAGTGAACTCCTGGCGCGGATGATCCGCTCAGCCTATTCGGAGGCGGAATGCGCGGTGTTCACCGGTGGTCCGGAGGTGGGGCAGGCATTTGCGGGACTGCCTTTTGATCACCTGCTCTTCACCGGCGCAACCTCGATCGCCTATCACGTGATGCGCGCCGCAGCCGAGCATCTGGTCCCCACCACCCTGGAGCTCGGTGGCAAGTCACCGGTCGTCGTCAGCACCAGTGCTGACATGGCCTTGACCGCCAAACGGGTCATGTTTGGCAAGACCCTGAACGCCGGCCAGATCTGTCTGGCTCCGGACTACGTCATGGTGCCAGAGGGCAAACAGGAGCAGTTTGCGACGGCTGCGACGGCTGCCGTCAGCGCGATGTTCCCAACCTTGAAAGACAATCCCGATTACACCTCGGTCATCAACCAGCGTCATTACGACCGTCTCATGGGCTATCTCAAGGATGCCGAGGAAAAGGGTGCAAGGCTTTATGAAATCAATCCTGCCAAGGAAGATTTTCGTCAGCAGCCGCATCACAAGATTCCGCCGACGCTGGTGTTTGACGCAACGGACGACATGAAAATCATGCAGGACGAGATTTTCGGTCCACTGTTGCCGGTCAAGACCTATGGTGCCATCGATGAGGCGATCGAATACATTAACGACCACCCCCGTCCGCTCGGGCTCTATTACTTTGGCAATGATGGTCTGGAGCAGGACAAGGTGCTCAACCGCACGACTTCGGGCGGGGTTTCGGTAAACGATGTGATCTCACACGTGATGATGGAGGACCTGCCCTTTGGCGGCATCGGCCCGTCCGGCATGGGCTCGTATCACGGGGTAGATGGCTTTCGTACCTTCAGCCATACGAAGGCCGTGTTTACCCAGTCCAAGCGGGATCTCACGGCGATGCTCCGTCCGCCCTATGGCGCCAAAATCCAGAGCCTCGTGGCCGGCCAGATCAAACGCTAGGGCGGGACGGGCTGCTTAGCCGTCCAGCTCTGCCGCGGGGGCGTCCGTGGCAGCCGCGGATGGGTCCGATGCTGGAGCCTCGCTTGCGGGTGCCTTTTTGCGGCGGGCGCGCGGTTTGGCAGGCTCGCCAGATTTGCGGCTGGCGCGAACCCGGCGGCGCGGTTTGGGCTCAGCCTCAATCAGTCCGTCGTCGGGGCTCACCGCTGGCGACGCGTCGGTCGCAAGTGGGACTTCGGCAGTCACCGCCGGGAGTTGATCGGCCGCGGTAACCGGTTCCGCAGTGGTGGCATGAACCTCGTAAAGGGCGCTGGAAGGCATCGATGCTGCGTCGGCACTGGGCTCCTCAACCCGCGAGTCGATCAGCAGCTCTTCGTCTTCCAGTCCGTCGAGATCCTCGCTCTCTTCGGCTTCCTCGCGTGGCGGGGGTAGCTTGACGGGACGCAGCAGTGCGACCGGAAGCTGGCAGGCATCGGGAGTCGCCATGCTCATCCACTCCGGCAGCGCGTTGGTGGCTAGCGGTTCCGAAGCCAGCGGTGCAGCATCTTGCGGGGTGGGAGGCGGCAGGGTCGTACGCGCGGGCTCGAGCGCGGCCCGCTGGCCATGATCCGGGACTGGCCGCTCGCGCCGCTCTCGCCGATGGTCGCGGCGGCCGGAGTTACGGCGATCACGATCGCGTCCACCGGAACGCTCCTCGCGCGGCTCGACGCCTTCAATCTGGCGGCGGGGCAAGGACTGGCCGATCAATTTCTGGATTGCATCGACCGACTTCTCATCACGCGTCGTGACCAGCATGAAGGCATGACCGGTGCGCCCGGCCCGTCCGGTGCGTCCAATGCGGTGAACATAATCATCGGCATGGAATGGGGTGTCATAATTGAACACATGGCTGACTGCCGGAATATCAAGACCGCGCGCGGCGACGTCAGAGGCGACGAGAAGCTGGATGTCACCGCCGCGAAACTCGTCGAGCGTCTTCGTGCGCACCGACTGGTCCAGGTCGCCGTGCAGCGGTGCGGCCGAGAAGCCGTGCTTCTTGAGGGATTTGGCGACGACATCGACATCGCGCTTGCGGTTGCAGAAGATAATCCCGTTCTGCACCGGATTGTCGCGGATGAGCCGGCGCAGGGTTTCGCGTTTGGCCCAGTCATTGGCCGCAACGTCGATGATTTCCTGGGTAATGGTAACCGCAGCTGTCGCCGGACGGGAGACTTCAACGCGCGCCGGGTTGTGTAGAAACTGTGAGGTCAGCCGGGTGATTTCTGGCGGCATGGTCGCCGAATAAAACAGTGTCTGGCGTGTAAACGGCAGAAGTTTGCAGATCCGTTCGACGTCGGGAATGAAGCCCATATCGAGCATGCGGTCAGCCTCGTCGACCACAAGCACCTGAACCCCGGTAAGCATCAGCTTGCCGCGTTCGAAGTGGTCGAGCAGCCGGCCCGGAGTGGCGATGAGCACATCGACGCCGCGGTCAAGCTTCCTATCCTGATCTTCGAACGAGACGCCGCCAATCAGCAGTGCCATCGACAGCTTGTTGTATTTGCCGTAGCGCTCAAAGCTCTCGGCAACCTGTGCTGCCAGTTCGCGTGTAGGTTCAAGGATCAAGGAGCGCGGCATGCGCGCCTTGGCACGGCCACGGGCCAAGATCTCAATCATCGGAAGGGTGAAGGAGGCCGTCTTGCCGGTACCAGTTTGGGCGATACCGATGATGTCCCGGCCTTTCAGCACCTGCGGGATGCCTTCAGCCTGGATCGGCGTCGGCTGGCGGTAGCCAGACTCAGCCACAGCACGCAGCACCTCTTCAGACAGCCCAAGCTGATCAAAGCCTGGACCTGATGTCTCAGCTTCGGCACCGGGTGCTGTAGCCCCGGGCAGATCGACATCGCCGCTATCTGGCGACGGCGCTCTATCACTATCGGCTTGGTGTGAGTCGGCGGATTGGGGATGGACTAACATAAGCCCATCCGAGCCGGCTTCCGCGCCGGCATTCGTGACGATTTCGGTCATACGCTCCTTGTCGGGCGCATGTCCATCGCGCCCTGACGGTCTGCCCGGATGGCAGCCGTATACTGACGCCGCGAACATAGGGACGGCGGGCGTAAAGTCAAGGACCAGCCGTAAAAATGTATCCCACGAAAACATTGATTGGAGGTCGCTGGCAAGGCTGAGAGCCGCGCATGCAGGGCGCCGAGGGCGGATAAGTGAATCGGTTTTGCTCCTGATGGCGCTCGACAACCTCGGCGATGACGGTAACCTTGCACCGCGTTGCGGGGGGATGACGATGCGGTCATGGTGGGTTCGGCTGGTCATAGCGGCCATGCTCGCGGTCGGATTTTGGGGCCTGGCCCGTTATGGTACCGCTGAACCTGGCGTCGTCTCTGCCAGCGCGCCAGCCGGGGATTTTTCCGCACTTCGGGCGGCGTCAATGCTGGGGCGGGTTCTGGGGCCCCAGATACCCCACCCCGACGGCGCAGCGGCCAATCGCGCGGTGCGTACCCGCATCATCGCCACGCTGGCGCAGATGGGTATCGTCGCTCACACCTATCGTGGCATGGGCTGTTTCTCCGACAAGCATGCGCCGCTGATCGGTTGCGGCACTGCGGTCGACATCGTGGCTCCGGTTCTAGAAGGGCAAGGCAAAGCCATCCTCATGGTTGCCCACTATGATTCCGTGCCGGCAGGTCCCGGTGCCGCGGACGATGGGGCAGGCGTTGCCTCGCTTCTGGAAACTGCACGGGCCCTCCGCGCGGAGCCGGGTAAGACGCTTCACCCCGTGATTGCGCTCTTCACCAATGGCGAAGAATTCGGGATGCTGGGTGCAGCCGCCTATTTGCAAAACCCCATGCTCCGTCGCGGTGTGGGTATAGCGATCAATATCGAGGCCCGTGGCAATCAGGGTCCCAGCCTCCTGTTTCAGACGAGCCCCAGGGCCTCGCGGCTGATCGGTCTTTATGCGCACACGGCGCCAAGCTACGCCACCAGCTCGCTCTACGCAGAGATCTATCGTTTTATGCCAAACGACACCGATCTGACGGTGTTCCTCTCCCATCACATCAGAGGCTTCAACTTTGCCATCACGCGTCGAGTCGCCCATTATCACACACCGCTTGACACCCTGGCACATCTGAGCCGGCGCAGCCTGCAGGATCAGGGCGACAATCTGCTTGGCCTGGTCCGTGCCCTGGAAGCTACCCATTTCGCGTCGCTTGATGGTCACAGTGAAGATTATCTCTCGATCCTTGGCCGCTGGCTGGCCCGCTGGCCACAACGTTTCAGCTTGCCGCTTGCCATCATACTCAGTCTTGTCGTGCTGCTGGCCGTGCTTGCCGGCGCAGGCCGGCTCACCGCCCGCCAATGGTTTGCCGCGATTTTTGTCTTTCCAGGCATGGTGGCGGGTGCCGGTCTAGGTGGCTGGCTGATGGTGGTCATCGCGCAATCCGTTTCGGGCATGCCTGACCCGTCTTACGCCCATCCCGCCGCCTTGCGTCTTGCCCTTGCCTTTGAGATCGGGGCGGTGGCGCTGCTCGCGGCGCGGGTTTCCTCGGCGCGGTCCGCCCTGGTCGGCGTCTGGTTGTGGTTTGGTGTTCTCGCCATCGCCGTCGCAGCATTGTTGCCAGGCTTCAGTCCTTATTTTCTGCTGCCTCTGGCCGCGGCCGCGGTCACCCTGCCGTTCGTGCGCATGGCCGGCATTGAGCGCAGTGGGGGGCAGTGGGCGCTCTTTCTTTCCGCGCTGCTCTGCCTTGTGATCTGGCTGCAGCTCTGCGCCGATGGCGAAGGGCTCATGGGACTACGGCTGCATCCGCTTTTTACGGTTCCTGCCGCGATCGGCATGGCGACGCTGCTGCCATGGCTTGCGAGTGCGCAATGGCCACGGGGGCGGTTTTCATGGTTGTTTATGGGCGTTGCAGGGCTTGCCGGTATCGCAGCGGTGATTGCGGGGCTGCTGCCGAGCTATAGTAGGATCGCGCCGCAACGCCTTAACCTGTTCTATATTCAGGAACCGCAGCGCGCGCTCTGGGCGGCACAGACGGATGCTCCGCTGCCGCCGAAACTTGCCCGTGCTGCCGCGTTTTCCCGTCGGCCTGTGGTGATTACCGCAAGCTATCCACGGCACATGTTCGTGGCGCAGGCGCCTTATCTGGCCCTGTCGCCCGACGGCGTGACAATCCTTGCCAATCGCCTGCGCGGTGGAGAACGCATTGTCCGCCTGGCGCTCAAGGGATCGGCAGATATGCTGACCCTTCGGCTGCCTGGCTGGGTTGGTCTCAAGAAGATCATGGTCGGGCAGACCAGGGTTGCCATCCCGGTGGGCTGGAAGCACCACAGCGAAGTAGCCATTGGCTGTCTGACGCCAGACTGCGATTCAAAAGAGTTGAGCCTGGTGATGGCTGACAAGGGGGCGTTCACGCTGACCCTGGTGGCCCGTACGCTGAAGTTGCCGGCAGAGGGCAGGGCCCTGATCCAGGCCCGAGGCGAAACTGCTGTGCCCAGCACCTATGGCGACGGCACGCTCCAGATCGTGCCGATCGCCGTTCCAGCCGCGCTTTAGGTGCTCGATTTGGTCGAGGGTTTGGCGTCCTTGCCATGTTCGGGCCGCAGGTGACCGTCGATGAACGCTCCGGATTCGATGCGGATATCGGCGTGAATCACGTCGCCAGTCATGTGTCCGGTAGACGTGAGGATAACCTTGCGGGCCTCGATCTTGCCCTCAACTGTACCGGCCACCTCGACGGTTTCGCCATATACAGTGCCTTTGACCCGGGCATTGGCACCAATAGTGACAGTCTGGCCGCGGACATCACCATCGACCTGGCCTTCGATCTGAACATCCTCAGTGCTTTCGATTTGGCCGGTGATCTTCACGGCTTTGCCGATGACCGAGGTGCCGTGGGCGCGTGCGGCAGCGGCTGGCGTGGTTACCGGCGGTGTCGCCGCCGGACGCAGCTGCGGTGTGGCCGGGGCACGGGCGGCTTCAGGCGTATTTTGCGGCTTCTCGTCCGCGCTTTTGTCGCTGCGGGTGAACATGGTCATGATCGGGTCTCCGGGAGTTGATCGAGCGTTTCAAAGTAGTTGAGCGGACGCCAGGGCATGCGCGCATCGATGCGTGCCCCCTTATCGACGGAAATCGTATGATGAAAGACGCGGCCCGTCACCCGCGCGGTCTGGGTAATGCTGACATGATGGGCGAAGGTACGGCCCTCGAGCGTGCCTTCGATGCGCACCTCGCGGGCCACAATATCACCAACCACCGTGCCTTGTGGGCCGATGATCACGGTCACGCCATCTATCCGGCCATTGACCAGGCCATCGATGTAGATTTCGCCGTCGACTTCAAGGTGACCATCGATGGTGAGGCCAGGCAACAGCCGGCTTTGACCATCATCTCCGGGCAGCCGTCCGGATCGGGCGAAGTTCTTGAGTGGCAAAACGGCCATTTTGTTGGCCCTGCGGTCAAAGCTTTACGGTAGCGGATCGCGGTGTTGACCCTCTAGGGACACCACTGAACCCGACTTTGCCCGTAATGTGGAGTCGTTTTTTCCGGAACCGGGAGCCCGTCACAAATTTTTCACTTCAGGCGACAAGGCGCCGCCCGCAATCACCGTGACGACCATGGCTCAAGCGTGTGATCTAGAGATCGACATCTACGGCGAATTGGGCATTTTCCTGGATGAATTTGAAGCGCAGTTCCGGTTTCTTGCCCATCAGATCGTCGACAATCCGATCGGTTGATGCGCGTGCATCAGAAGGTGCAATAACCTGGATCAAGGTCCGTTGGCCCGGGCGCATGGTGGTTTCCTTCAATTGTCCGGGCATCATTTCTCCCAGACCCTTGAAACGGGAAATCTCCACTTTGGCATTGGCCTTGAATTCTGTTTTCAGCAGCTGCTCGCGGTGCGCGTCGTCACGGGCATAAAGTGTCTTGCCTGCGTGCGAAAGCCGGTAAAGTGGTGGCATGGCCAGGAACAGGTGGCCATTTTCGATCAGCTTTGGCATCTCGCGATAGAAGAAGGTGAGCAGCAGAGAGGCGATATGAGCGCCGTCGACGTCAGCGTCGGTCATGATGATGACACGCTCATAGCGCAGTTCCTCTTCGCGATACTTGCTGCCGGCACCGCAGCCCAGCGCCAGCAGCAGGTCAGATAGCTCCTGGTTCTGAGCCAGCTTGCCAGCGGCTGCGCTCGCAACATTCAGGATCTTGCCACGCAATGGAAGCACAGCCTGCGTGGTACGATCACGGGCCTGTTTGGCGCTGCCGCCGGCAGAGTCTCCTTCGACCAGAAAGAGCTCGGTGCCGCCCGGGGCGTCGCGCGTGCAATCGGTGAGTTTGCCTGGCAGGCGCAGTTTGCGGGTGGCAGATTTGCGTTGGGTTTCGCGCTCCTGCCTGCGCTTTAGCCGATCGTCAGCCTGGTCGATGACAAAGCTGAGCAGCCGGTCCGCCTCTGCCGGACTTTCCGCCAGCCAGTGGTCAAAATGATCCCGCACTACCGTCTCAACCAGTCGCTGGGCATCCTGGGTGGACAGCTTTTCCTTGGTCTGCCCCTGAAATTCCGGTTCGCGGATGAAGACGCTGAGAACGGCGCAGGCGGCGCTCATAACATCGTCGGGTGTTATCTGTGCGGTCTTTTTGTTGCCCGCCCGCTCGCCATAGGCCCGCAGAGCCTTGGTCAGGGCGTTGCGCAGCCCCTGTTCATGGGTGCCGCCCAAAGGGGTGGGGATGGTGTTGCAGAAGCTCTGCATGAAGCCGTCACGCTCGGGCGCCCAGGCAACTGCCCACTCGACCGCACCCTTGCCATCCTTGTTCTCGGTACGCCCCAAAAACAGGCGCGGGCTGACGGTGGTCTCGCCTTCAATCTCGCTGCGCAGGAAATCTGCAAGGCCGCCAGGAAACTTCAGGATTTCGTCGGCCGGTGTTTTGCCATTCCGGATCAGGCTGGGATCGCACCGCCAGTGGATCTCCACGCCGCGGAACAGGTAAGCCTTGGACTTCGCCATGCGATACAGCATGGCCGGTGAAAAATGAGCCTCACTGCCAAAGATCTGGGCGTCCGGCTTGAAGCGCACGATGGTACCGCGTCGATTGACGCTCCCGGTATTCTTCAGCTTGCCCGCAGGCTTGCCTCGCTCAAAGCGCATCACATGGTTCTGGCGCTCGCGGGCAACTTCGACCTCCAGCCATTCGCTCAAGGCGTTAACCACTGAGGAACCGACTCCGTGCAGGCCGCCGGAGGTGTCATAGACCTTGCCCCCGAACTTACCCCCCGCGTGCAGCGTCGTCATGATGACTTCGAGCGCCGATTTGTTTTTGAACTTGGGGTGAGGGTCGATGGGGATACCGCGCCCATTATCCCGCACTGTAACAATGTCGTCCAAGGAGAGCTCAAACTCTATCCGGGTGGCAAACCCGGCCACGGCCTCATCCATTGCGTTATCAAGGATTTCAGCCGCTAGATGATGTAGGGCCCGTTCGTCCGTGCCGCCGATATACATGCCCGGCCGCCGTCGTACTGGCTCCAGCCCTTCGAGGACTTCAATGTCCTTTGCGGTATAGCCGGCGGTTTTCTCCGCGCCGTGATTTTCGAACAGATCTGGGGCCTTGGCCATCCTACTGGGCTCCGAGCCAAATGGTGAAAAACGACGGGCAGAAAGTGCGTAAGCCGATGTCTCTCCGGCCGATTCGGTGTGTTTTATTAACACATTCGGGGGATCATGAAAGGTACGGCGCAGGGGCCGAGGGACCGGATTGATGAATGCAGATTGTAGCGTGGCAGAACAGGCCGAACGGTACGCGCATGCGCGAACCGAAAGCCTGGCGCGCTACCTGCCATTCAAAATATGGCTTAATCCGACCTGGGCCGCGGTCGGTATTACGCCGTTCATCGGGCTTTTCCCCTATTTCGGCGAGGTTCCCGTCTGGCGGCTGGTGGTGGCGCTCAGCCTGCATCTGGGCAACAGTCTGCTGGCAGCGCTTACTTTGCAGCGCTATCGCAAGTCGCCGCATCGGGTACGCCTGTGGGAGACGGTTTTTGTCTCCGAGCAATTTCTGATCGGACTGAGCTGGGGCGCCATGACCTGGTTGCTCTGGGTACCCGACAATGCGGTTAATCATGCCCTCATCCTCGTACCGCTGGTTGCGGTGCTGATTTCCAATGCCTCATCGGCCAACAGCTGGAGCCTTTATGTGGCCGGGGTGTTGCCACTGATGGGGTTGTCGCTGCCGCGCATGCTGAGCGGCGGTGTGCCGGCGAATGTGGGGCTCGCGGTTCTGCTGACGACCGCCTTTATTTATACGCTGGTGGTCGTTCTGAACGCCATGCATCAGAGCCGGGTGCTGCTTAGCTCTCGCTTTGCCAATGAGGATCTTACCGACGAGCTGCGCCGGGCGCACGACGCGGCCCTGAAGAAGCAGGCGGAAGCGGAAGCAGCCAATGCCGCCAAATCATCCTTCCTCGCCAATATGAGCCACGAGCTGCGCACGCCGCTTAACGCCATCATCGGCTTTTCCGATCTCATCGAACAGGAGGCGTTTGGGCCGGTTGGACAGAGCCGATACCGTGACTACGCCGGTGACATCCAGTCCGCGGGACGACATCTGCTTGGCATCATCGATGACATCCTTGATGTCGCCAAGATCGAAGCCGGGCAGATGAGCGTGGCCCCCGAATTTCTCGATGCCCCAGGGGTCATAGAACATGGCCTGCGCGTACTGCGTCCCAAGCTGCAGGCCAAAAAGCAGATTCTCACCATAAAATTCGAAGGCGAGCGCGACCAGCTTTATGCCGACGAACGCGCCTTCCGGCAGATCGTCTACAATCTCATCAGCAATGCGACCAAATTCACCCAGATCGGCGGCGAGATCACCGTTACCGGGCGCGGGTTGGAGGATGGTGGCTTTGAGCTCTGTGTTGCCGACAACGGGCCCGGGTTTGATCCGGCCCTTCTCGAGCGGGTATTTGAGGCCTTCAACCAACTCGACAAGCGCTATTCGCGCCAGCAGGGCGGGACCGGACTGGGCCTTTCTCTGGTTCGCGGACTTACCGCGCTCCATGGGGGGCGGGTGTGGATCGAGACGGCTCCGGGCAACGGCTGCAAGGTGAGCGTGCGCTTTCCGGCTTCCAGCGAAGCCGTGCTGCGTGAGCAGCGCAGCCGCCGTATCGCTTAAATCCGGACAGCTAAGAATTTCTTAGAACCGATGGGGTAGTCTCCAGAACTCTGCGCCAGGCGGAGTAACGGGGGATAAGTCCTTGGGCTACGGTCAACGCTTGCGTATGCAACGCAACGCCGATGGGCGCGTGCTGAAGGCGCAGCTCAACCTGACCGCCGACATTCTGCATGCTGCACGCTATACGGCGCCGTTGTGGGCGGTTTGCGTGGCTCTGTTTGCGTCGCGTGGCGGCTTTGGCAAGGTTTCAATCGCAACGGCCATGATATTGCCGGGAGCTGTGCTCTTGGCCACGGGGATCTGCGCCCGCCTCGTCGGGACCTATCGCGCCGCTACCAGAACCGTCGTCAGCTATGAACGACTTCGCCCCTGGTTCTCTCGCTTCATCGCGGCGCAGCTTGCGGTTTCCTTTGCCTGGGGCCTGATGACCTGGATCCTGTGGCAGCCCAATAATCCAATCAACCACGTATTTCTCGCTTTCGCCTCGGTGGCCATTCTGTCCTGGCTGATTGTCAGCCGGGTCGGTCACGTCGATATCTTCATGGCCGCGGTGGTTCCCATGGTGACGATGAGCGACGTACGGTTTCTGACGGGTAACAGCCTGATTGATATGCTGATCGCAGTCGCCATCACCATCTATACGGCCCAGATGTTCTTCGATGGCCGCCGTCTGACCTATCGTCTGGACGAGGATTCACGGTTGCGCTTCGAGGTGGAAGATCTTGCGCGTGAACTGGAGGAGGCCCGTGACGAAGCTTTGCGCAAGCGCTTTGAGGCTGAGACCGCCAATGCCTCGAAGACGGCGTTCCTTGCCAACATGAGTCACGAATTGCGGACACCGCTCAATGCGATTCTGGGCTTTTCGGAAATCATCGCCAAGGAATGCTTTGGCTCGGCGGGCTCGCCGCGCTACGTCGAATATGCTGGTGACATTCATTCCTCGGGCGCGCATCTGCTCAGTCTCATCAATGATCTGCTCGATGTTGCCAAGATTGAGGCCGGGCGGATGGAAATTCAGCCCGAAGCACTTGATGCCCAAAGAACCATGGAAAGTGCCCTCAAGCTGGTCGGAGCCAAGGCGCGCGAACATCGTCAGGAACTTGTCATCGAGACGAGTTCGGATGCGCCAATGCTCTACGCGGATGAACGGGCACTGAAGCAGATGCTGATCAATCTGGTCTCCAATGCCGTTAAATTTACGCCCGAAGGCGGGCGGATCACGGTACTTGGCAGCCGTGCGCGCGACGGTGGCTTTCAGGTCATGGTTGAGGACAATGGTCCTGGAATACCGCGCGAGAAACTTGACCGCATCTTCAAGCCCTTCAGCCAGGTGGATAACCGCTATGATCGTCAGGGCGGCGGTACCGGCCTTGGGCTCGCCCTGGTGCGCGGTTTATGCGAACTGCATGGCGGTCGGGCTTGGCTGGAAAGCGAACCGGGTAAAGGCTGTAGAGCCTATATCGTGCTGCCGCCTGCACCCGAGCCGGCCAAGGACGCCGTCAGCGCGGCGGCCTGAAATGCATCAGGCCCGAGCGATCGCCCGGGCCTGACGGTAAAATGCGACAGTCCTATCAGACCGAATAATACATCTTGAACTCGATCGGATGCGGGGTGTGCTCGAAGGCATAGACCTCGCCCATCTTGAGTTCGATGTAGCTGTCGATGAAGTCATCATTGAAGACCCCGCCCTTCTTGAGGAAGGCGCGATCCGCATCAAGCGTTTCCAGTGCCTGGCGCAGAGAGCCGCAGACCTGCGGCACGTCGCGCAGCTCTTCGGGCGGCAGCGCGTAAAGGTCTTTGTCCATCGGATCGCCAGGGTGGATCTTGTTCTCAATGCCGTCCAGACCGGCCATCAGGAGCGCCGAATACGCGAGATAGGGGTTGGCACCCGGATCGGGGAAGCGCACTTCGACGCGCTTGCCGTTGGGGCTTCCCGAGAACGGGATGCGGCAGGAGGCGGAACGGTTACGTGATGAATAGGCCAGCAGCACCGGGGCCTCGAAGCCGGGGATGAGGCGCTTGTAGGAATTGGTCAATGGATTGGTGAAGGCATTGATCGCACGGGCATGCTTGATGATGCCGCCAATATAATACAGGCAGGTATCGGACAGGTCGGCATACCCCGAACCAGCAAAGAGGGGCTTCCCCCCCTTCCAGATTGACTGGTGGACATGCATTCCCGAACCATTGTCGCCATAGATTGGTTTGGGCATGAAGGTGGCGGACTTGCCATAGGCCGCGGCGACCTGGTGGACGATGTACTTGTACATCTGCATGCGGTCCGCGCACTTGGTCAGGGTCGAGAATTTGAAACCAAGTTCATGCTGGCTGCCTGCCACCTCATGGTGGTGCTTTTCCGGCTCCATGCCGAGTTCACCCATGATGGCGAGCATTTCACTGCGAATATCCTGAGCGGAGTCGATCGGCGGAACGGGGAAATAGCCGCCCTTGACGGCCGGACGATGACCCAGATTGCCAGCTTCGTATTCGGTACCCGAGTTATAAGGCCCTTCCAAAGAATCAAGGAAGTAGAAGCCCTTGTTCATCTGGGTGTCGTACCGCACGTCATCGAAGATGAAGAATTCTGCTTCCGGACCAAAATAGGCGGTGTCGCCGGCACCTGAGGCAACGATATATTGCTCTGCAGCCTTGGCAATCGAGCGCGGGCAGCGATCGTAACGTTCGCCGGTTGAGGGCTCAACGATGTCGCAGGTCAGTGACAGCGTGGTATGAGCAAAGAACGGATCGATGAAGCCGGTGGTCAGATCCGGGAGCAGGGTCATGTCGCTTTCATTGATGGCTTTCCAGCCGGCAATCGAGGAGCCGTCGAACATGGTGCCGGAGGTCAGCAATTCCTCGTCCACCAGGGCCGGATCGAAGGTCACGTGCTGCCACTTGCCGCGCGGATCGGTGAAGCGCAGGTCAACGAATTTGACTTCCTTTTCTTTGATGGTCTTGAGAATTTCAGATGGATTGGACATGGCCGTCTCTCGCACTCGCTTGTTTTTGACAAATTGGACTAAAGCGCATCCGTACCGGTTTCGCCGGTGCGGATGCGAATGGCTTCCTCGACAGAGAGGACAAAAATCTTGCCGTCGCCGATACGCCCGGTGCGTGCCGCCTTTTGGATCGCGTCGAGCGCAGCCTCGAGGCGATCATCGGCGAGCACGACCTCGACTTTGACCTTGGGCAGGAAGTCAACGACGTATTCAGCTCCACGATAAAGCTCCGTATGGCCCTTCTGCCGGCCAAAACCTTTGGCTTCGGTTACGGTGATACCCTGAACTCCGATTTCCTGAAGGGCTTCCTTCACCTCATCGAGCTTGAACGGCTTGATGATGGCTTCGATCTTTTTCATGGGCGCGCTCTGGTAAGGTGGGCTCAGATCGGGGCGACCTGGCACCGGAATATCAGCTCCGACGCTAAGCAGTTCGCGCCAAGGCGACCATAGGCCTTGTACAGGATCCACAGCCAGTTCGGGGCTAAAGCCGGCAAATCTGCGGAAAAGTCGGTCAATCCGGCAAGCTGATGCACAAAAAAGAAGCAGTTAGCCTAATTAGTGGGCACAAATAGAAACCTTGTCAGCGCTCGAATTGGCCGGCAAAGCTCAGGTCTTCACGAGGTGAATCCATGAGCGCCGGACCAAGCTTCAACCCCATATTTGCCGGTTTGGGCACCACCATATTTTCCGTCATGAGCGCGCTTGCGCTTGAAAACGGGGCCATCAACCTCGGCCAGGGCTTTCCCGATGAAGATGGCCCGGAGACCATTCGCGAAGCCGCTGCAGAGGCGCTGCGGAGCGGGCCCAACCAGTACCCGCCCACGCGGGGCCTGCCGGCACTGCGTTCCGCCATTGCCGCCCACGCCAAACGGTTTCACGGTTTTGAGTTTGATCCTGACACCGAGGTGCTGGTGACGTCGGGAGCTACCGAAGCGCTGGCGTCCTGTATCTATGGTCTGGCCAGTGCCGGGCGTGAGGTTGTTGTCATCGAACCGGCCTATGATTCCTATCGGCCGATTGCCCAGAGCGCCGGAGCCAAGGTACGGCGGGTGGTGCTTGAGCCACCTGCTTTTACGCTGCGTCGAGAACACCTGGCCGCCGCGATCAGTCCTGCTACCGCCGCTGTCCTCGTCAATACTCCGCTCAATCCGGCCGGGCGAGTGTTCAGTCGCGCTGAGCTCGAAATTCTGGCCGATGTGGTGAGGCCCACCGGGGCGGCCGTGATTGCTGATGAAGTCTATGAACATCTGACCTTTGACGGGAAACCACACCTCTCGCCGCTGGCGATAGCGGGGCTCGAGGATCGCGTGCTGCGCGTTGGCTCTGCCGGCAAGATGTTCTCGCTGACCGGCTGGAAAGTTGGCTGGGTCACGGGTCCGGCCGCGCTGCTCGAGGTGGCGGCCAAGGCGCACCAGTTCCTGACCTTCACGACCTCGCCGGCACTGCAGTTGGGTATCGCCTATGGGCTTGAACATGAAATGGGATTTACGCTGGCTCTGCGCGCGGCTTTGCAGGCCAAGCGCGATTTTCTTGCTGCGGCGCTGACAGAACTTGGCTTTGAGATTCTGCCCTGTGAAGGTACCTACTTTCTGACGGCATCGATCCGCGCCCTAAGCGCGCAGAGTGATCGCGATTTCTGCCTGCGCCTCGTCAAGGAGGCCAAGGTTGCGCTGGTGCCGCTCAGTCCCTTTTTTGAAGCCGCAACGCCTGATCACCTCGTTCGCTTTGCCTTTTGCAAGCGCCAGGAGGTGCTCGCCGAGGCGATCACGCGGCTTCGAAACTATCTCGGAAAAAGAAAGGTCTGAAACATGAATGCGATTGATCCGCGCACGCCGATTCTGGTCGGTGGCGGGCAGTTCACGCAACGCACCGCCCGCGAGGGCCGGCTTACCGAGGGTCTTGATCCCATCGGCATGCTGGCGCGTCCGGCGCGGGCCGCGCTCGATGATGCCCTCGCGCCAGGTCTTGCCGATGCCATCGACACGGTAGCCGTCGTGCGCTTTACCGCGGACTCTCCTGGTGATCAGGGACGCCTGACGCGACGGCTGTTTCGCAATCCGCCGCTGGCACTGGCCCGCCGCCTTGGACTGTCGGCGCGGCGCATGCTCTACACGGCGACCGGAGGCAATACCCCCCAATGGCTGGTCAACCGCATCGCCGAAGAAATTGCGCGCGGCCAGTGCGACGCAGCACTTCTGGCCGGCGCGGAATACCTCGCCAGTTTCCTCGGCGCGATGAAGGCGGGCATGGATCTTGGCTGGCAAAAACTCGCAGATGCAGATCCTGGCTGCGATCCAGAAGAAATTGGCGATATGCGCGCCGGATCCAATGCCTATGAGAGCGCCTACGGCCTGCGCTTTCCGGTCAACACCTATGCGCTGTTTGAGAACGCGCTGCGTGGCCAGAAAGGTCACACGCCGCAGGAACATCTGCGCTGGCTGGGGAAGTTCTTCTCGCCCTTTTCCCGAGTTGCGTCCGAAAACCCCTATGCTTGGTTTGCGACCTTTCGCTCGCCGGAAGAGATTGCAACCCCCTCTGAACGCAACCGCTTTGTCGGCTTTCCCTACACCAAATATCTCAATGCCGTGATCGAGGTCGATATGAGCGCGGCCGTGGTCATGACCTCGGTGGGCAAGGCGCAGGAACTCGGCATCCCCCGCGAGAAATGGGTCTTTCTGCATGGCTGTGGTGATGCCAATGACATCTGGAATGTGAGCGAGCGGGTCAATTATCACTCCTCGCCGGCAATCCGGATGATGGGACGCAAGGCCCTGGCCATGGCGCAAAAGACCATGTCCGATATGGCTTTTATCGATCTATACTCCTGCTTTCCCAGCGCCGTGCAAATCGGATGTGCCGAGCTTGGTATCGCCGAGGATGACCCGCGTGGTCTGACGGTCACCGGTGGTCTGCCCTATTTTGGTGGCCCTGGAAACGATTACGTGATGCATTCCATCGTCACGATGATGGCAAAGTGTCGGGCGGCGCCCGGCCGTTTCGGCGTCGTCACCGGCAATGGCTGGTATGTCACCAAACATTCCATCGGGATTTACTCAACCGCCCCGTTCGAGGGCCCCTGGCAGCGCGAGGACCCCTATAGTTACCAGAAGGAACTCGATTCCATGGCTCATCCCCAGGTCGAGGAACACCCGCACGGTCCGGCTAAAATCGAAACCTATACCGTGGTCACCGACCGCAAACGCACACGCTTTGGCGTGGTGATCGGCCGGCTCGAGGATGGCCGGAGATTTCTCGCCCACACTCCGGATGATAACGCTACGCTCGATCACATGATGCAGGTGGACATGCTGGGGCGGACCGGGCAGGTGGGCCCAGGTAACGGTACCAATCTCTTCACCTTCGGCCCATAGCCGCAGAACGGCACCTGGCACAGGTGCACCTGTGTGCACCGCCAGGTGTGGCCGGGATCGAGAGGGACGAGGTCGCTAGCCGAGGAAGAGCGGGAAAAGCGGGGGCTCGGCCTCAGAAATACCCTGTGCGCGCGGCGCGCTCCAAAGCCGCTCTTGCGAGCCGCAAAGAGACCGTCTTAGCTTTGGAGCATCAATCGAAATGGATCGCAATGCCTAAACTTTATCTCGTGCGCCACGGTCGGGCTGCGGCCGGCTTCGGCGAGGACGCCGACCCTGGTCTTGATCCACTTGGTCAGAGCCAGGCCGCCGCCGCGGCTGAGCGGCTGAACCTTTTGCCGCGGATGGCCTTGCGCTCCAGCCCGCTCAGACGGGCGCGCGAAACCGCGGCACCCCTTGAGGCGCTCTGGAAGCAGAGGGCTCATATTGATCCGGCCGTGTCGGAAATTCCCTCGCCGACGCCCGATCTGGCAGCGCGGGTGGTCTGGTTGCGCGATTTCATGCAAGGCCGATGGACTGATGTAGAGCCCGCGGTCAGGGCCTGGCGCAGCACGCTGATCCGGGCCCTTCTTGGTCTTGAAGAGGATTGCATCATCTTCAGCCACTATGTCGCCATCAACGTCGCGGCGGGCGCCGCCCTCCAGGATGACCGTACCTTGGTATTTTCGCCCGCCAACGCATCGATCACGATCTTTGAACATGACGGCCAAACGCTGCGCCTGATTGAAAAGGGACAAGAAGCCCCCCTGACACGCGTCAATTAGGAGTGATGAGCATGGAAATCCATGAGATGAGCGCCTGCGAGCTGTCGGCAGCCTATGCGCGCCACGCGATTTCGCCTGTGGAGGTCACGCAGGCGTGTCTGACCCGCATCGCCGCCTTTGATGCCCGGATCAACGCCTTTTGCCATCTCGATGAAACCGCATCACTCGCCCAGGCTGAGGCATCGCAGGAGCGCTGGATGGCTGGGACGCCGCTGTCGGCGCTCGATGGTGTTCCCGTGGCAATCAAGGATCTGCTCCTGACCAAAGGTTGGCCGACACGGCGCGGATCGCTGACAGTAGACGCAAAAGGACCCTGGCTCGAGGATGCGCCTTCAGTGGCGCGGCTGCGCGAGGCCGGCGCGGTGCTGATCGGCAAGACCACGACGCCGGAATTTGGCTGGAAGGGCTGTACCGATTCGCCGCTGACGGGGGTCACGCGCAACCCGTGGGATCTGACGCGCACACCGGGCGGATCCTCAGGAGGATCGGCCGCGGCGCTGGCCGCCAGGTTGTGTCCTCTGGCTCTTGGTACGGATGGCGGCGGTTCGATCCGCATTCCGGCGAGCTTTACCGGCACGTATGGGCTCAAACCGAGTTTTGGGCGAGTTCCAGCCTGGCCGTTATCGCCCTTCGGCACGGTAGCCCATGTCGGGCCGATGAGCCGTTCGGTGCAGGACAGTGCCATGCTCCTGAACATCATATCCCGGCCAGATGCGCGTGACTGGCATGGCCTTCCGATGGCCTCAGAGGATTATCTCCTGCGCGCCGAAGCCAGTCTCAAGGGCAAGCGCATCGCCTATTCCCCACGCCTTGGCTATGTCACCCGAATTGTGCCGGAGGTGGAGAGTCTGGTTGAACAGGCCGTGCGGCGCTTTGAGCGGCTGGGTGCGCGTGTGGAACGGGTGGATCCGCCCGGCGGCAATCCGGGGGATATTTTCCGTACGCTGTGGTGGGCGGGTGCCGGATATTTGCTGGCTGATCTGCCAGCGGAAAAAAAAGCGCTGCTCGAGGTGCCTCTGCGCAAGATGGCCGACGAAGGCGCCAGCTTTGCGCTCAAGGATTATATGGCGGCCAACCTTCAGCGCGGCGCCTACGGTGCGGGGCTGCGCCAGTTCATGGAGACTTATGATTTCCTGCTCACTCCGTCAGTCGCGACACCTGCCTTTGAAACCGAGCGGCTGACCCCGCTGGATGACGATGGTAATGCCTGGATGGCCTGGACACCGTACAGCTTTCCTTTCAATCTCACACAACAGCCGGCCGCGTCCGTCAATTGCGGTTTTACCACGCAAGGGTTGCCGGTGGGGCTTCAGATCGTGGGGAAGATGTTCGATGACGGTGGGGTATTGGCCGCCAGTCTTGCCTATGAGCGTGCGGATCCGGATGCCGCAAAGGCTCCGCAGGGTTATTGACGCAGCCACCATGGCCACTGTGTTGCGCCTTTGAGCGCTCTTGCTGGTACGGTGCGGACCACCTGTGCTATAGATACGCTATGACCGCGCGCACATCCACCAACCGACGTTGCCAGCTCATGCAGAGGGGCGGGTAGATGGTTGCGTAGCGTCGAGGACGCCTTAACCCCGCCGGTTGCGCGGGGTTTTTTGTGTCTGCGGAGCCGGCCATCACGGAGAGGAAGATGGATTGGCTTTGTCAATGCGCCGAGGATGCCGGGTTCAATGCCTGGCCCGCGCACAAGGAAGTGTTTCACGATGGCTGGCTCATCCGTTTGGCGGGCGGAGAAAGTCGGCGTACCAACTCGGTCTCGGTCATTGGGCCGTCGCGTGAGCCTCTGGAACGCAAGCTGGCCTATTGCAGGCGCCTCTATGAGGCCCATCATCTGCCGCTCACCTTCCGCGTGCGTTCGCTTGATGCTCCGGCGCTCGAACATCATCTGGAGCAGGAAGGTTTCGTCGCCCATGACCAAACCTTGACGTTGTTCCTGGATCTGGGTTCACCCGCGACAGGCGACGGCCTGAAAGGCTTTTACATTGAGGCCAAGCCGTCGCGGCAATGGCTTTCTGCCCATCAGCGCTTCTCCGGGAGCAGCCAAGCGCAGACGCAGTTACGCCTGCGTCAGTTCGAACTGATCGCGCTGCCTTGTGCCTTTGCCGCGGTAAAAGACAGAGGCAAAATCGTCTCTCTGGCCTATGGCGTCGTGCATGAGCGCATCATGAGTGTGCAGTCAGTGGCGACCGATCCCGCACGTCGCCAGCAGGGATATTCCCGCGCCACACTGCTTGGCCTGTTTGCCTGGGGTGTAGCCCAGGGCGCGCGTGGCGCCTGTCTGCAGGTGTTGGCGAATAACACCCCAGCACTGGCACTTTACCGCAGGCTGGGCTTTGACCGCGAACTCTATCGCTATCATTACCGTGTGCGCTGCGGACTTAGCTGAGACGGTCGCGCACGAGGCCCAGGAATGCGGCGATATCGGCAAGTTCCTGGGCGATACGCTGCAGACGCGCTTCGGCTTCCGCATCAACGCCCCAATGCTCGGCCTGGAAGGTTTCCTCCAGGCTGGCCAGGCGAAAGGTCGCTGAGGCCTCAAGACGTCCGGCGAACAGCGCTAGAGCCAGAACCACCGAGCCGGTCAGGGCGGTCGCTGCAGACACTCCGGCAAGGGCAAAATCATCGAGTGCGCCCAGCTGCGTCTTGAGCGCGGCGATGCTTTCGCCACGCTGCGCGATGGCGGTAATGCCCGCGGTTGGCGTCAGCGTGATCCTGTAAGTGGCGCTGATCCAGTCAAGGAGAGGTTGCCACTGTTCGGCCTGACGCGTGACGAGACTGGCAGGAGCTTCGGCACGGTAGCACAGAAGGTCATGCTGGCCATATTCGAGCAGCTGCGCGATCACGCCGGCGCGGGTGTGCGGGATGCGTTCAAGCGCGGTGTTGGCAAGGCGCAGGATCGGCATGGTCTGGGCGTCGATGTGCTCGCGTTGCGCCTGCCATTCCCTGGCGATAGCCTCGGCGAGATTGCGGCCGGGCAGCAGCAGAGCGCTGCCACCGGGGGTGCGAACGGGCTTGCCATCGAGCAAAATGGCAAAGCCCTCCGGGCGGGGCTCGATGGTCACAGTGGTGTAAAAGCGCTTGGGGCGAGCTGTCGTCATTGCGGGTTGCGGAGGATGGGAGCGGGGCAGGGCGGTTTGCAGTCGGTCATGGTGAGGCTGGCTTGCGCGCTGCAAAGGGATTGCTCTGTGTATCAGGATCAAAGCCCAGAAGCTGCCAGGTCTTCATCATGTGGGGCGGCAGCGGCGCCGCGACCTTGAGCCGGCCGCCTAAAGGATGGGCGATGTCTATGCTGCGGGCGTGCAGATGCAGCCGGTCGGTGATCTCACCGCTACCGGCTGCGGCGGCGCCGCCATATTTGTGATCGCCGACGATAGGGTGTCCAATGGCTGCCAGATGGGCCCGGATCTGATGCGTGCGTCCGGTGACAGGCTTGACGGCAAGCCAGGCATAGCTGCGTCCGGCGACGCCGAGCACGCGGTAGTCGGTGACCGCCGCTTTGGCGTCGTCGGCATCGCGTTCGGCCGGCACCATGCGTTCGTCGCCACCGGAAAAGCTTCGCTTGGCAAGGGCAAGCTTGATGGTGCCACTCTGCGGTTTGGGGATTCCCGTGACCAGTGCCCAGTAGATCTTGTTGGCATCGCGGCGGCGCAGGGCCTCAGCCAGGCTCGCAGCAGCGGGGACGGTGCGGGCGACAACCAGTACGCCCGAGGTATCGCGGTCGAGGCGGTGTACGAGGCGTGGTCGCTGACGGCGGCCCTCGGTCAGGGCATCGAGCATGCCGTCGACATGGCGGGTCAGACCTGAACCGCCCTGGGTGGCAAGCCCGCTTGGCTTGTTGAGGACAAACACCTGATCGTCGGCATGCAGGACAAGCGTACGAATCAGGCTGGCGTCCTGCGCCTTGGGGCTGGTGGCAGCGGGCGTGGGGGGCAGATGACGGACCTGTGGTGGCAGGCGGATGCTCTGGCCGGCGCAGAGCCGGTCCGAGGCTTTGGCGCGTTTGCCGTCAAGCCGGACTTCGCCCTTGCGCAGCAGCTTTTCCAGCTGAATGTGAGACAGCGCCGGATAGTGGCGACGGAACCAGCGATCGAGCCTGACCCCTGCTTCGTCCTCTGCGATCGTGGCCGTGGTGACGCCTTTGCCGTCCATGCGATTGACGCTGCTTTCAAAATTGGTCACTTTGCCGGTGATGGGGATGGGGTCCCCCGAAACCGCCGGACACATCCTAAGGGATGTCAAAGCTGATGACTCCTGCCCGAGAACATGGTGCGGGTTGCGTGCGGACGCAACCTGCCCGTTGGAGCTATGGCAGGAGTATATGGGATACAAGCTTTATCTGCTGGTCGGGCTCGGCGGCGCGCTGGGCAGCATGGCGCGGTTTGGCCTTTCGGGACTGGTGGCCAGCTCCATCGGTGAAACCTTTCCCTTCGGCACCCTTGCGGTGAACATTATCGGCTCATTTGTCATCGGCTTTTTTGCGGCGCTGACGGCGCCGGACGGACGGGTATTCGTCGGCTCCATGGGCCGGCAGTTCGTGATGGCGGGAATTTGTGGCGGCTTTACGACTTTTTCTTCCTTTTCCCTGCAGACCCTTGCGCTGATGCAGGACGGCGAATGGGGCTATGCCGGCGTAAATGTCGCGGGCTCGGTGACTGCCTGCCTGGTTTCGGTCTGGCTCGGTGTCATCTGCGCCAATGCGCTCAACCAATTGAAGGGAGCCTGATATGAGCACAAAGACGGGCGCCGACGACAAGACTGGGCCAGCAGGCCTCAGGAGTTTGCCAAGCGAGGCCACGCTACTGCGCATTTTTGTAGGTGAGGATGACCGCAGCGATGGCAGCCCACTCTATGAAGCGATCGTCCTCAAGGCCAGAGAGGCAGGGCTTGCCGGCGCCACGGTGCTGCGTGGCCCCATGGGCTTTGGGGCTTCGAGCCATCTGCACACCACCAAAATTCTGCGCCTGTCGCAGGACCTGCCCCTGGTCATCGAGATCGTCGACAGCAGGGACAAGGTCACGGCATTTCTGCCTGTCCTCGACGCCATCATGGGATCAGGCCTGGTGACACTCGAGAAGGTCGAGGTTATCCGCTACGGCAAGCCGGCTCTTCGCTAGAAGCTGGCGCTTGACCGGTGCGACGTAAGTCACCACTCTGCGCCCCCGCCGTCTTGGAGGCCCGTCATGAAGCATATCCTGTCCGAACTCGATGCCCGCCGCGAACGCGCGCGCTTGGGCGGCGGCGAACGGCGCATTGAGGCCCAGCATGCCCGTGGCAAGCTGACAGCGCGTGAGCGTCTTGAAGTGCTCTTGGACCCGAACTCGTTTGAAGAGTTCGACATGTTTGTCGAGCATCGCAACAGTGACTTCGGGGCGGACAAGAATGTCATCCCTGGGGACGGGGTCGTCACCGGATGGGGCACCATCAACGGCCGCATGGTCTATGTCTATGCCAAGGACTTCACCGTGTTTGGCGGCTCGCTCTCCGAGACCCACGCCCAGAAAATCTGCAAGATCCAAGACATGGCGATGCAGAACGGGGCTCCAGTGATCGGTCTGCTCGATGCCGGCGGTGCGCGCATCCAGGAAGGTGTTGGCAGCCTTGGCGGCTATGGCGAGGTGTTCAAGCGCAATGTCCTTGCCTCCGGCGTCGTGCCCCAGATCAGCGTGATCATGGGTCCATGTGCTGGTGGTGACGTCTACTCGCCGGCAATGACCGACTTCATCTTCATGGTGCGCGATACCTCCTACATGTTTGTGACCGGTCCGGATGTGGTCAAGACGGTAACCAATGAGGTGGTGACGGCCGAAGAGCTTGGCGGGGCCAAGGTCCATACGAGCAAGTCGTCGGTGGCCGACGGTGCCTATGACAACGATATCATTGCGCTCGAGGAAATGCGGCGGCTCTATGATTTTCTGCCGCTCAGCAATCGCGAGAAGCCGCCGGTTTGGCCCTCGGCTGACACGGCAACGCGCGAGGAGCCCAGTCTCGATACTTTGGTGCCAGAAAATCCCAACAAGCCATACGACATGAGGGAGCTGATCACCAAGGTTGCCGATGAGGGTGATTTCTTCGAAATCGGCAGTGCCTTTGCCCGCAATATGCTGACCGGTTTTGGGCGCATCGAGGGCTCCACGGTCGGCTTTGTCGCCAATCAGCCGATGGTTCTTGCCGGTGTGCTCGACAGCGATGCGTCGCGCAAGGCCGCCCGGTTTGTGCGTTTCTGTGACGCCTTCAACATTCCTCTTGTCACTTTTGTCGACGTGCCAGGATTTCTTCCGGGCACCGCCCAGGAATATGGCGGGCTGATCAAGCACGGTGCGAAGCTGCTCTTTGCCTTTACCGAAGCGACGGTTCCCAAGGTCACGGTGATCACCCGCAAGGCCTTTGGTGGTGCCTATGATGTGATGGCCTCCAAGCATATTCGGGCGGATGTCAACTATGCCTGGCCGACGGCACAGATCGCGGTGATGGGGGCTAAGGGCGCGGTCGAAATCATCTTCCGCGAAGAGGCCAAGGACGCTGACAAGCTGGCGGCCCGCACCAAGGAATACGAAGACCGTTTTCTTACCCCCTTCATCGCCGCCAGCCGCGGCTATATCGACGAAGTCATCCAGCCGCGTGGTACGCGCTTTCGCATTGCCCGGGCCCTGCGCATGCTGAAGAACAAGCAGGTTCCCGCGCTGTGGAAAAAGCACGACAACATTCCGCTGTGACGCCCCCGGTTCTTACCACGGAGCGGCTGGTACTGCGCAGACCGGTCGACAGCGATTTTGACGCCTATGCGGCAATGATGGCCGATGCCAACACGGCACGGTTCATCGGTGGCCAGATGGCGCGATCGGCGGCATGGCGATCCTTCGCCATGATTGTCGGTCACTGGCAACTCCGCGGGTTCGGCATGTTTTCGGTGCTGGACAGGAAAACCGGGGCGTGGCTCGGGCGTGTCGGGCCGTGGCAACCAGAGGACTGGCCGGGACAGGAGGTGGGCTGGGGCCTGATCCCGGCCGCCCAGGGGCAAGGGTATGCCTATGAGGCGGCGGTCGCCTGCCTCGACTATGTCTTTCGCAGCTTGGGCTGGCCGCGGGTGATCCACTGCATCGCTGCGCAGAATGCCCCTTCGATTGCGCTGGCGCAGCGTCTGGGATCGCGCTGGCAGGCCCAAGTGCTTCTGCCGCCGCCGCTCGTCGATTACCAGGCACAGATCTATGGCCAGAGCGCCGAGGAGTGGCTGCGGCGCTGAATTTGGCTCAGTCTTCGCCGTCGGCAAATATGGCGACGCACTCCATTTCGACCGCAGCCCCAAGGGCAAGGCCGTTACAGCCGAAGGCGGAGCGGGCCGGCAGACATGCGGCGTCGAAATAGCCGGTATAGATGCGGTTGAAGACGGACCAATCGTTCATGTCGGCGAGCATGACGGTGCATTTGATGATCGCGCCAAACCCAAGGCCATAGGCTGCAAGGATGGCACGGATATTTTCCATCATCGCGCGGGTTTGGCCTTCGATGCCGCCTGCCGCCAGGGCCATGCTGTTGGGCAGGGTACCGATCTGGCCCGACACATAAAGCGTATTGCCTGCGCGCACAGCGAGGCTGAACGGCAGCCCCTGCGGCGCGCCAAGATGATCGCGCATGGGCTGCTCCGGCATCCTCTATTCGCTGTTAAAGCGGGTCATCTGGCGGGCGATGCGCTCGCGGATGAGCCCGGGAAAAATAGCCTTCAGCCGGTCGATCCACGCCAGCTCGCGTGGAACGTACCAGTGCACGCGGTGAGGTTCCTGGTAAGCTGCCCAGACGGTCTGTGCCACCGTCTCCGGTGGCAGCAGGCGGAACATGCCACGCTTGGGCGCCGTGGCGTAGAATACATCCTCACTCGGCTTGCTGCGATCACCCGACCGGTTTGGGGTATTGCGCAGAATGGCTGTGTCGATGAGGCCCGGCAGGACATCGGCAACCCGCACGCCAAAACGGCTGAACTCGATCGAAAGCGCTTCGGCAAGGCCTTTGACGGCAAATTTGGTTGCCGAATAGACCGCAATACGCGGCATGCCGTGGGTTGCGGACGATGATGAGGTGATGAAAACGAGTGAGCCAGGTGTTGCCTTCAGCAGGGGCAGGGCAGCATAGATGCTGGCGATGACGCCGATGAGATTGACCTGAACAAGGCGCACGGCCGCATCAAACGGCACATCCTCGAACCAGCCGCTTTCGCCGATGCCGGCATTGGCAAAGAGCAGGTCGAGCTTGCCCCCGCTTTCCCTGGCAAAATCTTGCAGTGCCTCATCCAGAGCCTGCTTGTCGGCAACATCGACACAGCCAACGTAGCAATTATCGCTGCCGATTTCCTCTTCAAGCTGGCTAAGACCTTCGCGGTTGACGTCCGTGAGTCCGACAAACCAGTCCTTCTGCCGAAACAGCCGGGCCGTCTGCCGGCCCATACCGCTGGCTGCGCCGGTGATGAAAATGGTTTTGCGGCCGCGGGCCTTGCCCGCGTTAGGTGTATCAGACATGTGCGTTGCAGCGCATGGCGTGCCGCCTCATGGCCAAAATGATGTTACGACCCGGAACCAAGACCCCCATCCTCCCCGTGTACCCTGCCACTCTAGCTGGGCAGTGCCAGCAAGGCCAAGAGTACTCCTTGTTTGCCTGCCTAGAAATCGAGGCCGAGGTCGAGATTGGCAGCAGAATGGGTGATGGCGCCAGAGGAGATGTAGTCCACGCCGGTTTCGGCGATCGCCCGCACCGTGGCAATGGTCACATTGCCGGAGGCCTCAAGGATGGCGCGGCCCTTGCTGAGATCGACTGCCTTTTTGAGGTCGGCGATCGACATATTGTCGAGGAGGATGACGTCAACACCAAGGCTCAGGGCTTCCTCCAGCTGCGTCAATGTATCAACCTCGAGTTCAATGCGGACCATATGCCCAAGTCCGGTACGCAGCCGGGCGACCGCCGCGGTGATCCCGCCTGCTGCTACCAGGTGATTATCCTTGACAAGCACGGCGTCATCGAGACCGAAGCGATGGTTAAAGCCGCCACCGCAGCGAACCGCGTATTTCTGCAAGGTGCGTAATCCCGGAAGTGTCTTGCGGGTACAGACGATACGCGCTCTGGTGCCTGCGATGGCATCGACGAGGGTACGGGTGGCAGTTGCAACCCCGCTCAGATGGCCGGCGAAATTGAGTGCCACGCGCTCAGCCGACAGCAGCGCGCGCGCCGGGCCTTCAATTGTGGCCAGGACCGTGTTGGCCTCTACGGTTGAACCGTCCGGCTGTTCGCAGTGAAAGACCACGCCGGGATCAATAAGGCGGAAGGCGGCCTCTGCGGCGATCAGTCCGGCGATGGTGCCTCTTCGGCGTGCCACCAGCTGTGCCCTGGCTGTGGTGGATGCCGGGATCGTGAGATCCGAGGTGAGATCCCCGGCGCGGCCAAGATCTTCATTGAGAGCGGCCCGTACCACAGGCTCGATGACAAGCGCATGGGGAGGGCGCGTAAAGGCTGGATCGGTCATGCCGCAGACACCTTCGCAGCGGCGCTGCAGTCCTGCTCGAGAGCGAGGAGATGGGCCTCCTCGAGGCAGAGGAAGGAGCGGGTACCTTGGGGCAGGGTTTGCGGATAGTCACTGCGGAAATGCGCGCCGCGGCTTTCCTGGCGGCGCAATGCGGCCGCGGCGACAAGCTTGGCCGCGGCTGTCATGTTGAGGAGGGACGGCTCCTGGGCTGCGGCGCGTTCCAGGGCAAGGATGCCACAGAGTGCCGCGCGCAGCCCTGCGGCGTCGCGTTCTAGTCCGACATGTCGGCTCATGATCTGGCGCAGGCGTTCAGGAACCACCATGGCGGCAGCGGCCGAGGCGGGTTCCGGCGGGTGGGCGCCTTGCGTTCGCACCGGCAGCTGGCCTGCGATGTCCTGTGCCGCGCGGGCGCCAAACACCAGGGCTTCGAGCAGCGAGTTGGAAGCGAGGCGGTTGGCTCCATGAAGGCCGGTGGAGGCACATTCTCCAACTGCCCAGAGGCCGGCAAGGGAGCTGCGCCCCCAGGCATCAACGGCGATACCTCCCATGTGGTAGTGGGCCGCCGGGGCGACCGGAATGGGCATGGTGGCCGGGTCGATACCCGCCGCGGCGCAGGCGCCATAGACGGTTGGATAACGCTCTGCGAACGCCGTGCCGACGGCCTTGCGGCAATCCAGATAGACGCTGTGGCCCTGGGCGATTTCACGGTGTATGGCCCGGGCGACAACGTCCCGCGGCGCCAATTCGAGATCATCGTGGACGCCACTCATGATACGCCGGCCGCTCTCGTCGACGAGGTGGGCTCCGGCTCCGCGCAAGGCTTCGGTGGCAAGTGGCGCCGGATCGCGTCCGACGGCAATGGCAGTGGGATGGAATTGAACAAATTCCGCATCGGCGATGCGGGCGCCGGCGCGTGCGGCCATACCAAGACCCTGCCCACGGGCTTCCGGCGGATTGGTGGTGACGGCAAAGAGTGAGCCAAGGCCACCGCTGGCGAGGACCACGGCCTGGGCGCGCAAGAGCATCAGACGGCTTGTGCGGCCGCTTCCGGCACGGACAAAGAGGCCCACGGCACGGCCATTTTCAAGCGCAAGATCGAGAGCATGAAAACCCTCGAGGAGGCGAACCGACGCGCAGGCGTGCGCGGCACGGGCGAGATTGCGGGTAACTTCGGCACCGGCGCGATCGCCTGCGACATGAACGATGCGTGCAGCGCTGTGCGCAGCTTCGCGACCGACGCTGAGGCGGCCATCGGTGCCGCGGTCGAACGGCACACCGAGTGCAAGCAGATCAGCGATGCGCGGGGCAGCGTCACGGGTTACAAGTTCGGCAACAGAGGTATCGCAGATACCGCTGCCTGCGGCCAGGGTATCGGCGCAATGGGCACGCCAGCTGTCGCCTTCGGCGACCGCTGCTGCAATCCCGCCCTGGGCCCAGGCGCTCGAACCGGCTTCTCCTGCCGGTGTATTGGCGAGCACGAAGGCCGGATAAGGTGCAAGCCTGAGCGCGGTAAAGAGGCCAGCAATCCCAGCGCCAAGAATCAGGGCGCCGGGCAAATCAACAATGTTGTCGAGTTCCTGGGCCATGGCCGATCAGGCGGCTGCCTGCCTCGCAGGGCGGGTTGTCACGGCAAGCATGCGCTCCACCGAAGCGCGCGCCCGGCTGGCGATGGTGCTGTCGACTGTCACCTCGTGTTCCATGTTTTGCAGGGCGCTGAGAATGGCTTCCAGCGTGATACGCTTCATGTGCGGGCACAGATTGCAGGGCCGCACGAATTCAACATCGGGATATTCGGCAGCGACGTTGTCGCTCATGGAGCATTCAGTCACCATGACCACCCGCGCCGGCCTGTGGGTGCCGACATAGCCGATCATGGCGGCGGTGGAGCCGGCGAAATCCGCTTCGTCAATGACTTCCGGCGGGCACTCGGGATGGGCCAGAATGACGATGCCAGGATTGGATGCGCGGTAGGCGCGCAGCTCGGCGGCGGTAAAGCGCTCATGAACTTCGCACCGTCCTTTCCAGGCGATGATCCGGATGGCGGTTTGGCGCGCGACGTTGGCGGCGAGGTATTCATCTGGGATCATGATCACCTGATCGACGCCCCACGCCCGAGCGATATCCTCGACCACCGCCACTGCGTTCGATGAGGTGCAGCAGATGTCACTTTCGGCTTTGACCTCGGCAGAGGTGTTAACGTAGGTCACCACCGGCAAGCCGGGATATTTTTGCTTGAGAAGACGTACATCGGCACCGGTGACCGAGGCAGCGAGCGAACAGCCCGCGAGAGGATCGGGAATGAGCACAGTCTTGTCGGGTGAGAGAATTTTCGCGGTTTCGGCCATGAAATGCACCCCCGCCTGCACGATCACCTTGGCATCAGTCTTGGCCGCTTCGCGCGCCAGCTGCAGGGAGTCGCCAACGAAGTCGGCAACCCCGTGATAGATCTGCGGCGTCATGTAATTGTGGGCGAGGATCACCGCATTTTTCTGCTTTTTGAGGGCATTGATGGCGGCAATGTAGGGCGCGTGCACCGGCCATTCGATCGCGGGTATGACGTGGGCAAGGCGGTCATAGGCTTCGCGGGTCGCCTCCGCTACCGCCGGGGTATAGGCAGGGAGCTGAGATCCTGCTGCTGTGACACGGTCCATGGCCGCCTCCGTATTATGCTCTAATTGAGCATAAATGTGGTCCGAAATAGCCGGCCGTCAAGCGGCCGGCCCTTGTGACCCATATATGCTATAGTTGAGCATAAATCCGTCAAGCGGAAATGTGTCCTGGGCGGCGCCTGCGGCGCCAAGGCGCGGCGTTGACTTCCGCCGGGGGTTGAGGGCGAATTGGCGCACTGTTTCAACGAGGGATGATGATCATGGATCGACAGGACAGCCGGCTTTGGGTGGACATGGGCGAGAGTCTCCTGGGGGAGGCCATCCAGCTGCGGCGGGCGATCCATGAAGAACCCGAGCAGGGATTGTTCAATCCCAAGACCGCGGCCAAGGCCAAGGCGGCCTTGTCTGGCCTGCCCCTCGAATACCGGGAAGGGCCCTCTACCTCCGGGTTCATTGCCGTGCTCAAGGGTCCCGCCAATGGCCGCACGGTGCTGCTGCGTGGTGACACCGATGCCCTGCCGCTGACCGAAGAGACCGGGCTACCGTTTTCTTCGCGCCATGCCGGCTCGATGCATGCCTGCGGTCACGATACCCATGTCGCCATGCTGGTTGGCGCCGCCAAAGCGCTCTGTGCCCATCGCGATCGCCTTGCAGGCAGTGTCTATTTTATGTTCCAGCCGGGTGAGGAAGGCCATCATGGTGCCCGCGAGATGCTGAAGGACGGCATCATCAACCCCTTGCCGGATGCCGCCTTTGCTTTGCACATCACGCCCAACATTCCCTCGGGCATTCTGGCCGGAAAGGCTGGTCCGCTGATGGCCGCCGCGGACAAGATCAAGCTCAAGATCACCGGCAAGGGCGGGCATGCCTCCCAGCCGCACAACGCCGTGGATCCCATCCCGGTCGCCTGCGAGATCGTGACCGCCATTCAGGCCCTGGTGACCCGGCGCATCGAAGCTTTTGATCCGGTGATCATGACCATTGCCCGTATCACCACCGGCACGACCAACAACATCATTCCCGAAGTGGCCGAACTGGAAGGTACGATTAGAAGCTTTTCCAAGGTCTCGCGGGCCAAAGCGCATGAAGGCCTCCAGCGTCTAGTCAGCCATATCGCGGCGGCACATTTGTGCGAAGCCGAGCTTGTGATCGAACCGGGCTTTCCCGTTACCATCTGCGACGAGCGTGCAGCGCGTCTTGGTTCCAAGGTTGCCACCGAGCTTTTCGGGGAAGGAGGCTGGATGACGATGCCGTCCCCGACCATGGGCGCCGAGGATTTTTCCTATGTGCTCAATGAAGTGCCGGGGGCGATGTATTTTCTCGGCGCGACGCCAGAGGGCGGGGATTTCCGTTCCTGCTGTTCCTTGCACTCCAACCGCGTGCTGCTCGACGAGCAGGCCATGGCTCGTGGCATTGCCATGCACTGCGCCATGGCTGAGCGGTTTCTGAGTGAAGGCTGGTCAGAGTAAGCCTCAGCGCCGCATGCCGAGGCGCAGGCCCGGCGCCGGACGCTCGCTGAGGACTTCACGGCGAAAGCGGAACAGCTCGGCCGGTCGGCCGCGGCTGCTGGCCGAAAGCTTTCCGGTGCGCTCGACCAGTCCCTGACCCTCGACCAGGCGGCGGAAATTCTGCTTGTGAAGGCGCACGCCGGAGATCGCCTCAACCGTCCGCTGCAATTCGAGCAAGGTGAAGGTCGAGGCCATCAGTTCGAACACCAGTGGACGATACTTCATCTTGCCCCGGAGCCTGGCGATAGCGGTAGCCAGGATACGGCGATGGTCAAACATCATCGTGCGCCCCAGGGGGACTTCGGGCAGCTGAACCTGGGCACGGCCGTCGCGGGCGGCCTCCTCGACGAGACCGGCTTCATAAAGCAGTTCATAGCGGTCGAGCACGCGCTCTTCGTCCCAGCCGGCGCTGATGGAACCGAAGCACAAGGTGACGCGCTGTTTGCGTGCGGCGACTTCTGCAGCGTCCCGACCACTGCGGCAAAAGCCGTTCAGCGCCGGCAGAATGATGTCATCGAGGATGGGGGGGCGGGTCTGGCGCCAGTCTTCCCAAGGGAAATAGGCATACCAGTTCTGCCACTGCGTCTGTGCCGCGCGACGGGCGCCAGCTGCGCGCACCAGCGCGAGATAACCTACCGAGACCACACGCGGCCCCTCGTCGGACTTGACCATGTGGCGGCCGCGGTCGCCGAAGGTGTAAAGCTGTTCCGCATAATGCAGTTCAAGCAGGGTCTGCTGCCGCACCCAGCTGCGCAGACCACTTTCCAAGGTACGATGATCGAGTGGATCGAACGGACCAAACGGCAGGCCATCGGGTGCATCGGGATGGCTGACCGCGAGCACACGTGGGACCTCGTCGGCGACCGAGACGATTGCCGCCGAAAGCCCGATGCGGACAACATCGGTGGTGCGCGCCATCAGAGAACGTCCAGGTCAAGAGGCAGCTCGACGCATTCACCTTCGGCGACCACGAGGCCGCGGCCCATGCCCTCTATGGCCCGAACCATGGCTCCGTCACGACCAAGGTGCAGGTCGGCATAACGCACCAAAAGCAAATTGGGATAGGCATGGGGGGCACGCCGCCGCATCGCTTTGGCAATGGTTGTCTCATGGCCGGCGCCCAGGCGCTGGTTGAGCAGGATGAAGGCGGCCGCCATGGAGCGGCTGATGCCGGCCCAGCAATGGACCAAGAGCGGCTTTTCAGCGTCCCAGCTGCCGGCAAAGCTCAGCAGTGCCGCGACGTGATCAGGACCCGGAGGCATTTCGGCAGTTGCCGGATCGCTGACATCGTTGACGGCAATGCGAAGATGATGATCCGGGACCACGCCGGCCGGCGTGTCGATCATATGTTCGGGCGACAGCAAGGTGATCACGTGTGAGGGCTGGTAACGCCGGATCCCAGCCTTCAGGGCCGAAAGTGGAGTCACGATGATCATGCTCATGCGGGCGGGCCTCCTTGGACGCTGGAGGTAAACGAGACGGCGCCGAATGTCGATGCATTAAGCGAGACGTTGGAAGCGCTCGAGAAACTGTGCTTGGGCCTGGTCCGCCGGCAGGGGTACGAGCCGTGGCGTGGCCAGCCCCTTGGGCGGGGAGCCGAAAAACTTGGCGGCTTCACGGCGCGAGAAGCCGGCCAGCTGGGTCGCTTCGTGATAGGCGCTGAGATGGTCGGCGCGTTTGATCAGAGCAAGAAGATCGCTTGCCGGTTCGGCCGGCAGGCCAAAGCGGATGTGGATGGCGCGGGCCAGGCGCAGTTCGAAATCCTTGTAATTAATCCCGACTGCGGCCTTGAAGGGGCTGATGAGATCGCCAACCACGTATTCCGGGGCGTCATGAAGGAGGGCAAGGAGCCGACCCTGTCGGCCCAGCCGCGGCTTCAGCTCTGCCGTCAGGTGTTCAACAAGGACGCAGTGCTGGGCTACCGAGAAGGCGTGGCTGCCCCGGGTTTGACCGTTCCAGCGGGCGACGCGGGCAAGGCCGTGGGCGATGTCCGCGACCTCGACGTCCAGAGGCGAGGGGTTGAGCAGGTCAAGGCGACGTCCGCTCAGCATTCGCTGCCAGGCGCGCGGCGGTTGGGTTGGGGTCGTGGGCATGATCTCTCACTAAGGCAATGGTGCGGTTTACTAAATCGCCGGGCTCAGGGCGAGAGTTTTGCCCCGCACTGGAACAGGGATGGGCGCAAAGCTTCAAGGGACAGCGTGAGGCAACGCACGCGGGGTTGCGGCACTGCTGCGTTTGCGAAAAGCGCTGTTCTTGACTTGCACCAAAGATCGCGCGTTGCTGATCGGGACAGTGTGGCACGCTCAAAGACGGAGAACTTCGATGTCTTACGTCAAAATCCTGGCACCGCTGACCGGTGGCTCGCGCGACGCCAATGTGCTTGCCTGTGCATTTGAAGCAGCTCGGCCGTTTGCGGCTCATGTCCAGGCGCTGTTCGTGCGCCCGGACGCAACCGAGGCCATGCCCTTTTTCGGCGAAGGAGTGTCCGGCGTGGTTCTGCAGGAGATCATCGACGCCGCCAAGGAGGCTGCTGACAAAGCCGCGTCTGAGGCTTGCGCCGCGCTGAAACAGATTGTCGCCGATGCCGGTCTATCCTTGATCGACAAGCCGCAGAAGGCCGACAGGGTAACCGTCTCCTGGCGTGAGATGCAGGGCAATTTTGCGACCCAGGTTACGAATGCAGCGCGGCTTTCGGACATGGTGGTGTTTGGCCCCTTGGGCCCGTCTGAAAAGCCGGGCCTGGCCGAGGCGTTTGATGCGACGCTTATGCAGACCGGCCGGCCGGTGCTTTTGAGCGCCCATGTGCCACCCAAGGATTTTGCGCGCCATATTGCCATTGGATGGGACGGCAGCCTTGCCTGCGCACGGGCGCTGACGGCGGCACTGCCGTATCTCAAGCGGGCGGAATTCGTGGAAGTCTTCACTATCTTTCAGGGGTCTGCCCCCCAGGAATTTGGCGAGGTCTGCGAATATCTGAAGCTCCACGAGGTGCGGGCCGAACATCGTACCATCGAGGCTGGGGCTCGGCCCGTCGGCGAAGTGCTGCTGGAAAGCGCTGCGGCTTCGCGTGCCGGATTTCTGGTGCTGGGAGGTTATGGCCACACCAGGCTGTTGCAGTTGATATTTGGCGGGGTCACGCGCCATGTCGTCAGCCATTCGGCGCTGCCGCTATTTTTGATGCATTAGCGCGAGCAAGGTGCGTGACCGTTGACGCCGTGCGGCAGCGATGTCTCTGACCGCCAGTCTTGATCCGACTATAACTTGCGCAGGATCACGCTGCCCACGGAATAGCCCGCGCCGAACGAGCACAAATGGCCATAATCGCCGGCACGCAAATCGGCGCTGTGCTTGTGGAAGGCGATGATCGAACCGGCTGAACTCGTATTGGCGTATTCATCGAGGATACATGGCGCCTCCTCGGGCAATGGATCGCGGCCAAGGACCTTGCGGGCGATGAGTTCGTTCATGTTGATGTTGGCCTGGTGCAGCCACAGCCGCCGCAGGCTTGAGGGGGCGATGCTGTTGTCGGACAGGTGGGCGAGGATGAGCTCGCTGACCATGGGAACGACTTCCTTGAAAACCTTTCGCCCTTCCTGAACGAAAAGCTTGTCACGATTTCCGATCCCTTCGGGGGCGGCGCGGTTCAAAAAGCCAAAATTATTACGGATATTGTTCGAAAACTTGGTCTTGAGGCGTGTGGAGACGATCTGCCAGGCGTTGTGACTATGCACCCGATCAGCGGCTTCCACGACAAAAGCGGTCGCCACATCGCCGAAAATAAAGTGACTGTCGCGATCGGTAAAATTGAGATGTCCGGAACATATTTCCGGGTTGCAGACGAGGATGGCACGGGCATGACCGGCAGCCACCATATCGGCAGCGGCCTGAAGGCCGAATGTCGCCGAGGAACAGGCGACATTCATGTCAAACCCGAAGCCGTCGATGCCAAGTGCATCCTGAACCTCGATCGCGATGGCGGGATAGGCTCGCTGCAGATTGGAACAGGCGACCAGTACCCCGTCGATATCGCTGGGCGTACGGTCCGCAGCCTTGAGTGCATCGCGGGCTGCTGCGACCGCGATTTCCGCAAGCACGGACAGGGCGCTGTCTGGCCGCTCCGCAAGGCGCGGGCACATGATGGCGGGGTCGAGCACGCCGCTCTTGTCCATCACGTAGCGGCTCTTGATTCCGGAGGCCTTGACGATGAATTCGCTCGAGGACTCGGCCAGCGCGGCCATGCTGCCGCTGGCAATCGCGCTGTGATGTGCCGCGTTATGGTGCCGCACATAGGCGTTGAAGCTTTCAACCAGCTCGTCGTTTGAAATCGCGTATGGCGGGGTGAAGAGGCCCGTGCCGCTGACAGCCATTCCAATCAAGATGCGTATCCTTTGTTGCAGGTCCCAGAAGGTGTCGCAGCCACCGGCCGAAGGCAAGCATGCTTGGCGATCGGTGGCAAACGGCGTATGTCCGCGTCATGACATATTCGGTCAAGGAACTCTATTACACCCTGCAGGGGGAAGGAGCCCAGAGCGGACGGGCCGCGGTATTCCTGCGCTTTTCCGGCTGCAATCTGTGGTCGGGGCGGGAGGCCGATCGGGCGAAGGCGATATGCCGTTTCTGTGACACCGATTTTGTCGGCACCGACGGGGTGGGCGGGGGCCGCTTCGCGAGCCCGGCCCTGCTTGCCGAGGCGGTGGCTGCAGCCTGGCCGGGCGGCGGCCGGCCTTATGTGGTCTGCACCGGGGGCGAGCCCCTGCTGCAGCTGGACGAGGATCTGGTTAGGGCCCTTCATACCAAGGGCTTCGAAGTCGGGGTGGAGACCAATGGGACGCAGGCGGCGCCTGCTGGGCTTGACTGGATCTGTGTCAGCCCTAAATCCGACGCCGCTTTGATGCTGCGCGAAGGTGACGAACTGAAGCTGGTGTTTCCCCAGGCCGACGCCCCTCCGGAGCGCTTTTGTACCCTCGGATTTCGCCATTTCTTCCTGCAGCCAATGGACGGGCCGCAGCAGCAGGCCAATGTCGCTGCGGCGGTCGCTTATTGTCAGGCCCATCCGCTGTGGCGTCTCAGCCTGCAGACGCACAAGCTGATCGGCATTGCCTGAGATCCCAAGGGGCCGCTCAGACGCTGGCGTAGGGCTCAGCCCTTGGAGCGCGCAGGGGCGGGGTACGATGGCGCAGATCCTCGAGCAGATCAGCCTTGATCGCAGCGGCAGCAGGTTCGTTCCATAGATTGCGCCACTGCAGCGGGTCGTTCTTGAGATCGTAGAGTTCGCCCTCCGTGCCGTCATAGATCGAGGACGCATCATAACGGGTGATAATCCAGCCATCGCGGTAGAGGGTGCGCAGGCTGATGGAGAGGTCACCAAACTGCGAGTCCCATTCCGTAAATACTCCGGTGCGGTCGGCGCCTTCCGCGGCATTGCGGGGTAAGGGCTGCCCCTCCATCCAGGGGGCCGGCGCGAGGTCTGCAATGGCGCAGAAAGTCGAGGCCAGATCAACTTGGCCGACGGGTGCTGAAACGCTTGCCGGGGCAACGCCCGCGCAGGGCGCCGGACGCCAGATCATCGGCAACTGCATCAGGCTCGTGACATGATGGGGGCCCTTGAACAGAAGCCCGAAATCGCCCTGAAACTCGCCATGATCGGTGGTGAATATGACGTCGGTGCGCGCATCCCAGCCACGCTTGCTCAAAGCGTTCATCACGCGCGCAATGGCCTCATCGATCAGCTCGTTCTTGACATGAATGCGCGCATCGATTTCGCGCAGTTGATCGACGGTGAGATTGCGTGGAACAAAGTCAGGTGGCGCCTCAAAGCAGCTGATACGCTCGCCCGTCCACCACTCGCGCCAATGACGGGGTTTGCCTGACAGGATCTCGTCAATTTTCTCGAGACTCCCCGGATAGCCTGAGGGCACCGGCAGGTCCCTCCAGTTATGCCGGCCCATTTCTTCTTCTGGCGGATCCCAGGGGTGATGGGGATCTGGAAAGCTCATCCATACAAACCAGTCTGCGTCATCACCAAGACTGTCGAGGTAGGCGATGGTGCGATCAGCCACCCAGTCGGTGTGGTAGAGCGCCCGCGGCGTGGCGTTGCGCTTGACCTGCACCGCGTTGGTGTCGCCCTCACCAAACGAATTCTGCACCATGGCCGGCCCCAGCACCGGATAGAAATTGGCGATCATCTCGGGATGCTTGGCGGCGAGCCAGCGGGCATAATGCAATGGGCCCACGGCGCCATGGGCACTAAGCTCCATGTGGTCGAAGCCGCGATAGGGCCCGTATTCGTTTAGGCTCGCCATGCGGTTCTCATAAAACTTGAACTTCATGTCCAGGAATGGCTCAAAGTGCGCCTTGCCAATCAAGGCCGTGCGGTATCCCTTGCGGTCATGAAGCCAGTGCGCAACCGAAGGCGCATCCGGTGGCAGGGGCACACCGTTGGTCCAGACACCATGGGTTGAGACATACTGGCCCGTGATCATTGTCGCCCGTGCCGGCATACAGACCACATGCTGGCTATGACAGCGGGTATAATTGATGCCGGTTCGGGCCAGCGCGTCGATGGTCGGGGTGCGGGCGATCTTCTGACCGTTTACACCAATTGCATCATAGCGCATTTGGTCTGTCGTAATGAACAGGATGTTGCGGCCCATCTTGGCTTTCCTTCGCGCTTGTCTCATCCCTCTCGAGCTTGCCAGTTCCAATGCCGACTGCACGCTAAAGAAGGCTCGCACCTGCTGTAAATAATGGCAGGGATGATGTCAAAACCTGGTGACGAGTGCGTTCATGTCCGGCCGCACGCGTTCTTCGAGAGGTTGCGCCGCCGTTCCGAGATAAATGAATCCGGCGATGCGTTCACCGGAGGAAAGCCCGAGCGCGTTCTTGACCGCGGGCCGATACGCACACCATTCCGTCAGCCAGTTGCCGACATAGCCAAGACTGTGGGCGGCAAGAAGGAGTGTCTGGCAGACCGCACCTGCAGACAGCTGCTGCTCCCACACCGGAATTGCGATCATTTCGCGCACCCGACTGACCACGGCGACCACGGTGGGAGCGCGCAGAAAACGGTTGCGCTCCTGTTCGACACGCTCCGGACTTGCCCGCTCGGTTTCATCAAGTGCGGCGATGAGAACCTCGCCCATGCGGGCGCGCGCATCGCCGTCAATGACGATAAAGCGCCAGGGAAAGAGTTTGCCGTGATCGGGTACACGGGCTGCGGCCTTGAGGATCAGGGCGAGCTCGGCGGGGGATGGGCCTGGCGTCGTCATGGCCTTGGCCGAGCCGGAGCGGCGGCTCAGGAGCAGGTCAAGGGTTGAGGGCGAAGGCCGGTTCAGTGATGTGGTATCCGTCATGGCCGGAACAATAGTGCGGCTGTGTGTCCTGTCTATGCATCCGCGAAAGATTTTCCGGGTAGCGCTGGCATTCAACCACCATTGGTAAATTTGCCGGGCATGTGGGCAGCGGGCACACTGTCCAGGTGCGCAGAGGCGGATGTCCGGCACAGCCAGCGCCAGGCGCGGGCTTTGCCACGAGAGGTGGCTGAGGGCAGCAGAATGGCGCGCAGCGTTGCGTGGCTCAGGACGTTGTGGACTTAGGCGCTTTCGCTCACCTGTCAGGCCGAAAGCCCGAAGCCGTAAGCATCCATCCTGAGGATGCCATATTCAGTCGAGTGGTGAAGACGGCGCGCCTTGCCCCCCTCGCCGGCACCTATCGTGGCGAAAAGGGGAAGAATATGTTCCTCGGTGGGATGTTCCGCACGCGCAAAAGGGGCGCGTTCTCGATAGGCCAGCAGCGCCTCGATGTCGGAGCGGGCGATGGCTTCGTCCATCCAGTCGCTGAACTGCGTGACATCAGGACTTTCCGGATCATCGATCGGCTGCCCACGAAAGCGGCGCAGATCGTGGGTAAAGGACCCGGAGCCGATGATCAGCACGCCCTCTGCGCGCAGCGGGGTCAGCGCGCGGCCGAGCGCCAGGGCATGCTGCGGTCCTTCTCTGGTCTGCACTGAAAGCTGAAGCACCGGAATTTCGGCGGCAGGAAAGGACAGCAGCAGCGGCACCCAGGCGCCGTGATCAAGGCCTCGGGTCCGGTCGAGCCCGGTCGGAAAACCCGCTGAAGTCAACAGATCGGCGATCTGCTCGGCAAGACCAATATCACCTGGAGCCGGATAGCGCAGGTCGTAGAGCGCCTGCGGAAAGCCGAAAAAATCGTGAATGGTCTCGTTGCCCGTCACCGCATTGACCATGACAGTGGCGGTTTCCCAGTGCGCGGAGAGGACGAGGATTGCACGCGGGCGGGACAGTCCGGCTGCCAAGCCGGTGAGGAAGCTCCTTGCCGGGCTCGGCGTCAGTGCCAGCATGGGCGAGCCGTGACTGATGAAAAGGGCAGGCTGTGTCATGACCACCGCCTGCCGGCCGGGAAAGCTGCAACGGCGCTGGCGCCGGCTCCTGCGATAGCACTGTTTGGGATCATGGAAGATCTCCTTTGCCCTCAGGGATAGTCATGTCCCGGGCATTCGGCAATTCGGGATCTCCGCCGCCGTGCCGGGGTTTTCCTCAGCGTGTGTCGGGCGGGCTGTCCGCACCGGCAGGCGGAGCCAAGCGGGGGCCGGGCCGTGCGGATTTGTGCCACCAGAGCCGCCAACACCATGATTGGGCTTATGGCCAGAACTCGGTTACACTATGGCGAGCCCTTGGGAGCCTTTTGATGACCGTCCTGCCCGAAAAGGTAGCGAGCTGCGATCCGATCTGGTCAGCGCTGCGCGAACAGGCCCGCGAGCTGGCCCAAACCGAACCGGCTCTGGCCTCCTATGTCCATGCCCTCGTGATCAACCATGCCCGGCTTGAGGACGCGCTGTCCTTCATTCTGGCCAAGAAGATCGGTGGCGATGACATGAGCCCGATGCTGACGCGTGAAATCTTTGAAGCTGCACTGCGCAGCGATCCGGAAATCGGTGCGGCGGTCCGCGCGGATCTGTCGGCGACGTTTGAACGCGATCCAGCCTGCCACTCCTATCTGCAGGCATTTCTCTACTTCAAGGGCTTCCATGCACTGCAATGCCACCGTATGGCGCATTGGCTGTGGCAGCAGAAGCGGGCGCCGCTCGCCTATTTTATCCAGAGCCGGGTATCCGAGCAGTTCGGCGTCGACATTCATCCAGCGGCGCGTATTGGCCGGGGGATCATGATTGATCATGCCACCGGCGTCGTAATCGGTGAAACCGCGGTCGTCGATGATGACGTTTCGATCATGCACGATGTCACCTTGGGTGGTACGGGCAAGGAAAGCGGGGACCGTCATCCCAAGATCCGTCGGGGCGTGCTGCTGTCGATGGGCGTCAAGGTGCTGGGTAATATCGAAGTTGGCGAGTACAGCCGCGTCGGCGCCGGAAGTGTCGTGCTCAAATCGGTGCCGCCCGGATGTACCGCAGTGGGCGTTCCTGCAGCCCTGGTCAATTGCCGCGGCATCGATCGACCCAGCCAGGAGATGGACCAGGTGATCGATCCTCCTCCGCGGATCTGAACTCCACTCTCTGTGTTGCCCGCTCCCGCCGGTGGCAGGGGCTGATCAGGCGCTGCCACCCACCCGCGTCAGGATGTGGGTGCGGACGAGATCGGGAAATTCCATGGGCAGAAAATGGCTGGCACCGGGGACGGTGATCAGGCGGGTGTCAGGCTTGAGCGCCACAAAAGCGGCGGCCTCTTCGGCGCCGCAGGTCGAGCCCGGGCCATCGCCCCGTATCAGGGTTACTGGGCAGCGAAGCTGGCGTGCCAGTTCATAGGCGGCCACTGGCGAGCTGCAAAAATCTTCCGCTTCCACCCTAGGTTCGCAGCTGAGGGCGACCTGACCATCCTCTGTGGGGCGGGTGCCGCCTAAAATGTAGTCGCGCAGAACGGCATCAGGCCAGCCCTTGAAGGCGCCCCGGCCGCTGTAGGCGTCCTGCATCGCGTCGCGCGATGGAAATATGGCGCGCCGTCTGGCAGCGCGCTCGGCAATGTCGGGAATTGGGCGCACGCCGATGGCGGGTGGCACAAATACCGGCTCGATGAGAACGAGGGCGCGCACAAGCTGCGGATGGGAGGCCGCCACCATTAGACTGGCGATAGCGCCCATGGAATGACCGGCAAGCAGCACAGGCCCGGTGAAAAGGCCCTGCAATGTGCTTATCAGGTCATCGGCAAAGATGCGCCAGCCCTGGGCAAAGCCCGGTGGCGTTGGCAGCTGGGTGTGGCCATGGCCGCGCAGATCGCTCGCCACGATGCTGAAACGATCCGCAAGCGGGGCCAGCAGCGTCGTGTAGGTTTGGGCGTTAAAGCCATTGGCGTGCGCGAAATGTAGGCCCGGCGCCGACCGCGGCCAGGCGATGTAGGAAATCGAGCCCTCCGCTACGGAAAGGCTTCGGCGCACCGGTTCAGTGCCGTCGTTCATTTTACCTCGCAGCTGGTTTCTGCACGTCAGACATACGTCGCTCCGGCCGGTGATCACAGCGCCTACGCAGACGGAGCCAGACCCAGTGCAGCCGATTCAACGCCGGGGAGCAATCGTTCTTGTGAAAGCCTGCTACGCTTTGTCCGCCATAGCTGTGTTGACGCTAGGCCAACTCTTGATACAAGCGAGTACCGAGAGCAAGCCGGCCAAGGACGGCACGGTGCAAGTGTCACGCCGCCTTATCTTCCCCGACGGGAGGGGCCAGAGCATGATTCAAGTCAGGGCTGGCCGGCCATCGGCGCTCAGGGCGTCTTGTTCAAGCGGAAGTCCTGCGGCAACCCAAGCGTCGAAACCGCCAAAGAGCGGGCGGATATTGGTAAAACCCGCCCGCTTCAGATGCAGCGCAGCGACCGCGGCAGAGGCTTCACTCGGACAGGCACAGTAGACGATGACTTCGTCGTCAGGGGCATAGGTGCGGGCGATCTCGTCGAGCGCCGATAAATCCGCCCCTACGGCACCGGGGATCATGCCGTCGCGGCGCCGCGCGGACTGCTCGCGAACGTCAAGAATGACTGGCGCTTCTGGCCCGCGCATCAAGGCTAATAATTCGGGTATGGAAATACGGGCCATGCGCAGTTGCCGCGTGAAGGCCTGTCGTTCCAGCAGCCGCGTGCCAATATACAGGGCTAGCAGCACCACAACCAGGACTGCGCCATAGGCACCAAGCTGATAGAGCGTACGCAAAAGCGCACCGACCACATTGTGGAACAGGCGACCGACGAGCACTGGTGCAGCAACGAACGCGATCGCGCCCAGGCCGTCGAAGATGACAAAACGCCAGACGTTGAGACGCGTGATGCCTGACAATGCCACCGCGACATAGCCGAGCCCGGGAACAAATTTTGCGAACGGTAAGGTCCAGGAGCCAAATCGGGCAAAGGTGTCTTCGGTACGGCGGATGCAGGACTCCGGTGACAGGGCGATCTTGCATACGAGATTAAGAACACGGCGGCCGTAGCGCATTCCGATGCCATACCAGAGCAGGTCCGCGCTCACTGCCGCGGTAAACGCGACGCCAAGCAGGGTCGCCATGGCGTCGGCGCTGGTGGCCATGGCTCCGGCGATCAGAAGGATCGGGTAACAGGGCAGCGGTATGCCGGCCTGGTCGATGAACACGCTGCTGAAGACGATGAGAAGGCCGAGGTTCTCGATCAGTGTCTGGATGACAAGCATGATGTGTCCGATTTCTGATCCGTAAACTCTAACGTGTCCCGGCCCCGTGCCGTAAATCACGCCTAGCCCGCTTGGCCCGTGGCCTATCCGGTGCCGATATATTCAGTGACGGACCAGGCCTCAAGCACTCCCCCGAAGGTCCCACGGAAGATATCGTCGCAGAACCGGTGGCGGCGACTGCACCTGCGCCGCCTACCGGCAAACCCGCCGGGGCGCAAGAGGGGCGCAGGGGTAGCCTCGGACTGCGCCAAGGTGTGCGCCAGCCTCCCGGGTGGGCGCGTTGATCCTAGCCGCCGGCCCAAATGTAGGGCGGTGATCGCCCCGCAGCGGTACCTGCACGCAACATTCAGGCTGGCTTGTGTCCGGGTTGCCGCTCCGATGGGCCGCTTTAGCGGGTATGGCTCAGGCCTAAACTTTCAGGGTGTCTCCAGGGCGCGCTACCAGGGCGTAGAGCACCGGCATCAAAAACACGCTGATGACAAGGCGGGTGATAAGTCCTGCCACGATCACGATCGCGAACGGTCGCTGGGTGTCGGTGCCGACGCCGGTTGCCAGGGCAGCTGGAAGCAGCCCGATCGAGGCTACCAGCGCGGTCATCATGATCGGCCGCAGCTTGAGAATGGCCCCCTCGCGGATGGCCTCTGCAAGCGGTGTGCCGCCGCGTCGCAGTTCGTTGACATAGGATATGTAGACGACTGCGGTCAGCACCGAAACGCCAAAAAGGGCGAGAAACCCGACCCCTGATGACACCGACAACGGCGTACCTGTGATCCAGAGTGCGGCAAGTCCCCCGGCAGGGGCCGAAAGCAGGACGCCACCAACCGTGATGAGCGGAAACTTGAAGTTGCTGTAAAGGGCAAAGAGGAGGAGGAAGATAAGGAGTACGGTGAGTGGCAGGATTGTCGTCAGCTGCGCCCGCGCCGCAGTGTACTCGGAATATTCACCACCCCAGTCGAGGTGGTATCCGGTCGGCACTGTGACTTGCCGTCTGACTTGCCTGATTGCGTCCTGCACCGCGCTGGCTAGATCGCGTCCCTGTACCGAGAACTGCACGCCAATATAACGGGAATTATTCTCGCGATAGATGAATGAGGCCCCATCGGTGACGGCGATCCTGGCAAATTCCTTAAGTGGAATCTGTTGACCATCTGGCGTTGTAACCGGAATGTTGCGGATCTCATGCGCGTTGTCGCGATACTGCCGCGCCAAGCGTACCACGAGATCAAATTGTTTCTCACCTTGCACCACCTGCGTGGCGACGTCGCCGCCGATTGCGGTCTGGATCAGGCTGTTGATATCATCGACATTGAGGCCATAGCGCGCAATCCTGGCGCGGTTGATCTTGATCGTCAGGCTCGGCTGGCCAAGCTCCTGGACGAGACTGACATCGGTGATGCCGCGCACGTGTTGCAACACCTGCTTGATCTGTTTGCCCTTGGCCTGGAGGGTCTGAAGGCTGGGGCCAAATACCTTAACAGCAAGTGCGCTTTTTAATCCTGTCTCGGCCTCGTCGACAGCATCTTCGGCAGGCTGCGTATAGTTGAAGATAATGCCAGGAAGGGTACGGAGCTTTTTGTCCATCGCTCTTATGAGTTCTGGCTTTGTGGTGTAACGGCCGGTCCAGTCTGAATAGGGCTTCAGGCCAACATAGAACTCGACATTGAAGAATCCGGTCGAGTCCGTACCATCGTCAGGTCGGCCCAGCTCGGATGTTACGACTGTAACTTGTGGAAACGAGCTCAAGATCTGGCGGATCTTGGGCGTAATTCTGGCAGCTTCATTAAAGGATATGGTGTAGGGCATGGTAGCCCGTACCCATAGGGCGCCTTCATCCATGTGCGGCATAAACTCCGCTCCTATCCCCGGGATGAGCAGGAGGGAGCCACAAAGGAGTGCCGCCGACACAAAGGTCGTTTTCCACGGCCGGGCAAGGCAGAAATCGAGGCCACGGATATAAGCCCGACGGATGATTTCATAGCCAGGATTGCGGCGCTCCCGCACACCATGACGCATGAACCAGGCGCAGAGCACGGGCAGCAGCGTGAGGGTCACGATCAAAGACCCCACCAGAGCAAAAACCATGGTGTCTGCCATGGGCTTGAACAGCTTACCAGAGGGACCCGAGAGCACATAAATGGGCAGGAAGCTGACGACGATCACCGCAACGGCATAAAACAGCGGTCGATCTACTTCCGCTGCTGCGCTCTTGATGACATCCGCGATGCTAAGCGAGCTATTTCGGTTCTGGCTGAGCTGCCGGAAGATGTTTTCTACCATGAACACCGCGCCATCGACCAAAATGCCGAAGTCGACTGCGCCTATGGAAAGCAGGTTGGCGGAGGCATTCTGCAGATCAAGGCAGATAAAGGCAAAGAGCAGTGCAAGAGGTATCGTGACCGCCACGATCAGGCCTGCCCGGGCGTCGTAAAGAAAGAATACGAGAACGATCAGAACCAGAAACATGCCGCGTAGCAGATTGCCTTCAACCACCTGTGTGGTCAGGGCGATGAGATCGCTGCGGTCGTAAAACGGGTGAATCTTGACGTCCTTGGGCAGGACGTGTTCGTTCAGCTGTCGTGTTTTGGCTTCCACCCGCTTCAATACATCCTGGGTCTTCTCGCCAGTCCGCATCATGATGACGCCTTCGACCGCGTCATTCACTTTTTCATAGCCGAACTCACCAAGGCGTGGTGCTATACCGGTAACGACGCGTCCGACGTCTTTTACGAGGATTGGCGTACCGTGATGGACTGCAACAACGACGTTGCCGATGTCCTTAAGTGTCTTGAGGCGTCCCATGCCCCTGACGTAGTAAAATTGACCGCCCTGAGAATAAAAGCCTCCGCCGGCATTGGCGTTATTGGCGGCGAGTGAGCTTTCCACCTGTGCAACCGTGAGCCCGTCACCGGCGAGTTTAAGAGGATTGAGCAGCACCTGGTACTGCATGGTGCCGCCACCAAAACCTGAGTCATCTGCAACTCCCGGAACCGAGCGGTATTGCGGCGCGACGATCCAGTCCTCGATGGTTTTCAGTTCGGTCGCGGTGCGATCCGAACTTTGTAGGACATAGCGGTAGATTAAGCCGGATGGCGAGGATAATGGTGAGATTGAGGGGCTAACCCCGCTGGGGAGGCTGAGCCCAGCCAGACGGTTGAAGACGCGCTGGCGCGCGAAATAATTGTCGGTTCCGTTGCGGAAGGTAAGCGTGACATCTGACAAGCCATAGAGCGAGATAGATCGAATCGTCTTGAGTTTCGGGATCCCATTCATGCCGCGCTCGAGCGGTACAGTGATCAAACGCTCTACTTCTTCGGCCGCGTGGCCGGGCCACTGCGTGATCACCTCGACCATGGGCGGAGAGAGGTCGGGGTAGGCATCGACAGGCAGCCGATCAAGCGCCCGTGTTCCTGCCGCAAGCAGCAGGAAGGTCATCAGAAGCACAAGCAGCGGCTGGGCCAGCGAGGTCGCCACAATCTTGTTCATAATGGAAGCCGCACGCGGCTCCTGTTCGGGGGCAGGCAACGGATCGCTCATTGGTTCTGCATGAATTGGAGGAAGAGGGAGCCATTGACGACGACCTGGTCGCCGGCATGAATTCCGGTGCTGATGGCGTAACGATCGCCAAAGCGGTAGCCCAACCGAACGCTGCGGCGGGCAAAGCTGCCATCGGGTTCCTCGATGTAAACAAATGGCAGATTGTTGCTGTCGCGCAATACCGCAGAGACTGGAACCAGAAGCCCGGTGCTGGGCTTCTTGTCCTCGATCCTGACGCGCACATACATCAGTTGCTTGAGGAATTCACCGGGATTGTCGACGAGCACGCGCACGGCTACCGAGCGGGTATGGGGATCGACAACCGCCGCAATGTTGTCAACCTGGCCTGTAAATCGTCCACCCTTGATGCCGGTCATCACCGTAACTGGGTCGCCGACATGAACCTGTCTGAGGTCTGAACCGAACACCTGTGCCATGACCCACATGTGCGAGAGGTTAGCGATGGTGAAACAGCGCGTTGAACCAGCCTGAAGCAGTTCGCCGGGCGAAATTGTCTTGCCGACGACGGTCCCGGGTATGGGAGAGCGGATCATGCCCTCGACTGCGCCAACCGGGCGGCCTGCAGCGGCGGCCGCGATGATCCTGGCTGAGACGTTTAGCGACCGGAGGGTTTGTCGAGCGGCGCGCTCGTTGGCTTCCGCACTGACCGCGTCCGCTTCCGCCTGTTCGGCCTCGCGCTGCGATACGCCATGATGCTTCAGAAGATCCCTGTCCATGTCCGCCACGTGGCGGGCGGCACGTGCCGTTGCGATCGCTGTCTGATAGGCGCCAACGGCAGTGGCGTAGTCCGGGGATGCCACCGTTGCCAGAGGCGTGCCCTTTTTCACCTTCTGGCCTAGTGTGGCGAGAAGACGGGTAACCGGTCCGGAGATCGGAGCAAGTATGGTTGTCGACTGGTCCTTGTCGAATTCGACAACGCCGTTTGCGATCACACTCTTGCGGTAGCTGGCGGGCTCGACCTTATAGATCGCGATATGCTGTCGCTGGGCCGGGGTCAGTGTGACATTACTCGGCTTTGATGACAGCGCATGGTGTGCGGAACGTGGTCCACAGGCGACGAGCGGCAACAATAAAAGTGCGAGAATGGCAAGATGCTTGCGCCCGTGCCTGCCTGTTTCTGGTTGTACGGGAACGCTCCCGCCGCATGATTTAGTGGTCATGGCTGTCCTTGCTCATTGCCGTGCGGTTCCACCAGCCCCCACCCAGCGCCTGAAACAGCGCTGCGGTGTCGGCGAAGCGGTTGGCCTCGGCCTGTACGAGGTTGATCTGCGCCTGCTGGTAGGCCTGTTCGGCGTTCAGCAGGGCTAGCGTGTTGGCGTAACCGTCTTTTTCCTGCCTGCTCACGAGGCGGAAGGTAGTTCTGGCGGCGCGCTGGGCGGCTGCGGCGGCCTTGAGCCCCTGCGCGTCTTGCTGCAGCGCTGCGAGAGTGTCGGCAACATTCTGAAACGCGGTCAGAACTGTGCTGCGATATTGCGCGGCGGCCTCCCGGTAGGCAGCACGCGCGGCAAGTTCCTGATGGAGCAGGGCTCCGCCCTGAAAGATCGGCGCTGTCAATGCTGCGCCAAGATCCCAGAAATCGGTACCGGGCGTGAAGAGCTTGTTGAAGCCGATGGCCGCGTTGCCCGCGCTGGCAGTTAACTGGATGTTTGGCAGCATATTGGCGATGGCGACACCAATCTGTGCACTTGCTGCGTGCAAATTGGCTTCCGCCTGTCTGATATCAGGTCGCTGGCGCACGAGTTGCGACGGTAGGCTGAGCGGAATGCTTTTGGGCAGAACAAGGCTGGAGAGGGTGATCCCGTATTTTGGTTCCTGAGCTGGAAAGCGGCCAATGAGAACGGCTAGCAGGTCATGCAGCTGGGCGCGTTGTTTTTGCAGCGGAGGAAGTGTGCCTGCGACTTCCGCCAGCTGGGATTTCTGGGCTGCATAATCAACGCCGCTGGCATAGCCTTTTTCAAACTGAAATTTGAGGATCCGTGCCATGCGCCTGTTCATGGCGACAAGCTTGTGCGTCGCATTGATCTGGGCATCGAGTGCCGCGAGTTGGATCGCGGTTACCACAACATTGCCCACAAGGGTGTTGTAGGTCGCAACCATCTCAAATCGTGCGGACTGGGTCTGGGCCGCAAGTGATTCCGCTGTGCGACGGTTCAGGCCGAATACATCGGGGGTATAGGAGACCGTAACTTCTGGCGTGAAAAGGTCGTAAAGAAGCGCATTGTTGGCGGGGACCGGGGCAAGCAATACGGATCCCCGATTGCGTGAGGCGGACAGACCCAGTGCTGCTGAGGGAAAAAACGATCCGCGCTGGGCCCATTGGGTTTCCTGGGCCACACGCAGCGCCGCCTGTGCTGCTTTCAGGTCGGAATTGTTGGTGATCGCCTCCTGGATCAGTCGGTCCAGAGGTCGGGAGCGAAACAGTGTCCACCAGGCTCCAGCGACTTTGCGTCCGACTGCAAAGTGTTGGGCGCTGCCAGCAACCACTCCTGACGTTGCGGTCGCGGAAGTGAGCGGTGTGGCGGTGTAACCGGACACGGCAGGAGGGTGCGGCCGCTTGAAGTTGGGTCCTACCGCACAGCCCGCAAGTAAAAGTGGGAGCAGTCCGGCCAGAATGGCGGCGCGTGGCACAGCGCGCATAGAGTATTCGCTCATCGTGGTTCCATGGAAATTGGTAAGTCTGCAGCCGCCACTGGGGCAGAAGGCAGTCGCCCGGTTACCCGATACACGTGACGTTGCAGCGGCGGCGACGCGTCGAGGCGCGCGACCTAGAGGGCAGGAGGAGCCCTGCTTCGCCAGATATGAGCCAGAGCCGGCCTGCGTTGCTGCACGTTCAGCACAATCACTACGACCTGCACCCACAGCGAGGGGCCGAGCCACAGCAGTGGTGCGGGACCAATAAAGGCACCGGCATGAAGAACCGCAAGACATAACGGGCATTGCAGGTGCGCACGATGGCCGGTGAGAGGAACCCTGGCGGGAGCGGAATGGGTCTGGATCAGGCCATCACTGACCCGCAACTGCCAGCCTTCGATATGGCTTTGCGCAATATAGGCCTGAAGGTTGAATGCGATGAGCACGAGCACCGCAATGTGCCGAAGCTCCATCCTCCAGCGCCGACGTTTAAGCCGGATGTATGCGGCAGCTTTCATCCAGCCATAGCCCAGTCACCCCGATCGTGAGTGTAAAGGTAATTCACGGGGCCGCGCTAGGGCTTTGGTAGAACCTGGCGCCGGAAAGCCTCCGGCCTCGCGCAATTGTAACCTCGTGGAGCTGCTTGAAGGCCCCCAAAAGTTACCTCCGCCTGCGCAAGGCACTGGATACTCTGGGGCCCAGGGCCTTCAGACCCGCATGCAGAAGGCATTTGCCAGCTTCCCCGCGCTGTCATGGTTGCATTGCAACATCGTCGGTGTTTTCCGTGGCTCGAAGTGTCTGAGCAATGCCGTGCGCCCAGGTTTCAAGCTACAAGCACGCCTGCCTTCCAGATTTGCCGGATTGCCGGCTCAGGACGGTATAGAAGGGACAGATCTTCGAGCGGATTACCATCAACGATCACGAAATCGGCATAGGCACCTGGAGAGATGCAGCCAAGCTTGCCCGTCATGTTGATAAGCTCGGCGTTTACCGATGTGGCCGACTGCAGAATCTGTATCGGGGTCTCGACCTCGCTCCTGAGGCGGAATTCATCGCGCTGATGAACATGAAGGGGACCCAGCAAATCGGTTCCAAAGCCGAGCTTGACGCCGGCCGCGCGGCACAGCTCGATGGCTTCGAGGCCGCGGCCGCGTACGACTTCAAGCTTTTCAAGAAGGTGCTCAGGTGCCCCCATGGCACGCCCGTGAGTGTAAAGACTGTTATAGGTTGCCAGGGTCGGAACAACATATGCGCCATGACGGCTGACATCGGCGGCGGCAACCTTGTCGATAAGATTGGCGTGCTCTATCGAGCGTACCCCCAGGCGCACAGCCCTACTGATGGTCTCTGCAGTGTAGGCGTGGGCCGCAACATAGGCCCGGCGACGCGTAGCCTCGTCGACCACCGTGGCGATCTCCGCTTCGGAGAACTGCTGCATCCAGATGGGGTCACTTGGAGAGGCTATGCCGCCGGAGACAAAAATTTTCAAATGATGCGCCCCTTGGCGCAGAGCCTCACGCGCGGATTTGCGAATTGCATCGACGCCGTCAACAACCTCAGCGATACCTCTGTGAGCGGAGCACCCGCAAGGTTGCCATTCCATATGGGGCGCCCGGCTGTCGCCGTGGCCGCCAGCCTGACTGAAGGCGCGACCGCAATAGAACAGGCGGGGACCCAAGACGTATCCTTCCTCGATCGCCCTCCATAAGCCGTAATCAGCGCCGCCGACGTCGCGCACTGTGGTGAAGCCTCGCCTCAGTGCCTGTTCCATCAGGTGCCTGCTACGTTGAGCGACATAGGTTGCCGGATAGTACTCGAGTTTGGCGAGATCGATCTCAACGGCGTAGGCATGAAAATGCGCGTCAATGAATCCGGGCAGCATCACCGCCCCCTTCAGATCGACCACCTGTTCAAATCGACCCTCAGGCCTTTCCTTGCCGACCGACTGGATGATGTCGTTTTCAACGGCCACAAAACAATCGGCCAGCAGCTCTGACCTCGTGCCATCAAAAATGAGCGCGTTTTCAAACAGCTTTCGTGTCATCGCCAGGTCCTTGCCCTAAACATGATCCGCCATAATTTCTTTAGTAGCGCAAAAGGCGCGCCACAGGTAGCGCCGTTATGATCCCATGTGGTGGCCTGGCCTGTCCGCTCTCTGGTCGTGAGCAATGACGGATGCAACCTTTATGCGGGCCAGATAGGATGCTGGCAGCGTCAGCAGGCTGCACTGGGCAGGGGGCACGACGGGGCCGGTTGCGCAGGCTTTCATCCCTAAGCCTAATCTGTGAGCCCGATGGACCACGGCTCCCTGACGGTGCGGACGCTCACGCCGTGGTTGCACTCAGGAGATGGCAAGCCGGATGTGGTGGCAGATACCCTGGCCCCCCCAGCGGCTGGCTATTGGCAATGGGGGCCCAACCTGCCTAGAAATGGGAGCATGATGCCGCATTGTGAGGCTGGTTAGGTCCGGCACAGGTGCGACTGGGGCTGTTTTTACGACTTGGAGACACGATGATCGACGGGGCGGACAATGCCTGGCTGATGATGTCGTCGGCACTGGTGCTGCTGATGACGTTGCCAGCGCTCGGTTTTTTCTACGCCGGGCTGGTTCAGGCCAAGAATGTGCTTTCAGTATTCGCCCAATGTGTCGCGATGGC
>JAJZDZ010000015.1:49080-70318 GCA_021851325.1 Pseudomonadota bacterium | reverse complement strand
CGTTGAAGCCAATACTGGAAATGCCGTCCCCGGCACTTCGGGCCTTGCTCACACCTGCACCGATGAGGGGAAACTGTGCGAGAATGGCTTCGCGCAGTCGTGCTTCGGCACTGTGATAACCTGCCTGTAGGGCAAGGAGGTCAGGTCTGCGACGTGGCAGGTGGGCAATTGCCGAGCGATATTGAACGCGACTGATGCGCTCTGTGTGAGAACTTCCCCGCAGCCGCAAACGGACGCCAGGAGAAAGGCCAAGCAGCGCATCAAGAGCGTGACGGATTTTATTGTCCTTGAGCTCAAACCTTCTGTAGGCGGCATCTGCCGCCTTGAAGGCAATGAAATCCTGCGTAACGCTGCTGATCGTCGCATCGCCGTGGTGCAACGCTTCGAGATCTGCCCGGTACAGCCGGGCAAGAAGTCGACGGCGGGCTTTCAGAACCGGACACAGCCTTGCCAGCTCCTGGCTTTGGATGAATAGCGCCCGCGCACGCGCGCCAACCTGCCACTCCTGCCACAGGATATCGAGCCGCACCTGCCGCAAATGCGCACTGGCGGCATCCTCGGCGGCGCCCTGGGTCAGGAGGGCGCCAATATCTTCGGCAAGACTGGCACTATATCCGGTCAGCATGGATGAGCTGGAGAGGCCGCCCGCGACCACAGGATCCGGAAGCAAGCCCGCTGCAAGCAGCTGTGCATCTGCCACCCCTGCCGCAAGACGGGCAGCTTTGAGCTGCGGATTATTGACGACGGCAAGGCTGACGATGTTGGTCTCGGTCAGGCCCCTGGCGGGATCCAAAGGAGCCGGCTTTACTCCCGCAACGGCGAGGCGGCTTGCCGGTATGGCAAGAGCCGCGACCGAGGTGAGGTCAGAGGCCTTCGGGAGCGGCTTTGGCCGATAGACGGCACACCCGCAAAGAAGCACCGCACACCCTGCCAAGAGTGCCAATGCCCGTAGAGGCAGGCCCCGAGTGGCTGGCCGGCGATAAAACGATGTCGCGGCAACAGCGACGGAGAGGATCATGTCGTCTGCCTCCGCGCCAGCTGTCGGCCTCGCCAGTAGAGGTAAAGGGCGGGAATGAGGTTGGTACTGCGTACCGCGCTCCAGGCAAGTCCTCCCAAAATCACAACCGCAAGTCCCTGTTCGGGAGCTGCGCCCTCACCCAGCCCAAGTGCCGTCGGCAGCATGCCAAGAATGGCGGTAACGGCGGTAAGTACGATCGGGCGAAAGCGTACCTTGATGGCCTCCTCTACCGCGTCCTCAAGCGCCATGCCCGCAAGTTCGTTCTGGCGGGCCCGATCAAGCAGCACGATGCTGTGACGCAGTCCGATCCCGATCAGCGTCAGAAAGCCGATGATGCCTGTGGCATTCAGTCCGACACCACTGACGATGAGGGCAATGGCTCCTCCCGTCACCGCAAGCGGGATCTCGAGAAGCAACAGCCCCGGAATGAGCCAGCCCTCAAATTGCAGCACCAGCAGGCCGAGCATCAGCACAAAGGCTGCAACCGCGGCAACAAGCAGTCCGAATGCCGCCCGCTCCAGCTGGGCGTAAAGACCACCGAAGGCGATGCGATAGCCGGGCGGGAGCTTCAGACCCGCAAGCGCATGGCGGGCGGCAGCAACGGTACTGGCAAGTGGTCCGTCCGGGGTTGCCAGTATGTCGAGCGCTCGGGCGCCAGCGACGTGGCGGATCTGGTTGGGGGTTTGGACCAGGTTGAGACGGGCAAGCTGATCAAGCGGCGTCCATCCCTCCGTTCGGATCGGCAGATGTGACAGCGCGGAAAGAGAGAGCTCAGGAGCCCCGGCAAGCCGCATATAGAGACCAAGAGGAACATTGCCTTCCGGAACCTGGGCCAGAAGCTGACCGTTGAGGAGTGGATCCAGCTGGGCGTAGAGCGCTGCCGGTGTCAGCCCATAGTGCGCAAGGGCCTGATCGGAGGGTGTGATCTGCAGTTGCGTGACCGGATAGCCATCACTGTCGAAAATATCCGATAGTGCCTTGATGCGGCGCAGACGTGTCGCGACCATTGTGGCCGTGGCGCGAAGGGTACGGACTCGGGCGCCAAAAATATGGATGACAAAAGGCTGGGGAAGACCGGAAAGACTTTCTCCAAGTCGCTCGACGGTGGGAGTATCGACCGACAGCTGAACACCGGGCAGACGCGATTCCCGTTTAATCCGCTGACCAATGCGGTCCAGAGCATTGACGCTGACACCACGGCGCAGCAGCACCTGGATCTCGCCGGCGTTTGCTGGCTCGGTGTAAGTGCTACGCGCCGAGGAGCCAATCCGGGCATAGACATGCGCCACGCTCGGATCGGCAAGAAGCCGCTGCGTCATCTGGTCAACCGCAGCACGCGTATCGCGCAGCGAGCTTCCCGGTGGCAGGGAGAACGATTCAAGCAGCACGCCCTCATTAGGTAATGGCAGAAAATTGACAGGAACGAGAACAAGACCGACGAGGCTCACCAGGAGCACGCCAAAGGTAATGGCAAGTGAGAGCCGTGGACGTCGGGACACGACGTGAAAGAGACGGGTGTTATGGTGGCGGATCCAGGCAAGGACGCGGTGTCCGCTGCTGGTTCCAGATGCCGGGCGAGCGCCGACAAAGCCCAATCCAAGCGGAATGAAAATGAGCGACACTCCGAGCGAGGCAAGGAGTGCGAAGCTCATGGCCAGCGCGAAGGGAATGAAAAAGAGGCCTGCCAGACCACCAACAAAAAACAACGGCAGATAGATGGCGACGTTACTCAGCGTGCCGGTGATATCGGGGACGATGATCTGCTTTACGCCTCTCAGAACCCCCTGCCAGTGTCCCTCTCCTGCCTCCCAGTGATGGTAGATGCTCTCAAGGACGATGATCGCGTCATCGGCCAACAGCCCCACGGCCACCGTAAGAGCACCCAGCGTCATGAGGTTGAGGTCTTGTCCGGTGGCATAGAGTGCTGCGGTGGCAAGAGCCAGAGCGAGCGGAATACTGAGGGCGAGCACCCAGATCCCGCGACCGGCGCCGAGCACCCAGAAGAGGACGGCAGCCGCAAGCAGCATTCCTATCAGCAGGTTGCGTCCCAGATCGGCACCAACCAGATGCACGATATGGCCCTGGTCATAGATACGCACCCAGCGCACCCCTTGCGGAAGCTGATTGCGCGTCCTTTCGATTGTCTTCTGAACGGCGTGCGTTACATCGGCAGTTGCCGCGCCCGACTGCTTGATGATCGTCAGCGCCACACTGGGCCGACCATCCAGCGCGATCGCATTGCGTGTCGGCATCCCTGTACGCACGACGCGGGCCAGGGCGCCAAGAGGTAGTGGACCATGCGGTCCTGGAACGGCGATGGCCCTGAGCTGCCGCACATGAAGCGGAAGATTGCGGGCTTCGAGCATGATGTCGTTATGGCCAGCGCGGATGTAGCCTGAGGGCTTGAGCAACACGTCATGACGCACCGCGGTGGCGATGGTGCTTGCGGATATGCCATAGCGTTCGAGGGCGCCAAGATCAGGCTGAATCCACAGCGCTTCCTCGCCAGCGCCATAGACATTGACATATTGTACGCCGTGAAGGGCGCGTAGAGCTGGAGCGACATTGGCTTCGACTGCGCGCTGAACCGCAGCAGGCGCAATCCCTGCCGGAATCTCAGCGGTATAATCTGCCACTTCATTGATGGCATTACCCATGATCTGTGCCAGGGGAGCAGCGGCTGGCGGCAATTGTCCACGCGCCCGATCGATCGCGCCATTGACAGCGTCAAGATCGAGTGTGGCCGAAGTTCCTTGGCGAAAGCGCACCGTAATCTCGGCGACGCCATTGCCCATGGTCGAACGGACACTTTGCAGTTCAGGGAGTGTCAGGATCTGGCCTTCCAGAGGATAGACCACAAGATTTTCTAGTTCGCCCGCCGTAGTCCCAGGCAGATGCACGATGACGCTGATTTGGGGAAAGTCGAATTGTGGCAGGACCTCGACCGGAACTTCGAGACAGGCGTAGATCGCCCCACTGAGAACTATGCCAAGGAGTAGCACCCAGAAGAGTGGCCGGGTCAGGAAGGCGGGAAGGCGCGGCGTTGACGTGGGCATGTGGCTAGTCGGGCGGCGTGTAGCGCTGCGCGATATTCTGATGGAAGGCAAGATAGGCGTTCTGGACCAGGACCCGCGCACCCGGTGACAGGCCCTGCGAGATCAGTGTCATCCAGCCGCGAACCGGTCCCGGAAAAACCGCCTGCCGACGTTCACCGTTTTTGCTCAGAACCATGACCCACCATTGTCCCCGGTCAAGGACAAGGGCCTGGGTTGGTACGGCAACCATGCGCTGGACCGGCCCAGCAAGTTTTACTTTTCCCCATACACCGCTGCGCCAGAGTGCGCCCGATTGACCAGCCTTTCTCGATGCCAGAACCGGTGCGAGCATCACCCTTTCGCCACCATCGGCGGCACGCGCCGCCGCGACGGTCTGCACCCGAACCGCAACCGGCATACCGGACACCGGTATAAACTTCCCGGTCATGCCGGGATGAATGACAAGCGCGTCCTTCCCGTAGTAGGTCGCCTTGAGCCACAGCCGTCCCATCTGCAGGGTGAGAAGGCGCTGGCCGGAAACCACCCGTTCCCCATCGGCAACATCATCTGCCAGTACCTCGCCAGAGACAGGGGCGCGCAGTGTCAGCGTCGCCTGTGCCACTTTCAGCCGGCCCGCAGCTGCCTGATAGTCAGCCTCAGCCATTGCAACCTGCTGGCGGGTAACGAGATGTGTCTTCTGTTTGAGCCTGTCCGCAGCCAGTCTGATCGCCGCCGCATGGAGGGCGCTGCGGTCCTTCGCAAGCAGGCTTTGGGCTTCTACCCCAGCAATGACCGCAAGCCGCTGCCCCGCTTTGACAGGTTCCCCGGGAAGAACCAGATGCTCCACGACACCCGGCTCGACCGCAGTTACAGAACTGCGCGCGATGGGCTCAACCTCGCCATAGGCCCTATAGGTGTCACGCACGCGTCGGGCACGAACCGTCACACTCAGTGCCGATCGGGTTTGGCGTCCCGCCGCGGCATCGTGAGCGGAAGCGGGGGCCAAAGCTGCGCAGATCAGACTCAGGGCCGTGAAGAGCGCGGCAGTTACAGAGCGCGACTTCATCATGTGGTGAGGGCGAGCAGCGCGCGCAACACCGGCGGGCCACACCAGGCGCCGACAAGCGCCGCAAGCATGAGAACAGGAACAAGAAGAAGCACCGCAGACGGAAAGGACAGTACCGGAGCTGCTGCGCGCTGTTCACCCTGGGCCAGTGGCGCAAGCAGACGTGTCACGCGTTCCTGCAGCACACGTCCGTCACCAAAGAGGCGGGCGTGGGCAAAGTGCGTTCCATTCCACAGTGAGGTCTCCTTCACCGGCAGCTGGCGCACAAAACGTATCGAGGCCATGACCGCCGCGGCGAGGTCCGCACCGTCGGCTCCGCGCTCGCGGGCTTCTTCATCGCGCGCCAGTTCAAGCGCTACCAGCCAGCTGGTAAAGCGCTGCTGCGCCGCCGGCCACGGCCACTGCAGATCGGTGATGAACTGGGCGAGCCAGATCCGCAACGGATCACGATGGCGGGCATGGGCATGTTCATGCGCCAGCGCCGCACGGATCAGCGGGTCATCGAGCTGCCGGGCCAGAAACGGCGAGAACAAAGTCTGTGGCTGCAGAAGGCCGATCGTTGCCACGCCGCTGTCCGGCGAGGGACGCAGCAGCGACCAGCCCGCGCGTAGCAGCGCGCGTCCGAACAGAAAGGCGAAGGGCAACCAGAGGGCATAGAGCGTAAAGGCCCCGAGCCGATCACGGACCGGATCAAACTGGGTCATGGCCCAGCCGCCAAGCCACGCGGCGACTACCAGTAGTGGTATGACGGGATACCACAGCCTGAGCCATGCACGTTGCTCCAGCACGCGACCACTGGCTCGGTCAGGTGGAATGGCTGGAAGCCAGGCCACCGCTTGCAGCATCGCTCCCCCCAGGAGCATGATCAGCATGAGCAACAGCCATTCACGTTCCATCTTTGGATCTCCGGCGCGCCGCGACCGCCTGTTCAAGCGCATCCAGTAAATCCGGATCGACAGCATCAACGGCTTCAACGAGCGTCGCCACGGCGGTACGCGGCGCAGGTCCGAGCAGCCGGGTTACGAGGTTGCGGGCGCGCGCGCGCTCAACCGCTTCACGTGCAACACGGGGCTGATAAAGAAACGCGTTGCCCTTGCGGCGACGCCGGATCAGACCCTTCTCGCGCAGTCTGTCCACCACCTTTGCCGTGGTGGTGTAGACAAGACCCTCCGGCGCGCCGAGGCGCTCGTGCAGCTGCCGCACCGAAGCACTGCCCAGACGCCAAAGTTCGCTCAGGACAGCGTATTCGAGTTCATCAGATGGCAGGCGAAAGGACGTTTCAGGTTCGGTCACAATTACGACCTCCGTCGTAAATAGACCCTACGACTACCGTCGTTGAATGGCAAGGCGGGGTGACCGCGGGTGCCGCAAGGAGGCATCCGGCCCCAAAGCCCGCCGAAAGCCTGGCCCGACGCCAGTCGATGGCGCGCTTCATTAGAGGCTTTAGCCGGAATTGGACCGGCACTGAGGTGCAATTTTGTGAAATCGACGTCAGCTTGAGGTCATCCGGCGGGCGGTGCAAAGAGCGTCGTGTCCGCATGCGCGGCACCCCATCAGCTCCTTATCCTTTGCCTTGCCGCCATCACGACGGACTTATAAGTTGTCTGGGCGGCCGCAAAGGATGCACGTTCGGGGCAAGACTGGCCGCTGCGGCGAGGAAACCGCGCAGGCATGTTCGTCGCCTCCATCATTGCGTTCGTCCGTGCGCATCAAGAATTTGCCTATGGCCTGGTTCTCTTTGCCGCGCTGGCCGAAGCCCTCCCGGTCATTGGTGTAATCTTCCCGGGCGAGACCATCGTTCTTGGCATCAGCGCGCTGGCGGCGACCGGCGCAGTAGGTCTTCTGCCGCTGCTTGTGGTGACGACCATCGGCGCGATTGCAGGTGATGGCATCTCCTACTGGCTCGGTCGCCATTATCACCGCGCAATTGTGGAGACTTGGCCGCTCTCGCGCTATCCGGCACTGATTGCCCAGGGTGAGGATTTTTTCCAGCGCCATGGTGGCAAAAGCATATTCATTGCCCGCTTCACCCCAGGTGTTCGGGCCATAGTGCCCCTGATTGCCGGCACGCTCGCGATGCCACCGGCGCGCTTTTATCTTCTCAATATCCTTTCGGCCCTCATCTGGGGTCTGACGCATGTGCTTGCCGGTGCCGCGGTCGGAGCCTCCCTGGTTCTCGTCGGCGCGGTAGCCGGCCGTCTCATGATCTTTGTGATCGTGCTGATCGTGCTCTTCAGCCTGATTATATGGGCAATCCGAGCTGCCGTGCGCCGCCTGCCCTCCGCACTTGCAGCGGTCCAGGACCAGCTGCGGCGATGGGCGCAAGGCCAGGACACCTGGCTGGGGCGCCAGCTTTTGTCGGTGCTCGACCCGACCCGCACGGAATTGCCCGGACTAGTTTTTCTCGGCGCACTGCTGGTTGGCAGCCTTTGGGCATTCATGGAGGTCATGCAGGATGTTCTTGCCGGCGATCCCCTGGTGCGGACCGACATGGCGGTGTTCCAGCTGCTGCAGGACCTAAGAACGGGCTGGGCCGACAGGATCATGGTCGGGATCACCGAACTGGGTGATGCGACAGTGATCATCGCCGTTGCGCTTGCCACACTGTTGTGGCTGGCCTGGCGCCGAAACTGGCGTGGGATCATCTACGAAACCGCCGCTGTGGCGATCGCAAGCCTGTTCACAAGCTTGCTCAAGATCACACTGCACCAGTCCCGTCCCCACCCGTTTGCCCCGGCGGCAGCGACCTTTTCTTTTCCCAGCGGACACACGGCGGTCAGCATGGCACTTTACGGCTTTCTGGCCATCATCGTGGCGTGGGAAGCGTCCCGCCGCTGGCAGCTTGCCGTTGCGACATCGGCAGGACTTCTGGTTGCTGCTATCGCCTTTTCCCGCATCTATCTTGGCGCGCACTGGCTGTCGGATGTCCTTGCCGGGCTTGCCTTCGGACTTGCCTGGGCCAGTCTGCTCGCGATCGCCTATCTGCGTCGCTCCCCTCCACGCGTCGGTGCTGTAGGCCTTGGTGGTGCGGCGCTGGCGAGCCTCTTGATCGCAGGTACGCTCCACATTGAGGGTGCACACACGCTCGACATGCAGCGTTACGCGGTACGAACCCGCGTCCAGACCATGACGCGGGCACGCTGGTGGGCCGAAGGCTGGCAGACACTTCCTGCCCGCCGCATCGATCTCATCGGCGGGCTTGAGGAGCCCCTGACGTTTCAATGGGGCGGCAACCTCAGCAACCTCAAGCGGACATTGTCGGCGCATGGCTGGGTAGCGCCTGTCCCCTGGTCACTGCAATCAGCCTTTTCCTGGTTGCTGCCACATGCCGCGGTCCTGGACCTTCCTGTTCTGCCGCATCTTGAAAGTGGTCGCCAGGAAAGGCTGGTCCTCGTGCATCCCGTCGCCGGCGACCGCGCGAACCGGCGCCTGGTACTGCGCCTGTGGCAGTCCAACCTGAAGTTGGGCCCATCGCGCACGGACGCTGTTCCTCTCTGGATAGGCACCATCATCCTGGAGCGTAGCCGGCGCATTGCGACCCTTCTCACGCTCCTGCAGACCGTGCCCGACTATGATGGGCCGCGCCAGGCGCTTGCCACAGCGCTCGGACCCCATCGCCTGGCCCTGCGCGGGCCAGGTTTCCGGCAGGCTGGTTGGGATAGTGGCGTTCTTCTGGGGCCGGCCCCCTAGGCAGCAGCAGCCGGACCTCACCCCAAGCGGGCCGCCGCAACAGCCTGCGACCATGCCCGACACCGCGCTGCCGGAGCTCGCCCTTCAGCATCGAGGAGGGCTCGGGAGTTCCCGGCGGTGAGAGCGCCCTGCACCTTTTATCCAACCATCCTTTTGCGTCCGCCGGTCAGAGGCTTCACCGCGCTGCGAACGGCGTTCTGGTCAAAAAATGCGGCAATATCGACCTCAAGAGCGGCAGCCAGCTTCTCCAGCACGGCCACGGTGGGGTTTTCGAGTTCCCGCTCCAGGCGACTGACATAGGTCCGGTCGATGGCCGCGTCGACAGCCAGCGCCTCCTGGGACAGTCCCCTGGCGACGCGTAACCGACGGATGTTTCGTGCTACCACAACCTGTGCTCGCATGGGCCCAAGCCAACAGGCTGTGGTGTCTTAAACCACGGACTATTGTGCTAGTATTCGCAGCAGTTGCGGCAGCACAAAGGTTCGGGGGGCTGAATTGTCAGGCTTTTCCGGCGCGCGCGGGGCGCAGGAGTTCCGTAGGGCTGACACCAAGGCCTTGCGCCAGTTCAAAAAGGGTGACCACGGTAGGATTTCGGTGTCCCTGCTCAAGGCCACTGATATATTGCTGGGAAAATCCCGTGATCTCGGCAAATTGCTCTTGGGTCAGGCCCTTTTCCAGCCTAATCCCGCGTACGTTTCGTCCGACCAGTGCGCGCATGTCCATGACCGCCAACATCTGCGGATTACATAATTTAAGTTTATCAACTATAATAGGTGAACTGCAGGAAGAGAGTCGCCACGATGCCAGAAAAGTCCCGCACCGGCCAAACTCGCCCATATGCACGCGCCAAGGAGCTCGTACCGTGGTCGGACACCATCACCGCCTACGACATGGAGCACCTGTTTCTCTACGCGCGCCTCTTGGATGAAGCTGCCCAGGGCGCCAGCGAAGCGGAGATGATCCGAGACGTTCTGGAACTGGAACCTGGGGCCAAGCGCGCCGCAAAAAGCCTGCAGCAACATTTGGCACGCGCCAGATGGATGCGCGAAAATGGTTACGCCCAGATGTTGTCGGAGCCCAAGCCCGAGCAGACGTGAGGCTGGGCCTAGCTCCGCCTGAGGCAAGGGCACGCGACGCATCCAGCGCAAGGCTGCGCCGTAGCCTTTCAGGCAGCCAAGGCCACTAAAAGCGGTTTGGGCTGCACCAGGGTTCCGTTGCGCCACGTTGGCTGCCTCCCTCGTGAGAGCGGAAAGAGGAACTGCGATCCGCACGATGATGGTACGTGGCTCCGAAGCCCTATCTGCCGCTGCCATATCCTCGCCATAGGCTGGTCCTAACTTCCCACTCGACATTTGGCGCGGGCAGACCTCCAACCTTGGCCGCCCAGGTGAACTGGTGCTGTCGCAGATGGCAGAGGTGGGGAAAAGAGTGCGCAGTGGTGACCAAAGGACTTGAACGAGGATGCACATTGATCCGATAGCTCCGGCAAAGCCGGAGGCAATACTGGCCCATAGTTGAAGACGCACACGCCATGGATCAGCTCTGCCCGCCTCCCCCGAACGTGCCGGACTTCGGTCAGGCATCCCCTGCGACCGGTGCCGTGTGCGCCCCCGTGGCCAATTCGGCCCGTCCGTTCTGGGGCTTTCGCCTCTGGCTGCTCGGCCTTGTGGCGACCACCATCGGCGCCATCATCTCCTTCGCCTGGATTGACGTGCCCGTCGCCCGTCATTTTGCCTTCAACGCCGGCCGCTTTGGCATGATTAATGCCGGCCTCAGTGGCATCGTCCTCTTGATTTCGGAAACGGCCGTCGTGACCGCTCTGCTGGTACGACGCATGGTGCGCGGCAAGCTGGAACCCTTGGGCAAAGCCATTGTGGTGGCCGGGATCGCCTCCATGTGCGCCTATCTCCTTAATGAAGCGATTTTCAAATTCCTGTTTGGGATACCAAGCCCAAATCAAATGCTCTTTCAGAGCGCTCCTCACGCCGTCCACTTTCTTTCCGGCGATGCGGAAGACGGGTTTCCATCTGGGCACATGATGCTGTCGGGCGCCTTCGCCGGCGCACTCATGCGTTTTTATCCGCGCCTCCGGGCCAGCCTCTTTGCCCTACTTGGAGTCGGCGCGCTCATCCTGGTCTGGGGTGACTGGCACTTTGTGAGCGACGTCATCGCTGGCACTTTTCTCGGCATCACCATTGGTCTTCTTATTGCCGCTCCGCACACCGTAAGCCTCGCATCCGATCTTGTCCGTCGCAGCAGGCTTTTCAGGCGCCAACTGGTCTGAACCGGCATGTTACCCATCCAGCCACCGAGTTCCTTCGCCTACGACGCTCACCTTCAGAAACATTCCCTTCAAATGTAATGAAGTACAATTCAATATAACTTGATACACTTTCGCGACAAATCACGAACCTTCCGCACTAGCCATAGTTCCTGACGCTTCTGCGGCAACGTTCGACCACACTTCACCGCATGTTCAACGCATGAATTTTTTGCTAATGCGCGGCCCACAGAGTTGATGCTGCGCCAGAACTTCTGTTAGATCCTTCTGCGCTTGGATTCCTCCCCCTACATGTCTCCGGCGCAACTTCGAGAGCATGCCCCCAGCATCCCCCATGCTGGGGGCGCCTTCCCGGAATCGCCCGTGACAGGTCGCGCACTGCCCCTACGCGCACAGCTCAAAGACTCTCCGGAAGACTTGGCTTCGCTGCACCTGCGCGCACCGTTGCAGCAGCATGACGAAGCACCAGAAAGCCAGCCGGCTTCCTTGTCTCATATCCAGGATCAAAACTCGGGCTCACGGTCCACCAGGCCATTCCGGACGAAACATATCTGATCAATTGGCGAGCCCGCTCAACATCTTCCCGGTCAACAACGGAAAGGGCGGCACCTAAGCACCGCCCTTTCCCCGTACGTACTGCGTTGGGAGGAATACGACACAGTACGCGCGACTAGTTTGGCCCGTGACCACGACCGCCAGAACCCGACCCCACTTTGGGAAGTTTGGGCACTGGCGCACGCGGGACAGGATGGACGGGCGCCTTCAGCAGATCCTTTGTCTGCGTCGTGCTCTGATCGTGAAGCTTGTCCATATCCTGGGTACGCAGCTTATCCTGATCCTTCGTCTTATCCTGATCGTGGAGTTTATCCTGATCCCGCGTACGATCCTGATCCGGTGTTCGGTCACAGGTACCATCCTTATCGCACGAACGAGTCCGATCCTGGTCGCGATCCTGCGCGTAAGCCGGTTGGACTGCAGTGATCACGTTAAATGATCCCAAAGCCAACCCCACTCCAATGAGAAACCCTGCCACAAGTTGAGATCTATGCGTGTTCATATCAGTGTCTCCAATAAGGTTACTGCTTCTTGTCGGTACCCACGAGGATCAATGCATCAACTTTTTTCTGTGTGCCCCGTCAATCGTGTTACCGCCATTCCTCTAAAAGCATCAAACTCCCTTGTGGCAGACAACTGATGCGAACATTCCTTCACTACACTCCTGTTTTGCCTGCAATGTGTGCCACACTTTTCGCAGAATTTGGCTCACAACAGCACATTTGTGCTCTCCAGGCCCCAAGGGCGACACCAAGGCATCGCCCTTTCTCAAAACCTAACTTAAGCGGGCAAGTGCCAGCATAGCGTGAACCTAGTTAACCCCGTGACCGCTACCACCCGAACCGGATTTGGGCTTCGGTGGCGTCGGTGACGGCGTCCCCGTGCCGGGATGAATCTGTGTCTTCAGCTGATCCTTCGCTCTCGTCATGTCTTGATCATGCAGCTTGTCCATGTCCTGCGAATGCAGCTTGTCTTGATCCTTCGTTACATCCTGATCGTGGGTCTTATCTTGGTCCCGCGTACGATCTTGATCCGGCGTCCCGTCACAGGTGCCATCCTTTATACAAGTGCGTGTCTGGTCCTGGTCTTTATCCTGTGCGTAGGCGGGCTGGACCGCAGTAACAGCGCTTGCCGTACCAAGCACCAAGCCAGCTCCTAAGAACAATCCAGCGACTAGTCGCGATCTTTGCCTCTTCATCGTGAGTCTCCAAGTTTGTTACAGTTACTTGCCGGTTCCCGCGGGGTTCTCGTCATCTAATGCGTATGCGGCTTATCTGTCGCATCGCTTGAAGTTTTGCTGCTCTTCTCCGCGGGATTCCCACCGGGGTGAGGGCCGCGGCTCGTGGCACTGTCTTTGTGACTATCTTCCTTTTGGTCGAAGATATGGCCGACCACGCCCCCGCCGCGACCACCGCCATGACTGTAATCACCGGTTCCACCCTTTCGTCCCGTTCCCTTTTGGCTAGCCCCCTTCCCACCATGTCCGGATTCCTCTTCGCCGCCCGAGCAGCCACCGCTGCAACCTCCTGATGAGTGCCCACTCTCTGTATGAGTCGTGGACGTATGAGACTTCCCACCACTATGGCTCGCTTCCTGTGCATAGCCCGGACCTAAAGTCACAAATATCGATACCGAACCAAGTATGGCCGCACCGCAAACCACACGTCGAAGGCTGCCACTTGCCCAGCGATAGGTCATCGCGTTCACCTATGCATTAGTACGTAACTCAACGCGGTGCGTTATCATGAAGGTATAGCAGCACCGCGCGCGCATCATCTGCTGACTGAGTAAATCCACTCACGCCGCTTGCTGTGTCCTGGGTTCCACCAAACACCGCGTCATAGACATTAACGGTTTTAACGGCATAGGTATCCGGCGCAGTCTGAACGAGTACCTGCGCAGTCATCGCGCCATATACAGATTGTCGATCGTAGCTAAAGCTCGAGAAATCTACGTAGCTTTTCCCGTCGGGTCCCGTAATCGTACCAGGGATGCCAAGAATCTGATCGAGATACACAATCTCGTCGACATTCAGGACGCCTGCCTTATCCGTCGCGCCCGCTAGGAAGCCGGTAGCCGCTTTCATATCAGCGACCGTTTTCACGCCATCCACCAGAAAGCTAAGATTTCCTAACTTGCTGGGATCCGTTACGCCAGGGAGTGTCCCCGTAGTCATCAGTGTCTTATACAAAGCAAGATTTTCCGTAGGCGAATCGATAGTGCTTGCTACCCCATCTTTCGTCACTACAAGACGCCCGGAGTCATCCAACGAAACCGAGTCCCCTGCGTTGATCGTCTTGATAACCTCAGACAGGCTTTTATCCAGCGTCTTGGTTGGCGAGCGGCCGACATTTGTTCGGCCAAGTTCCACATCTTGCACGAGACTGAGATCGAGTGGTGCTCCGCTCGCATCAAGCGGGATGAGATTGCCGTCCTTGTCAATTGGCTGAACAAATCCATTGGCATTGAGAATGGGCACACCGTTTGCATCTCGCAGGATGATCCAAAGATCCCCAAACTCATCGCCCTTCTTTGTACCCGCAGTGCCAGGCTTTCCTAATGTAGATTTGCCGCCGCCATACTGCGGTCCTTTAGCATCCGCGCTGGGGCCCTCGTCCTGCTCGAATACATGCCCGCTCAATCCTTTTCCAGGTGTTCCCTTGGTCGTTGTGCCGCTGCCGTGACCACCTCCACCTTGACTGCTCTGTCCCCCCTGGCCTCCGTGTCCGCCTTGACCACCCGTGCCACCTTGGCCGCTTCCGCTATGCCCACTCTGCTGAGCTGCAGCAGTAGTCATACCAAAGGGTTCCAGCTGAGCGACAACGGTACCCAACATCAATGCCGCGGTAGCTACAGAGATCGAAAAAATTCGCTTTTGATAGCGTAACCCCATAGTCATTTACCTCACCTTTGTACGACATCGGTGCACGCTTCCACAGTGGTACGGGTTTGCGCTGAGTATCGCTGCTGAGATATCCCGACACGCCGGGCTAGACGCACTCGCGTCGCGTTTCATTAGAAAAATGCAATGAAACACATCTCAGGGGGTTGATGAGGATCAAGGCAGCCATACGGTATAACACGCATGGCGGATCAACCCGGAGCCCTGCTTTCGGTCAGCTATGTTCCTGATCGAATTTAAAACTTCCAGCCAATGCCAACGCGGAACAGGTTCTCAGAGTTACGGAAACTGTCGCTACCGGTGATATAATTCACCGCATACGAGCCGTAATGCGTCCAAGTATAGTCCAGACGCAGGAAGGTATGCTCGGAGAGCGGTACCGCAACGCCGCCACCCAACCTTAAGCCATTTTCGGAAATGTCCGGCGCGACGTAGTTCGCACCGCCCTCGTCGTGGTACTTGTTGGCGAACCGGGTGTGCGCCACCCCAATTCGACCATAAATAAGGGTATTCCTCCTGAATATGTATCCGGCTAGAATCGAAGCATCTATCGAATAAATCTTAGAAACCGAATAGACGCGTCCGGTCGGGTCCCTTTCGATGTTCCAATCCGCGTTAGATCCTTCGCCATCGACCTCGCCGCCGACATAATACCGATTGCCAATTTCGACACCGTAGCCTGTAAAGGCACCACCCGTGGCACCAAAACCGGCTCGCTGGGCATCCAAAGTCTGAGGCGATTTCCTTGGCCCGGCATTTTGCGAAATGAGACCGCCGTACCCAACCTGCAATCCGCCATACGCCCCGCCAAAGTTGAACGCCGGTGCGGGTTTACCATGTGCACGAGTGCCAAGATGGTAAACAATGCCGAAGCGCAGCAAGTTCTCCTCATTGGCAAAATTGTCGGGTACATTGGTAGCTGGGCCCCCAGCCTTGACGCTATAGTCCGCATAGGATGTTTGCGTGTACTCGATACGCCCGGACAGCGGGCCTCCTAACGGGACTTCCAGACCTCCGCCAAATCGTAAACCGCCGCGGTAGCCCTCCGGCCTGACAACATTCGTGCCCTGCTGATAGAAAGTCGCGAATTGCGTCGCAACCGCTCCGGCCAGCCCGTAGATTAATGCGTGGCTCTCAAGAACCAAGCCCATACGGCCTGATATCCCATAGCTATCAAGCTGGCGGACGCCAAAAATCCTCGTCCCCCCACCGCCTCCATGGAGCCAATGCTGTGAGCCAAGTGAGGCATCAAACTCACCGCCCAGATAGACACGCCCAATAAGTGCTCCGTAGCCGCCAACGATGTCACTCTGCCAACCGTTATCGCCGAAGTCAGCGGTCAACTCACCACCAGTCCCATTTCCGCCGCCTTCTCCACCACGCGACCCGTCTACAGCGGAAGTTAGCGTGCCATTTCCAGCAAGCGCTGCGATATAGAAGCCACCCGGGCCGTTCGTATGAACGAGCGGCAGGAATGAGCTGGGATTGACAGTATAGGCAGGCATGAGCTGAGCCCCAACCCGGAGCCAGACGCGGTTCTCGTAAAAGTCGGCGCCAGCCGTGTTCGAGGTGCGATGGATAAACGCGTAATCTGTTGCCACAAAGAGATGCGGCATGAAGAAGTACTTTATGCCGAGACCGGCATCGCTTACATGATCGATACGATCCACATCGGAATAAGCATTTTCGGAATAATAGAAGTGGCCACTCATTAGAAGATCGGGGCGAATTTCTTGCTCTAGACCTCCTCCAACTGCGGTACGAAGATACCCAGAAGACCCAACCAGCGTGGTCTCTTCAATCGATCGATCAACAAAGCCACGAACCACCGTTCCGGCTAAGGGCTTCCACGTCACCTGCGCGCCGAAATCCGGATCCAGAACTCCATGGAAATGTGCGTCTTGATAATTCTGGGCTAATGCCCCGACATAGATTTCTCCTTGTACATGCGGCAGAAGATCTCCACTCAACCCCACTGCGGCTCTATACCCCGTCGACGAACGACGGTAGCCAAAGCTATCCACCAAAGTATCGTAACTGCGATCAGTCCAATACATTTGGAAAAATGGCAAAAGACTTTTTGTAAGTCGATAGCTGACGCGCGCTCCAACTTCGTACTCCCGCCGATCACGTCCCGCATTATTTATGATCCCGGAAGTCGATAGGACGTTGGAATAGGAATAGGTATTTAAAGTCCCGCCTACACGGACAACGTAGTCTGGGAAACTGCGGAGGATCCCGGCATAATAGTCACCTGCGCGATAACGAGTGGGATATATCCCGTTAACTGCATCCGGTGACTCCCGAGATTCATGCGTCCAATTATAGAGCGCACCGCCGAACAAGGACGTTACATTGTCCAGCTTCCACCGACCGTCGCCACCAGCATAAAAGTCATTATAATTCTCGGTTTTGAAGCGAGCATATCTTGCCAGTTCTACTCCTGCTCGTAGTACGAGTTGATTTCCGTCCTTGTCGAACGTTGCCGTGCCACCTGCCGATACGGTTGAGAGCAAATCACTTTTTTTTCTGTTCTTGGTGACATAGATGTTATCGGAAAATAACTCCCCTGCAGAAACACTCCCATCCAGGGTAAACGGTCCAAGTACAACCTTTTGATTTGCTGCTGGAGTGGACCCCGGCGAACCAGAACCTGTCTGCCCTTCGGGTATTTTTGTCACACCTTTGGTCTGGGCAAGTATTGCGCTGCCAGGCCAAAGAGCTAGCGTCGTCCCGCAAAAGACGACACGACCTAACCGGCCAAGTTTCCCCATTTCCCTCTGCCCCAATGCCGCGCCATGACGCGCACATTAAATTATGACATACTAAGAGCTGTGGTGATAGTCCGGGACCAATCAGGAGGATTGGCTGACAGTCTTAGAGTTATCACTTCTTCCAATGACCTGAGGAACACTCTTAGACGCGCGCTCTAACGCGTGCGCCCAGCCGTTACCTCGTGAAGCTGCAACAGCCGGGCGTCGTCGCATTTGAATTCGTCAACTAGTAAAACACACTGTAGACAACTCTTAAGATAAGGCCCGTCTGCACGTTAACCAGTAAGGCATCATCACCGTATCTTACCCAGACATAGCCATACGGTGGGTTCATCAGGTCGAACATCCAATAGTCCGTAATCCAGTAGTTACGTGTCCAGAAGATGGTGGGTAACACCATTCCGAATGCCCAGCGGCGATAGTACCAGCCATCTGGGCGATGATATGGTTCCCAGCGAAAGCGGCGGGTTGCAGAAAAGTTGCGCTCCCACAATCCCGGATCAATGGCGCGGTGTTGCCGCCAATCAGGCGGGCGCTGGCCGGGACGATATTGTTGCCAATTATAGCGTTGACGAATGTCCGGTACCCGACGCTCTTGCTGGCGACGGTCGTACTGAAAACGCTCACGTGTTTGTTGCTGCATGCCGGGCCGAATACCAGGTGCCTGCTGGCGAAGGGCTGGGACAGAACGTTCCTGTTGGCGCCGTTCGTACTGCGAACGCTCTCGCATTTGCTGCTGCGGCCCACGTTGTACACCAGGTGCTGGTTGCCGCACATTCTGCCGTTCGCGCTCGCGTTGCTGCAAAGTCTCCTTTTTCCTCTCCCGTTCGCGAGTCATATTTTCCTTTTGGTTTTGTACTTGTGCGATTTGGGTTGTGCTGGCCTGACTCGATCCAGCCACCGCATATGTTGAAAGCACAATTCCAAGTCCAATTGCGGTTATCGGGGCCGACAATCTTTTCATCGCCGTCGCCTTTCCTGAGGACGCGTTCTGGTCACTGTCAAAACATTTAATAGCCCCTCCCCGCTTTACCCCCTTGAGCCACATCAACCGTATCAACTGTCTGTACAAGTGGCGGCCGAGCATTAAGCGAGCAGTTGACCTATCGCAAAATCATACCCGTGGGTATACCGACACTGAGATGCCCCCTTAGGACTAACTTTTATGCCCATTATCACTTTCCCGAAAATTCGGGCTACGCTTGCGCTTATTGCACTTCTTGCTGTTGCTGGATGCGCAAGCGAGCCTGCCCCTTACGCGCCAAAAACTGCGGATACATCAACAGGTTATACGGACACACAGCTCACCGCGGACCGCTATCGCGTTACCTTTACCGGCAACGCATCAACTGATCGGCAGCGCGTAGAGGACTATCTCCTCATGAGGTCGGCACAGGTTACACTCGGAGCGGGACGCAATTGGTTCATGTTTGACACCCGAACGACCGAAGCCAAGACAACATATATGTCGACCTTTTCTGGTTGGCAGGGCTGGCGTGGGTACGGTTGGTACTGGCATAGCTGGACCTGGGCGCCGCCCTACGATGCAGTTTCCCATCCGATTACGCGCTTTCAGGCATATGCAGAAATCGTCCTTCTCACGGATGATCAGGCAAAGGATCAGCCACGGGCTATCAATGCCCGTGATCTGATTGAGCATCTTCAACCAATTATCTCCAAGCCACAGGAAGAAGACTAACGCGATAAGGTAACGGTTACCACGAGCGCGATCACACGACCGATGAGGACCTGCAACCTGTGATCCCATGGAACAGGTTACCGGATCAAAGCTTGAGCCTTTCACGCTTGACAATAGTCAATGTCATTTTGCGCATTCCATCAAGACTTGGGCCCGGGAGGAATGCACCGGAGCAGGTTTTTAGAAAGGACATGTCCATGCGCAAAATTTTAGGTAGTTCCGCCCTTGTCGTTCTACTCGCCGGGCCACTGATGCTCGGCGGATGTGCGACCCAGGAAGCTGTCGAGCACGCTCAGTCGACGGCTGACGAAGCTCTCTCGGCAGCCCAGCATGCTCAGGCGACAGCAGATACCGCCAGCCAAAAGGCCGACGCAGCGGCCCAGAGTGCTGATAGTGCAAGTCAGAAGGCTGACGCGGCTGCGGCCGACGCCAAGCGTGCGAATGACCGCCTCGATGCGATGAGAAAGAAAAAGGGCCAGCGGGGCTGAACCCGCTGTACTTTCCTTCTTGTAATGCCGGCGCTTGGCCGCCAGTTCGCATCGCTGCGGCCAAGCCTGCACCCTTAAGGATGGCGACTAAGAATCGCGCGCCGTTCGATCAACTCACATGATGGCAGTGCGCGTGCTGGGGATATGCGATGCGTTCCACTGTCGTCCGCGGGATTTGCAGGCTTCTTTCTCCTCCATATTGGCATAATGTTTTTCTCGGGCTGTTGCTCGGAGGCCTCGTTGCAGATTTTGTGGTTGGACTTGACGCAGTTCTAAATGCAATTTCGCTGGGCGTTGTTGTCAGCATCGGACTGGCGCTTTTCAGTGTGATGATGGCGGGATTAGGGGTACTGGTTTGGATTACTGTCCGCGATGCCATTGAGGCGGCATCTTCAGATCGGCACGATGGCCGTCCATGGCTATGGCGTATACCCGCTTACATGGGTGTAGCTGGCATTATCATAGATGGGATCGCCGGTGCCTGGCATATGTACGCGCAGCATATTTTGTTCAGCACGGCAGTAGAGAGATTACCGCTTTCTGGAATACCGGTGTGGCTGCTCTTGGCCAGTTATCCAGTTAGGTGGATTGAGCAGGCGAGTTCCGGTAGGAACCCTTAGTCCGCCCGCTCCTGGCGGTCACCTGGGACTTCTTTGACGTCGCCCCTCAGCTGGCATTTACGCTGACCGGCTATAGGGAAACCTCACAACACTGCGTCAGCCTCATTGGTGGCAGTGCGACAACCCGATGCGCAGGCACGCCGCGAACTCGGCCCTACACAGTCTCAATCAGGCGACGTTGTCGCTAAGCCGGTCAACGTATGGAGTGCTTTTTGGATCAAGGGCCAGCAGTTGCCATCTTCCACTGCCAAACTGGCGGCCCTGCCTGGTCAGGACGACGGCAGTTAGAAGGAGCAGACCTGCCCATGTAGCAGGGGCGCGTCCTTGTACCAAACCGAGGCGCCTTCGGCGCCAACCCGAGCCCGGAAGGACGTTCCCGCGGGAAGACGAAGCCACGTCAGAGGCCCCAGCCTGGTACTGGCTTCGATCAGATCCCCCTCAAGGACAAGCAGCTCGAGCCCCTTAAAGCCGGAAAGTTCGATGTCCGCATTGGCCTTCCACTTTTCAAGCATGACGCATTCATCACACCCGCTAAAAAGGGTGATCGCTTCAATTACCCCTGGACGCAATTGGGCACCAGGAGTATCGCCGGGACGGCGCACGATGTGCTCACCATCATCAACCCGAAACTGCCAGAGTTTGACAAATATCGTGCAACCGTCCCGGGTGCGGGGCGCATGTCCGCTCCCCGGGGGATTACGCACATAAGTTCCAGCGCCGAAATCCCCCGTTTCGTCCTGGAAAATTCCGTCCAGCACCAGAAATTCTTCTCCCCCTGGATGCCGATGATAGGAGAACTGACTTCCGGAGGCATAGCGGACAATCGAGGTCGCACGCGCCTTTTCCTCCCCGATCCGGAAGAGCATACGTCTGTCAACCCCCTTTGCGGGGCTCGGAACCCAGTTGAGCTTTGTAGCGTCGACACGCACCGGTACGGAGAGATCTTCATTGAGCAGCATCTGCTTCGCCTTCTTCTGCAGCTGACGATCAACGTTCGGCAAGCAAGCAAGTTTGTCTTGGCCATGACCTAACATGTCTGGAGGCGCGCATCCACTCAGCATCATAAGGTTATCGCCTGCCGATGCTGGGGACATCAGATCCTGGGCAGGG
>JAJZDZ010000015.1:0-48980 GCA_021851325.1 Pseudomonadota bacterium | reverse complement strand
GCTGGGGACATCAGATCCTGGGCAGGGTACCCTCCGAAATCCCCCCTCAGAAAGCCTCTCCACGAGGGCACTACGCACTGCGATTGCATCCGGGTACCCAAATGGCGCAGAATCGCCTTAAATCAATTGTTCAAGAAGGGTCATTAATGCTCACCGATCTGTTCTCCCTTGAGGGGCGTACTGCTCTTGTTACAGGCGGCTCCCGCGGCATTGGCAAGATGATTGCCGCGGGCTTCCTGGCACAGGGCGCAAAGGTTTACATTTCCTCCCGCAAACCCGCAGCCTGCGACGCAACGGCTTCCGAATTGAGTTCCATGGGAGGTACCTGCATCTCGCTGCCACAGGATGTTTCCACCGTTGATGGCTGTCAGGCTCTCGCAGATAGGCTGGGGCAGCACGAAGAAAAGCTCGACATCCTTGTCAACAATGCTGGTGCAGCATGGGGAGCGCCGTTTGATGACTTTCCCGAAAGCGGGTGGGACAAAGTGATGAACCTCAATCTGAAGTCACCATTTTTCCTGACCAAAGCACTGTCACCACGACTACGCGCCGCGGCAAGTGCGGAGCGACCTGCAAAAGTGATCCACGTCGCCTCCATTGACGGTATCCGTCCTAACCCCCAGGAGACCTATTCCTATCACGCGAGCAAAGCGGGACTAATACATCTTACCCGCCGGATGGCAGCCAGGCTAATCAGCGACAACATTGTCGTCTCTGCAATTGCACCAGGCGCATTCGCCACGGAAATGAACCGCGTCGCCCGTGATCATGCTGACGACATAGTAAAATTCATCCCATCCCGACGCATTGGCCGTGATGAGGACATGCAGGGTGTTGCCATCTACCTCGCATCACGTGCAGGCGATTATGCCGTCGGCGTGACGATCGCTGTTGATGGGGGCGTGGCTTACGCGTCATTGTGACGATACCTCAAAGCTCGGACAGAGCAGCGACGGATCTGTGTGCCCGTCGGTTGCCTAGGGCCACCCCCGGGCTGACCGCCCACCTTATCATAGTAACTTTCTAGGATTGACCACGACCAGCGGCACATCCGGACTCTCTCGGCCCTCGCATCCGCGGATGGCACCGTTCCTCTGTGTACAGCGCGGATGCCACATCCTATCTGCGCCCTTCGGGACCTGGCCGCGCCATACGTCCGCCAGCGCTGTTGCACGACAGAAGATTAATTTTCCTTCGTCCAGCAGCCTTCACCGCGGCGATGGTGAGTTTAGGGTTACAGGAAGTCCATATCCGAACGACAAAGGGAGGCTTGGCTATGCTGAATAACCGACGGGCTTTCGCGTACAGGTGCAATCCTGATTGCCGAAGCCGACTACAGACGCGCAATGGAATCTGATAACGTGATCTGGACCTGGTCGATTTGTCTCTCTAGGAGCCTGCTAATGAAAGTTCTTGCTCACCGCGGCTATTGGCGGGAGGCGCGCGAGAAAAATACGCTATCCGCTTTCGAACGCGCCTGGGCTGGTGGACACGGGATCGAGACCGACTTGCGCGATATGGATGGAACCATAGTAGTCTGCCACGATCTGCCCAACCGTGGAGCACTTCCCTTCACGAGCCTGCTTCAAGCCCATGCCGCACATGGAAATGCTACACCGCTCGCACTCAACATCAAGGCGGACGGCCTGCAATATATAGTAGCGGAGGCACTTAAGGCATATCACGTTGACGACTATTTTGTTTTTGACATGTCCGTTCCCGATAGCCTGCCCTACCTACGTGCGGGCATGCCGGTATTCGCCCGTCTCAGTGAATACGAACCTCATACACGCCTTCATGACAAAGCCGCTGGAATATGGCTCGATGCGTTCGAGGCCGATTGGTGGACCCTTGATCTGATACGCACCCTTCATGCACAGAAAAAGAAGGTTGCCATTGTTTCTCCCGAACTCCATGGGCGCCGCCATGAAGCCGTCTGGCAAATGTTGCGAGACCAGGCGCCCGAAATCACGATGGGATTATTTTTGTGCACCGACTTTCCAGATGACGCGGAGCGCTTCTTCACTCAATACGTCGCGTGAAAGCTTTGTGTCCAGCGCCAGCCAGCAATGAGGCGATCGCGAACAAGTGGCAAACAGAGAAATGACAGCCAATCAAACCGACACAGCTATCCTTATTCCCATACATCGCCCAAAGTTTAACTGGCTGGTATCCTTTCTCAACAGCCTGGCGCTATACGACATGCCGGCCGATGCCAGAGTGATGCTGATCGCAAGCGATCGTGGCGATTTTGAGTACTTTGCTGCAGCCTTGTCCTATCACCCCCTATCGAAGCATCTTATGGTCCTCAATGCTGCCGACTGGATTGCTTCTCACTTTTCAAATGCACTTCTGGAGCGACTCCGGGACAACGCAGAAGGGGCCATCATCAATCTGAAAAAGATGATAGGTCTACAATGGGCCCTGGAAAACGGAGCACAGTACGCACTTTGTCTGGACAGCGACGTTCTGGCCGTAGCCGGTGTTACCCAGCTTTATGAAGTCGCCAAAGTCAACCACCAGAAAGCACTGTATCTTGGCGCAAGTATAGAAGGGGTTGAAAATTGCGAACTGCTCAATCGCATCATTCGCGAAACGGCCAGCCTATTCGCGCCGGACGAGCAGAAGGCTATCGCCGAGCTCACTTCTGGCCATACCCTTTATACCTGGTACGGCGACCTGCCGGTGTTTGCCAGAGAAGAACTTGTCGCCTTCTTCGAGTATATGCAGACCGTCCACGGGTCCATGGAAGGATTTTTGAGCGCGCTCAAATGGGGCACATTCGATCACATGCTCTATGTGTATTTCCGAATATGCTGCCGCGGCGCCCATATTTTCGACTACCGCAAGAAACTGCGCATAAGCGCTTTGCCAGAGTTTCTAAGTCCGCGTGAGCTCTTCATTATTAGCATGAAATCCGCGTATGAGGTGGGCTGGATTGGCGCCTCTGCGGCTTATGATCATCCGGAAGCGTTCCGGCTACTTCCCAAACTCTGTCTCCTGTCTCACTTTGACCGGATTTAAAGACGCATATTCCGCACTATGCGGCGTCCTGATGCAGCATTTTGCTGATGGATCGGACATTGTAGGCCGGCACAGCAAGCACCCGAGCGCCATCCCTGATCACGCTATTCAGCACCGGACAGACGAAAAGAGCATCGCCGACTGCCAGCTCGTCGCGAGACCGCCTCAGTGACTCTCCCGTCGCCGCAATAAAATGCGCAGTAGAACGAAAAATATAGGTTCCCGCTGATGCGTGGGAAGAAATCACCTGCTTCTCTGCCGCAAAAGCCACCGAGCCTTCCTGGTTAAAGCGAAAATAGCTGTAGCAGGCATCGTCGTCTTCAAAGTATGTGACCAAAGCGTTTGCCGAGGGATCCGCGCCAAAGCAGGCTTCGGCATCGAGGTCCACATCATAGAGAATATCGGCAAGATCAATAATTAGCGGTTCCTCGAGTGCCGAAATTGCGGCCGCGCCGGCCAGAGCCGAGAGCAGTGCCCCCCGAGTAAGCTGCGACAGCGTTACAATCCGGCATCGCGGAAACCAGTTGCGTACTGCATCGCGAAGAATTGCGTATTCGGCTCCCTCACGCAGTACAAAGACCAGATCGTCTGCGCCAAGACGCCCGGATCGCCACCAGGGCCTGGTTTGCAACGTGCGTTTGAGCACGGGCTCACCATCAACCAGATAGCACCCCAAAAGCCCGTGGCGGGGATGGGTGAGCTGCGGCCCGGCCAGGGGCACTATACATTGCATCGCCCTATGCCCGCGCATGGGCAGCTTGGGCCCCAATCAATTGCAGATAATTTACGAGGTCCTCTGGAACACCCAAACCATGCATCGCGTCCGCACCGACAACGTGGACACCGATGCGGCCCCCGTTCGCGACCACATGGTTGTAGACCGGACAGGTATAAAACTCATTATTCACCCTCTCATTGCGCGCAATCATGTCAACGGCGCCGGACACGAAATCACGACCGTGGGCAAAGAGATAGATACCCACTGTAGCGAGTTGAGATATCGCGCGCTTCTCGGCAACCTCAACCACCAGGCCGTTCCCGTCAGTCTTTGCAAAGGACCACTTGGGATCACGCGCACGATCCTCAAAGCACAGAATCAAGCCATCCAGACCACGACTCCAGCACTCTGAAACAAAGTCGGTGCAAGAAAAATCGACAAGCTGGTCGCAGTTTGCGATGAGTAACGGCGTCTCGTCGTCAATCATCTCACGGGCCTGCAGAACTGTGCAGGCCGTGCCTTCCGTCGGGCCATCGATGGAGACTATTTCCACGTTGCCCAGCTCTCGCAGCCGACGGATTGTATCCGGTTCTGCCGCGATGTGCTCCTTCCGCGCGAGCAGGATGTAGCGTGCATCCTCGAGCGCCAGATTTGCCATTACCGTCTCGATCATCGTGCGGCCGGCAACGTCGATAAAGGGTTTGGGCTTAATGTAGCCGGCACGTACGAAACGGCTGCCCTCCCCGGCCATCGGAATTACGACGTTGACCCGGCGGCGTCTTGCTGTCGAAGTGTTCGATGTCCGTCCACGCTGCGATACGCGTTCATATTCCATCACCTTCTGTGGCGAATAGAAACTGTGATACGCGCCGGACGAGATCTTGTGCGTGGCAATCTTACGCCCGTCCAGAACTAGGTTGTTAAGCGTCTGGGAAATGTAATAAACCCCGTTGATATCGGAATCATATTCCAGTGTCCGAAGAGCCGACTCCACAAACAGCGCGCCAGTTCTGTAATAGTAAAATCCGGCAATGGCATTGCGACTTATAACACGCTTTTCGGCCGCCTCTTCGACAAATCCCGACTCATCCAACCGCACAAAGGACCAGCGCGGATGTAAGCTTTCAAAAACTACCACCGCGGCATCGCAGCCGCTCTCCTCGGAGCGAACAGCCATAAGTCCGAGATCCGCGTTGATAATTTGGTCGCCATTGGTGATCACCAATGGCTGGTCTGCCACAATGTGGTCTATCGCCATCAGGGCCGAACAGAGCGCGCCCTTGGTCGGGCGATCCAGACGGACAATCGTACAACGCCCTTCAGTTAGAATCCGCAGCGTCCCATCGAGGGAGAAACGGGTACAGTGTTCGGACTGCACGACAAAGATAAAGTGCGCGTCGGGAAACTGGCGCCTCAGATTGCCCACACACAGTTCGATCATCGGCGTTCCGGTGATCTCAATTAGCGGCTTGGGAAAGAAGTACTCATCGGTACTGAAAAACTTGTCCTCGCCGGCGATTGGGATCAGGATATTCATAGCGCGCTCACTGTGCCTTCGATCGCAGACATGATCCGTTCATAGGTAACGTCACCTGGGTTGGAGACGACGTGAACGTGCCCACCACTGGCCTTCGCGGCGCGGATTCCGTTTTCGTTGTCTTCGACTATAATGCATTCGTCGGGCGCAAGCCCAAACCGGGCCATGGCGGTGGTGTAGATTTCCGGATCTGGCTTAGGCTTGGTTACATCCTCGTTGGACAGCATCAGATCCAAAAAGCGGTCGAGGCTGGCGCGCTGCATCATTTGTTCCAAACTCTGGCGGACTGAATTTGAACAGACGGCAATTTTGTAGCCAGCAGCCTTGAGATGGGAAAGCGCGTACTGATGCTGGAATACTGGATGACAGCGTTGACGGACCATATCGATGGTATATTTCTGCTTCATCGTGTTGATGAAACGGTGCAGACCGCGCGGTAAGCCACGGGATTTGGTCAGCATGTCAAGCTTTGTTCGGGTCGGCAGCCCATCGAAGGTGGCCAAATGCGCATCGCGATCGATTTCCAGGCCGAAGGGCGAAAGGGCTAGATTGAGCGCCTCATAGTGCCAGTCACGCGCGTCAATTAGAACACCGTCCATGTCAAACAAGACTGCCTTGATACGGTTGTCGGGCGGCCTGAAACTCTTCTCCAGTAGTCGATAGGTTTCGTGGACGGTAACACTTGACATGGTTACTCCTGATCTTAGCGGCTCGCCGAAGCGCTTGCTGTCCTGGCAGCAGCGTGGGGCCAGGCGCTCACCTTCGGAATTGCCTCTGCATGGCTTTCCAGGTAGGTGCGATAGAAATCCTTTAGGTCGCGGTAGAATTCATCCTCAAAGGGCCGTAGCAATCCTTCTTCGTTTCGCGAGATGACATTGAGGATTCCAAGCATGGTTTGCCTTGGCAGATCTGGCAGGTTTTGAGAAAACAGTGCTTTTTGCCAGCGATCGGAAAGCTGGCGACCGTAAACGCGTTTGATGTTGGGATAGAACATCCCGGGTTCTTCACTGTTACGCCACTTCGCAACGTCGTCGTAAGGCAACGCCAGTCGCCACTGTGATGGATCTGACCAATCGGTCGTTATGTTGCGTAGATTGGGATAGAAGCGCAGCGTGCCCTGGGTACCGATATCGACATGAAACTGGCTGTGTAAAATCCATGCGTGGGCGATCACCAAAAACAGGAAATAAGCGCCGTTCATCACATGGGCGAGCATGTCCAGACGGTAGGCAGGATAGTTTGTGAAGTACTTATAGTTTTCAAGATAGGTCCCGATCATGGGATAGGTCGGGACGAACGCCTTGGCATAGCGCGCTACGTGATAATAGTGCTCGCACAAAGGCTGTTCGAGTGTATGGAGTTCGTCACGTGTTACAGGCTTATTCAGCTGAATAAGGTCACACTTTAACCCGAGTAAAGCTGCATCCTCATAGAAGAAGAACTGATTTGAATCAGCCCACGGGATCCATACCTTCTTGCGCAGAACCGGCCTCGGCATGGACACGCCGAAGGCAGAGTAGGGCACATTTCCGCAGTAATGTTCGAAGTTTACGATCTTGTCGCGTAGGAAGTTGATATTTGGGATAAAGTCCGTGCGCGTTTTAAGTACGAGTGTATTGCTTTCGTCGATCAGCGAAAGTGCGGCATTCAGATTATGGATTTGATAGCGGAGCGTCTTCTGAGGTGGAGTGCCGTCCACAAGTGGCTGAGGAACGCGCGTGATTTGGACATCCGGCATCTGTTCCACCGGAGCGACAAGTGGATTGAGTTCGGGACTGTCCCAGGTGACGTAGTGGATGTTGCGTAGATGGCCTTCCTGGCGCAGCTGTCGCAATGTGGAAAAACTCTGCTCGACGAGTGTCGACGCTTTTGAAAAGCCCAGAACAACAGCGTCGACAACTTGTGACACGGACCATTACTCCGCGTGAGGGTTTACCGATATATGTGCCGAGGTCAAAACCGTGGGGACGACCATTGCATGGGGTTAAGTTAATGTACGTGTGGTTAATACACTGTTACCCCGAAAATTAACGTTGAAGTCTAATGATGCCGCAGCATTTACCACGGTTGATAGAGGATCCTGAGCGGCAGATTTGCAAAGCAATTCAGGCGCAAACGCCTCGGCAACAATCCGGGCCTTTTGTTCATCGCTCCAGCGCCTACGGCGCCCGATTCCGGTCCGGATCTCGACCCATCCAGGCCCAATCTTGTTGTTTATATGGTCAAACATTTATGCAAAACGATCCCACACTTAGATGGGGATCTTCTCCGCGCAACTCTCAGCCTTCAATGAGCGGCAACACACCGCTATCGCTAAATCACGCAAGGGATCGTCACGCGCATGGGACCAGACGAAGACTCGGGGCGAAGCCTAGAGCCCAGTCCGCGCAGCGGTGGCGCCGAAAATCAATACGAAGGGGCCATTGCAATGCACGCGCTAAGAGGAGAGCCCTTGGCCCTCACACACCGGTGCATTAGTCGGTGTCCCCATTCGCTTCGCTGAATGCACGAATAATATCCGCGTCCGGGAACTGCGGGAGCTTCTGCAACTCATTCCGTGTCTTCTGTAACGCCGTCAGCCGCTTCACAAGGTCTGGTATCACACGCGACTGTAATTCATCTTCGCTGAATTTGTGAAATTCACCCGTTTTGTCATCAAGTCGGCCCGGCCGTTGAGAGTCAGTCTCGATGCGGAACAATATGTCGATTTTACGCAATTCCTCTAACAGGGAACAAAGTATCTTATAAAGTATCCCCAGCGCTTCCATTGAAACAAGAATTTTATATGGCGAATTTGCGTCATCAACATACGTGCCTATGCCTTTTTCGTGTTCGTAGATGTGATGATGTATTATCGCATTACGGTATGCCCTGCATTTGACTTGCGCAAATCAATCAGCAATGCGCGACTTGGTGTCGTCGTCGAAGAGGGTCGCCTTGCCAATATACTCTTTGAGCAGATTCAACTTTCTAACGTTGCTAAGACTTTTCCGGTAGAGACGATCAGCCAAAACGGCAACTTGTTGAATAATATAAACGAGCCGACAAAATCGATATGGGCCTCGATTTGGTTCCACCTTAAGGATATCGCGCCAATCTCGGCCAATTGGTCCGATGTATAGGCTTTCTTTGGGTCGAACTCGAACTTAGCGGGCCGTAGGCGCATATCTTCGGGCGGCTTCCGCTTCATGGCTTCTCGGCCGGTCGGTAGGTTTTTGTCTCTCTTCTTGTTTAGGGCATCTGTCGGCTTTTTCGTGGCAAAGCCCTAACGTGAGTTAATGGACGCAGTGAATGTCGAAATCAGATAATAAACCGTCGTATCTGCAATGCTTTGCGCTCCCGGAATTGGCGTCGCCGATTGCTGCGGGTAGCGCGAATAATGGGTAAGGTGAAGCTCGTTCAAGATGCCGATATTTTCGGCAACGCCCGGCTGATCGGGAAAGCCATATTGAAGCGCCAGCTCATACCACCCGGTCAAGTCGTGGTTCGGTACATGTTTGCCGAGCGGTTTACCGGCCGCGACCGAATACTCGGCGAAACTTTTTAGAGAAAGCTCTATCGCATGTGTCAGCAAGGCGTACTTCGTCCAATATTTTTCACCGTTTGAGTAATCGGGAAGCGACATCGATGCATCTGTGAACATTCTTGCACGATGCAAGTACTGTTGCGCCTTAGTGCCGGACGGAGTTTGCGCGAAGATGGGCGGTGGCGTAAGTATCTAGGCTCCGGATGAGGCGTGGACAGTGTTTCGCAGTTCGTCAGCCAGAAGGCGGAGAGCATCGGCGCTCCCGTCGAGCGCCGTAAAAGCGTAAGGATTAAGAAATTGGCGACCCCAGAAGAGATTGCGATCTGTGTCGGAGAGCGCAGCTTCCTCCGTCACGGGCGACCAGTTCTCCGCAATGCAGCGGAGCTGGCCTTCCACGATGGCAGCAGCTTCGGGCTGTCCTAGGAGAAAGTGATGCGCGGCTTCGAGGCAGGATGCGATCCGGCTCATGCGGCTATTGCCACTGATGAGCATGGCTTGGCTGGCCTCTTGGCCGCTGCGGGCCTGCGGACAAATGTCGTAAGCAGGCGTGAGGGTGAGCTTGGCCCCATCCCAGAACGCTGCATGATTACGGGCATGATCGTCGGTGTTGCCGCAAAGGATATTGAAGACAATGCGGCTGAACAGCTCGCGCAAAGTTTCGGACGGCGCGGTGAAGCGGTGACGAATGATTTCCGCCAAATCCTGATAGCTGGCGTAACGCGCCATCATCTCGTCAAGCGCGAGCATCGTCAGCGCTGAGACCATAGATTTGCGCTGCCAGCCGCCGTCGGCCTTGATCCGGTCGAAGCGCTCGACGAGCAGCACATCTTTATGAGCGGCGCGAACTAGTGAGACGGGCGCGGCATTGATTCCGCACAGCGCGGCCAGCCGCATGGCGATGAATTCGCCTTTGACGACGCTGTAAATATCGGTGGAGGAAGAAAATTTCGCGACATGCTTGACGGCGCCGTCCTCGATCAGCGCCTTGGGCCGGGCGCCGCCGATCGAGCTGCCGTGATGCAGCGCCTGATCCAATTCGGGAGTGAGCGGAATACCTTTCTCTACGCGCTCCGCCGATTGGACGAGCTCTTCAAGCGTGGCATTGGTCGGCGCGCGTGGCTCGTACTTCGTCGGCGAAAACTGAAAATCGAGCGCGCCGATGCGATCCGACCCTGATTCCAGCAAGAAGGTCAGCTCCGAGAGATCGAGCTTTGCGACTTCATCGCCCTTCACCCCGAACGTGCGATTGAGGATCACCCGCCGTCCCCAGGCATCGGGAGCGGCGTCGCGGATGCAGCCGGGCATGGTCAGGCCCGCCAGCAGCGGCAGTTCGCCAGCCTTCAATGGCAGTTCGGGGAGATAAAGCGGGATGGCCTCGCGCAGCTCGCGATAGCTGCGGCCATAGTTGAAGCTGACGAGCCCGTCATGGGCATAGAGCCGTCCGGCAATAACAGGCGCGGTCGCACCCGGCAGCCAGACCCAGACATAGGCTTCATCGTATGTGGGGACCTTAGAATTCATCGACGACCTGCTTGCCGGCCTTGTAGACGTGCTTAGGCAGCAGCGCGATGCGGTCGTCCGTGCGGTCCGAAAGTGCTGTGATAGCCTTGTCGTCCGCATCGAACAGCTTTACGCCGACGATGGCAGCGGCTTCGAACATCAGTCCGATTTCGACTTTGGGATCGCCCTTTTCGATACGCTGTAAGGTGCTCCGCGAGACGCCGATCCGCTCGGCCAACTCCTGTGCGGTTAGCCGGTGCTGCATTCGGCCGAGCCGGATGGTCTTGCCGAACAGGCTAAGCCCCTCCAGCGCGTAGCGCGAATGTGCCCTTTTATGCGTCTTGTGCGTCTTATGCGTCGCCGTCATCCCGATCACCATGACCTATATATGAGCCGTATTTGGTACTTTCGGCCTATATATGATCCATTCTAGCGGAACAACGGCCGAAGTCAACCCAATGGATCATATATGATCCAAATCAGGGGGATTCGGTCTATATGTAAACCAACCCCTTGTAAAAAATGCCAGTCAGGAGCTTCAAAGTTTGATGGGCTGTCTATCGGCATCGTAGGCTGGTTGAAGGGGGGCCTATGCCGACAGCCATCACGGCTTCGATGTTGTACGACCTCGTGGCCTGTCCGCACCGGGTCACGATGGACCTCTATGGCGATCCGGCAAAACGGGATGAGCCCAACCCCTTCGTCAAAATGCTTTGGGAACGGGGTTCCCTCTATGAGCGCGAGGTTATTGCCGGACTCGAACTGCCCTTCCTCGACCTCTCTGCCTATGCCGGGGACGAAAAAGAGCGTCTGACACTGGAGGCCATGCAGCGGGGCGAGCCGCTAATCTACAGCGGCCGCATTCAGGAAGCCGGCCTGCTCGGCGACCCTGACCTGCTCCGCAAGGAAACTGGCGTCTATGTCTCCGGCGACATCAAGTCGGGTGCCGGCGAAGAAGGCCCGGAGGAAAATTCATCGCCCAAAGTGCATTACGCTGTGCAGCTCGCTCCCTATACGGACATCCTCGAACGCAAGGGTCTGTCGGCCGGCCGCCGCAAGGATCGCAAATGAACTTCCGGCCTCGTGCATCAGCTTCTGACGCGCGAAGCCTATGCCGGGACGCACTACTTCAACCGGACTGACGTACGACTGAGCCGGAGTAAGGACAAAAGCGAATGGGTGTCGTTCGCCACACCTGTCCTCATCAACCCCGAGACGTTTGAGGTTGTCCCAAAGCTGCTCGAAGCGCGGCGTCCAACCCGCGTTGCGCCGCGTGTTGTCACCGACCCGACGCTGCTCACGGGATTGGCGCGCTGCGCCAACTGCGGCGGCGGCATTAAGATCCGCACCGGCAAAGGCGGACGATATCGTTATTACACATGCACCAATCGCGTGAATGAAGGCGCCTCATCCTGCAAGGGGCGCAGTATCCCGATGCCCGTCCTTGACGGGATTGTTCTGGACAGCCTCGAAGAGCGCATCTTCGCGCCCGACCCGCTGGAGGCGTCGCTGCGTGGCCTTCTGGACCGCGCCCGCAACAAGACAGAGGTCAACGCCTCAAAAGCCAAAGACCTGCGCCGGAAACTGCGTGAGGTTGAGGGGCGGATCGAACGCCTCTATGCCGCCCTCGCCGACGGGACGGTCGGAGATACGGATATGTTCTGCCGGTCACTGTCGCAGGTGGAAGGCGAGCGGGAGGAAGCTCTTCGGATGATCGCTGCGCTGGAGAAGCATCCGGAGGTGCCGCGCCATTTGCTGACGAAGAGCAACATTGCCCGGTTCGCAACCGTGGCCCGCGCCCGGCTGCGCGATGAGAACGCATCGCTGCGCAAGGACCATATGCAACACTTGGGCGGCCGGGTGTAACCCATGTCTCCGGTACGAAACGTTACCTATGTCTCAAGACTGGACAAAGCGAGTGGTTGGTGGGCCCGGCAGGACTCGAACCTGCGACCAGACCGTTATGAGCGGCCGGCTCTAACCAACTGAGCTACAGGCCCCAGAGGGGCCCCGGTTCTAGCAGAAATTTGCGCAGACCCAAGCCCCTGCCTCAGTTTTGCCCTGCCGGCGGACAATTATCCGCGGTAACTTTTCGCGGGGGTGCAGGATGGCCGCATTTAAGCCGGTACTCATGGGATTGCTGTTCAGTACCCTGCCAGTGGGTGCCGCGTTTGCCCAGCCCCAGACGCCACGTCAGTTAACTGTCACAGGGTATGGGGAGGTTACCGTCTTACCCGACGAAGCCGTGGTGAGCGCCGGGGTGACCACTGAAGCTCCCGACGCTCAGAGCGCTCTGGCAAAGAATAATGCCAAGATGGGAGACATTTTTGCCACCCTGGCCAGGACCGGCATACCCAAGGCCGACATTCGCACGAGTGAGCTCGCCCTCTTTCCCGACTATGGCACCGGAGCCAGCCGGAAGGACCGGATCCTCAGTTATAGAGCCACCAATGTCGTCACCGTGACGGTGCCGGAGCGCCAGGATGTAGGCAGTGTCGTCGATGGACTTGTAAAGGCGGGCGCCAATCGCATCGACGGTGTACGCTTTTTGGTCTCGAAGCCTGCACCGTTCCTCGCCAGGGCCCGCGCCAAGGCGGTCGATGCGGCCATGCGCGCGGCCAAGACCTATGCCAGGGCGGCCGGTGTGCGCCTTGGCCCCATCCAGTCGATTGCGGCCGGTAGCGAGCAGCCGCCCCAACCTTTTGTTCTGCGAACCATGGCTCTGGCTCGGACGCCGGTCGCGCCTGGCCTGCAGAAGGTGGAGGCTTCTGTGACGATTTCCTGGGCGCTGCGCTGAACAGGTTCGGCGCAGGCAACTGGGTTGTACGCCTGGACCATCCGTGGAATAGCACCATAGGGCCAGCGACCAGACATTTTGCCTGGTGACGTAGGCCTTGCGATCCGCGCCGCCGAGACTGCCAGTCGGAGCCGGTCACTCTGGTTCTGGACGGCGAACCCATCTTCGCGCTAAGCCCAGAGGCGACCAGCAAGGCTTCTGCGATGCAAGACAATCCATTTTTCGTCCGGTGGCAAACCCCATTCGAGGCCCCACCTTTTGATCGTATCCGGCCTGAACATTTTCGCCCGGCCTTCGAAGCCGCATTGCGCGAACACAACGCCGAAATCGACGCCATTGCGTCCAATCCAGAGCAGCCGAGCTTCGTTAACACGATTGAAGCTCTGGAGCGCAGCGGCCGTTCTTTGCGCCGCGTCGAACACGTATTCTACAATCTAGCAAGCTCGCACACCAATTCCGAGCTGCAGGCTATCGAGCTTGAGATGGCCCCGGTGCTCTCCCGCCACTTTACCGCGATCTATCTGAATAGTGCGCTTTTTACCCGCATCGATCAGATCTGGCGCGAAGCACGCGACCAGCTTCCCGACGACGAACACCGCCGCGTACTCGACCGCTATCGCCTGGACTTTATCCGCGCCGGTGCCCAGCTCGATAACGCACAAAAGGAGCGTTTCGCCCAGATCAGTGAAAAGCTTGCCATACTCGGCACTGAATTTTCCCAGGCTGTACTTGCCGACGAACAGCAGAGCATCATGCCACTGTCGGCCGAGGAGGCCGAGGGGTTGCCGGAATTTGCCCGCATTGCAGCTACGGAACTGGCCCGCGAAAACGGTCTAGACAGTCCCTACGCCGTCAACGCCTCGCGCTCCTCCGTGGAAGCGGTCCTCACCTATGCCCATAGCCGCACAGTGCGGGAAAAAGTATTGGGCGCATGGGCCAGTCGCGGCCGGCGTGGCAATGCGCAGGACAATCGGGCCCGCATGGGCGAGATCCTGAAGCTGCGTCTGGAACTTGCCAGACTGCTTGGCTATCGCAGCTTTGCTGATTACCGGCTGGCCGATACCATGGCCAAAACACCGGCCGCCGCCCGCGCCCTGCTTGACAAGGTCTGGGCACCAGCATTGCTGCGGGCCAGACAGGAACGGGACGAACTCCAGGCGCTGATAACTGAAGACGGTGGCAATTTTGCGCTCGCTGCGTCTGACTGGCGTTACTATGCCGAGCGTCTGCGCAGGGCGCGCTACGACATTGATGACCGCCAGATCATGCCCTATCTCTCGCTCGATGCCATGATCGCCGCGGCCTTCGATGCGGCATCTAGGCTGTTCGGCCTATCCTTTCATCCCCGCCACGATATTCCGGTCTATCATCCTGATGTGCGGGTGTCTGAAGTCCGTCGCCACGGCAAGGCGGTCGGGCTCTTCTATGGTGACTATTTTGCCCGCAGTTCCAAGCGGGGCGGCGCCTGGATGGCGAGTTTTCGCGACCAGCAGAGTCTGGACGGCGAAATCCTGCCGCTGATCATCAACAACTGCAACTTCTCCAAACCCGCAGAAGGATCGCCAGCTCTTCTCAATGTCGATGAGGCCCGCACGCTCTTTCATGAGTTCGGTCACGCCCTTCATGGCCTACTCTCGAATGTTCGCTTTCCCCGGCTCGCCGGGACCAATGTCGCCCAGGATTTTGTCGAACTTCCCTCGCAGATCTTCGAGCACTGGTTCGAGGTTCAGCTCGAACATTTTGCCCGACACATCACAACCCGGGAACCGATGCCGAAAACGTTGCGCGACAAGCTGAGAGCTGCACGGCATTTCAATCAAGGGTTTTCAACCGTTGAATTTCTCGGCAGCGCCTTCGTCGATATGGACTTTCATAGCGTCTCTGACGCTAGGGATATTGATCCGGAGCGCATCGAGCGCCAGAGCGCCACGCGCCTCGCAATCCCGGCCGAGATTCCCTTGCGCCACGCCCCCGCCCACTTTCTCCATATTTTTGGCGGCGACGGCTATGCCGCCGGATACTACGCCTACATGTGGGCTGAGGTTCTGGACGCAGATGGCTTTGCCGCCTTTACCGAAGCTGGTGATCCTTTTGACCCGGACACCGCCAGGCGGCTTTATGAAGATATCTATTCGGTGGGGGGAACCCGTGACTATGAGGCCACCTACCGGCACTTCCGCGGACGCGACCCGAGGATCGACGCCCTTCTCGCCGGACGAGGTCTTGCCTGATCTGTCCCTGCAGGCAAAGGTGGAAACAATCCCGGGGCAACACCGTCAGTCCACCCTCGTCCGTTCAAACCTGACTATGCACCACGCCGTCTCAATATTGGCAGCAGGAACTTGCGGGCATGATCAATCTTGAATTTACTGGCGATGGAGTTGCGCTCATCGAAATCGCCAATCCCCCTGCCAACGCCCTTGGCCGGACCGCCCGTGAAGCTTTTCACACAGTGCTGGACAATATTGCAGCGCGCGGTGATATCCGCGCCGTGATCATCACCGGCTCGTCCGGAATTTTCTGCAGCGGTGATGATCTCAAGGAGCAGAGAATTTTGCAGGCGGACGGACTTGCGGCACGTCAGGCACAGCTTGGTGATTTCGGGCGGCTGATCGAACGGATTGCAAGCCTGCCGGTTCCTGCAATCGCCGCCATCAACGGTCATTGCCTGGGTGGCGGGCTTGAACTGGCATTGGCCTGTGACCTGCGTATTGGCGCCGACAGTGCCCGCTTTGTCTGTGCCGGTGTCAATGTCGGACTTATGGCGAGTGCCTACCGGTTGCCGCGCCTGATTGGCGTAGCCCGGGCCAAACATCTGCTTCTGACCGGACTTCCGATCACTGCAATGACTGCCGAAACCTTTGGCCTCATCACCTTGAGGATCCCCGATGAGCGCTTGCGCGCCGAGGCACTTGCCCTAGCCCAGCGCATTGCAAGTCGTGCCCCGCTGTCAGTTGCCGCGACCCGCGAACTGGCCGACCGCGCGGCAGATCTCAGCCCTGAGGAAGCTGGAGCGCACAGCGGCAGGGTTCTGAACCAGCTGCTCGCAAGCGAAGATCATGCCGAGGCACTTCAAGCCTTCCGTGAAAAGCGCACGCCAGAATTCAAGGGGCGCTGAGAAGACGCGCCTTACGCCTGAAGGCGGCAGATCGATTGGCCAGGCTGAGTTGCGCCGCAGTGTTGGAAGACCCGACCATGATGGTGCGAAGAAAGACGCCACTTCTTGGCCACGTCAGTCAGATCTCCTTGTCGCCTCGGTCCCTTTCCCGGACGCTGGCCGGATCGATGTCATCTGCGAGAATTCCCTGCCATCCCAACCGTCTTTTCGGCTGTCACGCCCGCCCGCTTCGCCCTCTACCTGTGGCCCCGTACCCGAAAGCCCCAGCCGGCTACTCATAGCGAAGCGCTTCAATGGGATCGAGGGCGGCCGCTTTGCGTGCCGGATAATAGCCAAAGAATATGCCCACGACAGCGGAGAACAGAAAGCCGCCGAGCGCCGCAGACCAGGCAAGCGGTGTTGCCCAGCCGGCGATGGCGGAGATCGTTAGCGAGGCAACAACCCCTCCAATGATCCCGGCGATGCCCCCAACCGAGCTCAGTAGCACGGCTTCGGCCAGAAACTGCAGCAACACCTGCATGCGGCGCGCGCCGATCGCCATACGCAGCCCGATCTCGCGGGTCCGCTCGGTGACCGAAACGAGCAATATGTTCATGATCCCGATGCCACCCACCAGCAATGAAATCGACGCCACAGCGGCAAGCAGATAGGACATCGTCCGGCTGCTTCCCTCTGCTGCGGTCGCAATCTGGCTCAAATTGCGAACCGAAAAATCATTGACTTCGCCAGGGGGAATACGGTGCCGCGCCGCCAGGGTATTGGTCACCTGGGTGAGTGCCCGGCCAACCAGATCTGGACGCAATGCCTGCACATAGATCTGATTTACGAGACCCGTAATCCTCGGCTGGATGCCATAGGGGTTGCTGAGCGTACCGTATTGGGTACTGGTTTGGGTCTGCTGGCTTGGCACCGCCACGCCCAGTACCCGGCGCTCTGCGGTGGTAAATGGAAGCATGACGAGATCATCCTGATCGGTTCCGAACGCGGACTGTCCCTTCGAGCCGAGAACCCCGATGACCTGCAACGGTGTATTCTTAACGATAATCGTCGCCCCCAGAGGATTGACGTTCTGGCCAAAGAGCTGGCGCCAAACGGTCTGGCCGATCAATACGACAAGCGCACCATTGCGCTCATCTGCCTGGGAAATACCGCGACCCAGTGCGATCCGCCAATTTGTGATCGAGGGGTAGTTTGGCGTGACGCCCTGTATGCTCGTCATCCAGTTCTGGCTGCCATACTGCACTTGGCCCAGCTGTCGGATGATGTATCCCACCTGACCCGCCGCAGGGTCCTCGCGGGCAATCGCACGGGCGTCATCAACCGTCAGCGATGAGGCACTGCCAAACCCCCCGCGCACACCCGAGGACGTAGTCGCGCCGGGCAGGACAACCAGCAGATTGGTGCCGAGGCTCTCGATCTGCTTGCGCACGGCTTCATTGGCTCCCTGACCAACTGCCACCATCGCGATCAGCGCCGCCACGCCGATGAAAACACCCAGGGTCGTGAGTGCCGAGCGCATCTTGTTGCGAAAGATCGCCTGCATCGCCGCGGTAATAACCATGGTACTGAAGGCGATGGAACTACCCGGGCGCCGCTCCCCGGAGATGCCCGCAAGGCGAGGCCTGTCGATGTCCGCGTCACCGCCTTCAACCGGTAACAGAGATGGCCTGCTCATGGCCTTGTTGCGCTGTTCGGAGACAATCTGTCCATCGCGCATGGTCACGATGCGATGTGCATAGGAGGCAATGTCAGGTTCATGGGTGACAAGAATAATGGTCAGGTTCCGTTCCTGATTGAGCTTGACGAGCACATCCATAATCTCGTGGGCGGTCTTTGTATCGAGATTTCCGGTCGGCTCATCAGCAAGTAGAACCGCAGGCGTGTTGATCAGTGCCCGGGCAATGGCAACACGCTGCTGCTGACCGCCGGACAGCTGGCCGGGGGTATTGTTCTGGCGGTCTTCAAGACCGAGCAGTTTCAGTGAGGCCCGCGCCCGCGCCACACGCTCCGCACTTGAGGTCTGGCTCACCGCATAGATGAGCGGCAACTCGACGTTCTCGATCGCCGATGTCCGGGGCAGGAGGTTGAAGCTCTGGAACACAAAGCCCAGTCGCGCACTGCGAAGTTCGGCAAGTGCCGGCTCGTCCAGTTCCGAGACATCGGTCCCCTCGAAAAGATAGTGACCGCTGGTCGGTCGGTCGAGGCAGCCCAAAATGGCCATCAGCGTCGACTTTCCGGATCCGGACGCCCCCATGATGGCCAAAAACTCACCCCGCGCCACGCTCAGATCGATGCCCCGTAGCGCGTTCACTTCGATATCGCCGCTCCGATAGGTCCGCTGCAAAGCGCGGGTGAGAATGACCGGATCGGAATTCTCGCTCATCGTCCGAACCGTAACGCGGCGCGCGCCGGACCCGCAGCTGGCGCGGAAGCTTCCTGCTCGAAAGTGATAACCCGATCCCCAACCTTTACCCCGCCCGAGACCACTTCGGTATAGGTATCGTTGGCAAGGCCGGTATTGACTGCGACCGAGTGCGGACGGCCATTTTGTAAGATCCAGAGCCGCGAGCTGGCGGGTCCTGTCGCAGCTTCGGTGGGGATACCGGCCGGCGTATAGCGCAGGGCCTGATTGGGAACCCGCAGGACATTGTCGCGCTCAGCGGTAATAATCCGTACGGTCGCCGTCATGCCAGGCTTCAGCAGCAGCTGCTGGTTGTCGACGGTGACAACCACATCGTAAGTCACCACGTTTTGCACCGTCTGTGGCGCCTGGCGAACCTGTGCGACGACGCCGTGGAAGAGGTGAGAAGGAAATGCTTCTACCGTGAAATCTGCACGATCACCGACGCGGACATCACCAATATCGCCCTCACTCACATTGGTATCCACTTCCATGTGATTGAGGTCTGTCGCAATGAGAAACAGAGTTGGAGTCTGAAAACTCGCAGCTACAGTCTGCCCGATGGTGACGTTGCGCGACACCACGATGCCGTCGACCGGTGACACGATATCGGTGTAGCCAAGATTGACCTGCGCCGCGTGAAGCGCGGCTGTACGCTGCTCGATCGTTGCCCGATCGAGAGCTACCTGGGCCCGCGCCTGATTGCGCGCATTCAGGGCGGCATCATAGCTGTCTTGCGAGGTTGCCTGCTGTGCCCATAATTTCGCCTGACGCCGCTCGCTTATGTCGGCGTAGGCAAGATTGGCCATATCTTTGACGAGTTGGGCCTGGGCGACGCTGAGGCTGGCCTTGTCCTGATCGACAACCGATTGGTAGGGGCGCGGGTCGATCTTGGCGCAGACCTGTCCCTTCCTGACCTGGGTGTTGAAGTCGCAATGGATATCCTGGATCACCCCGGACACATAAGAGCCGACGATGATTGTCAGCACCGGATTCACCGATCCGGTAGCAGTTACTGCCCGCGCGATGGTTCCTTTGGATACCAGGGCCGTCTGGTAGAGCACCGGAGGCCTGCCACGCAAGGCGATCACAATGATCGCCAAACCAGTGAGCAGAAGAGCAATGATGATTGCAAGTCTGAGGCCAAGCTTCTGACGCTGCCAAAATCGCCTCAGCCCCCCACCAGCGCGATACAGGAGTTTTGATCCTGCCTTGGGGACCGCAACGCCATGTGCATTCATGGGTGCCGTCATTGCCAGCCCTTGCCCGCGCGCAGAGAACAGCCATGGCCAAACGCGAAGCTCGACGTTCGATGCCATTACAGAGGCAAAAGCCTAGCGGTGAAGCAAACTGGCACATTGACGAAGATCAGCAACCGGCGGGGCTTTGCCGATGCACGTCCGGCCCCTCATGACCTGAAAGCTGCGAGAATGCAGCCAGACGCGGATTTGCGGCGGCAAATCCGCGATAGTCTGTGACATTATTTCAGAAAACCACCACCCGCCTGGCGGCGCGGCTGTATCTTCGACGTTCAGATGTACAGCCGCAAAAGAATTCTTGGGCAGTGTTTACGCCCACCGTGTGATGGGTGCAGCAGAGGTCCAGTTGTCTAGCGCGTCACGGCCTGCAGGACTTCGCCCGCAGCTTCACCGCCGATCATTTCCGGATCAAACGGCGTCGTCTGATAGATTTCGTCAATCCAGTTTCCGAACAGCAGATGGGCATGGCTCCGCCACCGGTTCAAAGGTGACTTCAGCGGATCATCTTCGGGGAAATAGCGGGCCGGCAGAGTTTTGGCGCCATCGCGCCGATATTCCTCGGCGAGGGTGTCAGAATCATATTCCAGATGGTTGAACATATGGAGCGTCCGATGGCTGGGATCACTGACAAGACACACCCCGGTCTCATCGCTGCTGGCGAGAATGCGCAAATCAGAAACCGCCTTCAGATCCGAGGCACGAACCTCGGTCCAGCGTGAAACAGGAACATCGAACACATCGGAAAAGCCGCGCATAAAGGGCGAGGCAGGAACGAGATTGCGGTGGGCAAAGACGCCAAAAGCCTTGTCCGGAAGCTCGTGCTTGGGAATGCCGTAATAGTGAAAGAGCGCCGCCTGCGCTCCCCAGCAGATGGTCAGACAGCGATGGGCATGGGTCTGGGTCCAGTCAAAGATGCGGCGCAGTTCGGGCCAGTAGCGGACCTCTTCAAATGGCAGACGTTCCACCGGTGCGCCGGTGATGATGAAGCCGTCAAACCGTTGCGCGGCGACTTCGATCCATGGCCGGTAGAACGCCGCAATATGGCTCGCCGAAGTGTTGCGCGCGACGTGATCGGAGATCCGGACAAGGGTCAATTCGATCTGAAGCGGTGTGGCGCCCAAAAGACGGGCCAGCTGGGTTTCGGTACGCACCTTGTCAGGCATGAGGTTGAGCAGGCCGATGCGCAGGGGTCTGATATCCTGACGTACGGCGTCAACCTTGCGCATCACTGCGACGCCTTCGGCCTCGAGTGTGCGGCGGGCAGGAAGATCGTCCGGGATTGTAATAGGCACGTTGCGTCATCCTTTCTTTTAGATCGACGCGACGTGGCTGGGTCCGTTTCGTTGCCGCCTCGGCCACATCCCCCTTACAGGGTGCCACCTTGCCCGGATCGGCAGGTTGGCGTTGGGCGTCGACCCAACTCGTGATGCTTTGATGCATCTTAAGAGGGCGAACAGGCTTTGGCAATGCCGCGACGCCGTTTCAACCGCGAACGGCCGACCAGAACTCCCGATAGACATAGAGGTTGGCAGGAATAACATCGCAGGTTCGGGCGGGTTAAGCTGGGTAGGTAAACTGCCCGGCGGAGCAAAGCCGGTCAGGCGGCCAGTTTGGTGATGAGCTTGCGCAGGAACTGGCTGCAGCTCTCAAGCTCGCTCAAGGCCACGAATTCGTCCGCCTTGTGTGCCTGATCGATCGAGCCCGGACCGCAGATGACGGCATGGACGCCGGCTTGCTGGAAGTGGCCAGCTTCGGTGCCATAAGCCACCGCCTCCAGGGCATTGATGCCGGTCAGCTCGCAGGCCAGGGCAGCCGCGGGCGACTGTTCGTCAAAGCATAGCCCGGGATAACGGGCGATGAGCTGCGTTTCGAACTCTGCGTCTACACCCTGCCGGCGATATTTGGGCAGGATGACGTCGTGCAGGTGCTGTTCGATACGCGGCACCAGACTTTCGTGGTCGCGATCAGGCAGAGCCCGATATTCCCAGCTGACCTCGCAGTCCCGGGCCAGCACATTGACGGCGGTCCCCCCCGAAATACGGTTGGCCTGCAGCGTCGTGTAAGGGGGATCAAACCTCACGTCGCGGTCGGCCTTGAGCTCCTCACCAAGCTCGGCGAGATAGGCAATGAACTCTCCGGCCATCATCACCGCATTGGCGCCGAGGTGAGGTTTGGAAGAATGTCCCTCCTTGCCATGGCAGCGTGTCAACAGCACCGCGCCTGCCTTGTGCGCGCCCACCGGCCGCATCAGCGTCGGCTCACCGATAATGGCAAGCCGGGGCTGGATCGCAGCCTGTTTGAGATCGGCAAGCAGGGTCGTCACACCCGCGCAGCCGACTTCTTCATCGTAGGAAAGCGCCACATGAACCGGCTCGCGCAGACGTGCCCGTTCCAGTTCCTCGGCAAGCGCCAGCACGCAGCCGATAAATCCCTTCATGTCGGCACTGCCACGGCCATAGAGGCGGCCGTCGCGCACCTCTGGCGCGAAGGGATCACTGCTCCAGTCCTGGCCGTCGACGGGGACGACATCGGTATGGCCCGACAGCACGATACCGCCGTCCTCATCCGGGCCAAAACTGGCAAAAAGATTGGCCTTGGTGCGCCCCGCATCATAGGACAGGCGCACCCGCGCGCCCAACGCTTCCAGCTGCTTCTGGGCAAACCGGATCAATTCGAGATTGGAATTGCGGCTCGTCGTGTCAAAGGCGATGAGCTGCTTCGTCATCTCGAGAGCAGATACCATGATCAGCCTTCCAGGCTCGATTGCGGATTGCCAATGACGGAGAGGAATTCGCGCCGCGTCAGCGGATTGATCCTGAAGTCGCCCAGCATGGTAGAGGTTACCATGGTCACCCCAGGCTTATGGACGCCACGGGTGGTCATGCATTGGTGTGTTGCCTCGATCACCACCGCCACGCCTTTGGGTTCGAGCGCCGACTGAATGCAGTTGGCGATCTGCGCATTCATCTTTTCCTGAACCTGAAGACGACGGGCATAGGCCTCGACAACGCGGGCAAGCTTGGAAATGCCGACCACCTTGTTGTGCGGCAGGTAACCGATATGGGCCCGGCCGATGATCGGTGCCAGATGATGTTCGCAATGTGATTCAAAACGGATGTCCTTAAGGACGATCATTTCATCATAGCCTTCGACTTCCTCGAAGGTGCGGGTGAGGAATTCCTGCGGATCGTCCTGGTAACCGGCGAACCATTCCTCGAAGGCGCGGGCCACCCGCTGTGGCGTATCGACAAGCCCCTCCCGCGCGGGATCATCACCGGCCCAGAGCAGGAGCGTACGGATCGCCTCCTCCGCTTCCTCGCGGCTGGGGCGGGGAAGGGATGCCGGCGCGGACGCAGTGGGGATGCGGGGCGTTTGGCGGGCTTGCGGCATGGCGACCTTCCATCCTGGCTAGTTGCGATCACGGCAGTGTACGCCCGCAGGCGGGGGGCGGATCAACCGCAGCCTCGAGAACGGCCTCCCGGAGCTAGTGGATCTGCCGCCTTTCATAGGGGCTTTCCAGCAGAAAGATCGGAATCTCGACCTCAAAATTCTCGCCGCTGGCGGTACGCATATGATAACGCCCGCTCATCGCCCCTGATGGCGTCGGCAGGGGGCAGCCGCTTTCATATTCAAAAACCTGTCCCGGCTCGAGGACCGGCTGGGCACCAACCACGCCAGGACCCCGAACTTCCTGAATGCGGCCGTGAGCGTCGGTAATGTGCCAGTAGCGTGACAGCAACTGCACGGTTTCGGGGCCAGTATTTTCAATCGTGATCGCATAGGACCACAGGAAGTCGCCTTCATCCGGATCGGATTGCTCCTCGATGAAGGCAGGGGTCACACTGACCCTGATACCCCTGGTAATCTGCTCATAGGCAAAACGGCGGCGGGCCCTGGTGGTGGAAGAAGTTCGGTCATGCATTTTTACAGTATCGCCCCGGAGGCACAGCTCGCGCAAGGGTGCCTAAAGTTGCAGAGGATTAAGTTCCCTTACCCCTGCGCCGCGATGACCCGTACCTGCGTCCGCACCGAGTTGGCGATGAAGCACTCGGCATGGGCGCGATGGTGCAGCGCGGACAGCTCCTGTGGCGCAGGCTCCTGGCCGGGGGCAAAACGAATTCGCGGCTTCAGCCGTACCTCTGTCAGGCACAGCCTGCCCTCTTCGCCCTTGTCGAGTACGCCCTCGGCGTCATCCTCATAGCTTTCCACCGCGATGCGCTTGCGGGCGCAGATCGCCAGAAAGCTCAGCATGTGACAGGAAGCCAGCGCCGCAACAAAAGCCTCCTCAGGATCAATGCAGTGCGCACTGCCCCTGAACTGCGGTGCCGCGGAGCCGGCGACCACCAGCTGGCCCTGCTTGAATACCATGTCGTGATCCCGGCTATAGCGGTCATAGGTGAAGGCGCCGCCCTGATGCTGCCAGCGTACGCCAGCCTGGTGAATGCTCATCACCCTCTCCCCCCCCGGTTTGGCTTTAGCCAGAATAGCAGAGCGCGACGCCCCGGGCCGCAGGCTCCGGCCCCTGCCGCGCGGGCCGGACGGAACGCCTGTGGACGCTGCCCTGACCGGTTGCGGCCTTCACGCGGCTCCGAGAGCCTGGGCGAGATCGGCACACACATCTTCTGGATCTTCGAGCCCGACGCTGAGGCGCAACATGCCATCGCTGATGCCCAATTCCGCGCGCGCCTCCGGTGTCAGGCGCTGGTGCGTGGTCGTCGCAGGATGGGTGATGAGGCTCTTGGCATCGCCCAGATTATTGGAGATGTCGATCAGTTTGAGCCGACGGGCCAGAACAAACGCAGCTTCCTTACCGCCATCGATCTCGAAGGTCACCACGCCGCCGCCGCCGCTCATCTGCGTCCGGGCAAGAGCTGCCTGGGGATGATCGGAGCGGAAGGGATAGCGCACGCTTCGGATCCTTTGCTGGCGGCTGAGAAATTCCGCGACGTGCTCGGCATTGTCGCAGTGCGCCCGCATCCGCAGATCCAGGGTTTCGAGGCTCTTCAGATGAACCCAGGCATTGAAGGGGCTGATTGCGGGACCGGTATTGCGCAGGAAAGTCTGCAGATGATCGACCAGAAAATCCTCGTGGCAGAGGACCATCCCGCCCAGGCAGCGTCCCTGGCCGTCGACATATTTGGTGGTGGAATGCACCACGATATCGGCGCCGAACGCAAAGGGCCGCTGCAACGCCGGAGAGGCGAACGCATTGTCGACGATCAGGCGCGCACCGGCAGAATGCGCCAGTTTGCTGACCGCCCGCAGATCCACAATGTCGAGCGTGGGATTGGCGGGGGTTTCGCAGAACAGGAGCCGGGTGTTGGCACGGATCGCTCCGGCCCAGGCTCCTACGTCGCTGCCGTCAACCAGGGTTGAGGTCACGCCGAAGCGCCCCAAAACCTGCTCGATGACATAGCGGCAGGCGCCAAACATGGCTCTGGCCGCCACGATGTGGTCGCCGCTCTTGACCGAGCACATCAGCGCCGCAGTGACGGCCGCCATGCCGGAGGCGGTCGCGCGCGCGCAGGGCGCTCCCTCCAGAGCGGCCAGGCGTTCCTCGAACATCTGCACGGTGGGATTGCCATAGCGCGTATAGGTAAAGCCCTGGGCGCCCTGGAACCTTGCTTCCGCTTCTTCTGGCCCCTCATAGGCATAGCCGGAGGTCAGAAACAGCCCCTCAGCGGTTTCCTGGAAGGCCGACCGCAGCTGCCCGCCGCGCACGGCGCGGGTGCGCGGACGCCAGGCGCCCTCGTCCTTGTGAGTTGCCATCAGAACCTGCCTCTCGTTTGCGGGTGGAGAATTCGCCCGCCTTGCTGTGCCCGGTCAAGCCGCATAACGTCGCCCGGAACCCAGTACATGGAACCTTTTGCGCATGACCGCCATCAGCCCTCAGGCCGCCCTCATTTATGTCATGGTCACCGTCTCGGCCGCCGACGGCAACATGGACGATACGGAAATTAATGCCATCGCCGCCCGGGTGCGGGATCTGCCAGCCTTTGCCAATTTCGAGCGGGCTCACCTGCTGCGCACGGCCCAGGAATGCGGCGCCATCCTTGCCGAGTCCGACGGGCTTAACGCGGTCCTCGGACTGGTGAGCGAGGCCCTGTCTGAACCGCTCAAGGAAACCGCCTATCTGCTCGCCCTGGATGTCGCATTCAGCGATCACCGGGTGCGCCCGGAAGAACTCCGGATCCTGGACCGGCTGCGTCAGGCACTGGGCCTTGACCACCTTGTCACCGCAGCGCTGGAACGGGCGGCCCGCGCCCGCCTGCAGACGGCCTGAGCCAGGCCGGCAACCGACCGGAAGGGGAGTCCCATGAAGCAGCTGCTGTTGCTGCGCCATGCCAAGGCGGAAAGCGAGCCGTCGCTCGATGATCTTGACCGCCCGCTCAGCCTGCGCGGCAAGCGCGATGCCACCGCCATGGGCGCTGTCCTGCGGCGGCGTGCGCTGATCCCGCAGCTCATACTGTGCTCCCCCTCCTTGCGCACGCGCAGCACCCTTGCCCTTCTGGCACCAGCTCTCGGCGAGCCCGCCATTCGCATCGAGGAGGCGCTCTATCTGGCCAGCTGGAAGGAGATTTTCGGCCGGCTGACATCGCTTGAACCAAGCCTCGAGCGCGTCCTCGTCATCGGCCACAACCCCGGCCTCGCCGATTGCGCAGCCATGATGCTCAATGGCGAAGCTGATCGCGAAGAACGGACAAGACGGGCCCTCATGGTCGCCAAGTTCCCGACCTGTGCTCTTGCGGTGATCGAACTTCCGTTTTCGTCCTGGAGCGAGCTTGTCCCTAAAAGCGGGACCCTGGGTGCGTTCCTGCGGCCCAAGGATCTTCCCGGCTTGCGCTAATGGGCGGTGCGCGGCGCCAGTGCAAGGCGCGACCAGCCGAATGCGGTCTCCGGAACGACATCGCCCATCATCCGGATCCGCCTCTGGGCAACCTGCCGTCCGCCCATGGCTTCGTAGAAGAACCGCGCCGGGTTTTTGGCGTGCGCCCAGATGATACAGGAGGAACAGCCGCGCCGCCCCAACTCGGCAAAGGCGGAACCGAGGAGCGCACGACCAATGCCGCAGCCGAAATAGTTGGGATCCACATAGAGCGTATAGATTTCGCCATCATGGCCGCCCACCGCATCACGGGCGGGCCCATAACTCGTCATGCCCACAATGCCGGCTGCACTCTGCTCAGCCACCAGCACCCGCTCGCGTCCACCGGCGCCAATCGTGGCGCGCCAGCGCGCGGTCTGTCCCGAAGGCGTCATCGCGCACAGAAGTTGCGTCGGCAGGATCCCGGCATAGGTGTCATGCCAGGAACTTATATACACGGCAGCTACGCCGGGTGCATCCTGGGGCCGTGCCTCGCGGACCGCTATTGCTACATCATCCATTCGCCAAGCTTCCCCAACTTCCTGCCAGCGGGCAAGAGGCTTTTCGCAGCGACTGCCGTCTGCATGACGAATCAGTCCACCTCATGACCGCTGCCAGCCGAGCCTTACGCAGGCCCCGGCGCTTGCGGAACGGGCAGTCTGCCCAAGATGCACACACAAATCTCTGACCGCACGGTTAAATACTGTGCGCCATTGCTCAGTAACGCAGAAACGCCCTTAAGCGGCCTTTCTTTTTCCTCAAAGCGCATTACACTTTTTGTCGCGGGTACATTGCATGCAGTCGATGGACCCATGCTGCGGATGACGCGATGAGGCTGAAGGTCCCATACCGCATTGCACAGTGGAACGCGCGACCTGTCCGGCGCGTGACAGAGATTGATCCCGGTCATATGCGCGGGAACATGATGCAAGACAATGAATTGTTACATGGGGGGTGAGAAAACCTAGGACAGCGGAGCGGCACTCGTCTTGTCATGTCTGCGAAGGGCCACACAGTGAAGTTGTGGTGGGCGTGCGAGACGTAACAGGAGGCTGGTGAATGAGCACGCTTGATGTTTTTGACATCTTCTTCCGCGACTATGCCCGAGAGCGTTTCGAGAGCATGTCCTTACGCGACTGGTTGCTGGCGGCGCGCGACGACAAGATGCTTTATGCCACTCCGGCCGAGCGAATGGTGGCAGCGATCGGAGAGCCTGAGCTGATCGACACAGCCCAGGATTCCCGCCTGGGACGGATTTTTTTCAACCGCACGATCAAGACCTACAAGGCGTTTGCTGGCTTCTATGGCATGGAAGACACCATTGAGCGCATCGTGGGCTACTTTAAGCATGCGGCGCAGGGGCTCGAAGAAAAGCGGCAGATTCTCTATCTGCTGGGACCGGTCGGCGGGGGCAAATCTTCGCTCGCCGAGCGGCTCAAGGATCTGATGGAGACCTACCCCATCTACGTTCTGAAGGCGGGTGAGCAGATCAGTCCGGTATTTGAAAGCCCGCTCGGCCTTTTCCGCTCAACCGAACTCACCAATCTGCTGAGCGAGCGCTATGGCATCGAGCGCCACCGCCTGGGCGGAGTGATGAGCCCCTGGGCCGTCAAGCGACTGGATGACTTTGGCGGCGACATCTCCAAATTCGAGGTTGCACGCCTCTATCCCTCGAAGTTGCGTCAGATCGCCATCGCCAAGACCGAACCGGGTGACGAGAACAACCAGGACATTTCCTCTCTCGTCGGCAAGGTCGACATTCGCCAGCTCGAACATTTCAGCCAGAACGATCCGGATGCCTACGCGTTCTCCGGCGGCTTATGCCGTGCCAATCAGGGACTTCTGGAATTCGTCGAAATGTTCAAGGCTCCGATCAAGGTGCTGCACCCGCTTCTGACGGCAACGCAGGAAGGCAATTATATCGGTACCGAGACCCTGGGCCCCATTCCGTTCAACGGCATCATCCTTGCCCATTCCAATGAAGCCGAGTGGCAGGTATTCAAGACCAACAAGAACAATGAGGCGTTCCTCGACCGCATCAGTGTGGTTACGGTACCTTATTGCCTCCGGGTAACCGAAGAAGCCCAGATCTACCGAAAACTTCTCACTGCCAGCGATCTTGGCAAGGCTCCCTGCGCCCCGGAAACCCTGGAAATGCTGGCCAAATTCTGCGTCATGACCCGGCTCAAGGAACACGAAAACTCCAATCTGACGTCCAAGATGCGGGTCTATGATGGTGAGAAGCTGAAGGACACTGACCCCAAGGCCCGCACGCTGCAGGAGTACAAGGATGCCGCCGGCGTTGATGAGGGCATGACCGGAATTTCTACCCGCTTTGCCTACAAAACGCTTTCGGAAACCTTCAACTACGACGTTGCTGAAGTCGGGGCCGACCCGGTTCACCTGATGTATATCCTCGAGCAGGCAATCAAGCGCGAGCAGTATCCTGATGACCTTGAGAAGAGATATCTCGAGTTCATAAAGGTGGAAATTTCCCAGCGCTATTCGGAATTCATCGGCAAGGAGATCCAGAAGGCCTATCTCGAATCCTATGGTGAATACGGGCAGAACCTGTTCGACCGCTATATCGCCTACGCGGACGCCTGGATCGAAGATCAGGACTACAAGGACGCGGACACCGGTCAGCTGCTGGATCGCGGCGCGCTTGATACCGAGCTCAGCAAGGTCGAAAAGCCTGCCGGTATTGCCAATCCCAAGGATTTCCGCAACGAGGTGGTGAAATTCGCCTTGCGCTATCGGGCCCAGAACGAAGGCAAGAACCCGGCCTGGACCGCCTATGAAAAGATACGCACGGTTATCGAAAAGCGTATGTTCACCCAGTTCGAGGATCTGCTGCCGGTCATCAGCTTCGACTCCAAGAAGGACAGCGATACCCAGACCAAGCACAATGAGTTCGTCAAGCGCATGCTGGCGCGCGGTTACACCCCGCGTCAGGTGCGGCGCCTGGTTGAATGGTACATGCGGGTCTACAAGGCGGGCTGATTTGACCCACTTCATCGATCGAAGGCTCAATCCGAAGGGCAAGAGCCTGGGCAACCGCCAGCGCTTCTTGCGCCGGGCGCGTGCCCAGATCCGCGATGCGGTGCAGAAATCGCTTAAAGATGCCGCGGTTGGCGACGTCGACAGGGCCCGCAAGGTCAAAATCTCGACCCGGGGAACCTCTGAACCACGCTTTCGTCTTGATCCCGCTGAAGGCGGCGAGCGTGATTTCGTGCTGCCGGGCAACAGAGAGTACACCCCGGGCGATGAGATCAAAAAGCCACCGTCCGGGGCAGGTGGTGGCGGCAAGGATGCCGCGCTCTCCGGCGACGGGGAGGATGATTTCGAGTTCACCATGACCCAGGATGAGATCCTGGACATCTTCTTTGAAGATCTCGAACTGCCCAATCTCGTGCGGACGACTCTCAAGGAGACCACGCAGCGCAGCTGGCGGCGGGCTGGCATCACCACCGCCGGTGCGCCCACCCAGATCAATCTGGTGCGCACCATGCGTAATTCCTTCAGCCGCCGGCTGGCGCTCAGACGCCCGTCGCTGGCAGAGATCAAGGCCCTTGTGGACGAGCTCGACGAACTCCTGGGCAAAACCCCGCAGCTGCCCGAGCAGGAGGCGCGCATTCTGGCCCTGCGCCAGCAGATCGAGCGCCTCGATGCGCGCCGCAAATGGGTTGCCTTCATCGACCCCATCGACGTGCGGTTCAACGCCTTCACGGAACAGCCGATTCCGACCAGCCAGGCGGTCATGTTCTGCCTGATGGATGTGTCCGGCTCGATGGGAGAACGGGAGAAGGAACTGGCCAAGCGCTTCTATATGCTTCTCCACCTTTTTCTCAAACGTCGCTACGAGAAGGTCGACGTTGTTTTCATCCGTCATACCCATGATGCCCAGGAGGTGGACGAACAGGAGTTTTTCTACTCGCGCCAGTCCGGCGGCACCATTGTCTCGACGGCGCTCGACAAGATGCTCGAGATACAGAAGGCCCGTTATGCCACCGCAGACTGGAACATCTATGCCGCCCAGGCCTCTGACGGCTTTACCCAGTCGGGCGATGCGCGGCACTGTGTCGAGATGCTCGACGCCCAGATCATGCCGCTGTGCCAGTATTACGCCTATATCGAAATCCTCGACGAGCGCGAGATGGAAGTGTTCGCGAGCGAGGAATCCGGGGCCGAACTGTGGCGCGCCTATCGTGCACTGGCCACGCGGTGGCCGAACTTCGCCACCAAGCGTATCGCCAAGCCATCGGACATCTTTCCGGTATTTCGCGAGCTGTTCCGCAAGGAGGAGAGCGGATGACTGGTCTGCTGTTCAACGATGCGGAATGGGACTTTGCCACCCTTGACCGCACCTTCAGGGCGATCGAGGAGATTGCCCTGAACGAGCTTGGCCTTGATGTCTATCCCAGTCAGATCGAGGTGATTTCCTCCGAACAGATGCTGGACGCCTATTCCTCGATGGCGATGCCGCTGATGTACAGCCACTGGTCCTTCGGCAAGCTCTTCGCCCGGGAAGAGTCCCTCTACCGCGCCGGCTACACCGCCCTTGCCTATGAAGTGGTGATCAACTCAAATCCGTGCATCTGCTATCTGCTCGAAGAAAATACCATGCCGATGCAGGCACTCGTCATGGCACATGCAGCCTTCGGCCATAACCATTTTTTCAAGAACAACTACCTTTTCCAGCAATGGACGGATGCGGAGGGCATCCTCGATTACCTGTCCTTTGCCAAGCGTTATGTCGCCGCCTGCGAGGAACGCTACGGCCGCGAGGAGGTGGAACTCACACTCGATTCAGCTCATGCCCTGATGAACGAAGGGGTATTCCGCTACCGGCGCCCGCCGCGTCCCTCGCGTGAGCGTCAGCGCGAAAAGGTACGCGCGCGCCTGCGCTATGAGGAGCAGGCCCATAACGAACTCTGGCGTACGCTTCCGGCCGGGGTCGATGTTGCGGCACCTCCCGCCATCGCCGATGCCGATGAGATGGAGGCCGGCGAGAGCAAGCTTCCGGAGGAAAACATCCTCTATTTTCTCGAGAAGAACTCACCGAGCCTGCGCCCATGGCAGCGCGAGATCCTGCGCATCGTGCGCAGCCTGGCCCAGTACTTCTATCCCCAGCGCCAGACCAAGGTGATGAACGAAGGCTGCGCCACCTTCATCCACTACACCATCATGAACCGGCTCTATGACAAAGGGCTGATCAGCGAGGGTGCGCTGCTGGAATTCCTTCATAGCCATACCAGCGTCGTCTTCCAGCCTGACTTCGACGATCCGCGCTTTTCGGGCCTCAACCCCTATGCCCTCGGCTTTGCCATGATGGCTGATATCAAGCGCATCGCCGAACATCCAACCGCTGAGGATAAGGAGTGGTTTGGGGAATTTGCTGGATGCGGTGACTACATGACCGTGCTGCGCAATGCCTGGGCGAACTACCGCGACGAGAGCTTTATTGAACAGTTTCTGAGCCCGCACCTGATGCGCCAGCTTCGCCTCTTCGCACTCCATGACAAAGCCGGTGCCGGTGCCTACGACGTCACCCACATCCATGATGAACGCGGCTACCGCGACACCCGCGCCGCCCTCGCCCGCCTCTATGATGTCGCTCTCGCCGATCCCAATATTCAGGTGGCGCGCGCCGACCTGCAGAGTTCACGAACCCTCTACCTGACCTTTAAGCCCCACCGCGGCGTGCCGCTCCATCGCACGAGCAAGGAACAGGTGCGCGCCCACATCCGCCGGCTCTGGGGCCATGACGTGGAACTTGAGGACGAAAGGGCGGACTAGCCCTGGCCTTGCGGCCAGCGGCCCACCGCCCTTGCGCTCAGGAGACCTACCCGTTCTGCTGGGTCTGCGGCGCTGAATGGACCATTTTCACGGTCGTTGCCGGCGGATTCCAAATACCCGAATACACTATAACAGCCACTGCTACGGCGAGAATAAGAACACCCGCCACAATGGCAATAAGGCGAGGAAGTGCCTCACCCTTGTCGACTTGGTTTGCTGCGTGAATAGGAGCGTCCATGGCTAAGCCCTCATAAATCCGGCCCGCCCTTTGTTAAGCGGCCATTGCCGGCTTGCCCGTTGACTGAATCAATATAGCCGTTTTTGGGGACAGTTGCGCGTCTTTTTTACGGCAGCGTCACTTTTCGTAAATGTTCCTGCTGCCCCATGTAACCTTGGTCCCACTTTCTCCACCGCCTAGCCAAGCCCGGCAGGACGGGTCCCCGACGGGATCTGGGGGGGCGCGGCCTGGGCAGTCTGTACGACCCGGGGCGCCGCGGGCACCTCAACGGCGACCATCGCCGACGTCATTGCCGCCAGTAGTGCAATAATCACCGCATAGAGGATTGTGGTGCCGAAGATTTCACCGTCGGCGGCCAGGGTGTTGCGCATCGCTCTCTCCATCGCTGGCCGGCAGGTCTGCCCCGATGGCGCGTTTGCCTCTGCCAGCCACGCCCTTGAGGTGGTACATGGCGTTCTGGTTGCAACTGCGAACGGCCATGCCCGGCACGCATGGCTTTGCCCTCTTGCAATTGGCACCAGGCACCCTATCGGCGCAGTCCGCACCCGGGGCGCTTTTCTTGCGGGCGGCCCTCAGCTATCGGTACGTCGCACCAGACGCGCTCTGTCTGGAGCGTCGCGAGAAGGAGCCTCAATGATCCGGCTGCGCAGGGTTGCGCCCATCGTCCTGAGCATTAGCGGGGCTCTGGCTCTTTCGAGCTGCGCCAGCCTTAATCCCTTCGCGCCGCACCGCCTTCCCGCTACAGCGTCAAAGCCGCCCGTGGCCTTGTCCCAGCCGCACCCGCCCACCGCGGCGATCCCGGAGCCGACACCCCGCCCCTTTCACCCAGGCCCCACCCCACCGCGCCATTCTCTGCCCGCCGAGACAAGAGCCGCGCGCCCGCGCCGTACCATGATCGTGCCCGAGAGCCTGATCGGCCTGCGTCCCGACCAGGTCTCAGGCCAGCTGGGCCGGCCCCAAAAAATTGCCAAGGACGGCCCGGGCCTCGTCTGGCGCTATGTCGCCGCCGGCTGCGGCCTCAATGTCTATTTTTTCCCCGATCTGAGGACCAACCAGTTCCATGTCCTCAAATTCTCACTGGCAGGGGCCGACGGAAAGGCGCTCGATAGCAACGCGCCCTGCCGGCGCCAACTTCTCACCCTGAAGGATCCGAATGCAGGCTAGGCCCGAAAGCCCTCGTGCACGCATTGCCATTGTTGATGACGACGCGCTCTTCGCCGAATCGGTGACGCGTAACCTCGCCGATGCCGGCTATGCCACCGTAAGTTTTGCCGACGGCGCCAGCGCCCTCAGCGCACTGGAACGCGACCACGACATCGACATGGTGCTGCTCGACTGGAAAATGCCGAACATGACCGGCATCGAACTGCTGCAGCATCTGCGCCAGCGCGGCATCGACATCCCGGTGATCTTTCTCACCGTTCTGAGCGATCAGGTCTACGAAGAAGCCGGCCTGCTGGGCGGAGCAGTGGATTTCATCGAAAAGTCACGCAATTTTTCGATCCTCTTGCGCCGCATCGAGCTCATTCTGGGCGGCGCCAAGGGCAGTGACAGCAAGAAAGTCGGGGTGATTACCCGCGGCAGGCTTACCCTCGACCACGATTCCAAACGTGCGACGTGGAATGGCGTTCAGCTCGGCCTCACCCTGACCGAATTCCGGATTGTCGTGCTTCTTGCCGACAATGCCGGCCGCGACATCAGCTATCGGGAAATCTACGATATCGTACATGGTGAAGGCTTCCTCGCCGGCGAAGGCGAGATCGGCTTCCGTACCAATGTGCGCGCCTTCATCAAGCGCATCCGCCAGAAATTCCGCGATGCCGATGACAGCTTTACGGCCATCCACAACTATCCCAGCTTTGGCTACAGGTGGCATGACGATGCCGCGTAAATCGTGGCTCAGACAATTGGTGCCTTCTTTCTCGTTTCAGCTTGTGGTGCTGGCGCTCGTACTTCTGACGGTGCCCGCGGTTCTCTATTGGCAGTTCGACCGTTATGAGGAGCGGCAACAGCAGGTCCTGCACAATGCTGTCAGCCATATGGGCGAAATGATTGCCGCGGTGCTGAAGCCGCATCTGGAGCATTTCGACTCGGAAAGCAGCGGGGAGTTGCGCAAGGCGCTGGATGCGGCCGCCATCAATGGCACCAACATCAAGCTTCTGCTGCGCCTGCAGGGGCGTGGCAGCCAGGATTTCTTCTACGTTGCTGCCGCCCCGCAAGTATCGGCTGATTATCTCAAGCGCGAGCGCAGCGAACTGATCGCCTCGGGCATTTTCAATCATTTCGCCCCGGCCTGCGACCGGCCCGAGGACCTGCAGGTGCGCTTCACCAATCCGGCCGGCCAGCCCGAAATCCTGACCTCACTGACCCCGGTTCACGTCGGCGCCGAATGCTGGATCGTTCTGACCTCCGAAAACGCCGCCAGCCTGGCTGCAGAAGCACCCGGCCATCTGGTGTGGAGCGCGCCCGCCCTGCGCATCGCTGCAATCCTCTACATCCTCTCCGCCGTTCTCATCCTCTGGCTGCTGTTTCATCTGCGCCGCAATGTCACCCGCTTTCGCCGGACTGCCCGGCGCATCCGTCTGCGCGGGCCCGGCCCCGCCTCGTTTCGCGAGGTCAATACGGTTCCCGAACTTGCCGGCGTTGCCGAGGACTTTGATGCCATCGTGAGTGCCCTGACCCAGAGTCAGGCTTTCATCCGCCAGACCGCAGAGGAAAATACCCACGCGCTGAAGACACCCCTGGCCACCATTGCTCAGTCCCTCGAACCCCTGCGCCGGGCGATTGCCACCGATGACGCTGCGGCCAAACGCAGCCTCGAACTCATCGAACGCTCCGTCGCGCGCCTTGATACACTGGTCTCTGATGCACGTGACCTCGAAGAAGCCGTGGCCGAAGTCCTCTATCCCGAAGCCCGGCCGCTTGATCTGTCCGAGTTTGTCACCAACCTTGCCCAGTCCTACGCCGAAGCCCTGGCACTGCAGAAAAAGCGACTCACGCTTTCGATTGCGCAGGGCATCATCGCCTATGGCAATGAGGATCTGCTCGAGCCGGTGCTTGAGAACCTCCTCGAAAATGCCGCGAGCTATACCCGGGAAGGCGGCGCCATCGAGTTGTCGCTGAGTCGTTCCAACGGACTTGCCAAACTTACCGTCGCCGACCGAGGACCGGGAGCAGATCCCCAGCACCTGCCCCATCTCTTTGATCGGCGCGCAAGCTTTCGCACCGCAGCCAACAGCTCCATGCACCATGAAGGACTGGGTCTATGGATCGTCAAACGCAACATCGAAGGCCTGGGTGGCACGGTCACGGCGCGCAATCGCGACGGCGGCGGCTTCGAAGTCATGGTCAGTCTGAAACTGAAGGCTTGAGTCCCAACCTTGTCACACCCTGACGCTCCCGGCCGTGCCATTGTGAGCCCGTACCGTGGTGTCCACCTGCGGTGCCTGGGACCCCTCCCAGCTCCCCCGGAACCGCAGTCTGCCCCCCAGCCTGCGGTTCCTTTCTTTATGCCGCCATCCGCGTCGTTTCGATCTTGATCGTACCCGACAGCGTACGATGCACCGGGCAGCGGTCGGCAATTTCCAGCAAACGTGCCTGTTCCGCGTCACTGAGCTCTCCCTCCAGATGAATCTGGCGGGTGATGCGCTCGAGCGCGGGCATCGGCTCACCGCTGGCATCGTCGGCATGCACGCGTTCATGACTGAGCCGTACCCTGACATCACGCAGCTTGAGATTCTTGCGGCGGGCATAAAGGCGCAGCGTCATGGCCGTGCAGGTTCCCAAGGCCGCCAGCAGCAGATCGTAGGGGCCCGGTCCGAAATCATTGCCACCAGCCTCCCGTGGCTCGTCGGCAATCAGGGTATGGGCACCTGCCTTGACCCGCATTTCCAGATCCCCGCCATGGGTTTCCCGGACTTCGACAACTCCATGCGGTAGCTGCTCCATGCTCACTCTCCTTTGCGATAAAGATAATTGGTCGGCAGACCTAGCCTTCGACAGGCCAACGCCGGCGGCGCGGAGGCCAGCACCAGATGCTCGCCGCCGCGGCCCAAGAGCTGTACCAGATGTCGCTCGCTGCTTTTCAGTTCATCCTGCAGGCCAAGACATTGGCGCACCGGCTCCGGCACGAGCGCCACAGCGGCGCGCACCAGCATCTGCTGCAGCGGCGCAAGCATCCTCGGCAATACCTCCGCAGTGTTCACGATCTGGAGAAATTCCAGGACGATCTCCGAGTCCTGCAGATGCGGGTACATGGCCTCAAACTGGGCGTTGAGCGCCGCCTCACTCCCCGGTGCCCCCCGCGCACCATAAAGAGCAGCCGCGATCTGCGCCTCGCGATAGAACTGGTCCCGTGCAGAAAGGCTTTGCCGGCGGACATAGGTACAATAGGCATTGAGGAAGCCGAAACTCGCCGTGGCCTGCACCCAGTTGAGCAGTTCCGGATCCAGGGCGCGAAAAGGCACGCCATCGGCGGTGGTGCCGCGCACGCGTGCGTGCAGGCGGTTGATCTCACTGATCATGGCTTCGGCGCGCTCATGCGCGGCGTAGACGGTCACCATCGCCGCCATCCCGGTGCGGCGCATGCGTCCCACCGGATCGCGCTTGAAATCCGAAAACCGCCACACTCCTTCGCGTACGCGCGGCTCGGCAAGTTCGAGAAGGACGGCGGCAATACCCCCCACAAACAACGCCACCGGATTCTTGAATACCCGCCAGGACACCGAATCCGCCGCCACAAGCGCGGGTGAGCCTGGTGGTGACAGAAAATCCGCGTCCAGCCCGTCGCCAAGAAGGGCCCGAACTGCCGCCTCCAGCGGTCGTGTCAGAAGCATCACCATCAGAATCCAAACAGGGGCAGGCCACTGGCGACGCTAAGATGCGGGCGCCAGTTCGCAGTATCATAGGCCCGGGCAACATCGACGCGTTTTTGTCCTTGCAACAGCGTATCGATGGCGACATCACCAAGACAGCCATTACTCACCGCGCACATCCGGCCACTGCGATTTTGTCCCAGAAGCTCCACAGCGAGCGCGCCAAAGCCATGCGCGACTTGCCGGTCGGTCGCATCCGGCGGCCCCGAGCGCATCAGATAGGCAAGGTTCTGTACGATGACGCCCTCAGGGCTCACCCTGGCGCAGGCCTGTCCCAGAACCTCGCCGATCCCCCCCAACCGGCGCCGACCATAGGCATCGGGTGCGCCCTTCTGCGCCGCATGGCCATCAATGACCCGCGCCCCCTCGGAAATGACTGCAACCGCAGAGCGTGAAGGCGCGGCCAACCGATCGGCCTCGAGGAGTTCGCCGGCACGCGCCGCATCAAAGGGAACCTCAGCGATGAAGGTGCGGTCGGCATCCGCGAGGAGCCCGGTGTAGAGCGCCGTCTGCCCTGACAGTCTCCCGAACAGTTCCACAATCAAGATGCGCTCATGACTTGCCGCAGTGGTCCGCAAGGCCGAGATGGCGTCGACGGAGCGGGTGATCGCGGTCGAAAAGCCGATGGCATAGTCGGTGCCGAAAACATCGTTATCCATGGTCTTGGGAATGGAGACCACTGGCACCCCTTCTGCGGCCAGACGGGCGGCAAAGCGCAAGGTGCCATCACCTCCGATCGCGATAATGGCGTCAAAGCCCAGGGTGGCGATCGCATCGAGCACAAAGGGTGTGGCATCAAGATGCGTACGCCCCTCATAGGCGGCTTTGAGATGAGCCGGGGCGAGCGCTTCAGGTAGCTGCTGCGGCTCCAGCCTGCTGGTGTGCAGCACCGTACCGCCATCACGGCCGATGTCGCGTACCGCCTGCGGCGACAGCGGCCGGAGCCAGTCGCTCCAGTCCTGATGGCTCGCCGGATCAACGGCCAAGAGGCCGAGCCAGCCGCGCCGGATGCCGGTTACCGACCAGCCCCGCGCCGCGGCCCGCTCCACGATCGTCTTGATGGTCACGTTGAGGCCGGGCACATCTCCCCCGCCAGTCAGGACAGCAAGTTTCATCGTGGGTACGACGTCCTTACATTCCGCGCCCCAGCCTTGCCCGGCTGGCGCGCCCGTGCAAGCGTAAGCCGGCAGATCAAGGCCACTTCGCGTATGAACGCCCCCACTGCGGTTGTCGGCGACATCGGCGGTACCAATGCCCGCTTTGCCATCGCCGATCTTTCGACACCGGCTGCGCCACGCATCTCTGACGTCGCCCACCTTCCCTCGGCCAATTACCCCAGCCTTGAAGCGGCACTCGCCGACTATCTGGCAGGCCAACACACACCTCCGCCCGTGGCGGTACTGGCCGTCGCAGGCCCGGTCAATGACGGCGAGGCAGTTCTCACCAATCTCAGCTGGCACGTGCGCAGTTCGGCTCTGGCGGCTCTCGGTTTTGCTGCGGTTAGCCTGATCAATGATTTTCGCGCTCTGGCCGCCGCCGCCGACGCGCTGAATGACGATGATCTGGAGCGCATCGGCCCGGATGTGCCACGCCGGGCCGATGCCACCATCGCCCTTGTCGGTGCCGGCACCGGTTTTGGTGCCGCGGCGCTGGTGCGCGAGCCCGGCAAGGCCATCGCCCTGGCTGGCGAAGGCGGCCATATCGGATTTTCTCCTGAAGATGAGGAGGAAATCGAAATCCTGCGCCGGCTGAGCGCCCGCTTTGGCCGGGTGTCGATCGAGCGCATCCTCTCCGGTCCAGGCCTCGTCAGTCTCTACGACGCCCTCGCTGCCATTCATGACACCCCCCCAGCATTTGCGGATCCTCACGCCATCGTTGACGCCGCCGCCAAAGGCCAGCCGCTGGCCGCGCATGCACTCGAGCGCTTTGCTGCCATCTTCGGCGCTGCGGCGGGTGATATCGCCCTCACCTTCGGGGCCCGTGGCGGCGTGCTTCTGGCCGGCGGTCTCAGCGAAGCTGTGATCGGGGTTCTCAAGTCCGGCCCCTTTCGCCGTCGCTTTGACGGCAAGGGACGGCTCGGCGATTTCGTCAGGGCCGTACCGACCCATCTGGTCCGGCGCCCGGATGCGGCCCTTCTGGGCTGTGCCCGCCTGGCCGAGGCCATGCTCCCAGCGTGAGGTCTTCGCGCGGCGGCGCCGGACGGGCATTGAGCGCTACGCCCTTGCGCCACAGCTTGAAGGCTTCGAGATGGATGCCACCCCATACTTTCAGACCAAGAAACGGAAACGCCAGCAGCGCCTTCAGAAGTTCCCGGTCATTGAGCGGATGACGCCTGGCAAGGAATGAGGTTGCAATCAGAGTTCCGGTGTCGTCCTCGCCACGGATCGCCAGGCGCAGAACCTCGTTCGGCAGCCACACCTCGAAGCGGTAATTCATCTCCATGCCGAGGAAGGGAGAGACGTAAAAGCGCTTGTCGATCTGCTGCCGGAAAGGTTCCCCCGCACCGGTCACCGGCAGCAGGTAGAAATGGCGTTCGCCAAAGGTATTGTGGACCTCGTAGAGCACCGCCGCCAGACGATCGTCATGCTGGTAACAGTAATAGACCGTCAGCGGATTAAAGCCGTAGCCCAGCACACGGGGCATGAAAAGCATGCGGACGGGTCCGCCATCCCAGCCAAGACCACTGTCTTGAAGGCGCGCCGCAATCTGGGCACGCAGCGGCGTGCTGCTCCCATTTCCATGGTCCGGTTGATGCAGGCTAAGTACATTGCGCCGGTCAACGGAGAACAATCTCAGTGATCGTGTGATCGCCTCCAGCTGGTCGAGTTCGAGCAAGAGCATGAACACCGAATAGCGCAGTTCATGGCGCCTGGGACGCAGACGCAGATGGCGCACCTCACCGCGATAAAGGGCGCTCACGCCTGTTCCAGATCGGGTGCCGACACGAATATCCGGCTTGAAGGATTTTCGATCTGCCATGGCCGGCGAACTGCCCCCATCTCCTCGGCCGCGGCCAGACCTGACTGCAGGCCGTCCTCATGGAAGCCGGCGCCAAAATGGGCACCTGCGAACCACACATTACCATGGCCCTGCAAAGACCAGATACGGCGCTGTGCCGCGATGGCGGCAAGATCAAAGACCGGGTGATCGAAAACCTCGCTGGCAAGGATGGAACCGGCCCGCGGTGGCTGCACCGGATTGAGGGTGACAAAAACATCGCCGCCAGCAAGACCCTGAAGCCGGTTCATCCAGTAGCTCAGGCAGTGACGGCCATCGCTGCTGGCGATGTAGTTCCAGCTCGACCACACCCTGCGCCGTTTGGGCATCAGCCGGACATCGCGATGCAGAACCGCGAGGTTGCGCGTATAGCCAAAGGCGCCGAGGAGTTTGCGCTCAGCCACGCTCGGAGCCTCAAGGAGCTGGAGCGCCGTGTCGGCATGGGTCGCGATGAGGACCCGGTCATGACGAACCGTCTTGCCGTCCCAAAGGCGCAGTTCGACGCCTTGTTCACTCCGCCTGAGGCTCTTGACCCCGGCGTTCAGCCTCAGCGCGATCGGGCGGTCCGCAAGCAGCCGGGTCACATAGCTGCGGGCACCACCTTGCACGGTACGCCATTGCGGCCGACCGCGCAGACGCAGCAGGCCATGATTGTCGCAGAAGCGGAGAAAGGAGGCAGCGGGATAGTCACCGACCTCACTTGTGGGGGTCGACCAGATCGCAGCGGCCTGGGGCAGAATATGACTGTCGCAGAATGCGGGCGAATAGCCACAACGGCCCAGATAATCCCTGAGGCTGGTTCCCTCCTGCTCCAGCCAGGCAATGTCGCGGGGGGCATTGCGGTAAAAGTGGAGGATGTCGCCAAGCATGCGCCAGAAATCCGGGCGCAGGAGATTTGAGGGCTGGGCAAACAGGCCGCCAAGACCGGTCCCGGAATATTCCATGCCCGGAACCGAAACCGCGAAGGACATGTCCGAGGCGCAGGTTGGCACCTTGAGGCGATCGAAGAGGGCCGTCAGGTTGGGGTAGGTGCATTGATTGTAGACGATAAACCCCATGTCTACGGGCAGGCTGCGCCCCCCGAAGGGAACATCCACAGTGCAGCTGTGACCGCCGGCGCGCTCCCCCGCCTCGTACAGCGTGACCCGGTGCCGGTCGGCCAGGAGCCAGGCCGCCGCCAGTCCGGATATCCCGGATCCGATTACGGCTATGTTCATGGCGGGAAGGGCTTGGCTCACCGGGGCCTCACACTGTTTAATGGGGACGATACGCTCTGCCACCACCTGCAGATCACGCGCACTGCGGCTGATCTATCGGCAGCGGACAGACGTAACAGAGGTCATGAATGCCACACTGGTCACTTCCTCCGCACGCCCCCGTGCAAGCCGGCCGCGCCCCTCTGGCGCCGCATCGGCACGTCCGGAGCTGCGCATGACCATCGCCCCGGCTGTCCCGGAAGTCGATTATGCTGCAAGTATCGTGGCGATCGCCGCCCGACGCGACCGCACCGCGTTCGCCGCTCTCTTCAGTCATTTCGCGCCGCGGGTAAAGACCTATCTGCTTCGCCTCGGTGCCACGCCGAGCCTAGCCGAAGAACTTGCCCAGGAGACGATGCTGACCGTCTGGCGCAAGGCCGCGCTCTATGATCCGGCCCGGGCCGGAGCCTCCACCTGGATCTTCACCATCGCCCGCAATCTGCGCCTGGATGCCGTGCGCTCCGACAAAAGACGGCAGGCTCTGGGTGACGCGCTGGAAGCGCCGGATCCCGAACCGGAACCCGATGCCATCCTGGCCGCAGACCAGCGCGAAGTCAGACTGCGCGCGGCGATGGTGGAATTGCCGCCCGAGCAGGCAGAGGTCATTCGTCACGCATTTTTCCACGACAAGGCCCATGCCCAGATCTCGGCCGACCTTGGCATTCCGCTTGGTACCGTCAAATCACGGCTGCGGCTCGCCATCAACCGACTGCGCCTGGCCATGGGCGATCTCTCCTTCGGGGATCTGAAATGACGATCCGCCATCATCCCCATGAACTCCATCTGGCCCGGCTTGCCTCCGGTCTGCTCGATCCGGCGCTGGCGCTTGTGGTGCAGGCGCATGTCGATCGCTGCCCCGGCTGCGAGGCTGATATCGAGGTGCTGACCGCAACCGGAGGGGTCCTGCTTGAGGACCTTCCGCCCACGGCCTTGGGCGATGAAGCCCTCGCCCGCGCGCTGGCCCGTATCGACACGCCGGAAATCACCGCACCGCCTTTGCCACGGATGCGCCGGCACAAGATTGCGGGTGGCATCTGGTACCGCCCCCTCTATCAGGGCCGCGATGGGGCCCGCGCCTACGAGCTCAATGTCCCGGCGGGCCGGCAGATGCCGGAACATCGCCACAGTGGTCAGGAGTGGGTCTGCGTGCTCAATGGCAGTTTCGTCGACAGCACCGGCCGCTACAGCGAAGGCGACTTCGTCGAATGCGGCGCAGAACTCGAGCATGGCCCCAAGGCCGATGCCGACCAGGATTGCCTGTGTCTCATTGCCAGCACCGGGCCGATGCGCATGCGCCGCCTTATCCCCCGCGCCTTTCAGCTCTTTCTGCAGCTCTGAGCCTTGGGCCAGCATGATCTGAACAGGGCTGGCCAGCGTATCCCGGCCAATCTTGAACGGGAAAACTCATGAGCAGATGGGCTATTGGATACGCGGCGGCCGCCCTTGCCTTCCTCATCCTTGATGGCGTGTGGCTGAGTACGGCAGCAGCAATGCTTTACCGCCCGGCCCTGGGTCGCCTGCTGTCGCAGCGCGTGCATCCTCTTCCTGCCCTTGCGTTTTATCTGATTTACGTGGCGGGCATCACAGGCCTGGCGGTCGCACCAGCGCTGGCCCTGGCAAACCCCCTCGCGCCCGCAGCCTTTGGTGCCGCACTGGGTTTTGTCGCCTATGCCACCTATGACCTTACCAATCTTGCCACGCTCGCCGGCTGGCCCGCGCGTATCGCCCTCCTCGATATGGGGTGGGGTACATTTGCCACTGCCATGGCCGCCCTCGCCGGCGCCCTCGCCATGACCCACCTGGCACCCGCATGATGAACGCAGCGCTCGATTTTGGCACGATACCAGAGGTCTCCTTTGCCGACTTGCGGCCCCGGCTGCGCCATGTGGTTGAGCAGCTGTCACGAAAGTGGACCACCGGCCGACTTGACCTCACCATTGGCAACGCGGCGCGCATCCGGGTGCAGGGAACACACCCCGGTCCATCTGCCGTGCTGCACCTGCACCAGCCAGCCTTGCTGCGGCGACTGGCGTTCGAGGGCGCCCTCGGTTTTGCCGACGCTTATATCGCCGGCCAGTGGGACAGTCCTGATCTGAGCGGTCTGCTTGAAGCGATCACGTGTAATTTTGCGGGAAGCAAATTTGCCCATGGTGCCGCAGCCTTGCGACTGTGGGGGATGTTTCAGCACTGGCGCCACCGCAACTCGCCGTCCGGAGCCCGGCGCAACATCCAGGCCCATTACGATCTGGGCAACGACTTTTACAGCCGCTGGCTGGACAGCTCGATGACCTATTCGGCGGCGATCTTTGAATCCCCGTATACCAGCCTTGCCGCCGCCCAGCGCCACAAATATGTCGCGCTGGCCGAACGTATCCGGCTTTTGGACGGTCATCACGTTCTTGAAATCGGCTGCGGCTGGGGCGGCTTCGCCGCCTTTGCGGCAGGTGAGGTCGGAGCGCGGGTCACCGCCGTAACATTGTCACGCGCGCAGTATGACTTCGTCGCCGAGCGCATGCAGCGTGCCGGCCTCAACGATAAGGTCGATGTCGTCCTGATGGATTACCGCGATATCACCGGGCGTTATGATCGGGTGGTCTCAATCGAGATGATCGAGGCGGTTGGTGAGCGTTACTGGCCGGTCTATTTCCGCAAACTTGCCGAGGTGCTCACACCTGGCGGCGTCGCTGGACTCCAGTCGATCACCATCGACAATGCGCGCTTCGCGCAGTATCGCAAACGCCCTGACTTCATTCAGCGTTACATCTTTCCCGGTGGCATGCTGCCTTGCGAAAAGCGGCTGGCCGAGGAAGCCGCAACCGCCGGTCTGGCCTGGAACAGTATCTTCCGTTTCGGTGAACATTACGCGCGCACCCTGGAGATCTGGGCTGAAAATTTTGCCGCAGCGTGGAACGATATTGCCAAACTCGGTTTTGACGACCGCTTCCGCCGTCTCTGGAGCTATTACCTGGCCTATTGCGAGGCCGGCTTCCGTAGCGGACAGATCGACGTCATTCAGCTGGCGCTGCAGAAAATTTGAACCCTCGGCTGTGGTATGGGACGCCTGTGCACGCCGGGCTACAGCTTTAAGCCTGACGTCTCGGGCGTCAAAAAATCCTGCCAACTTCATTCAAACCATGGCGTGAAAAAGGAAATTTCACCTGGCGCTCGGGGCCAACTGCCCGTCCTCGCCCCGGCGACAGTGCTATTTGTCCCCAAACGTCCTTTTCCCCGTCATTTGCTCGTGACCGCGTTTTCGTTGCTGCGCCCTGCGCTGTAATCGGTCAGATTCTGGATCGTCGTGGCGGCGATGGTCCTAAGCGCCTCCTGCGTGAAGAAAGCCTGATGCCCGGTGACGATGACATTGGGAAAGGTCAGCAAGCGCTCGAAGACATCATCGTAGATGATATCCTCGCTGTGATCGCGAAAATAAAGCTCCGCTTCCTCTTCATAGACATCGAGCCCGACGCCACCCAGTTGGCGTTGCTTCAGAGCGGTGATCAAAGCCGAGGTGTCAACCAGCGCGCCCCGGCTGGTGTTGATCAGGAGGGCGCCTGGGCGGATCTGCGCCAGGCGCTCGGCGTTGATGAGGTGCCGGGTTTCAGGAAGCAGAGGCAGGTGCAGGCTGATGACCTGGCTGAGGCTCAAAAGCTCGTCCAGGCTGGTATAGCGGACGCCCAGTGCTTCACACTCCGGATTACGCGTCACGTCGTGACCCACTATCGTGCATCCCATACCGTGCAGAATCCGGGCCAGCGCCGTTCCAATCTTCCCGGTTCCCACGATGCCAACAGTCTTGCCGTGCATATCGAAGCCAAGCAAACCGTCCAGCAGCAGGTTTCCGTGGCGAACACGGTTGTAGGCGCGGTGCACATGTCGGTTGAGACACAGCATCAAGCTGAGTGCAAATTCGGCAACCGCATAGGCCGAATAGTCACGCACCCGCATGACCGCGATACCCAGCTGTTCCGCGGTCGGAATATGTACGTGATTGTAGCCCGTGCTGCGCAGAACCAGGAGTTTTGTGCCCAGTTGCGCCAGGGTCTTAAGTACGTCGGCATCAAGCTGGTCATCAACGAACGGACAGATCGCCGGGAAGCCCTGGGCGATGGGCGCCGTACGCGCAGAAAGCCTGGTTTCCTCAAAGACGAGGTCATGACGCCCGGCGTTGGCCGCCTCGAGATATTCCCGGTCGTACTGGCGGGCACTGGTAACCAAGCACCGCATGACACACCACCTTTAGGGTCACCACCTCAGGACTTCATGTCGTCCGCGCGCCAGCAGCACCTAAGCCAGGCGCCCGGCCAGTCAACACGCAGGTCCGCCTCCCCCTATAAAGCCATTAAGGACGGTTCCTGTTGCTATCGCTCAATGCCTTCCGCGCCGGATAGCCAGCCAGGTCCACTGCGGGGAGCATGGACAGGATGGCGTACCGCCTTCCCCACACCGCACAGCCGTCAATGGCCAGGTGGCTGGTAGCCCGGACCGGTAGACGGAGGGATAAAGGCGGAAGCCCCCTGCGCCGAAGATTGTGGCGGCGCCTTTTTACCCTGCGTCCCCGCTTGCTGGGCCGTTGTCCCTTGTCCTGGCGGCACATAGCCGGGACCCGCGGACGGCGCCACATATCCCGGGCCCACCTGGGGCGCAGTGTAACCGGACGAAGAAGGCGGCATATAACCGCTTCCCGCTTGCGGTTGAACGTCATGGCCGCGCTGCTGTGGCCACCCCGGCTGAGACCTTGGGACTTGCCATTGGTCGCCCGCACCGTAACCCGCCCCGGGCTTTGGCATCCCGTTGCCCACGACACGCATATGAACGATGGCGTGGTGCAGCTGGCTGTACATCACCAGATCAAGCGGTCCGCGCGCAGCACGCGCATACTGGACGAATTGCGCGGCGCTGACACAGCGTTGTCCTCCGACTTCGGCAATCAGATCACCCTTGCGAACGCCGGCCAGTTGCGCAGGGCTCCCAGGGATCACGGTGTAGACAATAACACCCCGCACATGAACGTTGGGATGACCGATCGCAGCCAGCATGTAGGGCGTAATCGTCAGCACTTTCATGCCCATCACCCAGGGTTGACGAGCAGCTTCCCGACGAAATTCCTCTTTGGCACGAAGCCACGCCTGACCAGGTGCAGGCGCCGGGCCTGCGGCGCCGCCACGCGGTCCGGTCACCCGACCGGGAGCACCCCCCGGATAGGCGACGGCAAAGCCTCTGGCCGATGCGGGACCCTGATAGTGTGGAGATCCTGGGGTCAGCTGTGGGGCATTAAGCGTGAAGTCCTGCGCCGGAGCGTCCGACACGCTGATCCGTCCCACAATAAACTGGTCACCCATCGCATCTGACAGCACCACGTCGTAAAGCCTGCCGGCCCGCACATCCTTCTTCGGAATGAAGAGCGAATAAAGTTCGGTTCGAGACTTTTCCTGCGCCAGCGCCTGGCAGCCGTGGGCGCCTCGCTGTTCGGGGACAAGCATCACCATCTCGATATTGGAAAGACCGGTCTGCTGCGATGGAAACATGATGTGCAGCGTGACCTCCGGCCCATTGGCACCCGGGGCACTGGAGCCATCATGACTTTGCAGCGCGGCTTTGGAGAGTGCGCGCCGGCCCATGTCTTGGATATCGGTATTTATTGCGGAATGACTGCCGACATAGCCGCCATAAACCCCACCACCTGCCTTTGCGCAGCCGCCACACGCAGCCAGAATGGCGAACGCGAACAAAAAGCCATACCATCCCTGCGACATGATTTTCCCCCGAGACTTTCGTTGCGAGACGCGGCCGCTACGGCCAACGATCCCCAGAACGCATCAGGCCCACGCAAGCCAAAATTTCCTGGATCGCTTTCCCTCAAGGCGCACAGTAGCACCGTCCCGGAGGTCGATGAAGTCCGGCACTGCCCCAGCGCGGTGCCGTGCGGGAGACCAGAAAACCCAACCCCAGCGCAAATTCCTCGCACACACTCGGCTTTTGGGTCGCACTATGGATGTCGTCCCAGTTGCAGGATCAGTTCACCTTCCGCGTCCTTAAGGGAAAGCGCGTATCATGGCGCTCGATCCAGCCCTTCACCCCTCTCTTTGCCAGCGATGGAGATCTGGTACGCGCAGAGGACAGCAGCACCGTTTTGCTGAATTAGAACCACAAATCCCGGACGCAGCGGCCATCAGGTGGCAGATCCTTGAAGCTGTCGAGGCCATCGAAATGATCTATGGGCAGATCTGCGATGAGCTGCGGCTCTGCCAGTCTCACATTGACGGCGATACGCCGGCGTCCGTCGTTGTCGCTGCGAAGCCCGCGCCAGGCCAGGACACAGGCGCAGGTCGGACAGAATAATATCTCGAGCGCAGGATCAGCCTTGCCACGCCGTGTATAGCTGTTCACAGAGCCGGCGATACGAATCCGCTCATCGACATAGTCATACGCCCAGAGCACGCCATAGCGGCGGCAAAGTGTGCAGTTACAGGCCGTAATGGATCCGGGATCGCCTTCCAAAGTCCAGCAGGCGGCGCCACAATGGCAAGTTCCCCTGAGCATCGAACAATCCTCCGTGTGCCAATTGCATGATAGCACGGGCCTGCCCGCATGGTGTGGCTCGCTCTGGGCGAGAACATTGCCTCTGCGGGGGTGGTGACACATGCGAGATCGGGATGCGCATCCACCCCATGCCTGCCTTAAGGCAGCAGTTCATTCGTCACCGGAGCAAAATAGTTCGCGATATCTTCGTCGCGGACATCTTCGAGCCGCGACGGCTGCCAGCGCGGTGGCACCCCTTTGACAAATATCGTGGTGCGCACGCCTTCGTAGAAATCGTGACCCAGAAGGATCCGCTGGCAGATACGATACTCCATGCGCATGCAATCGTAGAACCCGAGTTCGCCACCCAGTGCGAGTTGACGGAAGGCGATTTTCTGGCTGGTTGGCGATTTCTGCCAAAAGGCCGAAGAGATCGCGCGCGACCATGCGTCCTCTCCGGCCTTGAGCTGCGCGCCAATCTCTTCGACGCTGTGAGCGGAAAATGTAGCCTCGATCTTGTCGGCGATGGCGACGAGAGGTGCCTGTGGCAGG
>JAJZDZ010000057.1 GCA_021851325.1 Pseudomonadota bacterium | reverse complement strand
GGTAGAGGCCGCGGCCTATGCGCACGAGAAGGCCCTGGTCCTGGAGCCGCCGCAGAGTGGCACGCGGGACGCCAGCCGCATCAAAGTCGCGCGCACGCGCAATGCCACGCTCTTTCGCGAGGCTAAGGAAGCTTGCATTGCGGGTGGCAACCACAGAAGGCTGTATATGACCTATCGAAAGACCCAAGACGCCGGCCGCAAGGACAAAGCCACACGCCGTGGTGCTCATCAGACCGACGTGCTGCTCAGCATGGTGGCCAGTTCGCGCAATCCGATGACCTCGATGCCTTCCGCCTTGGGGTAGCGTTCCTCCCCCGAATAGACGACGAAGCACTGGTCGGGCTGCAGGTCTTCGCGGGCGTGATGGAACCCTTTTTCCAGCCGCGGCGCGAGCCCGCGCTTGATTTCCACGGCCCACAATTTTCCGCCGGGCAGTTCGAGCACAAGATCGATTTCAGCGCCGGCAGACGTACGATAGAAGCTCGCATTCATCCGCGCAGGCGCCGCGCTGAGCAGATTTTCCAGGACAAAGCCTTCCCAGCTGCCACCCGCGACCGGATGGCCCAGCACCGCCTCGCGGTTGTCAAGGCCCAGCAGCGTATGGACGATGCCGCTGTCGCGCACATAGACCTTGGGCGATTTGACCAGGCGTTTGCCGACATTGCTGTGGAACGGGGGCAAGCGGCGAACCAGCAGCAGATCGACCAGAAGGTCGAGATAACGGCCGACCGTCTTGCCATCGACACCGAGGCTGCGCGCGAGCTGCGCCGCATTCAGCACCCCCCCCTGCACGTGGGCGAGCATGGTCCAGAACCGGCGCAGCGTTTCTGCCGGTATACGCGGCCCGAGCTGTGGGATGTCGCGTTCGAGATACGTGCGGATGAAGTTCTCACGCCAGATCGTGCTGGCTTCATCGCTGGTGGCCAGAAAGCTGTCAGGGAAGCCGCCCCGCGTCCAGAGCGTTTCGTCGCGCCTCTCCCCATTGGCTTCGAGCACGTTGAAAGGCCCCAGTTCGACATAGGCAATGCGACCCGCCAGGGATTCGCCGGATTGCTTGAGCAGGTCTATCGAGGCCGAGCCCAGCAGCAGGAAACGTCCGGTCCGCATGTTACGCCGCCGCCCTTTGTCGATGAGGCCGCGCAGCGTCTGGAACAGGTTCGGCATCCGCTGGACTTTATCCAGGATGACGAGCTTGTCTTCGTGGCCTGAGAAATAGAGTGCGGCGTCGGTCAGCTTCTCCCGGTCCGCCGGGTCTTCGAGATCGAGATAGACGCTCGGGCGATCGTCGCCGATGTGTTCAGCCAGCGTGGTTTTTCCCGCTTGGCGCGGTCCGAGCAGCGCCACGGCTGGGAACTGATCGAGGCGAGCCAGGACGGTCGCGGTTCTTTGACGGGGTATCATCCTAGCAATTATGGTACATTATACCTGAATTACAAGGATTAACGAGGCTAGCCGGTATTTTGTTCTAAATCTGGCACGATCTTTCCGAATTGTGAGGGATCGCCAGTCACTTGCGCCTTCTGGCCGGCTGACCTCGCTTTCTTATCCATCCGGCCTCGTGCTCAATGACGGCTACACCGCCTCCGGCGATCTGAGCCAGGTGACGGACAACAGCAGCGGGCTGGCCTACTGGGCCGCCAACAGTGCCGATGCCGAGCTCCAGGTGACCTCCGAGACCTTCGGCAATGGTGCCACCGAAACCCAGACCTTCGATCCGGCGACCGGCCGGCTCACAGGAGTTACGGCCGGCAGCAATAATGGCATCGCCAAATGGCAATACACCTGGGACGGTGTCGGCAATCTCCTCAGCCGGACCGACACCATCGAGGGCTATAGCGAGTATTTCTGCTACGACCAGCTCAATCGCCTCACCACGTACGCCATTGGCTCATCGTGCACCGCCAGCGGTGCGTGCGACCAGCATCGGCTACGACGTGCTGGGCGACATCACCTCCAAGTCCGATGTCGGCACCTACGCCTATCCGGCGGCGGGCCAGGCCCATCCCCATGCGTTCGTCGCTCGAAGCAGTCCACCGGACTGTTTCGTTCATCTGAAGGCGAAACGCTCCTTACCTTCCATCGCCGGCACCGTAAACGGGGTCACCAATCCAAGCTTTGCCTACGACGCGAACGGCAATATGACCTCAGGGGCAGGCCGTACCATCTCCTGGACCGCCTTCAATATGGCCAGCCAGATCACGCAAGGGGCCAGGATCATTGACCAGGCGTTAGAGCCTCAACCGGGGTTAGAAAAAGAACATCGAAATCACGCATGGTCGCCTTGTCGACGAGCCCTGCCTTGTGGAGCCCAGCAGCAGCTTTGTGGACTGAAGCGAGGATGCTGTTCTCAACTTTTTTCTCATTGCCGCCATGTCTCTCCACCTCCATCAATTCGCCGGCGGCTTGGGCCGCCTTCAGTTGCCCCTCTGAAAACCCGAGATGCAGGTCCGCCAGCCGTTTCAGGGCCTTCAACTCCTTGACCGACACGTTCGGCTTGTCGCTCTTGGCGAACCCATGGGCAAAAAAGCTGTGGCTTCCGACTCGAAACAGGATGTTCGTTCGGAACCCACCGGACCTCCCGCCTGACGGTATCCTTCTTCTGGCGTGGCCCGCGATACCGTTAGAAATACCGTCATGCGCGTTACCTAGGGCAGGGTGCCAGGGGTTACAGCGGAATAGGATTGTCAGAGATTTCCGGCTGCCTTGGAGTACGCCAGAGCGCTCCTGGATAAAATTGGTTGGGGTGGGAGGATCCACAGACTTTGAAACCATTAGAAAAATCTCCTTCGTACCGTCAGAAATACCGTCAAAAAATACCTCGCAAAACGAGTGGCGTTACAGCCATGGGGATGCGCATCTTTTCCTCACGAGGCGTGGATAGCTGGCCTATGCCGGTAATTGCCCGCACGGCTGATACGTCAACATCGATCCGGCTCTTGTTTCGAGCGGAGGATCGTCCCCCGCTGACAGGCGCCCGATGTGTTCGGCCGAAGGCCGCAATCACCGTGAAGGCGAAGCCGCAGCGGCGGCACGCGCATGCGTAGCCCGATCCTTTACGGGTTGATGGCGTCAGGCCCTCGGCTGGACCAAGGATCAGCGTCTTGATGTGGGGGATGGTCCTCCGTGTCAGGAGCCGACATGCTCGATTGTCACGACGGTCTTTCCGTCAGTCTGCCCGACCACCTTATGCCTGTGGCAGCTCCTCAGCGCCCAGCTTTCCAGGGATCGATGACTTCTACGCCAGCGGCGTCGAAAGCGCTGGTGTCGCGCGTGGCGACGACGAACCCCTTGGAGGCCGCGATCGCCGCGATATAGCCGTCAGGTGTCAGGAAACCCTTCCCGGCGGCGCGGGCTTTGACGGCGAGATCGGCGTAGTGTCGCGCGGCATCGATGTCGAACGGCAGAATGCGATCAGCGAACAACTCCATCACGCCGTCCAGAGCGCCGGCGAGCTTTCCCTTGCGCTTGCCTTTGGGAAGCGCACCGAGGCCGAACAGCAATTCGGCGATGGTGACGCTCGACAGATAGAGCGTCTCCGCCGCTTGCTCGTCGAGCCATCCTCGCACGGCATCGTCAGGCGCGGGTTTCATCGCCTCCGACACGACATTGGTGTCGAGGAGGATCATTCGAAGCTCATCGGCTTGGCCGGGGTCTTGTCGCGAGCCTGTTCGAGGGCCGCGACGTCCTCATTGGTCAGGCCGAGCTTGCGGCTGCGCTCCGCGAGCGCACTGCCGAGACGGATGCGCGTGTCGGGACGGACAGCCGTTTCGAGGATGTCTCGCATTTCGGCCTCGGCGCTGCGGCCGTGCTGAGCCGCTCGCACCTTGAGGGCGCGATGCGTTGCGTCAGGCAGGTTTCGGATCGTGACTGCGGGCATGATAGCGTCTCCATCAATTCTGATAGCGATGATGGCATATTATAGAAAATGCCATCATTTTTCAAGAGGCAGTATCTTAGTGGACTGGTGCGCTAAACTGGGGCGGCAGGTGCATGCTCGCCGAGCTCGGTTGTGGTGAATGCTTTCATACGCGGCACCCAGGGGGGCGCACCGGGCTGGGGCAGGCAGAGCCATAGCGGCTCTCATGGTGAAGACGAAACGGTGGTCGCTTTGGACAGTCACTTGTCGAGCGTGACGAGTTCCGCGTCGAGCTGGCCCGACAGCCATAAATAACTGGCGTCATAAGCGGACAGACCGGTTATTGCAGCAAGTTCGACCGCGCCGTCGTGATCAACAGCAACTCGTCCACGCAAAGGCGAGCACGTAGTCGAAACGCGGCTGTCAGCGCCGGCCGCAGTTCAGGACGCCGCCGCGACCTGACGAGGCAGACGTTAGCAAGCTCGTAGCTAGCAGCGTGGGTGCTACCAGTTGGGCGTCGCCGAGGCGCTCGGTACTTGGCCTCTGGCTCTCCAAACAGGACTGCCACCAGCGCGGAAGCGACGACGACTTTAACGGGCATCGCGGTCAGCCCGGATGATGGCTGCCGCCTCAGCCGGTGTGCTTAACCCGAGTTGGCGGATTTCGGCGAGTATTGCAGTGGGGGAGGTAGGCCGCTCATTCATGACTGCTGCCTCAATGATCGCCATCAGTTCGACCTGCAGTGATCGACGATGCCGCTCAGCGCGGGCCCGCAAGAGCTGGACTACGTCCTCGGGCACGTTCTTGATGGACAGATTGACGGGCATGGTTCCGAATTGCCTCCAAGATGGAGTCGATTTAGCAGGTCCGTGGGCGCAGAGCTAAAGATTTCGCCGCTCAAGTGGTGGTACGGCAACGTCCGGGTCTTTGGCTGGCTCGCGTAGGGAACATAGGCGAAACACTCAGCCGGCAGCTTGCACTTGGGGTTGAGCAGCCTCTGTTCTGTGAGGACTGGCGGCGCATCGCAGTACGTGTCTGCGGCCTGGATCGGCACGCAGGCCGGAAGGTTTTGCGCCCGACCACGCCGGAGGCTATCCCTTGCTGCTGCGCTTTACCCATTTCATTGCTGCGGTAGCGGCGGATACAAGCACGAGCACCGTGACCACTGGCACAAATGCGGAATACTTCGCGCTGACAAAGGCGATACACCCGCCGACAATGAAGGCAATCGCAAAGGTCATGAGTTTATTTCGATCGAACCGCATCGGTTACCCTCACGGGGTCTAGTGGGAGGGAAGGCTAGGCTTGTAGGCGGCGTCGGCGCGTATGCAACCCGACGCGCCAGGATCTACCGCTCAGGTTGTCCAAGGTTAGACCAAGTTCATCGCAAGCGGGAGCAGAGTCGCCTCTTTACGATGCGCATCATAAGCGTTGGGCCAACCAGTTCTATGTGTCCTTCCTTTTGACTTAAGGCAATTCGCTGACCTGGTAATTGAAGGGCACGAAACCGTTGTGGTGCAAAGCAATCTGAAGACTGATATTCGGCATATCCGAGCGACGAAAGAACCTTAGTTATTCTGCTGCGGTTCAAGTCCACAGTCGTAATTACGAGGCGGCTGGGAATTCCAGCGATCATATTCATGAGCAGTCCGATGGACGATCCAACAATTATTCCGGTGGAAATGTCGGATATGGTGACCTGCTTAGCAATAAACGCCATCACCAACAAAATTATAAGCGAGAACAATACGAGCTCGATGTCAACTACACCGAACAATGCACCCTGCCTTGTTGTAAGTTGTGGGCCTATTATTTTTATGTCTGGTGGGGCGGTCATCAATATCGCCTCGTCGCCGATCGGTGGAGTGACCAGAAATGCGCTTCGTGCAGAGCAGGAGTGGCTTGTTGGGCAGAATGAGTTCAATGATTGTCGATCGGCCCGGAAAAGGAACCCCCTTTAAAAAGGTGCTAGGCATTGAAACGACGGCATTAATCCCTCCACCGTTTTAGCTTTTAAGCAATGGGTCCTCATTCTGTGCTGATTTACACCCGAATCTACGTGGTCGTGCACGATGCAGACGCTGTTGGGTTGGTTTCGAGGAGATAGCTTGACATATGCGTGGCATATGCTAATTTTCGATCTTTACAATCGAGCCTCACCATGCCGCGCACCGTATCCATCTTTCGCAACAACCGGAATCAGGCGGTTCGCCTTCCCAAGGATTTCGAATTTCCGGGGGTGACGGAACTCACCATTGAAAAGCAGGGCGATACCGTCGTGTTGCGCCCGGTTCGGCCAAGCTGGCTGTCTTTCCAGAGAGAACCGCGCGCGGATGCGGATTTCCTGTGTGACCGCCCCGATCTAGTCGAGGAGGGGCGGTTCTCCCTGGATGAGGGCGAAGCCAAGCGATGAACACGGTTTATATGCTCGACACGAACATCTGCTCTTTCATCATGCGCGAGCGTCCGATCGCCGTGCTTGAGCAGCTTCAAGCCGCAATCGAAGGACAGAACAGCATCGTGATCTCGGTTATCACCTATTATGAGATGCTGCTCGGCACGGTTGGCAAGAATTCCTCGCCGCGTCATGCGGCGCTCGTTGATGCATTCGTCTCTCGCCTGTCCGCCATCCTGCCTTGGGAGCGGGCTGCGGCGGAAGAAGCCATGCACATCCGCAAGGATTTGTCGTCCAAGGGAACGCCCATCGGCGGGAACGACACCATGATCGCAGGACATGCTCTTGCCGCCGAATGTGTGCTGGTCACCAACAATATGCGGGAATTTTCAAGAGTATTTGGGTTGCGGGTCGAAAATTGGGTGAGAGGATGATGGCGACGGAACGCGTCGTCTCCATTCTTTCAGCAGCCGGGATAGGCGGCACCATGGGCGGAGCAACGACAGTGAAGAAAAAGTCTATCATTACCATTGAGGTCGACCCTTCTGACCCGGAGGATCGGTCGGTGAGCGATGAAGGGCTTGAAAAGGCCCTGCAGGGTCGGCGCATCAGAAATCTGCGGCAGCGTTTGGGCCTGAGCCAATCGGAATTTGCCGATACCTACGGCATTCCGCTGGCCAATCTCCGCCAATATGAAATCGGCCGCACCATGCCGCCGCCTGCCGTGCGCGCCTATCTGGCCGTTATTGAACAGGGACCCGAGAGACCTACGGCGGCTTACAGGAAGTCACGACCAGGGTAACCAAAGCGAGCCGCAGTTTCCTCAGTGGTAGACCAGAAATTCGGTTGGGGGACGCTAGCCTGTTTCGATACCGTTAAAACCGCCGTCATGGGTGTTGCGTAGGGCAGGGTGCCTCCTTCGCAACGCCATAGGCTTGTAAGAGATTTCCGGCCGCCATGGAGTATGGTAGAGGGCGTGCGGATAAAACTGGCTGGGGCGGGAGGATCCATAGCCCTTGAAACCATTAGAAGAATCCCCTCCATACCGTCAGAAATACCGTCAAAAAATATTTTGCCAAACGAGTGGCGGTATGCGCATGGGGGTGCGCATCTTTTCTTCACGGGGCGTGGATAGCTGTTCATGCTTGTAATCGCCAGCACGGCTGATACCTGCGCGTTGGCATATGCGTTCGATCCCGAGCACGCCTTGCAACGGTGCGAGCGTAGGGGGGTGCGCTCCTCGCGCGGGGCCCATCATACCTCCCAACCCGCGCCGGCTGTCCATCGCCCAGGGCCGCTGCGCCGCCCGGCTGCGGCCTCAAGCGGCGGAAGAACGAAGGCGGCAATCTCGGCGACGGTCGCCGAAAGGTCCGGCGCATCGAGAAGCAGAGTCTCGCGTGTCGTGAAGGCACGCCATTGCCGAACCTTTTCGCCATCACCGGCGAATGATGCGCTCAACCCATGAGGTTTGCCGATGGGCAGCTCCGTGCCGCGCCGGGCGAAGGTCGCGGCAATGGCGCTGACGAGAAGCGCGCCGTCGAACGCGAGCAGACGCGACAGCACGAGGAGATCGTAAAAATCCTTCATGCGGCTGTTGGCTTGGCCGAGAGTGACGATCGCCTGGAGCTTCTCGGCGACGACCGTTTCTTTGGGATAGGTTTGAAGGCGTGGCCCGTGTGCGTCAAGCAATGGGGGAAACTCCAGTTCCTCCGGCGCCGGCGTTACAGCATCGCCGAAGCCGATGTCGATCTGGACTGGAAGACGGCTTTTCCCAAGCAACGCCTGCGTCCTGATGCGAACCCCGCCATAGTTCTGGTCCTCCCGGATCGTCTCGACGACGAAGCCTTCGGCATCGAAGACGAGTCCGTCACCGTCGCCGTCTTCTTGGCAGATCGCCCGGAATGCATCCGTGATGGCGGCGATTGCAGGATCGCCAAAGCCGAGAAGATCGAGATCCTGGGTCGGCCGGAAGGGATCGTTCCACCATGCAGTGTAAAGCATGGCGCCTTTGAGGATGAATTTGTCCCGCCAGGAAGAGCGGCTCAGCCGGAAGAGCAACCGCTCAATGGCGTAACGCCGCAGGATGAGCTGTGGGTCGGCCCGCCTTTCGCGCGCGACATTGCGCAGCCTAGCGAGGATCGAGGCTGGAAGATTGGCCGGTTCATCCTTCATCGGCGACCACACTGTCGAGATAGGGCCTGACCACGCTCCATATCCGCAGCTCCTGCGCCAGGCCCGCGATCTCGTCCGGCTTCACCTTCCGGCGACGCCACCCCATGCGCAGAGCTTCCATGGCAACGTCGAGCCCAACAGCACGCCGGAAGCGGAAGCAATCGACGATGGTTTTCGCCGGGCTAAAGATCTTGACCGGAACGGAGTGGATGCTGTGCGTCTCGACGCCCAGGGCTAGCGCCTTGCCGCCGAAGCGGGCGACACGGACGGGTGGAAAGTCGATCGCCGGCTTGCGATCCTTTAGGCCGATGGCGATCCAGACATGAGAAGGCGTCTGAAGAGTGAGGCCATGGAACTGTAGCGCCGAAATCAGGCAGATGACCGCTTTGGGCGCGCGCAGCGCAATCTCGGCCAGCGAATGCTCGGCGCTCATTTCCGCTCCGGCCAACTCATAAAGGCCGCGCGACGGCCGTTGCAGAACGCCTTCCCGCACTAGGCGTCCGAGCGTGGCGGGATTGACGCCTTGCTTCTTGAGCGCTGACAGGCGCATGAGGCCGTGCCTCTCAACAAGGCCCATTACCAAATCGCGCTGGGAGCGACTCTGAGGGATTGGCATGTATCTTATCGTCGGATATTGCGCATATATTCCAACATTATGATACACGGACTTCTCCCGCAGAGCAAGAATGGCAGTATGGCCAAACCGAGCACCGGTGGCCGCGGTGCCGTGTGTGGAGTGGGGCGGCCCAGAAAAGGAACCTCGCTGTAAAGAAGCGCTCGGCATTGAAACGGCGGCATTAATCCCACCAGGCCAGGGGCCCCGACCGGCGCCGAGCGGCACCCCACCTCAAGCGGGAATTCCGTCCCCATATCAAACCCTTATAGCGTTTAGGCAATGGGGTCCTCATTCGGTGCTGATTTACAATCTGCCGCACGTGGCGTGGAGCGGTGCGTGCTGGATCACATTGAAGGCTTGCCAGAGTCTTGCCTCGTGTGACTGGCAAACGCGGAAGCGCCAGCGGGTACCCGGTCAGGATAGGATAAAATTGGCTGGAGCAGGCAGAGCCATAGCGGCTATCATGGTGAAGACGAAGCGGCGGTCGCTTTGGACAGTCGCTTATCGAGCGTGACGAGTTCCGCGGCGAGCTGGCGCGACAGCCATAAATAACTGGCGTCATAAGCGGACAGATCGGCTATTGCAGCAAATTCGACCGCGCCGTCGTGATCAACAGGCAAATCGTCCACGCAAAGACGAGCACGTAGTCGAAACGCGGCTGTCAGCGCCGGCCGCAATTCAGGATGCCGCCGCGACTTGACGAGGCAGACCTTAGCAAGCTCGTAGCTTAGCGGCATGGGTGCTACCAGTCGGGCGTCGCCGAGGCGCTCGGCGACAGAATTGGCTTCTGGCTCTCCAAACAGGAGTGCCGCCAGCGCGGAGGCGTCGACGACTTTAACGGGCATCGCGGTCAGCCCGGATGATGGCTGCTGCCTCAGCCGGTGTGCTTAACCCGAGTTGGCGGATTTCGGCGAGTATTGCAGTGGGGGAGGTGGGCCGCTCATCCATGACAGCTGCTTCGATGATCGCCATCAGTTCGCGCTGCAGTGATCGATGATGCCGCTCAGCGCGGGCACGCAAACGCTGGACTACGTCCTCGGGCACGTTCTTGATGGACAGATTGACGGGCATGGTTCCAAATTGCCTCCAAGATGGAGGCAATTTGGTAGGTCGGTGGACGCATAGCTACAGATTTCGTCGCTCAGGAGGTGGTACGGCAACGTCGAGGTCTTTGGCTGGCTCGCTTAGGGAACATAGGCGAAGCCCTCAGCCGGCAGCTTGTACTTGGGATTGAGCAGCCTCTGTTCTGTGAGGGCTGGCGGCGCATCGCAGCACAGGTCTGCGGCCTGAATCGGCACGCAGACTGGAAGATTTTGCTCCCGACCACGCCGGAGGCTGTCCCTTGCTGCTGCGCTTTACCCAATTCATCGCAGCCGTGGCTACGGATACAAGCAGAAGCACTGTGACCACTGGAACAAATGCCGAATACTTCGCGCTGACAGCTTATTTTAGTCGGGGTATTTTGCTTATGCCGCATTGGTCATTCATCGCACAGCTTCGAGTGGGCGCTTCAATCTTAGACGTACGTGGTCAACAGCAACAGGGTCGCCACCGTGCTTGCGTGCAACACGGTGTGAATTGCGTCAGGAGCGATACCATGACGCTCCGGTAGGAACCGCAGTGTACCGGAGAAGCGTGTGCGATAGCGTGCCGCTCGTGCGGGCTCATTCCAAAGTAGATAGGGGAGCCACCAAGCCCGGAGCTCGCCTGCGAAAAGAAGACCATAGGAGACCCATAGCCAAATCATGAGCCATCCGGGGAACTGGCCCTCCACTGTACGCAAGCTGAATGCCAGCCCTATTGCGAAGGGCAATCCGCTGAGCAGCGTAGTCCAGACACGGCGCAGAAAGCTGTCGGCTTCAGCTATGGCATTACGATTTGTCAGACGTCCCAGCGGAATCCAGTCGTGAAGGAACAAAAACGCAACGTGGAATGCCTGCAAAGCCACGAGCGCGACCTGGATTGGCATATGCATCCCCGCATCGAATCGCGTTGGCCCACGTCGTGGATTTTGGCGCTGACCGGCCCCCACTGAGTGGCCCGTGTTGATTGTTAGCCGACATTCCCCAGATGACTCTGGGTTCGCGCGGTAACTAGCACTTTGCTGCCGCTGCCGGTAGAGTTTTGGCGCCATGGACAGCCCGGGACTGCGCTGACCGCGGGCAAATGCAACCACTTCGCAACTTTGTTCTGACCCAATCGGCATTGACGCCGTCCTTGCTGATCTTCTGAGCTCCCGCGCCTTCGAGTTCCCCGTCGAGCGCGCTGTGTTCGTGGCGACACTGCACCGGCTGTTCGTCTCTGGCTCAGACCGTGACTGCGCATC
>JAJZDZ010000056.1 GCA_021851325.1 Pseudomonadota bacterium | reverse complement strand
GCCCGCAGGTAGTGGTCCAGAGAATATTTCAGGAATTTGCGGACATGGGCGGGACCATAGAGCTCCTGCATGACCAACATCGCCGAGTATTGCGCGAAGGTCTCGGACAACATGGTGGCGCCCTGCTTATCGGCGCCCACCACCTGATGCGCCCACCATTGATGGGCGAGCTCATGGGCGGTCACAAAGGTTACCATGTCGATCAGGCGCGGATCGGACAGAACTTTGGCGGAATTCTGGATAAAGCCCATGCCCTCCGAATAGGCGATCGTGTTGGCGAAGGACTGCGCAAACTTCCGGTAGTCCGGAAATTCGACGATGCGAACCTGACGAAACTGATAGGGACCGAAGGCTTTGGTATAGACCCCGAGCCCGGCTTTGAGCGCGTGGATCATGCGCGCGACATTATAGGGCTGGTGCTTATCGTAGTAGACCGCCAGGCGGATTCCGTGCCAGCTGTCCCGCTTGACCTGGTAGCGTGCCGACTGGATCGAAAAGAAGTTCAGAATTCTGGCCTCGGACTCAAACCGCGCCGTGCGCCGTCCGTTGGCAATGACGTCGGAAACCCGATATCCAGGTGCGATCGGCGTCTGGTTCGCATCCGTCGAGACCGTGATGTCCGAAGTCACCCAATCGGCGTCGTGTGCGACGTAGTTATATCGCCGTGCCTTTTTGTCGCCCAGTTTGGGCGGACGCAGCTGCGCAGGCAAACCATAGCGTCGCCGGGTGGCGGGATCGTGCAGGAGCCCGTTGCGGTCCATACCTATGATGGGCGCGATCTCGTCATTATCGAGGAAGGTCCCGTTGGCGACGATGCGGGTCAGATCTCCGCTGTTGCGGAAGCCCTTCTCCTCGAGCACGGTCGTAAACCTGATATGGGCTACCGCGCCAGGCTTCAGCGGCGTATCGAAGGCATAGATCCGATAATTGAAGCGCCGATAGCTTTTCTCCAGATGCGCGCCCTCAACCACGAGACGCTTCATCTTAAGGTCGCGGTCCCAGCGGATATGGATCACCTTGAGCACTCTGCCGCTGCGGTTCTGGACGGTATAGCTGCCGTTTGTAACCGCGCGGACCTGGTGTGGATGAAGCGCGACATTCAGCGTTACAGCCGTGATTTTTGGCTGCACAAGTGTGTGATACTTCCATAGCGTCTTTTCGTAATCGGCCTTGTATTGGTCATCGCCGGTCGTGGTGCGGTACTGGTTCAGAATATTGGTGTTGTAGTAAATATAACCGCCACTACCGGCCATGATCACGACACCTGCCGCCAGACAGGCTCCGGCAGGCCCCTTCAGACGCCGCGGCAGGCGTGCCAGACGCGGCTTCAGACGGCTTTCGGTACCGCGGCGCCACAGCGCAAAAGCCAATATCGTCAGAATGAGCGCCCCAGCGGACCAGTAAACATCGAACCAGTCGCGGCCGATCCAGAACCGGCCCTCGCCGTTCATGTCAGACAGTGGCACGTCGGTTGTGGTGCCGTAGAGATAGAGATGATGCTCAAATCCCATGTCAGGCAGGCTGATAAGCGCCACGAGATAGAGCACCATCACGCCCCAGCCGATATATTTGTTCGGCGACAGCGCCTGGGCAAACACGGCCAGCGCGGCGATCTGCACCGCGGTTACGGTTTGGGGCAGCACGTACCAGAGGATGTAGTGACCCAGCTGGTAGTGGTAATAGCCCTTGAGCGTCTGGATCGCCACCGCGGCCACGACCGCAATCATGAAAGTCGATAGCAATACGAGGACAATTGCCGCGATCTTGGGTAGCACAAAGGCCCAGTCGGGTACCGGGCAGGCGTCGAAGATCTCATGGGTTCGCCGGTCGCGCTCACGCCACACCAATTCGCCCGCATAGTAGATCGCAATGAGGATGACGATGAAGGTGAAACCGCCCTCTAGCGCCTCAATCATGCGCCGCGTCACCATCATGAGATGAAAGCCCTGGTCCTCGTCGAGGAACCACATCGCGCCACCGGCGTTGAAAAGGCCCAGCATCAGAAGCACGAGGTAGCCCGGGCTGCGAAACACCTGGCGCATCTCGAAACGGGCCCAGGCCAGGGCCTGAATGCGCCTCGAGCGGGGGTCAAAGCGGGGTACCGGGAGTGCACCGGCTGGTGCCGGCGGCGGCACCGAGACTTCATTTGCCCCAGGCGCGCGCTTGGTCCCCCGCACCTCGAAGCGAAAGGCAGCGTATGCGAAGCCAAGGATGGCGGTGGCTAGGCCGAGCCAGATGGCCCGGTTCTCGGCCACCACACCCCACAGCTGCGGCAGCCTGGTGTTGCGGTCGGATGCAGTCCAATACTTTGTTACCTCACTGATCGCACCACTGCCAAACGGTTCGAGCAACGCCACGATGTGGTCATATTGTGGTTGCTTGAACCAGTTACGCAGAACAACGTAGAGGATGAGAAACGCGACGACGCCGAGATAAGTCGTCATCATCGAACGGGTGATGGTAGCCAGGGCAAAAAAGATCGCCGAGAGCAGGAATATCGTGGGCACACCCACGATGAAATAGGCATAAAGATAATCAAGCGGCCGGAAGGGGCCGATCTTGGCCGGATCGAGCCATGGCATCTGGACGCCAATTGCGATCGCCAGTGGTACGGCAGCGAAGATGACGAGCGCCGTCAGATAGGCGCCCAAAAAACGACCGAACAAGTAGTCAAACTTGGTAATGCGTGTGGTGCGGATGATGAAGCCATAACCCGTGTCGTCATCTCGTATTACGGTATTGGCGACAAACGCTGTGGCAATGAACATCGTGAAGATGCTCATGACGAGGCTGACTTGAATTACGGCGTAGGGTGCGTTGAGGAAGGTGTTACCCTTGGAGCCGATCTGGATTTCCGGAATCGTCGTGGCGCCAAAGGTGAGAAGAAAGAAGGCAATAAGTGACACCCAGAAGACCGGCGAGGAGAGCTGATAGCGCAGCTCAAACGCAGCTATCTTTCGGAACATGAGCGCCTCAGGCTGCCTGGCGCAGATGCGCGAGCGTCGAGAAATAGAGATCCTCAAGCCCGGCCTCCACCGGCGTGAAGCCATCGCCGGGATCACCGTCGGCGAGCACGTGGATCAGGGTCTGGCCACCCGCCAGACGGGTCAGGATTACCTGATGGCGGGCACGATAGTCGTTAAGTTCTGCCTTGGAGATAGTCCGCCGCCAGATCCGGCCCTTCAATTGCGCCATCAGTTCGGAAGGCACCCCCTGCGCCACAATGCGGCCTTCGGCGATGATCGCCATACGTGAACAAAGCTCGGCCACATCCTCGACGATATGGGTGGATAGGATCACCACAACGCTCTCACCTACCTCGGCAAGAAGGTTGAGGAAACGGTTGCGTTCCTCCGGATCGAGGCCCGCCGTTGGTTCATCGACGATGAGCAGCTGCGGCTGGCCGATCAGAGCCTGGGCGATACCGAAGCGCTGCCGCATACCACCAGAAAAGCCAGCGATCGCCTTTTTACGCACGGCCCACAGATTGGTTTGCTGCAGCAGCGTTTCGACCGTATCACGCCGTTCACCGCGTCCACTGATGCCCTTCAGTACCGCCATGTGGTCGAGCATGTCGTAGGCCGATACCCGGGGGTATACGCCAAAATCCTGCGGCAGATAGCCCAGCACCCGCCGCAGCTTTTCGGGCTCGGCAATCACGTCTATCCCATTGAAACGGATTGAACCTTTGCTCGGCGCCTGTAGGGTCGCGATGGTCCGCATCAAGGTCGACTTGCCCGCACCATTGGGGCCAAGGAGACCGAACATACCCGGATTAATCTTCAGGCTGACGTTGTCGAGTGCGCGAACGCCGCCCGGATAGACATGCGTCAGGTCTTCGATGCTCAGCATGATGCCCCCACCCCTTGCTACACGCCAGAAGATAGGGAGGCCGCCCGCCCACTTCAATCTCGGGCCAACATTGCATAGCGTTCATGAACCGAAGCTAGTGGCGCCTCAAGCACGGAGGCAAACGCTATCGGGCGGGGCTTTCTCTATGCCAGCTCAACGGACTTGTCGCGCGAGGAGCACCGACACGGCAGGACCCGGGCAAGCCTGTTTGCTGGCCACCTTCCGGGTGCTATGCTGAAACATCACCGTGCACTTTCAAAATGCTGGGGTGGGATGGATGAGCCAGAAACGGGCCCGAAAAATTTTCTGGACAATCGTCGCTCTGGGATGCCTGTTTGCGGCGGCTGCAGGGTTCTTCTTCCCGACAACCGGTGCGATCGCCACCATCGTCAGGAACCTTGAAGTGGCTTTGGCCGGCTTTGTTCTCAGCTGCGTCGCAATTACGATTCTTGCGAGAGCGGTCGGCGAGCCTAAACGCCAGCGCAACAGATAAGCTGCTGCTTGAACGACCCATCCGCGCTATGGCCAATCCAGCATGAAAATGTCTCGATTTACACTCAGCCGCTGAAAGACTGCCCTTTGATCTTGGTCAAGATCATCAACGTTGCATGGCGAGACATTATTGATCCGACATGATGATGCGAGACCTCTCATGAAGAAGGAACATTGGCAAGATTGGGGTACAGCTCTTGTCGGCGTCTGGATCTTTGTTTCTCCGTGGTTTCTGTCAATTGAGCAGGCATCTACCGCCACCAACCCCATAGGAATGGGCTTGATTTGGAGTTCGTGGATCAGTGGCGCATTGATGATCTTCCTGGGGTTATCCGAGCTCTCGGCCTTTGCTCGCTGGAAGGAATGGTGCATCGCCAGCGTGGGCGCATGGCTTTTCATCGCGCCGCAGGTATTGGGATACCCGCAGGTGGATGCGGTGGCCTTAAGCTCCATTATTTCTGGGCTTGTGACGATTGCTCTTGCTGGATGGGCGATCGGAGATACGCACGAACTCCTGCCACGAATTCGACGTCCCAAAGGTGACTTGCGCGATAAGATGCCGGTGTTGGAGCTGCCGGATGAGCATGAGCACTTGGCAGGCGAACCGGAGCCACGTCCCTCGGGTCCTGACATCTTAAGACCTGGAATTGGAATGGGGGTCCCAGGCCAAACGACCAAAAGCAGTTAGGTGAACGGCTGCGGGCTCATCTCGGGATGGCGCGATTGCCGTCCTCAATACGGTGGCGCCAAACCGTGTGTCCAGGCATAGCGATAGGAGGCGATTGTCACCTTGGCCTGGTCGTTAGTAAACACGAAATAGCGCTCAGCCCCGCATTAAGTCTGGCATAAAAGCCAATGGCCTGACTGGTGTGTGGCCCGGTACATTTGCTTCTCACGAGCAGTGCTAGTTCCGCTGATCTGCAAGATATCCCCTAAACGCTCATGTTTCATACCCAATCGGGCGATGAAATATTTTATAGAGAGCACCAGGGCTGTCGGCGTTCGCAGAAAGTTAACGGCAAAAGAACGCTTTCATTATATTGCACAATGCCGGGCACCACCGCCCAAGTCATCGAGCGATCCAGTTATGCAGGCCAATCCTCACCGGGTGGATGATAATCGGTGTTGATGTCGGTTCCGAATTCAAGTCATGGAACACTAAACTCCCGACTCGCATATAGGGGGATACTGAATTTCTGTACCCTGGAAAGCAAAGCCGTGCTGCGTACTTCGACGTGGTCACGCGTCGCCACAGAAAAACAGAACATTTCGTGGATTAGATCGCGATCTTTCGCACCGTTGTGCTGCGCGACGACCTCCGGATTCGGGCCAGTTGGTCGGAATGAAATGCTGATCAGGTTGCCATGAGCACGTTCGCCGATCCAGAGGTTCCCATGCTATCACGAATGCTTCACGGGTCCAACGCCCCCTTCGGTTTGCTTCTACTCTGACCCGGTTTCGTATGCGGGCGCGCCGGATTGAGTTGGAGAATTTCGATCAGCACGCGACTCTGGTGTCTTGGACAGCGCATAAGCTTGGGCGCCACCCAGATAACAGGTGGTTCTGATTAGCGGTTGGCAGGTGAGAAGACCGCTCACCACCGTGATGGTCGATCGTCCTGGATCGGTGTATGACGCTCGCGCAAACACGTCCCGTCACGATTCTCCTCATCGCAGCCATTGCCTGTCGGCCCAGTCAGCAACCAAAATTGGCTTTTCCGTCTCACTATTTGAACGACGTGGATAAAGGCAGTCTTTGCCTTGCAAAAGCAGGCACGCGGTGGGCTCCGCAGCGTTTTGTGCGCGCAACTGCCCCGCCCAGTCACCTTCGTCAGTGACGAACGTGGCTGAGTGGTACAAGCGCCCAAAATGGTGTGCGAAATGATCGAAGCCGCCCGCACAGCGAGGTTAACGAACCTCATGTTGTGGTCGCATTCAGTCGCAGCAATCGCAAAAGACGCATCGGCAGAGAATTGAGCAGCCGCGCCGTCGCCCCTGACGGGCCTTGTCCCGATTTCTCTGGTCTTTGACTTGCGCCCAAAAGGAAAAGCGACACCGTGTCTGCTCCACACGCCGGCAACATGTCTGCTACCAAATGGATGAGCCCGCACGCTTGCTCAACGCCGCATGGTGCGGCTCCATCCTGCAACAGTTTGAGGAGACATCTCAGAATGACGAGCCATAAAGGGGCCTGTTTCTGTGGCGCCGTAGAAATCGAAGTTCGTGGCGAGCCAGAGGGTATGGGCTATTGCCATTGCCGCTCCTGCCGTTCCTGGTCTGGCGGACCGGTCAACGCCTTCAGTCTCTGGAAGCCGGACACCGTGACCGTGACCAAGGGGGCAAGCAACATCGCGAGCTTTGCCAAGACCCCAATGAGCGAACGCAAGTACTGCAAGCTGTGCGGGGGCCACATCATGACAAACCACCCCACCTTCGGGCTGGTGGATGTTTTCTCGGCAACCATTCCGAGCCTTGATCACAAACCGGCACTACATGTGAATTACAGCGAAACCGTACTGCCCATCCGTGATGGCCTGCCAAAATTTGCCGACTTTCCCGCAGATTTGGGCGGCTCGGGCCGTCTCATCGCCGAGTAGCCAGCGCGGTGGGCCGGCCCCGCCGGCCCCACCCGCTCTTTTGCGCACCATCATGCGCGCAAGAGGCGCAGACAGATAGGCCTGCCAGAATCTGAGCCCGTTTGCTGTTCCCGTGGTATGACCGGAGCGGTCCCGCCGCTTTGCCGTTTTCGCCTTGCCCCCCGATCATGCCCCCTGTTCAATTTGTGCCACCTGCGCTTCCTGTTACCGAATGTCTGCCGCGCCTGCTTTCGGCGCTTGGCAGGCACAACACTGCGGTGCTCGTCGCCCCGCCTGGCGCGGGCAAGACCACCTGTGTTCCCCTCGCGCTGATCGGCTCAGCGCCCATGGACCAGGGCCGCATCCTGATGCTCGAGCCGCGTCGGCTGGCGGCGCGGGCTGCAGCCAGCCGCATGGCAAGTCTGATCGGCGAGAGGGTGGGCGAGACGATCGGCTTTCGCACCCGTCTCGAAAGCGCCGTTTCAGCCCAGACCCGCATCGAGGTTGTCACGGCCGGGCTCTTTATCCGCCGTCTTCTGGTTGATCCAGGACTGGACGGTATCGCTGCCGTGATCCTCGATGAAGTCCACGAACGATCGCTGGAAGCTGACCTAGCGCTCGCCCTCTGTCTCGATGCCCAGAGGGTACTGCGGCCGGATCTGAGGCTGCTCGCGATGTCAGCGACGGTTGATGTCACCCGCCTGTCCGCACTGATGCGTGCCCCTGTCATTGAGAGCCAGGGGCGGATCCACCCTGTCGAACTACGTCATGCGGCACGGGATTTTCAGGATCCGCGCGATCTGCCCGCGATCATGGCCCGGGCTGTTCGCACGGCGCTTGCGGAGGCGTCGGGGGATATCCTCGCCTTCCTGCCCGGCATGGCGGAAATCCGGCGTACCGAAGCGGCTCTCGACGGCATTGCGGCGCGCATACTGCCACTGCATGGCGACCTGCCAGCCACCGTTCAGGACCTGGCGCTGCGCCCCGACAAGGGCCGGCGCGTGGTGCTGGCCACGGCGATCGCCGAGACCTCACTCACCGTGCCGGGGGTGCGGATCGTCATCGACGGCGGTTTGCGCCGCGCACCGCGCTTTGACCCGGCAACTGGCCTTACCCGACTGGCGACCCTGCGCGTCAGCCGCGCCGGGGCGGATCAGCGCGCCGGCCGCGCCGGGCGCGAAGCCCCCGGCCTCGCTATCCGTCTGTGGAGCGAAGCGGCTCAACGCGGACTGCGGGCCCATGACCGCGCGGAAATTCTTGATGCTGAACTTTCCGCCCTGGTGCTTGATTGCGCGGTTTGGGGCACCCCTCCTGACAAGCTGCCCTTTGTCGATGCACCGCCTGAGGGCGCGGTTGCGACCGCCCGGACGCTGCTCACCGAGCTTGGCGGGCTGGATGCAGCCGGCAAGCTGACCGGTTTGGGGGCGCGCATGAGCAGGCTGGGGGCTCATCCGCGTCTGAGCGCCATGATGCTCTGCGCCGAGGATCCCGCATTAGCAGCACGCGCCTGCGATCTTGCGGCCCTTCTGGAAGGAAGCGATCCCTTCGGCAAAGGGCGCGAAACCCCGGCAGACATCATGATGCGGCTTGAGGCGATTGAAGCTCCGGCGAGGGCGCAAGATGCCGACCGCAATGCCATCCGCATCATTCGCCAGACCGCTGAGCACTATCGCCGACGCCTTGGCATCAAAAACACCCAGGCGGCGGGCGGCGATCCGGCCCCGCTCATCGCCGCAGCATTTCCCGACCGCCTGGCGCAGCGCCGCAGCGAGCCCGGCAGTTTTCGGCTTTCCGGCGGTGGAGGCGCCAAAGTTGCGCTGAGTGATCCTCTCGCCAGAGCAGATCTGCTTGCGGTTGCGGCACTGGAAATGAAGACTTCGCCACGCATCTGCCTGGCTGCGCCGCTTGATGTCACCGCGTTGCCGGCAGTGCTTGCAACACGAATTAATGAAACCGTCGAAACGCGGCTTGATCCTGTCAGCGGCAGCGTCGTGGCGCTGCGTCGCAAGTGCCTCGGCACACTGGTTCTGGAAGAGCGCTCTGCGCCTCCCGACGCTGCCGCCGCGGCCGCCGTCCTGCTGGAGGCGGTACGCAAGGAGCCATCCCGCCTGCCCTGGACCGAAGAGGCGCGCAATCTTCAGGCCCGTCTGTCCTTGATGCATGGGCTGGAAGCCGATATCTGGCCCGCAACCGACGACACCAGCCTGATCGCCACGCTCGAGGCGTGGCTGGCGCCTTATCTTTACGGGTGCACGCGTCTCGCCGACCTCGCAAACCTTGATCTCTGTAGCGTGCTGCTCGCACGACTGGACTGGTCACTGCGCGAGCGGCTCGACAAGGAATTACCGACCCAGCTGCAGCTTCCGCACGGGCGGGCGAAAGTGGACTATACCGAGCCCGTTCCGGTTGCGGCCGCCCGCGCCCAGTATTTCTACGGCCTGGCCGAAACCCCGAAACTGGCCGGAGGGCGGCTGCCGCTTCGCCTCGCTTTGTTGTCACCGGCAGGCCGACCGATTGCGCTGACCGCCGACATCGCGGGCTTCTGGAAGGGAGCCTGGGCAGAGGCGCGGCGCGATATGCGCGGGCGCTATCCCAAACACAACTGGCCCGAAGATCCCTTGCGGCCTTAAGGGCGCGAAGGCCAACCGGATGGTGGCCCCTGACGACTTCCAAGTGTGGAAGCGCGTCGTCGATAACAACCTCGGGGCGACGCTGATCTGTGAAGACGGCAACGATCGCGTCGTCACTGCCGAGAATATTCCCTACGCGGACTTTCCCGCGCCCGGCGTTGAGCTGTGGTTCAGGGGCAATGTCATCTATCTGCCAAACGCGCACTGAGTTTCCATGGGGCCTGATATCTGATGGTATCTGGCCCCATGATATTCCCGAGCGGTAATATTAACTGCTAATTGCTGTGGGCTTGAGCTCTAAATTCCCGATCGGGAATAATTTATTGACTCATTTCTGCCCTACGATCTATATTCCCGTACGGGAATATAGATCGTGACCACGCCATCCGAGATTGCCGCAGAGATCAAAACTACGCGTCGCGCACTCAAGCTGCGCCAGGCCGAACTGGCTGCCGCGGCGGGCGTGGGTTTGCGCTTTCTGATCGAGCTGGAGGCCGGCAAGCCCACCGCACAACTGGGCAAGGTGCTCGCCGTTCTCGATGTCCTTGGTCTTGATTGCGCATTCGTACCGCGATCCGGACCGGCGCGAGGCAAGAAATGATGCGCGCCTTGTCTGTCTGGTGGGATAGTGCGTCGGTTGGCGCACTGCGCCTCGATCAGAATGGCGATCTGAGCTTCGCTTATGATCCGGTATGGCTGCATGACGCCGGGCGGCCGCCGATTTCCCAATCTCTACCGAAGCGCGCCGAGCCCTTCAATCGCCGCGAGACCAGGCCGTTCTTTTCCGGTTTGCTGCCCGAGGCCATGCAGCGCGAAGCGGTCGCGCGCAGCCTTGGCATTTCCGAGAGGAATGATTTCCGGCTATTGGAAGCGCTCGGCGGCGATGTCGCCGGCGCGCTGACGCTTTGGCCGGAGGGACAAACGCCGCCATCTGCGACGACGCTTGCGGCGGCAGATCCGCTCACCGATCAAGAGCTGCTGGAGATTCTCGACACGCTGCCCAAGCGGCCGATGCTGGCGGGCCGGGAGGGCTTGCGTCTTTCACTCGCGGGTGCGCAGGAGAAGCTCCCTGTTGTGCTCGTCCATGGCGCCGTTGCGCTGCCCGCAGAAGGCCAGCCCACCACACACATTCTGAAGCCGCCCATCCCAAGATTTGCGGCCACGAGCGAGAACGAGGCCTTCGCCATGCGGCTAGCGGCGGCGGTGGGCCTGAATGTGGCGGCGGTCCATCCGCGGTGTATCGGGGACCGGCATTTCCTGCTGATCGAGCGCTACGACCGCGAAACGGATACTGACGGCCATGCCCGGCGCCTGCATCAAGAGGATTTCTGTCAGGCTTTGGGCGTGCCGCCGGAGAACAAATATGCGAGTGACGGCGGTCCGCGGTTCAAGGATTGTTTCGATCTGGTCCGTCGTGCGTGCACCACACCGGCCACGGCAATTTTGCGGCTTCTCGATGCGGCGATCTTTAACGTCGTACTCGGCAATGCCGATGCGCATGGCAAGAATTTCAGTCTGCTTTATGCGGAGGGAGAGGCTGGTCTCGCCCCGCTCTATGATCTGCTATGCACGGTGGTCTATCCTAACCTCAGTCCAAAATTCGCGATGAAAATCGCCAAGCGTGCCACGCTGGAAGAATTCCACCCCGACACATGGGAACAATTCGCGCGCGAGATTGGCGTCGGCGTGCCCTTCACGCGCAATCGTGTCCGCGCGCTTAGCCAGGCGATGTCTGATGAAGCGCCTCGTGTTGCGGAATCGCTCGGCGGCGCTGGATTGGATGATGCGGCTTTGAACAAATATGCCGACATCGTCAGATCGCGCGCCGAACGCTTTGTCTGAAAAAGGAACCCGACGGCCCATATCAGCGCGCCGCGA
>JAJZDZ010000055.1 GCA_021851325.1 Pseudomonadota bacterium | reverse complement strand
GCTAAAGCAATGGTGCGTCGCAGGATGTGTTCCTGCGGGGCCGCTTGCCCTGGCTTCCCCGCTCAGCGAGCCGGAGTGTCGCCTGTGGCCCCGCCATGAGCCCGAAACCCCTGGGCGACGAGATAGAGCTCCACCGACTCGGCGCGCGAGGCCGGCGGTTTGACGTGCTTTACGGTCGCAAAATCCTGCTTGAAGCGGGCCAGCAACGCCCCGGTTGCGCCGCCCTGGAAGACCTTACCGACAAAGCTGCCTCCTGGCCGAAGTACATCCTCGGCAAGGTCCAGGGCAGCTTCGAGAAGCGCGACCGTGCGCAAATGGTCGGTCTGGCGGTGGCCGGTGGTGGGGGCCGCCATATCGGACAGCACGAGGTCAGCCTCGCCGCCCATGGCAACCTTTAGCCGCTCGGGGGTTTCGGGGGCCAGCATGTCACCCTCGAGAAGTTCGGCACCGGCAATCGGATCCATCGCCAGAATATCGAGGCCGACCACCTTACCCCGGGGGCCGATCCGCTCGAGTGTTACCTGCACCCAGCCACCGGGCGCGGCGCCCAGATCCAGCACCCGCGCGCCAGGCCTTAAAAGGCGAAAGCGCTCGTCAAGCTCGAGCAGTTTGAAGGCGGCTCGGCTGCGATAGCCCTTGGATTTGGCTGCGCGCACATACGGGTCATTGAGCTGCCGTTCGAGCCAGCGCTGGGATGACGCTTTGCGACCCCGTGCTTTCTTAAGGCGAACGCTGAGGCCCTCGCCGCGTCCGGATGGGCCGCGGCCATTATTTTTTGACGGTTTCTGCTTCATGTGGAGGACTGGCGCATCAGTTCGCGAATGAGGCCCTCACGCAAGCCACGGTCGGCAACGCGCAGGCGTTCGCACGGCCAATGGGCATGAATGGCATTGAAAATGGCACATCCGGCGAGCACGAGATCGGCCCGTTCAGGGCCGATACAGTTCAGCTCGGCGCGGCCGGCCAGATCCAGGGCGGCGATCTTTTCCACCACCTCGCGGATCTGTCCGCTTTCATGCCAGCTGCCGTCGACGCGATCGCGGTCGTAGCGACGCAGCCCGAGGGCAAGCGCCGCTAAAGTCGTTACCGTTCCTGAGGTACCAAGAAGGTGGCGGCCATCAGCCCGAAACGGCCTGACGGCCTTCATCTGAACCGCGACCTCGGCGAAACGGGGCTGTAAGGCCTGCTCCATCTCGTCAATGGGGGCGTCCCCGAAGGTTTCGGTCACGTTTACGACGCCGACCGGGAGTGAGGCTGCATAAACTGGCTCGCGTTCATCTGCCTCAAGCCAGATCAGTTCCGTTGAGCCGCCGCCAATGTCGAATACGAGGGCGCCGTCATAGCCGTCGCCCATTAGCGGAGCGCAGCCGATCGCTGCCAGCCGCGCCTCTTCATCAGCCGAGATAATGTCCAGAGTGATGCCGGCCTCCGCTGTGACCCGGTTGAGCAGGTCTTCGACATTGCTGGCGCGCCGGCAGGCCTCAGTGGCGATGGCCCTCAGCCGAAACTCGCCATAGCGGCGGATCCGGGAGGCGCAAATCACCAGAGCTGCGACAGCGCGGGCTATGGCCGCGTCGCTGAGGCGGCCTGTCCGGGCTACGCCTTCGGCAAGGCGAACCGTCCGGCTGAAGGATTCCAGGACCCGAAACCTTTGTCCGGCCCGAGGTTCGGCGATCAGAAGACGGCAATTGTTGCTGCCGAGATCAATGGCGGCCAGCACCGGCTGACGCCGACGGCGGGGCCGGCGCGTCGGCCGTTGGAAAGGGGCTCCCTCGTCCACTGGTCGCGCAATGTTCATTCTGGGACGCTAGCACAGACGAGGCTATTTAGAACCAGTGAAAGAGCCAATGGCGGCAGCTGCGCAGGGCGCTGTAGGCCCCGGGTCCGATCAGTCGGGCCGGAAATTGGCCAGAGGGGACCGGCTCGGATTGCCGGGGCCGCGCGTTCCAAGGCGCCCACCCAGCCTGGACGGCCCTTTGGCAGGATCGTCCGGGCTCGGCCGCGCTGTGGAGGCTCCTTGCGGCGCGGCGTTGCAGCAATCCGGCAAGCGCTGATGGCAAGAGCTGGCAGCGGGGCAGGGCGTGGTCGCCAAAGCGAACGGGTTTCCTGAGCCAGACAGGGTCGAAGCAGATTCATCTCCCTCCCGATACCTGCATCGCCAAACGTCTCAGGGGTTCGTCGGGGACTGGCTTCATCACTTGCCCAGGCAGGGCGGATCAAATCGTGCGATTGTGGCACCGTCATAGACCAGTGCGCTCTTGATCAGGTAGGCGACGGCCCGCTTGTGAGGGCCAAGGTGTGCCCAGGTCCGGCTGTCGGCGCTACTAAACGCCGTCATGTCGACGGATGCCACTCCGAGGCATTTGTGCAGAAATGCCGCGCTCGGCACGAGGACGGGCGCACTGGATCTTCCTGCTGCCGCCAACGCTGCCTTCATGGTCGGGATGGTGGCGGCAATCGCGTAGATGCTGGCGGGATTGACGTGCAGGCTCGCCCAATAGGCGTTCTGCTCTGCGATCAGTGCTGGTCCGACGCGATCTGAGACGCCAAAATCAGCGAAGTTGTCGCGAGCGAGGAGGGGCGTGAAAACCAGGAATGAGCCCTTTGGTACCACGAGGTTTACGGCTGCCGGTGCGAGCATGGCTGAGCAGTAGGCGGCGCAGAACCCGTTGACGCGGAGAGTGAGCATGCGCGCGCGGATGATGTGCCCAAGAGCCATCATGCTTTTGAGATCCCCACCGGTCGAACTGACCACCAGCGTGTTGATCGCCTTGCCACCCGCTGCAGATAAATCGCGCTGGACCGCCTGTACCGTTGGCGGCTGGACATTACCTGAAACTGAGATTTCCTTTCCTGACCGGGTTACTTTGGCTGATGCATCAGCCTGCGATAGCGGCACTGTCATGAGGGTCAGCAGCGCGGCCGCGCAAAGGCGCCGCAGGGCCAGCTGCGCCAAACCGCGTAAGGGACGGTGCATTGCGGGAAGCTGCGCGCCGGGCGGATTAAATGCCTTCATCAATCGACCAAGTCCCCTTCAACGTGTGCGTGAATACTGTCAGTACAGCAAAAGTCCGATCAACTCGTCTAGCCGTTTCATGCTATTTTATCTGAGCTCTCCCGATGAGTTCAGGCCCTACTCTTCAAGGCTGGCGCTCCAGTTTCCTGGCTAAACTGACCAAGCGGATGCATCTCCTGATCGGCCTGACGAGCGCACCCAAGCCCCCGGGGGCATGCCAGGGTGGTCTGCCGGGGGAGGGGCACCTTAGCAATGCGGCGGTGGCGACAGGTCACCGCTGGATCAGGTTGGGCCGGTGGCCTTCAGGTGGTGATGAGCTGCCCGACGAAAGTGAGGTTGCATCTGGCACCGTGACCGCGCTAGAAGCCTACCGCGCGGCGTAAGGCGCGGGGCGGAAATTTGCCCTGTTGGGGCTCCCGAGCCTGACAGTCGCCAGCCCAAAAAGGCCCTTAATTGGGGGATCGTCTAACGGTAGGACCGCGGACTCTGACTCCGCTAGTCTAGGTTCGAATCCTAGTCCCCCAGCCAGCTAATTTTTTCTTTATTTTTCAAGTGCTTAATGAGGGACTGCCGCGCAAATTAGGTGCCACTTCATAGGCAGAATCCCGGTGGTAGATACAGCCTATCTCATGCGACGCCGCGGCAAAGGACGTAGCGGCTATCGCTTGCACGGTTGCGTGGCTGTTCCCGCAGATCTTCAACCCTTGTTCCGCAAGCGTGCGATTGAACGCGCGCTGGCCTGCCGCAGCGTTCCCTGGTGGACGGTCACCGCTGAAGTCCGATAAAACTTTTCTGACCGGCGATGACGATCCGTTGCAGCGAAGGTGTACGTACCACGGCAGAACGCAGACGATGCTGGTCCATCCCGGAGAATGCGCCGGTCATATCCGATCCTGAAGTATCGTCGCGCGTAGAGCTTGCGTGCTGTGGGTGCTACTTTTAGTGCGATGAGTGCGTCGCCTTCAGCTCTGCCGTCCACCTAACGCCGGTCCCGATAGTAGGTCTCGTCGTACCAGGCATAGGAGCGGTCGATGAGGGCCTGGATGCGGGCAGGGATCTCGTGCTGCTTGGGTGTGACGATGCGTGTGTGCTGGGTGTGCAGGTATTTCATGCGGTAATGGCTGTCGCTTTCGGCCGGGCTGATGGCGATGTTGTTGGGGTCGATCTCGAGGCTGGCCAGGCCCAGCCATTGGAATAGCTGCGTCATGGTCGCGGCGGGCTGCGCGATCAGATCTTCGAAGCGCAGAAAATACAGGCGCTCCTTCACCGCCTGCGGCAGGTCGGATACGGCGCTGAGTGACACCAGGGGCGCGCCGATGATCTTGTCCTTTGCGAAGAGTTGGTCAGCCCGTCCCAAGCGATCAAAATCCGCCAGGTGGTCGATGAAGTCCAGAAGCAGCGTCTTCTGATGACGGGCTTCGATGGAGCCGTAGATTTGCCCGAGTTTGCGCAGGCAGACGATGAGCCTGGCTTCGGGGGCCAGCGTGAGCAGCATCTCGATGCAATGCAGCCAGGCACGGTTCTTGTCGACCACGGCGTGTTTGCCCTGTGCGTCGCGATACCAGCCGCGCAGCATGCCTTCCATGCCGCCATGGAGATGGCCATAGGCAGCGTTGAAGTCGACATCGAGCTGGGCAAGCATGAACTGATCGTCGCTGGCGATACGGCGCAGGGCGAGCAGGAGATTGCACAGTGGCGAGCTGTGGCTCTGGCAGAGGATGTCTGGATGCATGGCCAGGATCTGGCATAAAAGCGTGGAGCCTGCCCGCGGCAAGCCGGTCACGCCGATGAAATTCGGTACCATAAAATCTATCCTCATCAAGCCCGTGTCCAGGACACGGTAGCGAGGTTTCCTGTGGCTGTCGCGGCGGCCTTTTTGAATTGCCGGTCATCATCACATAGGCGTCAAGGCTGGCGAGGGGAGGCTGGTGCGTGCGGCACCTGAACTTGGTCGGCATTGTAGATGGCGCGCGGATGCAACGCGTGCTTGGCGGGCATTGCTATGGGCCCGCACAGGGATCGGCAGGATGGGGCCCCGGTTGCGATGGGTCTGTATCATGGGCACCGGTATTCGCCATGAAGACAGTATGGGGTGCTGTGCGATTGAAACGCTGTGGATGCCAAGCTTGCGGGGTTTGGCCGATCCTGTGACTGATGAACGAATAATCACCATCCCGCTATGGGAGTGTATTTCCAGCTTCGATGTCCGCTCACTTGAATATCCGAACGTTGACGCTGGGAACATTCACGCACTGACAGCGAACTTTTTCTTGGATTGTATTAGCACCTTGCGGGAGTAAGTTAAGATCAATTTTTAGTTGTTTAGTGGCATGGACGATGTCGCCTGATTGATTTTTTGGTCATTCTGAGACAGCGCCGTGCGTTGAGGGCATGCATAGTTGTTGGGCAAAATGGTTTCTGGCCCTTCGGCGTCGCGGTGGCGTCGTTCGCCTGACAGGTCGTCTCACGCTGACGCAGTTCCGGCTCCTAAACGGGACCGGCATATATTGCAGATCCTGCTGGCCACGAGCGCCCTTGTGGTCCCCGGTGCAGCGGCGATGGCTGCCCCGGCGCTGCCGAGCGCCGGACAGTTTGTTGCCGGCCATGGCGCGATCAGCAAGGGATCACAGGCGCTGACCATTACCCAGTCGAGCCCGACCGGGATCATCAACTGGCAGAGCTTCTCGATCGGGGCGGGAAACTCGGTTTTCTTCAACAACGGGGCAGGCTCTACGCTGAACCGGGTGACCGGGGGCAGTCTCAGCCAGATCGATGGTCTGCTGCGTGGGACCGGTTCGGTCTATCTGATCAATCCGCAAGGCATCGTTGTTGGTCCCGGTGGCAAGGTGGTCACCAATGGCAGCTTTGTGGCCTCCACCCGGAACATCTCCAACCAGGACTTTCTCTCTGGCAATGCCAGCTTCAGCGGCCGCTCACGCGGTGATGTCGTCAACGCCGGCACCATCACCTCCAAAACTGGTGATGCCATTCTGGTCGGCCGCTCGGTGACCAATGTCGGCTCCATCAGCGCCCCCCAAGGCACTGCAGGTCTGGTTGCCGGCAACCAGATGGTGCTGCAGCCGGTCGGCAGCGATCCGCGCATCGCCATTTCCGGGGGCACGGGCTCGGTGACCAACGCCGGCACGGTGAAGGCGGCGCAGGCCGAACTGAGCGCCGCCGGTGGTGATGTCTATGCCCTGGCGGAAAACCGCGGTGGGCTCGTGACGGCCACCGGCACCAGGAAAATTGACGGCCAGGTGTGGCTCAGTGCGGGTGGCAGTGTCGATGTTTCGGGGACGATAGCAGCCCAGAATGCCGATGGCCGCGGTGGTCGCATCTCGGTCACCGCGGACAAGAGCGTGGCGCTCGATGGCGCAAAGCTGTCGACGGTGGGCGCTGAGGGTGGTGGCAGCATTGCGGTGGGCGGCGCCAAGACGGGGACGGTGAACGTCGACAGCAAAACGGTGCTGAACGCCTCCGCTACAGACACAGGTAATGGTGGTGATATCGTCGTCAAGGCGCAGACGACGGCCTTCCATGGCACGGCGCGCGCTCGTGGTGGTGCACAGGGTGGCAATGGCGGACAGATCGAGACCTCCGGACATGTGCTGGATGTGTCTCGTGGCCATGTCGATACCTCTGCTCCCTATGGCAGCACCGGCGACTGGCTGCTTGACCCCTATAATGTGACGATCTCGTCTGCAACGACGGCAAGTGACAGCCTGTCGAGCGGTACCTATACGCCGTCGGCCAACGACTCGGTCATCAATGTCAGTGACCTTCAGACGGCGCTGGCAAGCTCGAATGTCACCGTGACCACAGGTGGCAGCGGCAGCGCCGGCAGTCAGACCGGCGACATCACCGTCGCTTCGGCTTTGAGCTGGTCGAGCGGCAGCAAGCTGACGCTTGATGCCTATCGCAGCATCCATATCGATGCGCCGATCACTGTCGCCGGTGGTGGCGGTGTGGTGTTGACCACCAATGATGGCGGCAGTGGTGGCGATTATGATTTTGGTCTGACCTCGACGGGGTTTTCGGGCTCTCTCAGTTTTGCTTCGGGCCAGAGCGGGCAGAGCCTGACCATCAACGGCACCAGCTATACGCTGCTCTACAGCCTGAGTGACGTGCAGAACATCAACAGCGGCCTTGCGGGCAATTACGCCCTGGCTGGCAGTCTTGATGGCGCGAGCACCACGGGCTGGGTTCCGCTTGGCACCAGCGCGTCGGACACGGTCCAGAATTCGGGGCATGGTTTTTCGGGCAGCTTTACCGGTCTCGGCCACACGATTTCGAATCTCGTCATCAATACCGGGACGAGCAACTATGGCGGCCTGTTCGGCGATGCTACCGGCACCGTGCGCGACATTGGTATGGTGGGCGGCAGCGTCAGCGGTGGCAATGCGGTCGGCGGGCTGGTGGGCTATCAGAGCGGCGGTACGATCAGCGATGCCTATGCCACCGGCGCAGTCAGCGGCAGCAATTATGTCGGCGGGCTGGTGGGCTATCCGAACGGCGGCGGCACCATCAACGATGCCACCGCCACCGGCGCGGTCAGCGGCAGCAACTTTGTCGGCGGGCTGGTGGGCTATAAGTACGGTGGCACGCTCAGCGATGTCACTGCCACCGGCGCGGTCAGCGGGAGCAATTATGTCGGCGGGCTGGTGGGCGGTGGGGGTGGTACGCTCAGTGATGCCACTGCCACCGGCGCGGTCAGCGGGAGAAATTATGTCGGCGGGCTGGTGGGCGGTGGGGGTGGTACGCTCAGTGATGCCACTGCCACCGGCGCGGTCAGCGGTAGTAGCCAAGTCGGCGGGCTGGTGGGTGTTCTGAGCGCCGGTACGCTCAGCAATGTCTATGCCACTGGCGCGGTCAGCGGTAGCACTGATGTCGGCGGGCTGGTGGGCGAACAGCAGGGCGGCACGCTCACCAACACCTTCTGGGACACCCAGACCAGCGGCACTACGACCGGCGTTGGCGTCAAACTCTATGGCACGGGCACGCCCACGGGGCTGACGACGCGCCAGCTGCAGGGTCTCGATCCGACTCCGGGGGGCGCGTATTTCTCGCTGTCGAGCAATCTGGGCGATAGCACGGGCTCGACCTGGGGCGGGGGTACAGGAGGTCTTTACCCCTATCTCAAAACCTTCTTCCCGACTGGCGTCGAAGCACTCTCCGGCACCGTCTACAAGGATGCAGGAGTAACCCCGGCAGCATCCGGCAGCTCCGGCGCAGTCACCGTCAATCTCGATGGCGGCGGCGCCCTGCTGGCGCAGGCCACCACCGGCGCCAATGGCTATTATTATGTCGCCCTTCAGGCCGGCGCGATCGCCAACGGCAGCAACCTGCTGGTTGCTACTCCGACCAACGGGTCACTTTCGGTCAAGGCTGCCACATTGGCCGCATCGACCTATAGTGGGGCCACCCCGATCCAGGCGGGTGTCGATCTCTACGGCAACTATCTCTCTGATCAGACAGGCGCGACCACGCTGTCGGCCGCGCCCAGCCTGTCGAGCTTTGCGACCGCGGCCAACACCGCAGCCGGCACCGATACAACCGCAACCGGGATCATCAGTGGTCTGAGTAAACCTGGTTATCTGACTACGGGTACAAGCTTCACCATCGACCAGAGCTACACGGGCTCGGGGCTGCTGGTGACGACCGGAAGCGGTGACGCGATAACCGTCTCGGATCCGATGACGATCACCTCTGGTGGTTCGCTGGGTCTGCTGTCTGGCGGCGCGCTCAAGATCGATGCGCCGATCACAGCCGAAGGCGCCGTCGCGGTCGGGCTGACGTATGACAGCTCAAGTGCGGGCAATCTCTCCTTCGATCTGAACTCGACGGGATTTCTGGGCGCGCTCAGTTTCACCAAGGCTGACGGCAGCGCTGCAACGTCAAGCGTGAGCGGACAGAGCCTGACCATCAACGGCACCAGCTATACGCTGCTCTACAGCCTCGACGCTGTGCAGAACATCAACACCACCGGCCTTAGCGGCAATTACGCCCTGGCCGGCAGTCTCGATGGCGCGAGCACCACGGGCTGGGTTCCGCTCGGCACTAATGGCACGGGAACAGTCCAGAACTCGGGCCATGGCCTTTCGGGCAACTTTACGGGTCTCGGCCACACGATTTCGAATCTCACCATCAACGACGGCACCAATAGCTACGCCGGCCTGTTCGGCTATGACACAGGCACAGTGCGTGACCTTGGCATGATCGGCGGCAGCGTCAGCGGCGGCAGCTTGGTTGGCGGGCTGGTGGGCTATGGGAACGGCGACACGATCAGCGATGCCACTGCCAGCGGCGCGGTCAGCGGAAGCGGCGAGGTCGGTGGGCTGGTGGGCTATCAGTACGGTGGCACCATCAGCGACGCCACTGCCACCGGCGCGGTCAGCGGCAGCAGAAATGTCGGCGGGCTGGTGGGCTATCAGAGCGGCGGTACGATCAGCGACGCCGCTGCCACCGGCGCGGTCAGTGGCAGCACTTATGTCGGCGGGCTAATGGGCGAGCAGGGTGGTACGCTCAGTTATGCCACTGCCACCGGCGCGGTCAATGGCAGCACGGATGTCGGCGGGCTGGTGGGCTACCTGGGTGGTACGCTCAGTGATGCCACTGCCACCGGCGCGGTCAACGGCAGCACTGATGTCGGCGGGCTGGTGGGCTATCAGAGTGGCGGCACGCTCACCAACACCTCCTGGGACACCCAGACAAGCGGTACCACGACCGGTGTGGGTAACACTTCTGGAACAGGCACACAGGGGCTGACGACGCGCCAGTTGCAGGGCCTTGATCCGATCTCCGGCACGTATTTCTCGCTATCGAGCAATCTCGGTGACAGTACGGGCTCGACCTGGGGCGGCGGCGCGGGGGGGCTTTTCCCCTATCTCAAAACCTTCTTCCCTAATGGTGTCGAAGCACTCTCCGGTACGGTCTACAAGGATGCAGGGGTTACGGCAGCCGCCTCCGGCAGCTCCGGCGCGGTCACCGTCAATCTCGATAGCGACGGCGCCTTGCTCGGTCAGGCCACCACCGGCGCCAATGGCTATTATTATGTCGCCCTTCCGGCCGGAACGATTGCAAACGGCAGCAACCTGCTGGTTGCTACTCCGACCAACGGGTCACTTTCGGTCAAGGCTGCCACATTGGCCGCATCGACCTATAGTGGGGCCACCCCGATCCAGTCGGGGGTCGATCTCTACGGCAACTATCTCTCTGATCAGACGAGCGCGACCATGCTGTCGGCCGCGCCCAGCCTGTCAACGCTCCAGAGCGATGCCAACACCGTAGCGGGCACGGATACGACCGCAACGGGGATCATCAGTGGGCTGAGCAATCCCGGCTATCTGACCACGGGCTCAAGCTTTACCATCGACCAGAGCTACACGGGCTCGGGGTTGCTGGTGACGACCGGAAGCGGCGATGCGCTCACGGTTGCCAAATCGGTGACGATCACCTCTGGTGGTTCGCTTACGCTGGATTCAGGCGGTGCGCTCAACATCGATGCACCGATCACGGCGGAAGGCGCAGTCTCGGTCGGGCTCAACTACGATAGCTCAAGTGCCGGCAACCAGTCCTTCGATCTGACCTCGACGGGCTTTCTGGGCTCGCTCAGCTTCACCAATGCCAATGGCACGGCGGCGACGACAAGCCAGAGTGGCAGCCTTGCGATCAACGGCACGAGCTACACGCTGCTCTACAGCCTCACCGCTGTGCAGAACATCAACAGCGGCCTTACGGGCAATTACGCCCTGGCTAGCAGTCTCGATGGCGCGAGCACCACGGGCTGGGTTCCGCTCGGAACTAATGGCACGGGAACGGCCGAGAATTCAGGGCAGGGATTTTCCGGCAGCTTTACGGGCCTCGGCCACACGATTTCGAATCTCACCATCAACGACGGCACCTATAGCTACGCCGGCCTGTTCGGCTATGACACAGGCACAGTGCGTGACCTTGGCATGATCGGCGGCAGCGTCAGCGGCGGTGACTATGTCGGCGGGCTGGTGGGCTATCTGAACGGCACGCTCAGCGATGCCACTGCCACCGGTGCGGTCAGCGGCAGCGGTACCTATGGTGGTGTCTATGCCGGTGGGCTGGTGGGCTTTCAGAAAGGCGGCACGCTCAGCGACGCCACTGCCACCGGCGCGGTCAGCGGCGGTAGCGGGGTCGGCGGGCTGGTGGGCTATCAGTACGGGACGCTCAGCGATGCCACTGCCACCGGCGCGGTCAGCGGTGATGCCAGTGTCGGCGGACTGGTGGGAGGGCAGAACGGCGGCACGCTCAGCGATGCCACTGCCACCGGCGCGGTCAGCGGCAGCGGTAACTATGTCGGTGGGCTGGTGGGCTATCAGAACAGCGGCACGCTCAGCAATGCCACTGCCACCGGCGCGGTCAGCGGCAGCAACTATGTCGGCGGACTGGTAGGTTTCCATAGAGGGACCATCACCAACGCCTACTGGGACACGCAGACCAGCGGCACCACGACCGGTGTGGGTCAAAATGCTGGTGGTGGCACGGGCTCACCCACGGCTCTGACGACGCGCCAGCTGCAGGGCCTCGATCCGATCTCGGGCACGTATTTCTCGCTGTCGAGCAATCTTGGTGACACGGGTTCGACCTGGGGCGGTGGTACCGGAGGGCTTTTCCCCTATCTCAAAACCTTCTTCCCCACGGGCGTCGAAGCGCTCTCCGGTACCGCC
>JAJZDZ010000014.1 GCA_021851325.1 Pseudomonadota bacterium | reverse complement strand
GGTTCGTCAAGCAGGAGCAGATTGGCGCCTGAGCGCAAGAGTTTGGCCATGTGCACGCGATTGCGCTCGCCGCCGGAAAGCTGGCCAACTTTTTTCTGCTGGTCGCCCCCCTTGAAGTTGAAGGCTCCGCAATAGGCCCGACTGTTCATTTTGGTCTTGCCGAACTCCAGAATATCGGTGCCGCCCGAAATCTCTTCCCACACCGTCTTGTTGGGATTGAGAGCATCGCGGGACTGGTCGACATAACCTATCTGCACGGTGTCTCCGATGCGCAGGATGCCACCATCGGGCTTTTCCTGGCCAGTGAGCAGGCGAAAGAGCGTCGTCTTGCCGGCGCCATTGGGCCCGATGACGCCGACGATACCGCCCGGCGGCAGCTTGAAGTTCACATTCTCGAACAGGAGACGCTCGCCATAGGCCTTGGTGAGCCCTTCGGCCTCGACCACGATGCTGCCCAGTCTTTCGCTGACCGGAATCAGAATCTGCGCCGGCCCCTGACGCTGCTCCTGCGAGCGGGCCAGCAAATCTTCGTAGGCATTGATGCGGGCCTTGGACTTGGCCTGCCGCGCCTTGGGCGAGCGCGAAATCCATTCCCGTTCGCGGGCCAGGCTCGACTCGCGGGCTTCGGCCTCTTTGCCTTCCTGCAGCAGACGCTTTTCCTGCTCGGCGAGAAAGGTCGAGTAATTGCCTTCGTGGGGAATGCCGCGGCCGCGATCGAGTTCCAGGATCCAGCCCGTGACATTATCGAGGAAGTAGCGGTCATGGGTGACGAGGATGACGCAGCCCTTGTACTCCTTGAGTGTCTTTTCCAGCCACGCCACGGTTTCGGCATCCAGATGGTTGGTCGGCTCGTCGAGCAGGAGGATGTCGGGGGCTTCAAGCAGAAGCCGGCAGAGCGCGACGCGACGCCGCTCACCGCCGGAGAGCGTGCTCACCTCGGCGTCACCATCGGGACAGCGCAGGGCGTCCATGGCCATCTCGACCTGGGACTCGAGATCCCAAAGTCCGGCGGCCTCGATCTTGTCCTGCAGGTCCGCCATTTCATCGGCGGTTTCGTCGGAATAATTGGCGGCAATCTCGTTGAAGCGGTCGACCAAAGCGCGCTTGGCCGCCACCCCTTCCATGACATTGCCGAGCACATTCTTGGTGCTATCGAGCTGCGGTTCCTGCGGCAGATAGCCGACGCTGACCCCATCTGCAGCCCAGGCTTCTCCGGTGAACTCGGTGTCGGTGCCCGCCATGATGCGCAACAGTGTCGATTTGCCCGCACCATTGACGCCGACGATGCCGATCTTGGCGCCGGGATAAAAGCTCAGATAGATGTTCTTGAGTACCTGCTTGCCCCCCGCATAGGTCTTGGAGAGGTCCCTCATGAAGTAGACAAATTGCGGTCCGGCCATCGCGTGCACGTCCTTGAAGCAGGTTGAATTGAAGTGGCGCGGGTTTTAGCGGAGGGGCAGTAGCGGCGCAATCTTTGCCGTTTCTGTCCGTCCCTGCCGCAATTGGCTCAGAAATTGATCTTTGCCCGCGACAGCACCGTGACGGCATTGTTGCCGTTGCGGCCAGCCACATTCATCTGATAGCCGGCATTGGCCTGCAGCGCCAGCGCACCATCGAAGAAGGTGGTGACATAGCCAAGCTCAAGATCGGTTTCGGTAGTCCCCCCGACCAGAAGACCGCGCGAATCGATGAGTGTGCGCGTCAGGTCCACGCCCATCGGCGCGGAGAGGTCGATTCCGCCGGTATAGATGTTGCCCGGACGAACAATCGCCAGACCGACCGCGTCGCGCCTGGAGAACAGCCCCTGCTTCATCAGGGTCACGCCGTAGGAGCGGTCGTTTTGCAGGGCCTGGGCGAAGGCCGGCTTGAGTGCCAGCTGGGTTGAACCCTGACGGTAGGCAAAGGTCGTCACCCAGCCATCGCCCAGTCCCAGATGCGCGGCCATGCCAACGCTGCTGGTGTGGGCCCGGGCCAGCGCCGGGCCGCCGATAAGATTAGCATTTTCGTCAGCCTCACCGGCCGAAAGCGAGAGCCGCGCCCATGGCCGCAGCGTCCAGGATAGGTTGGCCTGGGCGGCGTTGGTCTGCCCCGGCATGAAGCCGCCAGCGACCGCAGCATGGGTCGTGGCCAGCGGCATCTCCCTCTGGCGCTCTTCGGCCGACAGGGTCGAGGCCCTCACTCTGAAATGCAGGTTGCTGGCCAGACGAATCGCGGCCGACAGGAAACTGCCCCCCTGGGTCAGGCTGTCATAGGGCGACAGGGCCGCTTTGGTCATGGGGAAAAGCCCGTGATAGCTCGACCCCGCGCCCCGCCGCGAGCCCAGATCCGGACCGCCAGAAACCGACAGGTGCAGCAGCTGCGCCCCCGAGCCGGAGGGGTCTGTGGCCGGCAGGCTACTTGAGGCCGGCAGCCGCGCTGACGCAGCCTGAGCCCACCCGCCAGCTGCGATGACCAACATCGCAGCTAGAGCGGCAACGCCCACCACCAGCTTGCGCACGCGCATAAAAACCCCACATCTCCCCCATGCCACGACCGCGACTTTCGGCCGTCAGACATGGAACTCGAGTTTATCAGATGGCCTCTTCCAATCAACGCCGCACCCCGGCAATTCTGTGACCTGCGGGCCACAAGCCCTGGCTTTTGCCAAACCGGGTACCGGGCGAGGACGGAACCGACGCGGCAAGGCGTGCCAAAATGGACCACAAGGAGCCTTCAAACGTGACCCAGAGCCCCCTTTGCGCTGCCATCGTGCCGGTGACGCCGTTCCAGCAGAACTGCTCCTTGCTGTGGTGCAGTGAGAGCGGCAAAGGGGCCCTGATCGATCCGGGCGGGGAGAGCGAGCGGCTCATCGCCGCGGTCAGCGCCAAGGGGATCGAGATCGAGAAGATCCTCCTCACCCATGGCCATATCGACCATGCCGGAGCGGCAACCCAACTCGCCCGCCACTACCAGGTCCCGATCGAGGGGCCCCATGAGGGCGATGCGTTTCTGCTCGACAGCCTGGCCGAGCAGGGGCGTCGGTTCGGCTTTGCCGGCGCCGAGAACTGCCAGCCCAGCCGCTGGCTCAAGGATGAAGACAGCGTCGAGCTGGGTCATGTGCGCCTCAGGGTCCGCCATTGCCCGGGCCACACGCCCGGCCATGTGGTTTTCTACACCCCCGAGGCAGCGCTCGCTTTTGTCGGCGATGTGCTCTTTCGCGGTTCGATCGGCCGCACGGATTTTCCCGGCGGTGATTTCAACACCCTGATCGGCTCGATCACCGAACGGCTGTGGCCACTTGGCGATGACACCAATTTTGTTCCCGGCCACGGACCGATGTCGAGCTTTGGCTGGGAACGCAAAACCAACCCCTTTGTCAGCGATCTGGCTTTGGGTCGCGACTGAGCCATACCACTTGTTCCAAAGCGCTGGACTTAGCCGGCCCGGCCAGCGCATCCTTCGCCCCGGAAAAATAACCCGGGGCCAGGCATGACCGCCATCAATTCAGTGACCGATCTTAGCAAGGATGGCGATATCGCCGTTATCACGCTCAATTCACCGCCGGTGAACGCGCTCTCTGCAGGCGTACGCGACGGCCTCAAGGGCGCCTTCGATGCTGCCATCAAGGATCCTGCTGTCAAAGCCATTGTCCTGATCTGCGAGGGCAAGACCTTTATTGCCGGCGCTGACATCAGCGAATTCGGCAAGCCACCCCAGGGCGCAAGCCTGTTCGAGGTTGAAGACATCATCGAGAGTGCGCCCAAGCCCGTGATCGCGGCCATTCACGGCACCGCCCTCGGCGGTGGCCTTGAGGTTGCACTGTGCGCGCACTATCGCATCGCCGTCCCCAGCGCCAAATGCGGGCTGCCGGAGGTCAATATCGGCATCCTGCCTGGTGCGGGCGGCACCCAGCGCCTGCCACGCATTGTCGGGGTCGAAGAGGCCCTCGCGATGGTGACCAGCGGCAAGCACGTCGGCGCCAAGCAAAGCCTGGCGAGCGGACTGATCGACGAACTGGCGCCAGAAGGAGAGCTGCGCGCAGCGGCCCTCGCGTTCGCCCGCAGAATTGTCAGCGAGGCCCGCCCGCTGCGCAAGGTGCGCGACCAGAATGAAAAAGTGGAAGCGGCCCGCGGCCATCCCGAGATCTTTGCCGAATTCCGCAAGGCCCACGCCCGCCAGTTCCGCGGCTTCAAGGCTCCCGAGAACAACATTCGCGCCATCGAAGCTGCGGTCAACCTGCCCTTCGACGAGGGGCTCAAGGAAGAACGTCGCCTCTTCGTCGAACTGTTCACCGGCCCGCAGGCCGGCGCCCAGCGTTACGTGTTTTTCGCCGAACGTCAGGTGTGGAAGCTGCCCGATATTCCCGATGACACCGCCCAGATCCCGGTCAAGAAGGTGGGCATCATCGGGGCCGGCACCATGGGCGGTGGTATCGCCATGAATTTCGCCAATGTCGGCATTGCGGTGACGATCGTCGAGGTCAAGGACGAAGCCCTTAAGCGCGGGCTTGGCGTCATCCGCAAGAACTATGACAACACCGCCGCCAAGGGACGCCTCACCGCCGCCGACGTCGACAAGCGCATGGGTCTTATTACCGGTTCGCTCGAACTGGAAAGCCTCGGCGACTGCGATCTCATTATCGAAGCGGTATTCGAGCGCATGGACATCAAGAAAGAGGTCTTCGCCAAACTCGACCGTATTGCCAAGCCAGGAGCGATCCTCGCCTCCAACACCTCCTATCTCAACATCGACGAGATCGCGACCGCTACCAAGCGCCCCGACGCCGTCATTGGCATGCACTTCTTCTCGCCCGCCAATGTCATGCGCCTGCTTGAGGTGGTGCGCGGCGAGAAGACTTCAAAGCCGGTGATCGCCACCGCCATGGCCATCGCCAAGAAGATCGGCAAGATCGGTGTTCTGGTCGGCGTCTGTCCCGGCTTTGTCGGCAACCGCATGCTCGCCCAGCGCCAGCGCGAAGCCCAGAAGCTGGTGATGGAAGGGGCGATGCCATGGGACGTAGACCGCGTGCTCTACGATTTCGGCTTTCCGATGGGCCCCTTTGCCATGAGCGACCTGGCCGGGCTGGATATCGGCTGGGTGAAGGAAAACTCGCGCGGCGAAACCATTCGCGATGTCCTGTGCGAAATGGATCGCCGGGGCCAGAAGACGGGCGCCGGATATTACGATTATGACGAGAAGCGCAATCGCAAGCCCTCGCCGGTCACCGAAAAGATCATCAGCGAATTCCGCGCCAAGGCTGGCATCAATGCGCGCAAGATCGAGGACAGCGAAATCCTCGAACGCTGCCTCTATCCGATGATCAACGAGGGCGCCAAGATTCTCGAGGAAGGCAAGGCTATCCGCGCCAGCGATATCGATATTGTCTGGATCAACGGCTATGGCTGGCCGGTCTATGAGGGCGGACCGATGTATTACGGGGATGCCGTCGGTCTCGGCAAAGTCCTCGCCCGCATGCAGAGCTGGCACAAGAGCATGGGTGAGGTGTTCAAGCCTGCGGCCCTGCTCGAAAAGCTGGTCGCCGAGGGCAAGGGCTTCAAGGATCTCAAATAAGCAGGCTGCCGGTCGCCGGCCGGCCGCCGCCATTTCTATCAGCGATACCAGCGAAAGGGTGTCTTCATGCGTGAGGCAGTAATCGTATCAACGGCGCGCACCGGCCTGGCCAAGTCGGCGCGCGGCGGATTCAACATCACCTCCAACGCCGACATGCTCGGCGCGGCGATCGAACAGGCCGTCAAACGGGCCCGCTGTGCCCCCGACGAGGTTGAGGACGTGGTCGCCGGCTGCGTGGCGGCAAGCGGCAATGTCGGGCGCGCTGCTGCGCTGCTTGCCGGGCTTCCGGTCACCACCTCCGGGGTCACCGTCAACCGCGCCTGTTCCTCGGGACTGAACGCCATCGCCATCGCAGCGCGCTACATCATCGATGATGGCTGCCAGATTGCAGTTGGCTGCGGCGTTGATTCCATCAGTTTCCAGGGCGGTGGCGGCGGTGGCCAGTCCACTCGCCTCACCGAGCTTTATCCGGATTTCTGGATGCCGATGATCGATACCGCCGATGTCGTGGCGGCGCGCTACAACATCAGCCGCCTCTATCAGGATGAATATTCACTGCGCTCGCAGAAACTGATGGCCGCAGCCCAGGCCGCCGGCAAGTTCAAGGACGAGATCGTGCCGGTCAAGACCAAGATGAAGAAGGTCGACAAGGCCAGTGGCACCGAGACCATCGTCGACTATGTGGTCGAGCGCGATGAATGCAACCGCCCCGACACCACGCTGGAAGGACTCCAGGCTCTGGCTCCGGTCAAGGGTCCGGGCAAGTTCATCACCGCCGGCAATGCGAGCCAGCTGTCTGACGGCGCCGCGGCGGTGGTGCTGATGGAAGCCAAGGAAGCTGAACGGCGCGGGCTGCAGCCGCTCGGACGCTTCCGGGGTTGGGCCGTGGCCGGCTGCAAGCCTGACGAAATGGGCATCGGCCCGGTCTTTGCGATCCCGCGCCTGCTCGAGCGCCACGGCCTGAAGATCGATGACATCGAGCTTTGGGAGCTCAATGAAGCCTTCGCCAGTCAGTGTCTTTACTGCCGCGACACCCTTGGCATCGATCCGTCCATCTACAACGTCAATGGCGGCTCGATCGCCATCGGTCATCCCTTCGGCATGACCGGAGCGCGGATGACCGGCCACGTCCTGCTCGAAGGCCGCCGGCGCAAGATCAAGAATGCGGTGGTCTCGATGTGCATCGGCGGCGGCATGGGCGCGGCCGGACTGTTCGAAGTCTACGCCTGAGCCGACAGCTCTCGGGATGAAGCGGCGATGCATGGCTGTGCTCGCCCCTTCATCCCCGGACCGCCAGGGGGCGAGGCCCACGCCGCGCATTGGCGGATGCAATTTGTCCGGGGCCGTGCTACTGCGCCGCCATGCTCGCGCTCTTCCTGACTGCCGTCACCACACTCACCGTGGCCATAGGCCCGTTCGATCTGGCTCCCGTGTTTCTCGGTCTGACCCCCGGCCAGCCGGCCGGCGCGCGCCTCAAGCTGGCGCTGATCGCAACCACCACGGCCGGTGCCGTCCTCCTCGCCTTCGCGCTGTTTGGCAACGATCTGCTCAAGCTCCTTGGTGTCGGCCTGCCCGCCTTCCGGACTGCCGGCGGCATTCTCCTTCTGATGGTGGCGGCTGACCTTCTCCTCGCCAAGCATTCCGGTGTTTCCTCCATCACTGAGCCGGAAGAGAGCGAAGCGCGCCGGCGCAGCGACATCGCCGTGGTGCCTCTGGCGATCCCGCTGATTGCCGGCCCCGGCGCCATGACCGCCATCGTGCTGCTCATGGGCAAGGCCAAGGCACCGCTCGACATCGTGGCCGTGCTGGCCGCTCTGTTCGTAACCATGGCCCTGACGCTGATTTCGCTGTTGAGTGCGAACTCCTTGATGCGGGTTTTGGGCGTGACCGGGGCCAGCGCGCTGGCCCGCATTTCCGGCATCCTGCTTGCGGCACTGGCGATGCAGTTCGTCTTTGACGGGCTTGCCGGCAGCGGCCTGTTTCATCCGATTCTCACATAAGCGCGAAGTTTGCGGCGCACACCACGCTTTTTTGCCCGCACTGGCCCTTCGCACAAAAACGTCACTTTTCCTCCGCGTCATCAGAGGTTAGCCTTTTGCTTGCGCAGGAGACAGACGAGTGGAGCGATGCGGCATCTCGGCGGCGGGATAGCAATCAGTTTTTTCCTGACTGCACCGGTGGCCCTGGCCGGCAATACGCTTTTGAGCCTGCGTGTTCCTGCCGCCGATCTGAGCGTTGCGAGCACGACCGGGGTTCCAGGCGTTGGTGGCACCGCTGCGCTCAATCTCGACCTCGCCGGTCTTGCGACCCAGATCAAGGGCGATGCCCATGCCTCGCGCCGCAGCACGGCGCTTGCGGGGGTGAACGGCAAACGCAGCGCCGCAGTCGAAGTCGATAGCACCTGGCATCATGGCATTGTTGCACTGGCGCTGAAAGCGCAGCGCAAGCTCGACATCGACCAGCATGATGGTCCTACCACCCAGACACTCTACGTCGCCCACAGCGATCAGCAGAATGACAGCACCCATGCCTCGGCAACGCTGACGGTGACGCCGGTGAGCGGCCTCACCCTCACGGCGACGGCACAGAACACGAGCACAAGCACGGTCCAGAGCGAGACCTTCGTTGGTCAGAAGAGCGCAACCAGCCAGATCGCAAGCAGCCGCGCCATCGAAGCCTTCATGGCAACCTGGAAGCCCCTGCCGCAGCTGACGGCGGAGGCTGACGCCACCCTCGCCGAGGGCAGTCTGCGCCTGCAGAACAGCAGCCTCGCGCAGCTGCGCTGGCAGGCGGCAGAACCGCGTCTGGCCCTGACCGTAAGGCCGTTTTCCGGAGCCCGCCTGAGGCTTGCCCTTGACCGCAGCGTGGTGCCGGTTAGCGCTGTCGACCTCGCCGCCTGGCATGCGGCCACCGGTGATCTTGAGTCCGGCCTCAGGCCCAACACCGCCGATGAATTTCATGCCGGGCTGGCCGACCAGCTGGGACCCGTGTCGCTCAAGGCCGCCTTCACCACCGCTGCGCTGAGCTCAACGACGGTGCTCGCTGAAGGTCCGGGCGGACAGATCCCGCAAAGCATCACTGGCGGCAGTCGCCAGAGCGCCCATTTTGCCGTGGCGCTGTCGATGGCCCCGTTCGGGTTTTCTCACGCCAAGCTGTCCTCGCACGCAGCCTTCCGCCATTCGCAGATCCGCGATCCCGTCACCCTTCGCACCCGCCCGCTCTCCGGTGAAATTCCCTCCGAGGCAAGCGTCAGGCTAACCGATGCCGTGCCTGGAAGCGGCGTCAGTTTCGGTCTGGACGGCCAGATGGGAACACGCACCCATTATTACCAGGTGGCCGAAGACACCGCGATTTCCAACTCTCCAAGTGCGGGGGCCTTCATCAAGTATAATCCTGGCCCGTTCGCCCTGACCTTGAGCGTCAATGGCCTGGGTGGCGGAACCCTCCAGCAGAATTATCTCTATGAGGGCAGCCGCGCCGGCCAGCTGGCAGCGATCAGCCGCAGCCAGCTCAGCAGCACCACCATCGGCCTTTCCTTCAGCAAGACGCTCGAGGACTGAACCAGCGGCCTTTGCCGTGCCGCGCTCAGCGGGCGCGAAAGCGGATGGGCAGGGATTTGGGCCCGGCGATGAAATTCGAGCTCAGCCACTGTGGCGGGGCGGTGATCTCGATGTCATCAAACCGTGCAAGCAGATGGCGCAGCATCGCATCGATTTCCAGCCGCGCCAGATGCTGGCCAAGACAGCCATGCGGTCCGGTGCCGAAGGCGATATGCGCATTGGGCGTGCGCGCAAGATCAAGCCTGTCAGGCTCGGGAAACGCGGCTGGATCACGGTTGGCGGCACCAAAATACATCACCACTTTCTGGCCTGCGCCGATCGTGGTGTCGCCGATGCGTGTGTCCTTGGTTGCCCGCCGCCGCATATAAACAACCGGCGCGCAATAGCGCAGCAATTCCTCGCGCGCTGAAGCAAGCCTGCCCTCAAGATCAGCCTTGAGCCAGGCGAGCTGGTCAGGGTTTTCCAGGAGTGCGATCAGTCCGGCACCCAGAAGATTGCGCGTGGTATCGCCGCCGGCATCGATCAGGAGCAGGAAAAAAAGCAGAAACTCCACATCGTCCAGCTTGCGCCCCTCAAGCTCAGCGCTAAGGAGGGCCGAGGCGATGTCATCGCCCGGCCGGGCGCGTTTCTGTTTGATCACCGCGCGGCCATATTCGAACATGGCGCCAAGCGCCGCCACGATATCTTCAGGAGGTGATGCAGAGTGCAGGATCTCGGTCAGACGATAGAGTTCGCGTCCATCCTCCGGCGGCAGGCCCATCAGCTCGGCAATCACATAAGATGGCATTTCCCCTGCGATCTCCTCGACAAAATCGCAGGCGCCACGCGCCGCAACCCGGTCGATGATCTGACGGGCAAGCTGATCAAGACGCGGCGCGCGCGCCAGCGCCGCCTCGCGGGTGAAGGTCGCGCGCACCAGCCGCCGCAAGGCGGTGTGCTGCGGCGGATCCATCATCAGCATCATCTTGCGTCCGCCAAAGAGCATGTCGCCTGCCGGATCCGGATCAGCGATCATGACCGTGGGCTCAGAAGAAAATGTGGAAAAGTCACGATCAACCGCAAACACGTCACGATAACGTGTCAGCGCCCAATACCCCTCTCCATCTGCGGTTTGCTGCCAGAATACCGGGGCATTGTCACGCAACCAGTGATACTGGTCATGGGGATGACCGGCCGAAAAACTTTCTGGCGCAAACAGGTTAATTTCCATGCCGGCCCCCTTTGTGACAGGTTGGTCATTCAACCGCGTCCGGGAACTCCTTGCAAGATCGTGCGTTTTCAGGATCGGTGCCGCTCCTGGCCGCCTTTTTAACCTGACCGACTTCACCCAGATGTCCCTTCATGCAGTAAAAGGCAGCCCCATGAACGATGACAGGCGCTGGCAGGACCAGCCCGTTCATGATAGTTCGCCCCCGGCCTCCGGAACACCGGAGCCAGGCATTAACGATGGGAATGGCAGCATGAGCAGGCTCAAGGCGCTCGCCGAATTCGGCCAATCAGTATGGCTCGATTTCTTGACCCGCGAGATGATCGAAAATGGAGACCTTGCACGGAAGATCGCCAGCGATGGCCTGACCGGCATGACCTCCAATCCGGCGATCTTCGAAAAGGCGATCGGCAGCGGCAAGGAATATGACGCCGACATCAAGCGCCTGGCAGAACAGGGCGCCGATGTCGGTGAGATCTTTCGCGCGCTGTCAGTACATGACATCCGTCTTGGCGCCGACGCCTTCGCCCAGGTCTACGCCAACAGTGATGCCAAAGATGGTTTCATTTCCCTCGAAGTCTCGCCTTACATCGCCAATGACACAGCGGCAACGCTGACGGAGGCCCGCGCGCTCTGGCAGGCCGTGAACCGGCCCAATCTCATGATCAAGGTGCCGGCCACCCGCGAAGGTCTGCCGGCCATCGCAAGCCTGATCGGCGAGGCTATCAATGTAAATATCACACTGCTGTTCTCCACTGCGGTCTACCGCGAGGTTGCGAACGCTTATATTGCCGGCCTTGAAGCGCGACCAAGGAACGAAGACCTGTCGCGCATTGCCTCGGTGGCAAGTTTCTTCATCAGCCGCATCGACGCCAAGATCGACAGCCTGATCGACAGCAAGCTGCAAGATGCAGGCAAGGACGAACGTGGCCGGCTGGCCGGTCTGGCGATGCTGAAGGGCAAGATCGCCATTGCCAATGCCAAGGAAGCCTACAGCATCTACCGGGAGGTCTTTTCTGGTCCACGCTGGGAGGCCCTTAAAGCCCGCGGTGCCCGTCCGCAGCGTCTGCTCTGGGCTTCGACCAGTACCAAGAACAAAGCCTATTCAGATGTACTTTATGTCGACGCCCTGATCGGGCCGAATACGGTCAACACCATTCCGCCGGAAACCATGGAGGCCTTTGCCGATCATGGTACGCCCAAGCCGACGCTGGAAAGTGGCCTCGAGGAAGCCCGCGACCAGTTGCAGAAGCTGGAAGAAAACGGGATTTCCCTCGAGAAGGTTACTGGCGAACTGCTTGCGGACGGCGTGGAAAAATTTGCCGAAGCTGCCGACAAACTTTACGCGGCGCTGGCGGCCAAGCGCGTCAAATGTCTCAATGCCTCGCTCGTGCGCGTCAGCGAGCATCTGGGCAAGGCCAAGGACGATGTCGAGCTGGCCATCGCCAACTGGACCCGCTGGGGCATAAGCCGCCGCCTGTGGCTACGCGACAGCGCCCTCTGGACCAATGGCGATGAGGCCAAATGGCTGGGCTGGCTTGACATCGCCGCCCGCGAGCGGGCCGATCTGAAAGCTTTGCTCGCGTTCCGTGACGAGATTGACCGCGCCCGTCTGTCCCATGTGGTGCTTCTGGGCATGGGCGGCTCCAGTCTTGGCGCCGCGGTGCTTGCCGAAAGCTTCGGCCAGCGCCAGGGCTGGCCGCGTTTGCACGTCCTTGATTCCACCGATCCCGATCAGATTCGCGAGATCGAAAAGCAGATCGTGCCGCAGGCGACCCGCTTCATCGTTGCCTCCAAATCGGGCAACACGCTCGAGCCTTCCATTCTCAAGGACTATTTCTGGGACCGGGCGGTGCGGGCACGCGGAGCGGCAGCGGCCGGTGACGCCTTCATCGCCATTACCGATCCTGGTTCCGCGCTTGAGCGCGAGGCACGCGCCGAGAATTTCGGTCACATCTTTCTCGGTGATCCCGAGATTGGCGGGCGGTTTTCGGTGCTCTCGAAATTCGGTCTGGTGCCAGGCACCGCCATGGGCCTTGATCTGGAACGTTTCCTCGATGAGACCCAGCACATGGTCAATGGCTGCGGTCCCCTCGTCCCGGCCTTCGCCAATCCGGGCCTGCGTCTTGGCATCGTGCTGGGTACGCTGGCAACCAAGTTCGGTCGCAACAAGGTGACAATCCTCGCCAGTGAAGGGCTGCGCACGCTGGGTGCCTGGCTCGAGCAGCTGATCGCAGAATCCACCGGCAAACAGGGCAAGGGCCTCATTCCCGTCGATCGCGAGAACCCGGGCGAGCCGGCCGCCTATGGCGATGACCGGGTTTTTGTTCTCGTCCGTCTGGCCGGTGTCGACCATGGCGCCGATGTCGCCGCGCTCGAAGATGCCGGTCATCCCGTGCTGCAGATCGTGGCGGAGGATTCCTACCAGCTGGGCCAGCTGTTCTTCATGTGGGAAGTGGCAATCGCCATGGCTGGCTCGGTCATTGGCATCAATCCCTTCAACCAGCCCGATGTCGAAGCGGCCAAGGTCAAGGCGCGCGAACTGACCGATGCGTTCGAGAAAACCGGCGCCCTGCCGCAATCCGAACCCATTTATGAGCAGCGCGGCTTCACCCTTTATGCGGACAGCGCCAATGCCGAAGCGATTGGCCGACATGACGATCTTGCAGGCTATCTGCGTGCCCATTTTGCCCGCCTGAAGGACGGCGATTATGCCGCGCTTCTGGCCTTCATCGAGCATTGTGATGCCTTTGAACAGGAACTGTCGCGGATGCGGACCCGCTTGCGCGATACCAAGAAGGTCGCAACCTGCGTCGGCTTCGGGCCGCGTTTCCTGCATTCCACCGGCCAGGCCTACAAAGGTGGGCCGGACAGTGGCGTGTTCCTGGAAATCACTGGCGAGCCGGTTGAAGACCTCGAGATTCCGGGACGCAAGATCAGCTTTGGCATGGTCGAACGGGCACAGGCCCTGGGCGACTTTGCGGTTCTGAACGAGCGCGGCCGGCGCGCGTTACGTATCCATCTGAAGGACGTGGCTTCGGGCCTGTCGCATTTGTGCGAGGTGCTCGACGCCGCCTTGACATGAGGTGAGGCATGGAGATTGCGATCGTTGGACTGGGACGCATGGGGGGCAATATCGCCCGCCGCCTGATGAAGCATGGCCACACTGTGGTGGCCTTCGATCGCGATGATGCAGCGGTGGCGGCGCTGGCCAAAGAGGGCGCCCGTCCGGCGCACAGCCTCAAAGAGGTCGTGTCGAGCCTTTCAGCGCCCCGGGCGATCTGGGTGATGCTGCCTGCGGGCGGCCCCACGGAATCGACCGTTAATGCTCTGGCCGATCTCTTGGCGCCCGCTGATGTCATCATTGATGGTGGCAACAGTTTCTACAAGGACGACATCCGCAGGGCCAAGACGCTCGCAGCCCGATCGCTGCACTACATCGATGTCGGCACCTCAGGTGGCGTATGGGGACTTGAACGCGGCTACTGCATGATGATCGGCGGGCCCAAAGAGGCGGTCGCAAGGCTCGATCCGATCTTTGCCGCGCTGGCACCGGGACGTGGCGACATCCCCAGCACGCCCAAGCGGGAGGGCCGCGATCCGCGTGCCGAGATGGGATACATCCACGCCGGACCTGCGGGTGCCGGGCACTTCGTCAAGATGGTGCATAACGGCATCGAATATGGCCTGATGCAGGCCTATGCCGAAGGTTTCGACATTCTGCGCGGCAAAGGCGGCAGCGAACTGCCAGCCGAGGCACGTTTCGATCTCGATCTGGCGGATATCGCCGAGGTGTGGCGACGGGGCAGCGTGATTTCATCCTGGCTGCTCGATCTTACCGCCATGGCCCTGGCCGAAGATCCGGTGCTCGCGGGATTTGCCGGCGATGTTGCCGATTCCGGAGAAGGGCGCTGGACCATCGAAGCGGCGATCGAAGAAGCGGTTCCTGCCGATGTACTCAGTGCCGCCCTGTTTGCCCGCTTCCGCAGCCGCATGTCCCATCCCTTCGGTGACAAGCTGCTCAGTGCGATGCGCAACAAATTTGGTGGCCATGTCGAGCCGAAAGAGGGAGACAGGGGCTGATGACAGATAAAGCTCTCCCTTCAGGCGCTTTGCCGGCGCCGGCCTGTGCCATGGTGATTTTCGGCGGCAGCGGCGATCTGACCAAGCGCCTGGTCGTACCGGCTCTCTATAACCTTGCTGATCAGGGTCTTCTGCCTGAGCGCTTTGCGCTCATCGGCGCGGACCGCGTGGCGATGGACAGCGCGGGCTGGCAGTGCCAGCTGCACGATTTCATCGAGACGATGATCAGCTCTGGCCGCTCCGAATTTGCTGCCAAGAGCATCCGTGCCGACGTCTGGCAGAAGCTCGGTCACGCCATGCATTATGTAGAGGGTGATTTTCTCAGCGACACCATTTACGAGACGCTGGCGCAAAAGCTTGCTGAACTTGACCAGGCCGAACAGCTGGGTGGCAATGTGCTGTTCTATCTCGCCGTACCCGACCGTTTTTTTGGTCCTATTGTCGATCAGTTGGGCAAGCATGGCCTGGTGCGCGAGACACGCGGCTGGCAGCGCGTGGTGATCGAAAAGCCGTTCGGCCACGACCTGGCTTCGGCCAAGGCCCTGAACAGCCAGATTCTGAAATCGCTCAAGGAAGAGCAGATCTACCGCATCGATCATTTCCTCGGCAAGGAAACGGTCCAGAACATCATGGCGGTGCGCTTTGCCAATGGTCTGTTCGAGCCGATCTGGAACCGTGACCGCATCGATCATGTCCAGATCACCGTCGCCGAAGACATCGGCATCGAGCACCGCGGCGCCTTCTATGAAAAGACCGGCGCGCTGCGCGACATGGTGCCCAACCATCTCTTCCAGCTGGTGGCGATGACGGCGATGGAGCCGCCCGTATCCTTCAGCGCCGAGGCCGTGAGATCGAGGAAAGCCGAGGTTTTTCGCTCCGCTCGCCCGGTCCCCCCGGACTGTGCCGTGCGTGGTCAATACGCGGCAGGCCAGGTCGACGGCAAAGAGGTCTGTGCCTATCAAAGCGAACCGGATGTGGCGCAAGGCTCAGGCATCGAGACCTTCGTTGCCCTCAAGCTCACCATCGACAATTGGCGCTGGGCGGGTGTGCCGTTTTATCTGCGCACCGGTAAACGCCTGCCGCGGCGCTATACTGAGATCGCCATCCGCTTCAAGCACGCCCCGTTTGCGCTGTTTGAGGAAACCCATGACGAAGCCATCGAGGCCGACTGGCTGGTACTTGAAATCCAGCCTGATGAAGCCATCCGCCTGCACTTCAATGCCAAACGTCCCGGACCCTCCCTGGTGCTCGACGACGTGTCAATGAACTTCAAATATTCCGACTGGTTCAATCAGGCTCCGGCAGTGGGCTATGAGACGCTGCTCTATGACTGCTTCATCGGGGATGGCACGCTGTTTCAGCGCGCCGACCAGATCGAGGCGGCCTGGGCCGTGGTCCAGCCGCTCCTCGATGCCTGGAGCACTACGAAGGCGACGGACTTTCCCAATTATGCCGCAGGAAGCGAGGGTCCCAAGAGCGCGGATGCGCTTCTGGAGCGCGATGGCCGGCAATGGCGCCCGATCCTGCCACCGGCCCGCAGCTAGGGCGCGCGCATGGTTTCCAGTGCGACAGACCCTTCGGACACCCTCATCGCCGACGACCCCGAAGCGCTCGCCGGGCTTTATGTCGAATGGCTTATCACCCGGCTGGCGCTGCACGACGGGCGCTTTCGTATCGCCCTGTGCGGCGGCACCACGCCACAGCCGCTCTACCGTCTTCTAGGCAGCGGCCGCTGGAAAGCGCGTATCAACTGGTCGCGCTTTGAGGTGTTCTGGGGCGATGAACGCTGTGTTCCCCACGATGCGGCTGACAGCAATTATGGCGAGGCGCACAGGCTGTGGCTCAGCCAGGTGCCGATCCCGCCCGCACAGATCCATCCCATGCCCACCCAAGGCGCGCCCGAAGCCTGCGCGCAGAGCTATGAAGCGCTTCTGCAGAAACACTATGGCAGCCTGCAGCTCAATCCGCACAATCCGCTCTTCGATGTCGTGCTTCTCGGCGTCGGCGACAATGGCCACACCGCCTCCTTGATGCCGGGCTCGGCGGTTCTTCACGAGCGTGCACGCTGGGTTGCTGCGGTCCGTCCGGGCATGCCCCAGCTGCGCCTTACCCTCACCTATCCCGTCCTCGCCTCGGCACGGGCGGTAAGCTTTGTTGCCACCGGGGCGAGCAAGCAGCGGATTGTCCAGAAGGTACGCGAGGGCGATCCCGGCCTGCCCGCCGCCGCGGTGCGCAGTGAAGGCGAACTGTTCTGGTTTTTGGATCGGCCCTGTGCCGGCAACCCCCAACCCAAGAGGAATAATGGCAGGAAAAATTGAAGATTACGCCATGATCGGCGATCTGCGTACGGGCTGCCTGATCGACCGCACCGGTTCCATCGACTGGTTCTGCCCGTCACGCTTTGATGCACCAGCCTGTTTTGCCAGTCTCCTGGGCGGTCCCGACAACGGGCGTTGGCTCATCGGTCCGCGCGGGAGGGCACGGACCACGCGACGCTACCATCCCGGCAGCATGGTGCTGGAGACCACGCACGAAGGCCCCGAGGGCACGGTCCAGGTCATCGACTTCATGCCCATCCACAGTTCCCACACCAGCATCGTGCGTCTCGTCAAGGGCCTCAAAGGCAAGCTGCGCATGCAGACCGATCTTGCCGTACGCTTCGATTACGGCGTTGCCGTCCCCTGGGTCAGCCGCCACGATGACACGACGCTGCTATTTGTTGCCGGACCCGATCAGCTCTGTCTGCGCAGCAAGATTGCGCTGAAGGGCGCGGACATGCGCTCGCGCGCGGAATTCCTGGTGCGCGAAGGCGATGTCGTTCCGTTCGTGCTGAGCCACTGTGCCTCGCACCTGCCGCCACCACCGCCACTTGATATCACCGAGACGCTGACCACCACCCAGGGCTATTGGCGCGAATGGTCCTCACGCTGCACCATCGATGGCAAGCATGGCGATCTCGTGCGACGCTCACTGATGACGCTCAAGGCTCTATCCTTTCAGCCTACGGGCGGCATCGTTGCAGCGCTTACCACCTCCCTGCCCGAGCAGATCGGTGGCGCCCGCAACTGGGACTACCGCTATTGCTGGCTGCGCGATGCTGCCTTCACGCTCCTGGCCTTTCTCAATGCCGGATATCGCGATGAAGCCGATCGCTGGCAGCACTGGCTGCTGCGGGCCATCGCCGGCAGCCCCCAGCAGATGCAGATCATGTACGGGGTCGCAGGAGAGCGACGGCTCGAAGAATGGACGGTGCCCTGGCTTGGCGGCTATGAGGCCTCGGCGCCAGTGCGCATGGGCAATGCCGCCGCGCACCAGCGGCAGCTCGACATCTATGGCGAACTCGCCGATGTCTTTACCCAGGCGAGCCGCGGTGGGTTGTCCTCGCCCCAGCGCCGCGATGCGCTGCAGGAGGTCTATCTTGCCCATCTCGAGACGATCTGGCGCAAACCCGATGAGGGCATCTGGGAAATCCGCGGTGATCCGCAGCATTTTGTCCACTCCAAGGCGATGGCGTGGGTGGCGTTCGATCGCGCCGGACGCGGGGAGACCGGAAATTTCAGCGCTGCGACGCGTAAGCACTGGCGCCATGTCGCCGCCGAGATTCACGCCGACATCTGTACGCATGGCGTGAAGGACGGTCATTTCACTCAGCACTATGCCACCGATGCGGTTGATGCGAGCCTCCTGCAGCTGGCGCTTGTCGGCTTCCTGCCCCCGAGCGATCCGCGCATCAGGCGCACGGTAGAGCGCATCGAAGAGAGCCTTTTCTATGATGGCTTTGTGCTGCGTTATCGGACCGACAGCGGCGTCGACGGGCTGGCGAAGGGTGAAGGTGCGTTTTTGGCCTGCAGTTTCTGGCTCGTCGACAATTACCTGCTTGTGGGGCGGATAAAGGACGGCGAGAGGCTGTTTGAGCGCCTGATCCGTCTCTGTAATGACGTCGGCCTTCTCGCCGAAGAATATGATCCGCATGCCAAACGCATGCTGGGCAATTTTCCGCAGGCCTTCAGCCACGTGGCGCTGGTGAATTCAGCCTACGCTCTGATGATGGCACGTGAACGCAAGGCGAAGTCCGGCCAGCTGGAATTACCGCGTGCCATCCGGACTGCTGCAACAGGGGCAACGCCATGAACCGAAAAGCCAAGTCCAGCCCACGACCTGTTCTGGCCATCGACATTGGCGGCACCGGTCTTAAGGCGGCGCTGGTCAGCCTCGACGGCCAGATGCTGAGCGAGCGCCAGCGCATTGCCACCCCCTATCCCTGCCCACCGCCAATCCTCGTTGGCGCCCTCGTCGAGCTGGTTCGCCCGCTCAAGGGGTATGGCCGCATCGCCATCGGCTTTCCCGGGGTGGTGCGGGACGGGCGGGTGCTGACGGCGCCCCATTACGGCACCGATGTCTGGCATGATTTTCCGCTCGCCCGTGCCCTCAGTGACGCACTCGGTCACCGGCCGGCGCGCCTCATCAATGATGCCGAAATGCAGGGCCTGGCGGCGATATCCGGCAGCGGTCTTGAGCTGGTACTGACGCTCGGTACCGGCGCAGGCACCGCCCTGTTTCGCGATGGCGAGCTGATGCCGCACATGGAGCTGGCCCATCACCCGGTGCACAAGTCCAAGACCTACAATGACTATGTCGGCAAGGAGGCCTTGAAGCGCAGTGGCAAGAAAGCCTGGAACAAGCACGTGGAAAAAGTCATCGCCATCCTCTCGGCGCTGCTGAACTATGACCGGCTCTATATTGGCGGTGGCAATGCGCACAAGATCAGCTGCAAGCTACCCGCCAATGTCACGCTGGTGACCAATGATGCCGGCCTCGAGGGCGGAGGCTTTCTCTGGCGCCAGAGCCATCGGAGCTGAACCGTGCAGTCTGGATTTCCCACCCTTGATCTGACCCGCGACGCCCTGCTGTTTGATGTGGACGGCACGCTGATCGATATTGCGCCCACGCCCGAGGCGGTCGTGGTGCCAACAAAGCTACGCCTGGCGCTGCACCTTTTGTGGGACCGCTCCAGTGGCGCCACGGCGCTGGTCAGCGGCCGCCCTCTGGCCAGTCTCGACAGCCTCTTTGCCCCGTTGCGCCTGCCGGCTTCTGGCACCCATGGGGCGCAAGTACGGGCCCAGCCCGAGAGCGACAGACTTGCTTTCGAAGCCCCGCTCCTGCCCGCTTCCTTGCGCGCAGGGTTCGATCACCTCGGAGACCAGTTCGAGGCTGTGCGCATCGAGGACAAGCACTATTCGCTCGCCTTTCACTATCGCGGCCATGAGACCCTGGAGGCCGCGCTGATCCAGGAACTTGAGAAGAGGATGCAGAACCTGCCACCGGGCTTTGAGCTCTTAAAGGGCAAGGCCATCCTCGAAATCCGCGCGCAAGGCGTCAACAAGGGAGATGCGGTGCGCCGGCTGCTGCGCTACCCCCCCTTTAAGGGGCGCAGACCGGTATTTTTTGGCGATGACCACACCGACGAAGACTGCCTTGCCGTGCTGCCAGAATTTGCCGGCATCGGCGTTGCGGTCGGACGCGATCTGAAAGGCGCGGATTATCGGGTCACGACGCCCGAAGAGGTGCGCCATTGGCTGGCGCAGCTGACGGGATTGTGAGGGCTTGCGGACAGCAAAGACGGCCACACGCAGGCATGTCCTGCCTTATCGTGCGGACGTGCCGCCGCCTGCGGCAGCACGATGCTGAGCGCGTCCTCGCATGGCCACACCGCAGAGCCTGGGCTGGCGAGGAACGCAGCTGTCGCGCACCCCATCTGGCCGGGAACTCTTGCCACTTTCCGACATTTTCTTCACTGAGGAATCGCCTGTTCAGGAGTTTGCTCAGTCACGCCGCACAGCCGTGCCAGGAAGGATCGCCATGGGTCGCATTTTCATCATTTCCAATCGGGTGGCGATTCCCGATCCCAAGCGTGGAGTTCAGGCCGGCGGCCTTGAAGTTGCGCTACGCAACACCCTCACCAACCACAGCTCGGTGTGGCTGGGCTGGAGCGGCGAAATCAAAGCGCAGGACGCCTGTCAGACCCGCACGATTACCCGCGGCACGATGACCTACATCGTCAGCGATCTGTCCGAAGAGGATTACAAGGAATATTACAGCGGCTTTGCCAACCAGGTCTTGTGGCCGATCCTGCATTATCGGCTCGACCTTGCCGAGTTCACGCGGCGCGATCTCAGCGGCTATCTGCGCGTCAATGAACACTTTGCCGATGAAATCACCAAGGTGCTGGAGCCCGGTGATATCGTCTGGGTTCACGACTATCATCTCATTCCCCTGGCGCGGGCGCTCAGAGCGCGCGGCCATCACAATCGCATTGGCTTTTTTCTGCACATCCCGATCCCGCCACCAGAGATCCTGACCGCGATGCCCAATCACGACCGGCTGCTGCCGGCATTGTGCGATTATGATCTGGTCGGCTTCCAGACCCAGGGTGACTGCGCCAATTTTGCCCGCTATCTGGCAAGCGAGATCGGCATTCCGGCGCGCATTCCAGGGGCTGCGCGCAGCACCACGGGCATTGGCAAGATGCGCATTGGTGTCTTTCCGGTCGGCATCGAGACCGAAGAATTTGCCCGCATGGCAACGCGGGCGCAGGAATCCAACTTTCTCAAGCGCGTGCTCAAAAGCGTTCCAGGCGAGATCGTCATCGGCGTCGACCGCCTCGACTATTCCAAGGGGCTCGCGCAGCGTCTGGATGCCTATCAGTATTTCCTTGCCACCAATCCGGAGTGGCGCGGCAAGGTCACCTATCTGCAGATCACGCCCAAGAGCCGCTCGAACATTCCCGAATATGCCGAGATGCAGACCCAGATCGACACCAAGGCCGGTCACATCAATTCCAGCTTTGGCGATGTCTCCTGGTCCCCGGTGCGCTACACCAACCAGCCCTACAGCCGCAACGCCCTGGCCGGGCTATATCGCGCAGCCCGGGTCGGTCTGGTCACGCCACTGCGCGACGGCATGAATCTCGTGGCCAAGGAATATGTCGCCGCCCAGGATCCGGACAATCCTGGCGTTCTTATCCTCTCGCGTTTTGCCGGGGCCGCGGCCGAGCTGGACGCCGCGCTTATCGTCAATCCCTACGATCCTGAATCGGTGGGCAGCGCCATTGCGCGGGCGCTGGCGCTGCCGCGCGAGGAACGGGTGGCCCGCCAGCGCGCACTTTTTGCCATCCTGCTCGGCAATGACATCAACAGCTGGGGCCAGCGCTTTCTGAAGGCCCTGACGCGCAAGACAGGCGAGAGCGAGGCGCGCAACGCTGCGCTTAAGTCTCCAGCTGCGACAAGGGCGCACTGACCGCCTCCAGCGGGCGCCGTTCTGCCGCAAGACCAAGGCGCAGTTCGACCGCAGCCGCCAAGAGCATCAGGACCCCACCCAAAATGTAACCGCTGAGGATGTCGCTTCGGGCACCCCTTGCGATCAGGACGCCGAAGAGAGCGGGTCCGGCCACCCCACCGATAAGCGTGCCGAAGGCATAGAAGAGGGCAATGGCAAAGGCCCGGATTTCAAGTGGAAAGCTCTCGCCTGCGGTCAGATAGGCCGCGCTGGCCCCGGCCGAGGCAAAAAAGAAGATCACACTCCAGGCCAGTGTCTGGGTGAGAGCGGTGAGCAGATCGTGGGCAAAGAGCAGGCCGACTGCAATCACCAGAACGCCGCTCACTCCATAGCAGAAGCTGATGAGAGGCTTGCGTCCGATACTGTCAAAGAGAGGACCGAGGAAAAGCGGTCCGGCGAAATTGCCGAGGGCAAAGGGCAGCAGATACCAGCCGATATTGCCGGCGGCGACGCCATAGAACTGGGTGAGAATGAGGCCATAGGTGAAAAAGATGGCGTTGTAGCAGAATGCCTGACTGGCCATCAGCGTCAGACAGAGCACGACCCGTTGCGGATAGCGCACAAGAAGGCCGCGCGCCACATCGAGCGGCCGCAGGCGCAGCGGCACACGCAAGCGGATTTTCGGTAAGGCTGGACCACGCTCCCCAATCCGTCCACCAGCACTGTCTTCGATGGCGTCGACAATGCGTTCGGCTTCGGCGAGGCGGCCATGGGTCAAAAGCCAGCGCGGACTTTCGGGAAGGAAACGGCGGATGCGCAGGATGACGAGCGCAAGTACCCCGCCGATGACAAAGGCCGCGCGCCAGCCCAGGGCGGGCGGCAGCAGGGCCGGGTTGAGGGCAAGAACGGCGCCCACTGCGCCCAGCGCTGCACCCAGCCAGTAACTGCCATTGATCACAAGATCGGTGAGGCCGCGTCTGCGGGCGGGAATGAACTCCTGCACCGCAGAATTGATCGCAGCATATTCGCCACCGATGCCAAGTCCGGTGACAAAGCGGAATAAGGCAAAGGACCAAATATTGAACGACAGGCCGGTCAGCACCGTGGCCACAAGATAAATGCCAAGCGTTATGGTGAAGAGGCGCTTGCGTCCCCAAAGATCCGTAAGCCAGCCAAAAACGAGAGCCCCAAGAACCGCGCCGGCAATATAGCTGCTCGCCGCATAGCCGATGAGGGCCGCAGACAGACCAAGGCCCGAGCTCTTTTCGAGCGCTCCGGAGAGTGAACTGACGAGCGTGACCTCAAGCCCGTCAAGGATCCAGGTTGCCCCCAGTCCCACGGCGATTTGGGTATGAAACGCGACCCATGGCAGGCGATCAAGACGCGCAGGAACATCGCTTTCTACGATAGGCACGCCTGCTCCATTCTGCTTTTGACACCCGCTTTGCAAACGTGTAGTTCGGAGGGGCGTTCCATGGTGGAGTGTCCCCGTCACACACATGAAACACGCCAGATTCATTGCCGAAGCCAAGCGTGATCCGATGCGCATCTATGCGCGTCCCATTGACGTGCTGCGCGATCGCAGACTTGGGCATCTGGAGCGCCTGGAAATTCTCCGCACCTGGGAAAGCGAGGCGCGCGCCCGCGCCGATGTGGCGGATATTGGCGGGGTGATGGCCGCCCTGGAAGAAGCCAAGCGACGGCTTCCCCGAGCCCAAAACGAAAATTAAGCTAGGCGAGGAGCAGCACCGCGTAGCCAGCGTCATCCTGCCAATATTTTTTCACGTTCCAGCCGGCCTCCTGACCCAGTTCGGCAAAGCCGGCGAGCGTGTATTTATGGCTGTTCTCAGTGTGAATGGTTTCGCCAGCTGCGAACGAAAAGTGCCGCCCGCCGACGGTGACGATCTGCGACCTCCTGGAGACCAGATGCATTTCGATGCGCGCGCGGTCAGCGTTCCAGCGGGCTTCATGGGCAAAGGCCTCGAGCTCGAAATCTGCGGCGAGCTCACGATTGATCCTGACCAGGAGATTCTTGTTGAAGGCCGCGGTAATGCCCTTTGCATCGTCATAGGCGGCCCTAAGGCGCTTGGGGTCCTTGACGAGGTCGATACCGATGAGAAGCTGGCCATGGGCACCGAGACTCTTGCGGGCCTTCGCGAGGAAGCCTACCGCATCGGCGGCAAGGAGATTGCCAATGGTAGAGCCGGGGAAAAATCCCAGCAGCGGAGAGCCTCGGACGGCCTCGGGTACTTGAATGTCCTGGGTGAAATCTGCGGGCACGGGATAGATGGCAAGTCCAGGATAGGCGGCGCCGAGATCGCGGGCACAATTGAGGAGCAATTCGCGATTGATCTCGATCGGCACATAGGCGGTGATGGCGGGGATCCCATCAAGTAGCAGGCGGGTTTTGGTACTTGAGCCGCTGCCAAATTCCACGAGCGCTGTAGCGGGCGCGAGCGCTGCTGCCAGTTCCCCCACGCGTTGTCCGAGCAAGCGCATCTCGGCGCGTGTGAGATAGTATTCGTCAAGCGCACAGATACGCTCGAAGAGATGCGCCCCCATCGCGTCGTAGAGGTATTTGCTCGGCAGTGTCTTTTGCGCTTGGGCCAGTCCTTCGATTACATCGTGCCGAAAGCCGGAGCCGGGCTTGATGCGGGGCGATGGGCAATCGGCAGCCAGGCGCACGCCCATGAACTGCCAGCGCTGGTGGGGATAGAAAAAATTGCGGTAGCTGGCGCGGATATGGTCCTTCGCTGTTGCGCAGGAGCCGCCGCGCAGCACCATCTGATTGATCATGAACTTGCCGTTGTACTCGCCAATGGCACCTGCTCCGGGGACGAAGCCCGGATAGGGCACATAGGGACTTTGGGTCCATTCCCAGCAATCGCCGAAAAACTGCGGGCCCTGGGCGGGCACTGGACGCAGATAATCCTGCTCGAGGAAATTTCCGGTATCCTGGCTTAAGGTCCGGGCCACAAGTTCCCACTCCGCTTCGCGCGGCAGGCGTCGGCCACACCAGCGTGCATAGGCATCAGCCTCGTAAAAGCTGACATGGCAAACAGGTGCATCGAGGTCGAGCTCCGCAAGGCCATTGAGCGTCATCTCGTACCAAGCATCGTCTTGGCGGCGCCAGTAAAGCGGCGCCTGCCAGGCGTTGGCCGCGGCCATCGCCCAGCCATCGGCAAGCCACAGCAGAGGCTCGCGGTAGCCACCCGCGGCCATGAAAGCGAGCCATTCCCGATTGGTGACGAGCCGTTCAGCGATGGCAAATGCACCGAGCTGGACCTCATGATGCGGCCCTTCATTATCGAAGGCAAAGCCGTTACCCACATGACCGATGCCAACCGTGCCGCCTGCAACATCGCGGAAGTTCAAGGCGCCCACACGGGCTCGAGGCAACGCCTTGGGGGTGGTGTTATAGGCGGGACAGAGCGGGTTTTGCGCGAAGGCATGGAGGATATCGCAGAGCATCAGCTCCTGATGCTGCTCTTCGTGGTTCAGTCCCAGATCAATGCGAAGGAGACGTTCGGCATCAAACACTCCGGCGCGCAGCCGCAGCTCCATCGCCTCATCGACATGCGCGCGATAGGTGGCGATCTCTGCGGCGTCAGGCCGGCTCAGAAGGCCGCGCTGTGGCCGTGGATGACGCGCCCCCACGGCCTCGTAGTAGGAGTTGAAGAGAAAGCCGAAAAGAGGATGAAACGGGCGGTAGCCGCCCACGCCCTTCAGCACAAACTCCTCGAAAAACCAGGTGGTGTGGGCCCGATGCCATTTGGTCGGGCTCGCATCGGGCATGGATTGAAGGCTCTGGTCTTCGGCACTGAGAGGCGCAGCAAGCCTTTCGGTGCGCGCTCGCACCTGGACAAAGCGGTCCAGAAGCGCGTCATCGTCGTCGGTGGCGCGGAGCTTCGCACCGCTCAGGTTCAGATTCATTGGTGCGTCGGAGCCCCTTTTGCCTCGCGTCCAAAGCTGGATGCATTGGGGAAATCATCACCGCCGCGAAAGGTTCCCGGGGGGCTGCCGGAAGGACCGGCAGGAGGCAGCTCAGGTGCCGCAGAAGGTGCGGCAGACTTCTTCATCCGGTCGCGGCGGGGTCGCGAATTCGGCAAACTCCGGCTGCTCGTCATAGGGGGTCTGAAGGACCTGCAGGAGCGTCTGAAAGGGGCTGAAATCGCCCTTCTGCGCGGCTTTGATGGCCTCTTCGATACGATGGTTGCGCGGGATGTAGCGCGGATTGGCCGTGCGCATGCGGGCAAGACGCGCCCCCCTCTGGCCTGCGTCAAAGCGGTGGTGCCAGTTTTGCGCCCACTCGTCGTAAAGCTCTGGTTCGGCAAAGAGAGCCCGCACCTGACGGTCACAGGCATGATCTTCCGCAGCCTCACAGAGACAGCGAAAGACGAGGGTAAAATCAGCTTTGCCTTCGGCCATGCGGGTCAAAAGATCCTGCGCCAGGCTCACATCGGCCTCCTCGGAGGGATCAAGTCCGAGCTTGGCGCAAAGGCCGGCTCGATAGGCAGAGGCAAAGATGGTGGTAAAGCTGCTGAGCGCGCCATTGGCTTCGGCCATCTGGGCCTCTTCATCCGGACCAAGAAGAAAAAGCATGGTCTCGGCCAGTCGGGCGAGATTCCAGGCTGCGATCTGGGGCTGACGACCATAGGCATAGCGCCCGTGACTGTCGATGGAGCTGAAGACCTTGAAGGGATCGTAGCTGTCGAGGAAAGCGCAGGGGCCATAATCGATGGTCTCCCCCGCGACACTCATATTATCGGTGTTCATGACGCCGTGCACAAAACCCAGAAGAAGCCATTTGGCAACGAGTTCGCCTTGACGGCGGATCACCGCGTTGAGAAGGCCCAGATAGGGATTTTTCTCGGCGGCAAGCTCTGGATAGTTGCGGGCGATGACATGATCGGCAAGCAGAGACACGGCGGCCTGATCGGCGCGGGCCGCAAAATACTGAAAGGTACCGATGCGCACATGGCTTTGGGCGACACGGACGAGGAGGGCACCCTTGACCGGTCCGTCGCGCCAGATCTCGTCGCCGCTCGTAAGCGCGGCCAGCCCCCGTGTGGTTGGTACGCCCAAGGCCGCCATCGCCTCGCTGAGGAGGTATTCGCGCAGGACCGGACCGAGCGCTGCCCGCCCGTCACCCTGGCGCGAAAACGGAGTAGGCCCCGCCCCTTTCAGATGGAGGTCGCGCCTGATGCCATCACGGCCGATGATTTCGCCGAGGAGCAGCGCCCTGCCATCACCGAGCTGTGGCACAAAATGGCCAAACTGGTGTCCGGCATAGGCCATGGCGAGAGGCTCGGCGCCTGAGGGCAGAATATTGCCGCAGAGGGCAGCGATACCATCCGCGGAGGCGAGCGCCTCGCCATCAAGATGGAGGAGGCTGGCCAGCGGGCGGTTGAGCGCGATGAGGCTCGGAGCCGACACCGAGCCTGGCGCCTGGCGTACATAAAACTCCCCTGGCAGACGGGCGTAGCTATTGTCGAAGCGAAAATTGAGGGTCACGGCGTCAGCTCATCACGGCAAATCAGATTTGACCGCAATCTTCAGGAAGGGTCAAAAGCTCTCTTCGAAAGATCGTATCCGGACGCAGGAGGGGCTTCGCCCGACACGGTGATGACATCCGGGCTCAAACAGGTGCGGGCTCCGAAAGCCCAATATTCCTGAATAGCTATCAGATTCAATATGTTAACAAACCGCGCTCAAAGGATCTGCGACCGCTTCACCTGAGAGCCGTGAGCCTGTGCCGGGGGTGTCGGATATCCGAACCAGGCCAAGCCCGCGCAACGTCATGGCTAGCGAGCGCTGCTCCACTCCCCGGCTATAAAGCTGGGCTTAGGATCGCTTCTCGAATGATAACTCTGGGAAGCCCTTCTGCGCTGATGCATCGAGCGCGTCATAGTAGAAGTTTGCCCCACCGAAATAAATCAATACGCGTGGCGGCTTGTCCTCCCGGTTGGCACCCATCATCCACGAATTGACCTTGTAGCCTTCAGCCATGAGCGTCTGCCTGTGAATGTCCGCAGTCTGCGCCGTCCAGGCTTCTTCGGCCTCACGGCGCGGCCGGCACAAATCCAGGCCCTCACGCTCCATCTTCGTGATGCAGCGTGTGATCCAGATGACGTTCTGTTCAATCGACGTGGGCAGATTGGCGAAGGGCGCTTGCGGGCCAGTAACCATGAACATGTTGGGAAACCCGGAAGTACACACGCCCATGATGCATTCCGACAGCGTCTTCCATTTCTGTGCGAGCGTCTGGCCGCCTTCCCCTCGGATTGGAAAGGCTTCAAGCGCTCCGGTGTAGGCCTTGAAGCCGGTAGCTAGCACGATGATGTCGAACTCATAGTGCCCCTTCGTCGTGCGTATGCCCGTCTCAGTGATCTCGACTAACGGCTGATCATTCTTGATGTCGACGAGGTGGACATGTTCCTCGTTAAACGCTTCGAGGTAACCATGATCGAGTGGCGGACGCTTGGCAAAGAGCGGGTAATCGTCGAATGTTGGCGTGAGCAAATCGGCGACGTGCGGATCGCGCACACGTTCCCTCATCTTCGCACCGATAAAGTCCGCAGCCATACGGTTCGCCTCCGGGCTGGCGAGCAGGTCATCAAAGGTCTCAAATACCCAGCGAAAGCTGCCGGTCCAATTCTCTTCAAAGATACGCTGCCGCTCTTTGGGTGGCGTATCGAGCGCATTGCGGCCGACAGGACTGTCAAAGGCCATGCCGAACACATGGTTGCGGCACTTTGCGATTATCGCTTCATAGTTCTGCTTGATCTCCCTTTCCCACTCCGGGGTCATATCACGCTGCATTGCAGGCAGGATGTAGTTCGGCGTGCGCTGGAATACAGTGACGCTTGCTGCAGTTTGCGCCAGCACTGGAACCATCTGGACCGTTGTCGCTCCAGCGCCGATAATACCCACCCGCTTACTGGCATAGTCCAACCCTTCGTGCGGCCAGCGCGAGGAGTGGAACAGTGGACCTTTGAAGCGCTCCATTCCTGGGATGCGCGGGATCAGGGGCTCGGAGATCATGCCCATACCGCTGATAAAGTATTTGCAGGTGAAAATTTCCCCGGTTGCGGTGGTGACCTGCCAGATCCCACGATCCTCAAGATAGCGCGCCTCGACAATTTCGGTGTTCAGCTGGATATGTGGCCACATGTGGCACTTATCGGCGACGAACTGGAGATATTTCTGGGTTTCCTCCCGCCCTGGATAACGCTTGGTCCACGACCATTCCTGCAGAATTTCCTTTGAGAAGGCCAGGCAATAGTAATAGCTCTCACTGTCGGTAGCAGCACCAGGATAGCAGTTCCAAGCCCATGTCCCTCCGACTTCGGCAGCGCGGTCGAAGATGCGGACGGAAAGTCCCGCCTCCCGCAGATAATGGATCAGCGCGATCCCTGCGAACCCCGCACCGATGCCGATGGCATCGAAATCAACCTCTCCCGACACTGCTTGTGCCTTCGCGGCTCTGGTGTCCGTGGCGTTCATCGCTTGTCCTTTCCTCGCAAGTCTGGCCAATGGCGCAGTTGACTTACTTTGTTGCATTCGATCTCAATCGGGTCCGGAAGCATCCTCGCTCCAAACGGCCTCAGTAAAGGGTGTTCATGCACTCCCGCGAATAGGGCTTGAGCTGATCGACCGCGCCGCTACGGACCTTTACGAGCCAGTTTGGATCGGCAAGCAGGACGCGACCAAGCGCAACAAGATCGAAGTCACCTCGCTCAAACCGGCGGGCTAGCTCGTCGAGCGACTTAAGCGTTGGCACGGACTGCCCTTCGACGAAGTCCTGCATCAGGTCCCGATCGAGGCCGACGGAGCCGACAGTGATCGTGGGCTTTCCGGTAACGTGCTTTGCCCATCCGGCAAGGTTGCGATCATCTTCCTGCGGAAATGCAGACTCCCAGAAACGGCGCTCGGAACAGTGGAAGATGTCGACCCCAGCATCGGCAAGCGGAGTGAGCCAGCTTTCCAGTTCCACCGGCGTCGTCGCAATCTTCGCTTCGTAGAGATAGGTCTTCCACTGTGAGAAACGGAAGATGATCGCGAAATCTGGACCAGTGGCGGCACGGATCGCGGCAACCGTGTCCGCAGCGAAGCGCACACGCGTAGCGATGTCAGGGCCGCCGTATTGGTCTTCGCGTCGGTTGGTAACATCCCAAAAAAACTGATCAAACAGATAGCCATGGGCGCCGTGAAGCTCGACGGCATCAAAGCCCAGCCGCTGTGCATCGAGTGCACCGCGTACGAATGACGCAATAACCCCCTCAACGTCCTGCGCAGTCATGACCCGACCACCCTCAATCCCTGGTCCAACGAGACCAGATGGACTTTCGAGCGGATCATGCGGAGAATCAGGAAAGTTGAAGTCTGTGCACCCACCGACGTGCCACAACTGAGGAATAATAGCCCCGCCCGCGGAATGGATGCCGGCACGGGCACGGTCCCAAGCGGCAAGCGCCTCCTTTCCAAAGAAGCGTGGCACGGTATCGGCGGCGACTGAGCCTGGCCTGTCGATGGCAACCGCCTCGGTAATCACCGCCCCAACGCCACCTTCGATACGGCGACGGTAGTAATTTGCGGAATCTAGGGTGAGCACGCCGCCTGGCGCAAAGTAACGCGACATCGGCGCCATCATGAAGCGATTGGCTAGCTTGAGCGACTTACACTTAAACGGGCTAAAGAAGGGATCGAGCAGGGTCATCGCCTTACCTTGTGTAGGGTCAACCGTCAGAGGCGGTGAAGAAAGCCGCGAAGCGTCGCCAGATAGGCGGGCGCGTCTTCAATGAACGGAGCATGTCCACATCCCGACATAGTCGCGGCGGTGCCGGACTTAGCCATTTGCGCCGCAAGCAGGCCGATCTGGGGGTCAAGAATCGCATCCTTGCTGCCGACGATTGAGAGCAGCGGTACGGCAAGCGTCGCCAGCGTCTCGCGCTGGTCAATCTCGCCGAGACTACGCAACGATGCGAGCACGTCCGGGCCGCTATCAATGAATGCGCTCCACATCCAGTCGATTGTGGCGGGGCTGACTTCGCGCGCGCACACGCCTTGGGCAAGACCGCGGAAGAAGCCCGCGCGGTCCGCTGCAAGGGCGGAAGCGGTTGCATCGAGCGAGCCGGGTTCGCCCCCATAGGGGAAGTCGTCTGAGCGAATGAATCGTGGTGATGCCCCGCAAGTCAGGACCACGCCTGCCGCCATGCTACCCAGCATGCGCGCGGCCTCCACTGCGACGGCGCCACCGAGCGACCAGCCGTTAAGGACGACCGGCTTGGATGTCTCGCGCCCAACGATCTGGCAAACGTCCCGCGCCAATGCTTGGATCGACATATCATCGAAATCGCGATCGGACTGGCCGCAACCGCGTTGGTCGATTACCAGCACTGTATGGCCCTCAGCCTTGAGCGCCTCGACGGTTCCCGCCCAGATCCTGCCAGACATAGCCCATCCGTGAATGAGGACGACAGGTGTGCGCGTGCCACGATGATGCTCGTAGTAAACCGACCGGCCATCGCCGACGTCAAACCGGGCCATCATCTTTCTCCCTTTCGGCAGCCCGTTATTGCGGCGCTGCGAGCGTTATCCCGTTAAGTGGACTGAAATGCTGCATTTTCACCCGGCGTAGCGCGATCTTCCACATGCCATCGCGCCGTGTGAAGTTGTCAAAGTAAGTCGCAGCAACCGTTTGTGCCTGCCCATCGCTCGTATTGCCAATACAATAGACGTCGCACACACCGTGCGCGGAATCGTTGCCATCAGGCGTGATACGTAGGTTGGTAGTGAAATGCGTGGACATCGCCCAGGCCGGCCAGAGGATATCAACAACCGCATGGGCGATCCCAACGTGGCCTTCAAAATTTCCGAACGGAGGCCCAATTTCCCAGACTGCGTCCTCCCACCAAATTGCCATGAAGCGGGCGAGATCGTGCTTATCAAAGCCGTGGCAGTAATCGCTAGTCAGATCAACTAGCGCCAGCCGGGTTTCAACTGCATCAATTCGCTGCTCGAGAGAGAGGCTCATCGCATTATCTCCTCGCCAAGATAGGCCGCAAACTTCTTTTGCGCGGCGGCGCGCCGGTCGGGAACAAAGTAACTCGGCCACTTGCCAGTGGCGGGCGCAACGTGCCGAAGGATGTCCCTGGCGACGGACACTTTGTGTACCTCGGTCGGGCCATCAACGATTCCCATTTCTGGAACATATTGCCACATATCCATTAGTGGCGTTTCGTTCGACATACCGAGTGAACCGTGAAGATGGAGCGCGCGATAGATGACGTCCTTGAGCACGCCGGGCATTGCGGCCTTGATCGCGGAAATCTCTCGGCGGACGCGGTGGGTGTAACCCTTGTCCTGGTCCATCAGCCACGCGGCGTATAGCACGTGTAGGCGGAACTGCGTGATCTGAGTATAGCTGTCGGCGATGCGTTCCTGAACCATCTGCTTGTCAGCTAGCCGCTCGCCCTTGGTCACCCGCGAGACCGCCCGTTCGCACATCATCTCCATCGCCTTGTTGAGCATGCCAACAGTACGCATAGCGTGGTGGATGCGACCCCCACCGAGACGCGATTGTGCGACTTTAAATCCTTCGCCTACCTCGCCTAGCGCATTGGCACGCGGCACACGACAGGCGTTGAACCGCAGATAGCCGTGGACGCCGCTGCCAATCTCGTCTTTCGGTCCGACCGCGGTGTTTCGGATAATTTCAAGACCGGGCGCATTGCGCGGCACGATGATCGTGGTCGAACCGGCATGGACTGCGACCTCAGGGTTGGTGATGCACATGACAATCAGGAATTCAGCCATGTCTGCGTGGCTTGCAAACCACTTCTCACCCTCGATCACCCATTCGCCGCCATCGAGCTGGGCAGTGCAGGAGAACTCGCCTGGATCCGCCCCGGCCTGCGGCTCAGTCATGGAGAAACATGAAACGATCTCTCCATCGAGCAGCGGCTTAAGGTATCGGGCTTTCTGTTCGAGAGTACCGAAGCGGGCGAGAACCTCGGCATTACCAGTATCAGGGGCCTGCGTCCCGAATACTGTAGGAGCGAACCGGCTGCGGCCGAGTATCTCGTTCATCAGCCCGAGATGAAGCTGGCCATATCCCTGTCCGCCGAGTTCGGGTCCAAGGTGACAGGCCCACAATCCCCTCGCCTTCACCACTTCCTTCAGTGGCGCCATCGCCTTACGAGCCGGCGAGCGCGGGTCAAACGGATCGCCCGGCTTGCGGAACACCAGGTCCATCGGCTCGATCTCGCGCGCAACGAAGTCCCGCATCCATTCTAGTTTTTCTTCAAACTCAGGTTCAGTGGAAAAATTCCAGCTCATCGGTTGAATGCTCCGTGGCGTTGCCCAGCCGGCGTGCCAACCACTGTCCATGGCCATTTTAGCGCGTTAGAGATAGAGGAGCGGGGGCCATACCTGGCTGATCGCCGTCCCTGCCCATCAAAATCGAAGACCTGGACAAGTGCTAGCCGCATTCCTCGAGGCTGCCGAACAGTCAACAGAGGGCGAATATGCCGATGATCGCAGAGTTTTATTTTGCATTGAGCCGCGCCAGCGTTACCAGATTTATCCCCGGGAACCTCTTGGGCCGGATTGTTCAAGACCAGTTGCATCCAACCCTGCTGGATTTTTCTCGCTTCGCCGCCACAGCCAAAGTCGCCAGCAGTGTTCACAAGCATTACAAGCCTACCTTCGCTTGCAACAGCGAGCGTTCCGTTCTCAATCCAGCTTTCATGGCCCGCGACGTAGCGCAGGTTAAGGATACTGCGACCAACTTTGGCGACGATGTCGGGATCAATTGGGGCGCAACTTTCCTCGTGCTCGCTTTTGACCTGGGCGACCGCACTATCCCGCGCACACCGCGCAGCCCGCACTGTGCGAAAACTGCTTGCCCCCTTGAGTTAGGGTCAGCTTTTCCCGCCATTTGCTGGCCCACAGATGTTCTCCCGGTTGTAGAAATTCCGCCACGATCTGCGGACGACATTTACTAGTTCGAAACAAGCAATAAACATTGTCAAGCGAAAAACTGTATCTGCCAGCTTCCCGTGCGATAAATCGTCTGACACCCCAGATGAGTCCGTTCGTCCCCATCCGTTCCGATCAACGGCAGGAGAAGGCTTGGCATCAAGCTACATAACTTGCTAGGGTATAGCAAGTTTGATACCATTTAAGTCAGGATTAGGTCATTAGCCCTTCCCGCCCCTATCGGCTGCTCGCTGACAGGTCACCGACGCGGCATTGCCCAATCATTCAAGAGGTCACGACAACAGCGCGTGAGAGATGGAGAGTTTAGTATGGGCATGACGGGAAATTCCGTATGCGTTCCTCCTAGGATGTCGCCTTTGGTCCGGGCGGGAGAAGCCGTCGGCTATCGGGTCTTGTACGGCGTGCAGAAAGTCTATCGTCGTGACACCAACTCGACTATGGCACAGACATTCTGAGCGGAGAGGCTGACCGACATGGCACAGGTTCCCGCGGAATCCGGAACGGGCGTCCGCCACTGGCTAGTGACAGGTGCGTCGCGTGGCATCGGCCATGCGGTCGCCGCTCTCGCCTGCAGTCGAGGCGACAGGGTATGCCTCGTCAGTCGTAGCGCAGAAGTTTCGGGCGTTGCGACGAAGTTGGGGGAGAATGCGATAGGCATTGCCGCTGATGTCACAAGCAGTGAGGATCTCGCACGGCTTGCGGACCAGATAGGCGAGCAATGGGGCCGTCTCGACGTGCTGGTAAACAACGCCGGGCTCCACCGCGGTGGCACCATCAATCGTGTCGCGGACAGCGATTGGGACGCAACCCTGGCGACCAACCTCACCGGACCAATGCGCATCATCCGGGCGATGCTTCCGCTCATGCCACCAGGTGGTGCAGTTGTGAACATTGGCGCGGTGGTCGGCTTCCGGGGATTCCCGGGTGACAGCTGTTATGGCGCATCCAAGGCAGGGCTAGCGGGCCTGACACAGGTGCTCGCAGCAGAGCTTGCTCGGCGACAAGTACTGGTGAACATGGTGGTTCCGGGTTTCGTCTTAACCGAGATGACCTCGTCCATATCCGAGCGCGCACGACGGGCGATCGTCAATCGCATTCCGCTGCAGCGCATGGGCACGCCCGAAGAAATCGCGGATGTATGCTGGTGGGTGGCGGGATCGACCTATATGACCGGCTCCGTGGTGTTCACCGACGGGGGGTTGATGTGCAACCTGTGACTGCCACAGAGGGCTTCTCCCAATGGCTTCACGATGCAGCAGGTTACGAGGATATAGTACTGGGACCAGTCCTAACTGGCGGAAATTCGAATGTCACGAGGCTGATTGATACGCGCCAAGGCCGGTTGGTGCTGCGACATCCGCCGTTTAATGTCATTTCCGACAAGGCCGCGGCAGGAATCGAACGCGAATATCAGGCGATCTCGGCGCTTTACGGCCACGCAGCGGTGCCAAGGCCTGTGGCGTGGTGCGGCGATCCCGGCGTGATCGGTCAGCCATTTGCGGTGACCGAATGGGTTGAGGGTGTTGCGATTTCGGAAAGTCTTCCCGTGTCCTGGCCGGATCGGGCGGAGGTCATCGATGCGCTCGGGCGTGAGATGGTCCGGGGCCTTGCACAAGTGCATGCGATTAACTACCACGAGTTGCTTCCCGAGCGCTTCGGGCGTCCCGAGGGATTTGTCCGGCGCCAGGTCGAACGCTGGCTGGATGTGAGAGCGCGGGAGCGCGTACGCGATCTACCGCTACTCGACCAGATCGGCGCCTGGCTAATTGAGAACCTGCCTCCCCCGGACCGAGCCAGCATCATTCATTGTGACTTCCACCTTGACAACTGCCTGATGGCCACCGATGGCCCACATTTGCGCGCGATACTTGACTGGGAGATGGCGACTCTGGGCGATCCGCTGATCGACCTTGGACTCTGCCTGTTCTTCTGGCGCCGAGATCCTTCGGCGAAGCTCGGCTTCGCGTTCGTGCAAGGATTGTCAAACCGGCCGGACGTCATGACGCCGCGTGCGCTGGCAGATACCTGGTCCGAAGAGACCGGGTTCGACCATAAAAAGATCGACTACTACGTGGTTTTGGCGGCCTGGCGGCTGGCGGCGATCGTTGAGGGCGCGTGGATACTGTATTGCCAGGGCAAAGAGAAAACCCCCTATGCACGCGGGTTGGAACAAGACGTTCCGGCACTGCTGTACGAGGCCGAGGCGATCATTGAGAGGGGTGGCATCTGATGGACAGTACTATGATGAGTCATCCGCTCTCGACGCAGATGATCTTTGAACGCGGCGAGCGCCTCTTCGGTGACAGTCGGATTATCACTTTCGACGGTACGAAGACGGCTGCCACTACGTACAGGCAGGTCGCCGACCGCGCGCGGCGCCTGGCAAACGCGCTTTCTGCCCTAGGCCTGCGGCCTGGAGAGGTTCTCGGTACCTATTCCTGGAACACCCAGGCGCATCTTGAGGCTTATCTTGCCGTTCCCGCAATGGGCTGCGTGCTCCACACGCTCAATGTACGGCTTTCAGCATCCCACCTCGAATTCGTGATAGGCCACGCCGACGACCGCATACTCCTGGTCGACGCATCCTTGGTCGAAGCACTCCAAAGCGTGCTTCCCGCATTGCCCGGTGTAGAGCACATAATCGTCAATGGCGCATCGCCCGATACAATTTCCGGATTCAGTGGGAGTGTTCACAACTACGAGGCGCTAATAGCAGGTCACAAGCCGGTAGGCACATTCCCACAACTTCGCGAGACGGATGCCGCGGCGGTTTGCTACACATCGGGCACAACTGGCCTACCCAAAGGCGTCGTCTACAGCCACCGGTCAGTATACCTCCACAGCCTGGCCTCTATGGCAGCCGACTGCTTCGCCATCTCGAACCGTGACCGCATCCTGATGGTTCCACCGATGTTCCACGCTAACGCTTGGGGTATGCCATTTTCCGGCTGGCTGGCCGGGAGCGACATGATCCTGCCCGGCCGGTTTCTACAGCCGGATAATCTAGCCGGTATCATCGCTGCCGAACGTCCGACGCTGATGGCAGCGGTGCCAACGATCCTCAATGACCTGCTTCAGGTCCACGCCCGCTCACCCATCGACCTTAGTAGCTTCCGCACCATCGTGTCCGGAGGATCGGCGGTTTCGCCAACACTGATCGAGCGGGTCAAGATAGCGTGGGGCGTCGACGTAGTCCAAGGCTGGGGCATGACGGAAACCAGCCCGATGTGTGTGCTTTCATTCCCCCCCCGCGGTGCTCAGGGAGAAGACAGCCTGCAGTGGCGGGCAAAGTCGGGCCGCCCAGTGCCAGGTATGCACGTGCGCATCGTCGACGACGCCGACCGACCGTTGCCTGAGGATGGCGAGACCACCGGGCATCTTCAGTTAAAGGGGCCATGGGTCTCAGGAGGTTACTTCCGTGAAACCCCAGATGTCTCACCACTGACGGCAGACGGGTGGCTGCGCACGGGTGATGTCGGACGGATCGACCGGCTTGGCTTTGTACAGGTTACTGACCGTGCCAAGGACTTGATCAAGTCCGGAGGTGAATGGATTTCATCCGTCGAACTGGAGAATGGCATTGCTGCACTTAATGGCGTGATCGAGGCCGCAGTCATCCCAATACCCGATCCGCGCTGGGAGGAAAGGCCCTTGGCCATGGTGGTTTTGGACCACACCACCCGCCCCGAACCTGCAGTTTTGAGAGCCCAACTACTCGGCAAGTTCGCCCGATATATGATACCCGAGTATTGGGCGGTCGTCGAAAACCTGCCACGAACCAGCGTCGGCAAAATCGACAAAAAGCAACTAAGACAAAAGTTCGACGGAGGGGATCTTAATGTTTTAATAGAGTCTGGCTTTAGCCCCGGAGATCGGACTTGAGCACGCCTCCCTCAACCGCGCGGTCACCAGCAGCCGAGAGACCGCGATTGACACAGGCCGAACGCACCGCTCTTTCGGACGCCCGCATGTTTGAGGCGGCGATATTTCTCATCGTCGAGCACGGTACCCACAACACGACTCTGAAGGAAGTTGGTGAGAAGGCGGGCTACAGTCGTGGGCTGGCAAGCAACCGCTTTGGTTCGAAGGAAATTCTATTCGGCCATCTAGTCAAAGACTTCAACGAAAAGTGGGCCGCCGAATTACGCCGGTTTGTAGGAACCAATGATGGTCTGTCTGCGATTTCAGGTGCGCTAGATGCGGTCGAGTTCTTTCTTCTAAACCGAACATCGCAAATGCAGGCAATGTATATTCTGTGGTTTGAGTCAATCACAAGCTACCCGATCGTCCGGCGCCGTCTCGCCGCCAACCACATTGCTTATCGGAGAGACACCGCACGCTGGATCTCGCAAGCGATCGCCCAGGATGAGGTAAACGCGACGGTTGATCCCGAGAGTTTTGCGGTAGAGTTCAGCGCATTCATCTTTGGCTTAGTTTATCAGTGGCTTGCAAGCCCATCGTCGATTAACCTTCACACCGTCATCCAGAATTATAGGGATAACACGCTCGCACGCCTAAGGGGATAGAGCCCCAAAACCAAGCGCATTGCTGTTGCTAATACTCTTTTGACGCGTGCAATCTCTCCGCTCTCGCATGACGAGATGTTATTCCGGCACTTTCTTTTCGATCTATGTGTGCCCTTCTGCTATGAATAGCAGCAAATCGGCACGCTGAGCACAGTTCATGATATACACCCGCTTCTGCGACGCCGTACCGCGTGATGGACGCCCACCATCGCTTTGATTGGTCAGCACGATTAGACAATTTCCGGCTCATCGTAGCAGTTACCCGCGCGAAAGCTTACAACTCGCCCCCGTTCCGGTGGACGTGCCATTCATTGAATAGACCGCTTCCGGTGACACTCATGGCGATGGGGCATGAAGGCGCCAGGCGTCCGATGGGTATGCCCATGATCTCCAAAATTGTAGTGCCCTTCTAGGTAACCATCGCTATCGCTGGATGCAGGCCGTTGCCCGCGCGAGGGCAAGTGCGTTCACCTGAGACCCAGGCTCGTGTTAGATATCCTCGGAGCAAGGGGAGGCATTACCTATTGCGCCAGTTGGTACTTATTGTGTCGATGTCAAAGACGCCCTTGATAAAGCTCCTCAAAATTGGGCGAAGGCACATTAGAGAGATAGTCAATGCTCTCGGGAATTACTGACATCATCGGGAGCCGATATTGGGCCAGTGAATTTGGTGGCGTCGGGCATGTAGTCCCACCGAATATTCTTGCTCTGCGACATCTCCAGCCCGCTCTGACGCTGGATCCGCCAGAAATTCACGTCAGTAGGCTAGCCCCTTGACCAGCAGAGATCGCCGACAAAGCCCAGCCTCTCCTTCGCTAAGCCTTCCATCTCGCCTACGCCAACTGTCCCCTCTGCAGATAAAAGCTAACCCGAATCAACACTTACGTTCCTCGGCAATCACCGCATTCAGGTCCTAATGAGAACTGCTGCATCGTGTCACAATCCCTTTGAAAGGGAGAAAATATTCGATAAAATTATGACTCAATCAAACGCACCCCTGTTAACGCTGATTCGTCAAGTGGCATTCAAACCATGCAAAATTCGATTTTAGTTTCCGGCAACGGGAAAAGATCCATCGCACCCGGAAAAGGAAAAAAGGCAAAAGCTCGAAGAATGACTCAGGCTGAACGAACTGAGCTTTCTGATGCTCGGATGTATGATGTTGCCACCCATTTGATTTGTGAATTAGGGGCCCACAATACGACCCTTAAGGACATTGGTGAACGCGCTGGCTTCAGTCGTGGACTTGCGAGTCAACGCTTTGGCTCCAAAGATGTTCTCTTTGGGAATCTGGTTGCTCAATTCAATCGTCGCTGGGCGTCAGAGTTGGCACGATTTGTCGGCGACCGAACAGGGTTGCAGGCATTCCTAGCAGCACTAGAGGCCGTTGAGCACTTTCTCGTTGCGCAGCCAACTTACATGAGGGCGATGTATATTTTATGGTACGAGTCCATAAGTACGCATAATGAAGTGCGCATTCGGCTTGCTCATCATCACATGGTATACCGCTCTGATGTACAGCGCTGGATAGAAGAGAGTATCGCCGAGGGCTCCGTTCGCCCCGACATTATACCGGCGCAAATTTCTGTTCAGTTCTGTTCCTTCATCTTCGGAACGATCTATCAATGGCTCGTCAACCCGGAAGCGATTGACGTTCCAGCTACATTTAAGCAGTACCGTCGCTCAATCTTGAAGGCGATTACCGAGGAGCACACTCCACCCGCCCGCTCCCCACAAAAGCGTCGTTCCAAGAGCAGATAAAAGCGTATCGCCGTGCGCACAACCGTTGCTTGAAGCACTGTGTAAAATCGCCATTGTTCAAAGCTAATTTTACTCGTTTGCAACGCTGATGTCATATTTGATCGAAACAACCTGCCTCTAGGACACCAACACCCACTTCACTCGTTGCACGAATAAGATAATCCGTATCCCCACTGCATACATTGAATTATAGGCCCTGCAGACTGGGCAGCCCCCTTCTTGCACCTACCTTCGCAGTGTCACGTTTAGGTCCAGGATTAACGTCCTACTGCAGTCGAGCCCCGAATGAGCCGACGCGGGTGTCACCTCCTGCCCAGAAACATAAAGTGCAGGAAGCGCGGATTCATCAACACTCATAGCGTCAGCGCAAAATCAGAGAGAGATGTTAGAGCAGATGTGCCAAGACAGTTTTCGACACTCTCGCATCGCTCGACTGAAGGCAGTCAAGGCGGACAGACAGTTCTGGCTGCCGCCCTGGTTCCCAATTGGATTATCAGCGAGACGTAGATCGCGGTTGCCACCTTTCAAGTAAAAGTCGATCACACCCCAAATCCCGGCATCCCGAACTAGAATTTGTAGCCTACTTCGACGCCGAATGTCGCGGGTGGCGCAGGAATAGCTGTGTTTGTACCATCGAGGAAGCCCAGAGGGAATCCACCCAGCCAATGGAATTTATCCAGTACATTCTTTCCGTAGGCCGCAAATGATAGGTTTGAACCAAAGATGTTGTCCCACTGATAACGCAGGTTGAGCGTCGTGTAGCCAGGCAGTGTACTCTCTGGAATGACGCTGCCCGCGAAGTTGGAGAATGGCGTCTTAGATACTGTGTACGTGTCAGCACGCAGGCTCATATCACCCCATGCTTCTGGAACAGGTAGATACGCCATTGCATAAAACGATGCGGAAAAGTGCGGTGAGTCTGCAAAATTTGTGACCGTACCCGAGTACCCCCCGCCCGTCGCGTAGGGATTTGTGAAATTGGCGCTCGTGAAGGCCGCGTTTCCACCGAGTAGCAGCCACGAGTTCACGCTACCGTCGGCGGACAATTCAACACCTTGGGTCAACGCGTTTTTCACGTTGACGGTTGTGACCCCAGGGTTTCCTCCGATGTAAGTATAAAGAGTGGTTTGATAGTTGTCGTTCCACTGGCTATAGGCATCACCGGTTGCTTGGACAGGATGTCCCATCAATTCGCCGGCAAACTTGACGCCTGCCTCAACGTCGTGGGTAGTTTCCATTCCAAACGCGTTGGAATTGTTGGCAGAACTACCGTCGTTATACCCACCAGCCCGCCAACTTCCGCGGGTTACCACATAAAGCATGGTTTGCGGGGTAAGCTGCTCTTTGAGGCCGAATTGCCAGCTTGGTGCGCTTTCACTCATGCTTTGAGCCAGCGGATAAGCCGGATTGTAGTTGATACCACCGGGAAGCTGGTTCACCCCCAAATCTTCCCAGGTATAACGGAAGCCGCCAGTTACGCTGAGACCATGGATCCCTGTCAGGTCTGATAGGTCATATGTCTCCTGGGTATAAACGGCCTTCGAATAGTCGGTAGTCTTGTACCGCCAATAGTAGGCAAACCCAGCGAAGTCGAATGGCCATATATTTCTTTCACCATTATACGATGCAAAGAAACCAAAAATATATTTCAGCTTGTTGTCGCTACTGTTCCCGAGAAGCTGCAATTCCTCGGACCACCCGGACTGAACGTAATTCAAACCATCACAGCAGTGAGCGGGATTGAGATCAGCCATGATAATATAAGGTGAGGCATTAAGCTGATTTGATATGATGGCATTTGAATATACAAAGCCAGCTATGTTCTTGATCTTCATATTAGGCGTAAGATCGTAGGCGGTGGTGTTCTGAATGAACATGCCGCGGGCCTTGTGTGGCCCCGTGTACAAAAGATACTCCTGATAGGGATTCTGCTTTGCCAAAGCAGCGTAATGGGCCTGCGCACCACCTGTAAGAATGTAGGCCAGGGCGGTTAAAGGATATCCATTATTCGTCTGCCCGGGCACGTACGACGAGAATATTTGAGGGATTCCCTCAGTTCCGCCGTCTTGATCGTACTGGAACAAAAAGGTGCTTGTCAGTGCGTTGGAGGGCGTAAGTTTTGCAGTCACTCTGATCGACTTATTGTCGATGTTGCCCAATGTTGTGTTATTGAGAACGTTCTTGACGTAACCGTCTTGGCGTTGAAACGCACCGGCGATGCGCAGGTCCAGCAACCCCGGGAGAACCGGTATGTTCACTGCACCCTGGACGGAGGCCATGTTGTAGCTTCCGCCACTCACATTAACATAGCCGCCGTAGGTATTAGTCGGCTGAGCCGTTTTATAGAGTATGGCGCCTCCCGTGGCGTTGCGGCCAAACAGAGTGCCTTGCGGTCCCTTCAAGACTTCGATCCCAGCCAAGTCGTACAGAGGACCTGAGGTCTCATTGTGCGGCGACAGAGGGACATCATTCATGTAAGCCAGGACACCCGGAGGTGACCCTGAAAATGCCTGCAGAGTTTGGCCACGGATCGCATAATCAAATTCGTTCGAGCTGTCCGTGGTGATCATGGTCAAGCCTGGAACCAGCGACTGCAGTTGATTTTGGTTCGTTATTGAACGTTGCTGAAGCTGGCTTGCAGTGAATGCCGTGTCTGCAATCGGAACTCGGGACAGCAGCTGGGTACGACGTTCGGCAGTAACGACGACTTGTTCTATGGCCAGGGCCCCGCTTTTGGCATTGGTGGCGCTTCCGGTGGTGACAGCCGCAAACGCCGGTTGTCCTAGCGAAATGGCACCAACACTGACTGTAGCCAGCAGAACCCCGAGTACAGGATTTTTGTGCGTTCCGGTCATGGATTTCCCCCTGTGACCACCGTTGGCGTGGTCCCAATTTTCGACTTTTTTATTAGCTGTCAGCAGCGATTAACCGCCCCGGCACTAAACGCTATTTTGGTCAAGCTATATTATTTGTTTTCGTCAAGCAAGTGATACCTTGCCGATTTTAGCGGAGCCGATTTGAAAAAGTCGGAGCCCTGCAAAGAACGGGGGGAGCCCCGCCTCCAAGTGCGCGGCGAGCGTGACCGTGCCGATGCGGCTAACCCCACGAGCCGGCCGCTACCGAAGGCCACGCAGCCCTGCAAATATGGGCTTTCGAATGGTTCACAATGGTATTCGCCTGACCTGATTGCGATCTATCTAATGCATGCTCTAACTACACCAACAATGTTGGGTGCGGGCTCATGGGACTGCTGGTGCCTCGTGCTTAGAATATCGCGCCGCCATCTTTGATCGCGATGGCGAATTTTGCTTTCTGCCTGATTGAACGCCTGCCATGCGTGGCGCAAATATTGCGACCGCCCATGGCGCGATAAGGGCCGCAATTATTGTGCAGTGCGGAATTTTATCGATCCATGAAGACATAGGCGCTGGAATGCCATCCCGCATTGACCACATGAGGGTATGCAAAAGCGAGTACCGGGGTTTCGAGTTGGATTAATGGATGTGCAACCCTGCGACGAACTAGGAACTCAGATTTGTGCACCAGGACAGCGACACAGGCCGAAAGCAGGTTGCTTCCCGGCACCGTGCCTTACCACTTCGCGTCCAATAGATAGCAGAGCCCACAAAAGTAGCGGGCTCGCTCGCTTCTGCGCATTCATAAAGTAGGCCTGTGGACGCTTGAGGTGCGGCTTCGAAGTCACAGGCCGGCGCAACAAATTGGTAGTGAGTGCCGATTATTTTGTGCCAGTCGGAAGCTGCTCGTCATGCAGCTCTATTATTGTTCCCAAGTCACACAATCCGCAGCGTCCCGTCGTAAGTTGGAGCGCCATTGAGGACACCGTCACCCTTGGCGACTAGCAGGAAAATTACACGGTTGGGATGCAACGGACTGAATGAACTTTCGACAACTGATCCCTCGTTTAAGGACTGGCCATTAACGCGGGTCGCTGGAGCGCCCATGCGCGATCCGGGAGGTAACCTTGTTCAGTCAGGCGGACGATTAACGGGGGGCACGAAATGCGACTTTCCATGCCTCCGTCCCGATCATAACTTCATTCGTGTAATAATGAATTTGACAGGCACACGACTTCCTCGCAAGCTGGGTCCGGTGCAAGCCGGTGGGCGCGCACCGGGCTGGGCCGATGGGGCGAGCTCGGACACGGGAACGCTGGGCGACCCAAAATTGTCAGGCTCTGAGGCAAGAGCAGGTCTGCGCACACAAAGCCCCAATCGGGGCAGCATGGCGCAATGACAGACAGGTCAGCGTGTAACCGCTCCTGACGGCCGGAGGTGCGGTACGCGAGGCCAGACCCTCAACCTTACCCGGGCCAGTGCCGCCACACCGCCATCTGGCTGAAGAGGAGAGCTGACCGTGACACCGCCAAAGGACAGCTTGGGCGTCTCACGCCGCAATGTCATCGCCGGTGCCGCCCTTGGCGCCGCCAGCCTTGCCGCGCCCCCTGCGTCTGGCGCCACGCCACGCCCGCAGCAGGCCCAGACGGTGGCTGCACCGCCCGATTTTCTGTGGGGAACGGCGATCTCGGCCTATCAAAGCGAAGGCAACAACATCAACGCCGATGCGTGGCTCCAGGAAAACATAAAGCCGACCCTGTTCGTCGCGCGCTCAGGGGACGCATGTGATTCCTACCACCGCTATGAGGAGGATTTCGCCATTGCGGCCGCCCTGGGCTTCAACTGCTATCGCTTTGGTATTGAGTGGGCCCGCATCGAACCAAATGAAGGCTTCTGGTCGAACGCCGAACTTGATCACTATGCGCGCGTGCTGGAGGCGTGCCGGCGCCACGGGCTGAAACCGGTGGTGACCTTCAATCATTTCACCGTGCCGCTCTGGTTTGCCGCCCGTGGCGGCTTCGAGGTCGACGATTCGCCTCAGATCTTTGCGCGCTTCTGCGGCCAGGCGGCGCAACATCTCGGCGGCCTGATGCATCTGGCGACAACGTTCAACGAGGCCAACATCCAGCTCCTCGTCCAGATCATGCCCGGTTACGCGAAGTTTCTGCCGGCGGCGAAAGCCATGATCAGGGCCTGTGCCAAAGCCACTGATTCACCCAAGTTCTCGACCATGGCCTATGCCGATCCAGCCATCTCAACCCCGCTGATGCAGGAGGCACATCGCCAGGCCTATACCGCGATCAAGGCCGCGCGCCCGTCCCTGCCCGTCGGCCTCACCTTGACCACCCAGGCCATTCAGGCGGTCGGACCAAATTCGCTGGCGGCGCTCTATCAGGAAAAGCTCTATGGCGACTGGATAACTGTCGCCAGGACCCATGCCGACTTCATCGGCGTGCAGCCCTATACACGCTTTCTGGTGGATGCTTCGGGTATCACCGCGCCACCGCCTGGCAGCGAAATGACCGACGCCGGCTATGAGTATTATCCGCAGGCAGTGGGCGCGGTGATCCGCTGGGCACACCAGGCGATCGGTAAGCCGATCTATGTCACCGAAAACGGAATTGCGACCAATGACGATCGCAAGCGCATCGCCTTTATCGACAGCGCCCTGGCGAGCTTGCGGCAATGCCTCGACGACGGCATCGCCGTGCACAGTTACCTCTACTGGTCACTGCTCGATAATTTTGAATGGACCTCGGGCTACAGCAAACATTTCGGGCTCGTCGCCGTCGACCTCAAAAGCTTCCAGCGAACGATAAAGCCAAGTGCCCGTCATCTCGGTGACATCGCACGCGCAAACCGCATCTGAGGCGCCTTTCCTGAGTGGGTCGCGCAATCCGTCGCGGGTCCGCGTCCCAGGTCCTGCGCGTACGCGGCGCAGATCCCCGCGCCTCGCCTGCACCGCCTTCTGACGTGGCGCCTCACCACGTCGTTCCTGTTTTATCCTGCCGAAGCGGAATGATGGCTCACAAAAGGCAAATCTTTGCCCGGGGGTGTCCGCACTGCGGGCCACCACGGTTCTTCCCCGCTAAATCCTTGCGCTGCATTTGCTATGTGTCCGCTTACCCTTGACCATAGCCCCTCTTTGGAGCGGCTCTAAATCTGTTTGCCGCCGAGACAAGAACATCCGCGCACCACGCCCCCTTGCGTGCGGTACTTGCCCCGGCTGCTGATCGTGTCCTAAGCTTCCCTCATGGACCCAAAATACGTACTCATCTTTCTTGCATCGACCGAAGGCGCCAAGCAGTGCCTGGACAATGGTGCCGCGGTTGCGGAACGGCTCGGCCTGCCCCTGCGCCTTGCGCATGTGCAGATCGGGGCAGGATCGATTGTGCTGCCCTCCCAGGAACAGCTCTCTGAATATGAGGCAGAGCATCTTGGCGAGTTCGAGCAGAAGCAGACGCAATCGCTGCGCGAGATCGTCAAGGAGTGGGCGCATGCGCGCGGCATTGATGCTCCCTTTGATCTCTTCGAGGGTGATGAGTGGCATGTGATGCGCCGCTACCGGAGCAAGGCACGGCTCGTGGTGCTGGCCTCGCCTCATACCCAGCCTTTGGGGCACCGGGACGTGCTGCGTGCGGCGTTGCTGCGCTCGGGCCATCCGGTGGTGATGATCCCGCCGCAATGGACTGGCGCCTTCGGCGCCCGCCTACTGGTGGGCTGGGAGGATGTTGCCCCGCTGCGCCGTTCCTTGACGGCCTTCAGCCCCTTCCTCTCGGCTGCCAGCCATGTGGAGGTCGTAGCGGTCAACCAGGAAGAAGCCGGGCTTGAGACCGCGCGCGAAGCGCTTGGCGCCATCGCCCCCCATGCCGTCTATCGCCGTCTTGATGGCGAGGGCCGCCGGACTGCGGACGTGCTGCTGGATGAGGCCCGCAAGACCGGGTCTGACGGCATTGTCATGGGGGCCTTCCGTCGTGGCGAGATCCTCAACTGGCTGATCCCAGGGACGTCAAGCCGCCTGATCCAGGACAGTTTCGTGCCGCTCTTGATGAGCTCGTAACTGGGCTGAGGGTGTCAGCTGGCTTAGAACCAGCCGAGGCCGCGGGCCAGCATGTTGAGCGCGACGAGCACGATCACCGGCACGAACAGCTTCTTCAGCCAGACATTGGAGATGCGGCTGATTGATTTGGCGCCAAGGGTCGCACCGGCCAGAACGCCGATGGCCACCGGGGCGGCAACGACGGGATCGATGGCCCCGCGCTGGAAGAAGATGCCGGCCGAAGCGGCGGCGGTGACGCCGATCATGAAATTGCTGGTGGTGGTCGAGACCTTCATCGGCAGGCGCATCGCGGTGTCGAGGGCAAGAACCTTGAAGGTGCCGCTGCCGATGCCAAGAAGACCTGATACCAGCCCGGCAACGTACATCATGCTGAAGCCCCAGCGGATATGGGCGACGTTGTAGGACACGTCCTGCTTGGTACGGTAGTCCGGGTAGCTGGAGGGCAGATGCAAGGGCTCGGCCCATTTGTGATTGACGACGCCGACGGGCAGTTCCTCGCCCAGGCGCATGATGAGGGGCGCCGCTGAGATCAGCAGTACGACACCAAAGACGACGAACAGCACGGAGGCATTGAGCACGGTGGTCAGCAGCGCCCCGCAGATGGCGCCAAGGGTGGTGGCCACTTCGAGGAACATGCCCACCCTGAGGTTGGTCATGCGGTCCTTGACGTAGGCGGCTGCCGCGCCCGAGGAGGTGGCAATGACCGAGACGATCGAGGCGCCGATCGCCGCTGTGAAGTCGACGTGGAAGATGAGGGTGAGGATGGGAACGATGAAAACCCCGCCGCCCAGACCTACGAGTGAGCCGACGAATCCGGCGAACAGCGAGCTGCCAAGAACCGCGAAGAAGAAAAAGAGATTGTCATCCTGCACCAGCGTTGGCTGCGGCTGGCCCATGAGACCGCCGACGCCGAAAATGCTGAAGAGGAGAATAGCCAGCACGACGCTGGTAATGATGACGTAGGTGCGATCTTCCTCAATGGCGAAGGCGATGATCGAGACCGCAACCCGCAGCACGGGTGTAGCCAGGAGGATGACCAGGCCGAGCATGATGATGGAGACCGAGTCTCCGTGCATCAGCCCATTGATCACGCCCGACAGGGTGTCAGGAAACACCGGATGGTGGAGCACGCCAAGCAGCCGCAGGCTGTAGAAATAAACGATCCCGATCAGAAGAACGGCGAGACTGGCCAGGACGCCAAATCGCAGGACATTACCGATGGCGATCTCGGCATCGCGGACTTGACGGTTTACGAAAAAGCGGTCGAAGACCCGATTTGCGCGGAAGGCCCAGCTGGACATGTCACACCAGGACGGTTGTTTTGGTGGAATCTGGCCCCCGGGCACATGTGCCAACGAAGGTCGTCGCCCGATGGTGGATGATCTCGCACGCGCGAAGAAGCAAGCCAGAAACGCTGCGACAAAACGTCAGATCTGCCTTGTTGCCGCGGATGTCAAGCCCCCGAGTCTCGAAGCGATTACCAAGAGGTTAGGATCGTCCGGCCGTAGGCCTCGGGGGTTGCCCCTCGGCGGCGCCTGGCACGGGTGCGGTGCAGCGCCGGACCGGCTCAAAAGACAGCAATTTGCGCGTTAAAAAGCCTGTAAAACCGCAACAACCCTCATTTGTCAAAACCCGGAAATAAGGCGCGGTTCCAGCCGCCAGAGCCGGCGGATCCAGTGGCTCTTTTGCCGGCGGGCGTGGCAGATTTGGCGCCCAAATTCAGGCCAAGAGCGGCTCTTCTTGGCCCTATTGGCCAGTTGCAGGCGACCTTGGTCTCATTCTTGTCACAGCTGATTCGCCCCCTTAGCCTGACGCGGGGAGCCCCCTGTCATCCAGATCAGGCCTTGCGCCGCCGGCCCCTGCCCCCATCGGCGGCCGCCTTCTTCTGGGCTGCGAGGGCATGAAAGCCTGCAGCCATGAACTCGGCCATGCGGGCGCGCACCGCCGGAAAGTCGCCCGACTTGCACAGACCTTTGGAGAGGCGGTCGATGCGCCCGCTGCGGGCCAGCGAATGCATCAGGCTACCAGTGACGAAGTGATAGCCCCAGAAGATATCCTCTTCGGGCAGATCGGGCAGTGCCGTCTTGAGGATCTCGATCAGGCGCAGCACCACCGGATCAAAATACTGATCGAAGAGCGGTGCGCCTTCGAGGGTGTTGGCGAGCTGGGCACAGAACGCGGCGTAATTGCGCCAGCCTTCGCCGCCTGCGATGTAAAGATCGAAATCGGTATCGAGAAAGACATGCAGGGCACCCTCGACCGTGGGCTTGCCCCGGCTTTGGGCTTCATAGGCATCCAGAGCCTTCATCCGCCGGTCGCTGGTGATGGCGGCGCGCCGTGCGAACACCGCCTGAAAGAGGGCGAGCTTGTCTTCAAAGTAGTAGTGCATGAGCGAGGTGTGGACCCCGACCTCATGGGCCACATCGCGCAAGGTCACGCCATAGAGGCCGTGCTTGGAGAAAAGGAGCTCGGCGGCATCGAGCATGCGCTCGAGGGTTTCGGCGCGCTGTTCGGCCTTGGTCCGGGCGGTTTTGGTCACCTTTGGGGCGCGTTGGGGCTTGGGGCTCTTCGGCATACGCGTCATCACCTGACCTCTTTACGTGGCTGGAGCATCCGATCTGTCCGCCCGTTTCGTCTTAGGCTGCCCTTGCCTATTCGGCACGCGCGCCATCTTGTCAATCTTGGTGCGCGGTAAAGGCAAAGATGAGCAAGTCCGGACGCTCCATGCGCCCTACCGGGACGCCCATACGCTGAGCCGCGTATCCGAAGAGGCCAGGCCGCGGATCAAAGACGCGGTACCGCGCCGATCGCCACGGCGGCGCCAGGCACCAGGATACCCAGACTTCTGTGTCCACCGGCACGATGTTAGGCTCGGACGCCCAGATGCGCCAACCGGCGGGGGGAAGGCGTGGAAGGGAGCTGCGATGCGCGCCGAAGGTGAGCCCAATCTGCGTGTCGTGGCACACAATGGTGTGCATCTGCATCTGGCTGAAGCGGGTCCCGACGACGGCCCCTTGCTGATCCTCCTGCACGGCTTTCCCGAGTTCTGGTATGGCTGGCGCCATCTTATTGGCCCACTTGCCGGGGCCGGCTATCACGTCGTGGTCCCCGATCAGCGCGGCTACAACCTTTCGGATAAGCCCCATCAGATCTGCGCCTATCGTCTTGACCAGCTGGCGGGCGATGTCATCGGCCTTGCGGATTATTTTGGTGCCCCGCGCCTCTTTCTTGCGGGTCACGATTGGGGGGCGATCGTCACCTGGTGGGTGGCACAGACCCACCCCGAGCGTGTTGCCCGCGCGGTTACGCTCAGTGCCGGCCATCCCGCCGTGTGGAAATGGCAGATGCGCCATGATCCCGTGCAGCGGCGGCTGAGCCGTTACGTGCGCGTGTTTCAGCTGCCATGGCTGCCGGAGCTGGCGATCCGCCGGAACCATTTCAAGCTCGCGGTCGACGCCGTGTGTGACGGCGCTGCCCCTGGCAGCTTCCCTGACGCGGATATCGCGCGCTATCGCGTGGCCTGGGCCCAGAAAGGTGCCCTGAGAGGCGCCGTGAACTGGTATCGCGCGCTCTGGCGCGAGCCGCTCGCGCCGCCATCGTCCTATCGCGTGCGTCCGCCCATGCTGATGCTGTGGGGCGAGCGGGACAAATATGGCACGGCGCAGCTTGGCGCAAAGAGCATCGCGCTCTGCGATGACGGCAGGCTGGAGATCATCGCCGGTGGCAGCCACTGGCTGCTGCGCGATGAGCCCGAAGAGGTGGGTGCCCGCATGCGGGCGTTTTTTGGCGCTTAGGCATCCCCGGCACCGCCTGTCATCCGGCCAACACCGCGGCGCGGTATGGCTTTGCCACCTATTGGCGCGCACAAACCCCTTTGGCCGCGCCCGCTCTCAAATTTCATTCATTCATATTATAGTGAGCGTTGACAGAGGTCCCGGCCCACCCCCATAGTTGGCCACCAAACGATCACGACAGAGGATCGAGAGGGGGAGGCTTTGTGTTCGCAGCGAACAGCGTCCGTTCAGGCGCGCGGCAGCAACTTTGGTGCGCCTCCCCAACCCGCGTGCGTTGTGCGCTGATGGCCGTGTCACAAGAAAACGCCGCCCCGCGCTCTGCGCCCAAATATCCCTGCGCATCACGTCTCTTTGCCAGGAAAGGACAAATCTGATGGCACGTCTTCCTGCCTCCGCGCTCATCGCGGCCGGCCTTCTTGGCTTTTTCTCGCCGCTTCGTGCCCACACCCTCGCCCGACCCATCGTCGCTGCGCCAGCCGGCAAAGTGATGGGCGTGCGCGATGCCACGCTCAATGTCTTTAAGGGCATCAATTATGCGGTGCCGCCCGTCGGCCCCTTGCGCTGGCGCGCGCCCCGCCCTTTGCCGCGCTGGCATGGTGTTTTTGACGCCGATCACTTCGGACCGGCCTGCTTTCAACCGATCGCACCGGCCGGAGTTTATACCAGCGCGCCCATGCATATGAGCGAGAACTGTCTCAGTCTGAATATCTGGGCGCCGCGTCATGCACAGGGGATGCCGGTGATGGTGTGGATCTATGGTGGCGCCTTTGTCGGCGGCGCCAGCAGCGATCCTCTTTATGATGGCGCCACCCTCGCCCGTCACGGCATCATTGTCGTCACCATCAATTACCGTCTCGGCGTTCTGGGCTGGCTCGCCCATCCCCAACTGAGCGCAGCATCGCCCCGCCACGTATCCGGCAATTACGGTCTGCTCGATCAGATCCTGGCGCTCAAATGGGTACGCCGGAACATCGCGGCCTTCGGCGGTGATCCCAACAAGGTCACCATTGCCGGAGAATCCGCAGGCGGGCTCAGCGTCATCTATCTGATGGCCTCGCCGCAGGCCCGTGGCCTTTTCAGCAAAGCGATCGCCGAAAGTGCCTACATGGTGTCAACGCCCGATCTGACCCATGACCGCCATGGCATGATGTCGTCCGAAGCGAGCGGCGTTCTGCTGGCCAAAAAACTGCACGCCCCCAACATCGCTGCCTTGCGCGCGATGAAGGCCTCAACCCTGACCGCGGTGGCGACGGCGGTGGGCTTCATGCCTCTGGGCACGGTCGATGGCCAGGTTCTGCCGGCCCAGCCGGTTCGCATCTTTGCTCGCGGCAAGAGCGCCAAAGTCCCGCTCCTCGCCGGCTTTAACAGCGGCGAGATCCGTTCCTTGCGCATCCTTGCGCCCAAACCTGTAGCCAGTGCTGCGCTCTACACCAGGATCATCCGTGCCCACTATGGTGATCTTGCGGACGCTTTCCTCACGCTCTATCCGCCCAAGCCGATGGAAGAAAGCATTCTGCGCACCACCCGCGATGCGCTCTATGGCTGGACGGCAGAAAAGATGGTGCGCGTTCAGACCAAAGTGGGCGAACCTGCCTATCTTTATTTCTTCGATCACGGCTACCGGAGCGAAGACCGCGCCCATCTGCACGGCTTCCATGCGAGCGAACTGCCCTTTGTCTTTGGCAATCTGGAAAGTACCCCACCCTTGTGGCCACGCGTGCCCAACACCCGCAAGGAACGGCAGCTGTCGCGCCAGATGGTCGATTACTGGGCCAATTTTGTGCGCACCGGGACCCCTACGGGCGGCGCTGGCGCCCCGGATTGGAAAGCCTTTGGCCAGCGCGGCTACTATCTTGATGTTGGTGTCACACCCGAAGTCAAAACCCATCTTTTGCCCGGCATGTACCGCCTCAATGAGCAGGTGGTGTGCCGTCGCTATGTCAGCGGGACGGAAGCCTGGAACTGGAATGTGGGACTTGTTGCGCCGGTGTTGCCGCCACCAAGTCCCAAATGTCCCTGAGCCGGCAGGATGGCAGAGGCTGTTCAAGGGAGATGTCGATGCGCCTGAGGGACTTTTCGCTTAGGGCAGAAGATTTCGGTCACTATGGTCAGGGGCTCGAGCGTCCCGAATGTGTCGTCATCACGAGCGACGGGATCTGGACCTCGGACCTGCGCGGCGGCCTTGCCCACGTGCGGGAACATGGAAATCCCGAGCTTCTCGGCCATGGCATTGGCGAGCCCAATGGTTTCAGCCGCAGAGCCGATGGCAGTTTTGTGGTCGCCGGGATCGGCGATGGCGCCGTCCACCTCATCCTGCCCGACGGGCGCACCCATACATTGCTGGAGAGCTATGATGGAAAAAGGCTGGGTGCGGTCAATTATGCCTGCGCCGATGGGCCTGAGCGCATCTGGGTCTCGGTGATGACGCGCAAGAGCCACTGGTCAGAGGCACTGCGCCAAGAGCAGCCGGACGGCTACATCCTGCGCCTCGATGGCGCCCAGAGGCCGCCCCAGATCGTTGCCGACGGACTTGGCCTCACCAATGAGGTCAAGGTCTCTCCGGATGGCCGTCATCTTTACGCCGTCGAGACCCTTTACGCCCGCCTCGTCCGCTTTGCCATCAGGTCCGACGGCACTCTTGGTCCCAAGGAGACGGTCGGTCCCGACAATCTGGGCCGCGGCGCCCTTCCGGATGGCTTCAGCTTTGACCGCCACGGCAACATCTGGGTGACCATGATCAGCGAGAACGGGATTCTCGTGATCGACACGCGCGGTGATGTCCATCGTCTTTATCGCGATGCCAACGAGCCGGCTCTTGAGGTCCTTGCCCGTGGCATCGAAACCCGAACGGGCGAGGTCGATCACCTGGTGGCGTGTGCCGAGGTCAATGGCCCTTTGCGCCTTCCCACCAGCCTCGCCTTTGGTGGGGCCGATGGGCGCACCTGCTTTATCGGCAGTCTCGGCCTGACCCATCTGGCGAGTTTCCGCCTGCCGGCCGAGCTCATCTAGTTTTGCGCGGCAAGAAGAGGCTTGGGTTCTGGCGCGAGCTTTGACGTCCGCAAAAAATTGCGGCCCCGCTTACGCTTCTATTGCCAGCAGCTCTGACGCGATCGCGCCGCGCGCCGGAGCTAGCCATGAAAGGCCGGCAGCATCAGGGTTTTCTGGACTACGATCGCGAGGGGCGTGCCTGGCGGTACGGTGATGGTCGGAGCCACGTTGATCGATTTGTGCACCAGCTCCTGACCACCCTGATTGGCACTGGAGATGACCGACTGGCGCAATGCCTGGGCCAGAAGACTGTTACCCAGACCAAGGCCCTGCTCGGCGGCAATGCCAAGCAGGCTCGATACGCCGGCGCCCTTGAGCAGCCTGAAGAGGTGATCATCGACGCCGCCGGTCAGTCCGACATAGCCTGCCTCATCACTGGCGGGAAGATGACCGAGCGCAAGGCTTACGCCGTTGGGCAGGATGATGCGGGAAAAGACCACCTCTACCCGTGACTGACCATAGGCGATGTGGTTGTCATAGCTGCCGATGAGACGGGCGCCCTGCGGCAGCAGAAGATGAGCGCCGCGGATGCTGTCATAGACGTTTTCGGTGATCTGGGCGAGCACCGGTCCGGACAGATCCGATTTCAATCCGGTGATGAGACTGGCCGGAATGATGGTGCCGGGCTCGAGCGCATAGCGCGTGGCAGACATGGGCGCCCACATTACGCGAGACCTCTCCTGCTCCCCGCTCACTGGCTTCGCTGATGTGACGGCAGCCAGGCGCGGAAAGAAGACGCCGGCACGGGCCGCGCGCGCGGCCTCTTGCGCTCTCTTGCGCGCCCGCGGTGACAGCGTTGCGGTGGTGAGGTCAGGCGTCGAAAGGGGAGCCGCGGATGCGTTTGCTGTGACGGAGGCTGGGGCGGGCGTGAAAGACGGAGTGAGATTGGCGAGCGCGTGGCGGATATGCGCATAGCTTCTGGGCAGATCGGCCAGCATCCATGGCAATTGGGCCTTATGCACAGGCGCAGGCCCGTCCTGAGACTTGGTCCTGCGCCCTAACGGGGGAACACCCTTGAGCATGAGAACGAGAAGCAACGCGCCGAAGAGGCCTGCGACCGAGACCACGAGCGTACCCTTGAGCCGGGTGACCGGACGCGGTGTCGCCCGCAGGCGCAGTTCGGGCGAATCGGGTTTCTGCTCTTCTGCCGGCATGGTTAGAACCAGCTGTCATGGGACTTGCGACGGGCCGCATGCGGCTCTCGACGCACGATCTCGACCATCTGCTGCGGTGCGCGGCCAAAACGCAGCTCGGCGGCTTTAAACAGATGGTCGACGATATAATAGCGGCCCTGAACCCGGTAATTGACGAGCTGGGGATCCTTGTTGCGGCCGAGCACGAACAAAGGCGGCGCCGCGCTGTCGCCCAGGCGCCGGGAAAACTCGATATAGACCTTGTGGCCGTCATCGAAGACCCGCTGCGGCCGCCATGCCGTATGCGCGCCACGGATCTCATAGCGGAAATTCAGTCCGGACAAAGGGCGCGGCGGGCGCGCAGCGACGGACAGGGGCGTGCGCGTCCGCGCACGGACAAGTTCGGAGGGATAGCGCCAGGACAGCGCGAGCATGGCGCGATGGCGGGTGCTGGCGAGGAGCAGATGATAGACATGCCGGCTGGTCAGGATGACAAGATCCGTCGAAAGCCCGGCGGCGAAGGGTTTGATGAGAATATGGACCTCTTGGTGGCGCCCGCTGCCGCTGGTGGTTTTGCCGATGGTCCAGCGCACGGTGTCACCCGCCGAAATCGCGGTCACGGTTTCACCGGGCTCCAGCGCGATATCACTGACCTCGTCGGGCGCAGCGTAGAGCCGGTAAAGGGCGTCCGGCACATAGGGATAGATCGCCTCGGCTTCGCGAAAGAACGCGCTCTGCGGTGAGAGAAGAGCCTTGGCGTTGGCGCGGGCGACCGTGACACGGGGCGGCGGCAGCGCCCTGTGCGGGCGCAGTTTCAACACCGGGCCAAAGACGCGCGGGGCTGCCGGCGCCGGCAAAGCCCGCGCGCGCGGGGTTGTGGTCAGGCGCTCGGCCAGATGGAAGCGCGCCGCTGGCAGGCTGGCAATGGCGCGCTGCGACTGGGCCGCGCAGGCACTGAGAAGGGGTGCACAAAGCACCAAGGCCCAGAATTTTCCCGTCATGGTTTGCTCCTTGCGCTGCCTGATTGCGGTTCCAGATCGCGCGACCAGTGCAGATCATCGACATAAAGCCCGAGCGGGTTCTGGCGCAGCACATCAAGGGTTCTGGGCGGCCTCAGCACGATCGAGAGCACCGCCGTCCAGTGCGTGCGGGCGATGAGGCTGTCATGGGCGTAGTGGTCCTCGACCCAGCGCACCTGAAACGAAGCCCGAGAGATCCGCACCACATCCTTGACCTCGACCGACACCGTGTTCACGCCGATATGGGCAAAGGGATTGTGACGCCTGGCATAGATCGACAACTGGGCCGCACCGCGGCTCGTCACGGCGGCATAGGCGTTGAGCCAGTTGCGCCGGACCACCACCGGATCGCTCGACAGGGAGCGCACCTCGCGAATGAAGCGGGCGAGGAAATAGCTGATCTGGGCCGCATTGGGGTGATAGTGCTGAACCGCCGGGGCCACCCGCACCACACCCCCGCGACGGTCGACTTCGACGACGAAGGGAACCACCTGGCTCTGAGCGCTGAGGACGATCAGGCCGGTCGCCAGCAGCACCGATACCAGAACCGATCCAAACGCGATCAGCCGCCAGTTATGGGCCTGCTGGCGCGCCGTGCCGATGCGCTCATCCCAGAGCTGGCCCGCCTTTTGAAACGCTGTCTCCGGCTCCGGCGTGGTGCCATAGCGCACCAAAGGGCGACGGAAGATCATGGCGCACCTGAGCCAAGATCGGGCGCCGCTCCCTGTGCCGCGGCATCGCCGCCACGCAGCGCCTGACTGAAGGCGGAAAGCTGTGCCTGGCGGCGCTGCTGGCCACGCAGCTGCATGGCCCAGGCTGGTGCTTTGGCTGCGACCGGCAGGGGCGCGCCGTGCAGCGCGCCGCCTGCGGGCGAGGCGGCGCTACCCAAACCACCAGGATCGCCAGCCGGAAGGGCGCTACCTGCGCCGGCGCTGCCACCACCGAGCGTGGTTGCTGCACGCATCGCGCCCTGGCTGGTTGCCGCGGCGGCGCGCACGCCTGCCATCGCGGCACCACCGGCAAAGAGCCCTGCCCCAGCCGCCGCACCCAAGGTTCCAACCATAGCGCCGGCGCCAAGCTGAGGCCCGCCTGTGACCAGAGCACCTGCAATCGTCGGCCCGTAAATGCCAATCCCGAGCAGGGCGAGTGAAGCGAGCACGAGGCTCATCGCATCGACCAGCGCCGGATCATGGCCGTTGAGGGCGGTGGTGAAGGTGGCAAAGAAATTGGCGCCGATGGCGATGATGACCGCCAGGACCATGACCTTGACACCGCTCGAGATCACATTGCCGAGCACCCGTTCGGCCAGGAAGGCGGTCTTGTTCCACAATGCGAAGGGAACAAGGACAAAGCCGGCGAGCGTTGTCAGCTTGAATTCGATGATGGTGATGAAGAGCTGCACCGACAGCACAAAGAAGGCGAGCACGACGATGAACCAGGCGCCCATGAGCACCAGGATGGTGATGATGTGGTTGAAGACGGTGGTAAAGCCCATGAGCTTGCCGGCTTCGAGCAGAAGCGGCCAGGCCGCGGTGAAGCCAACCCCGGCAATCTTGCCCGGACGCAGGAGGTCGGAGGCAGCAAGCCCATTGCTGGTGGCATCAAGCCCGAGCCTGGCAAAGGAGGCATAGATAAGGGCTGAGAGGCTTTCGAAGTGACCGATGATGAAGGCAAACGCGCCGACATAGAGCACTTTGCGGATCAGCCGGGTGAGCATCTGGGCTTCGCCGTCGAGGGTCCAGAACAGCGCCGCAAGGGTGATGTCCAGCGAGATGAGGAGCGTGGAGAGCTGAGCCACATCCCCGTTCAAGAGGCCAAAGCCACTGTCGATATAGGTGATGAACACCGCCAGGAAGTGATCGATGACGTTGAAGTCGCTCATCGCGGTTCAGTCCGGCGTATAGGCATTGGCGCTACCGATGAACTGCGTAAAATCTGCCGCTGCGGCCGCTTCGTCTTCGGCCTTGCGTGCTGCATTGAGGGCCGTGGCGCGTCCCTCTTCGGCAAGGAGCCCCTCGGTCTGCAGCTGCTGTTTGACGAGCAGAGCAAGAAACTGGTTTCCGGCCTCTTTGGCGGCAAGATTGCCGGTTGCGCTTTGCGCCTGGCTTTCGAGCGCGGGCAGAGCGCTGCCATCGGCCTGCACGTTTTCGACGATCTGGGCCTGAAAGGTAAGTGCATCCTTGAAGGCCGCCATGGCATCAGCCCAGCGCTGCTGCGCCCCGGCACCGAGGGCGGTCGCGGTCACGGGGGCGGTGTAGCTGTCCGGATAGCTGGCCGCGAGCGCGGCCTGGGTGGCGCTGACACGAAAGGCGATCGCCTGTGCCGACGCCAGCAGCGTGTTGAGTGCGCCAATGTCGCTTAAGAGGGGCGCAAGCGTTGCATCGCCCACGGAGGCAAGATTGCGCTGCATGTTGGCGAGTATCTGGGTCTGGTTTTGCAGCGCCTGTACCTCATTGTTGATCTGGACGAGGCTGCGCGCGGCAATGAGAAGATTTTGGCTGTAATTGCTCGCATCAAACACCGGGGCTGCGGTTTGCGCCGCAACTGGCGTGCAAAAGAGAATGCTCCAAAGCCCCACCCAGGTAAGTTTCTGACGCATCACGAGAGCTCCCAGTTCGCGATCAGGGGCCCGGCCCAGTCAAGACCTTTGGCGGCGAGAAAGCGCGCGGCAAACTCCGCCGCACCGGCCTCGCTAAGGAGCCCGTCGATGAGTTTCTGGCTCAGACCGTCAGAGGCGCCGCACAGCGCCTGCGCAAGTGGCCCGAGGGCCAGTTCGAACAGGCGGTTGCCACGTCGGGACTGGAGGTAATACTGGCGCTTGGGCACGGCATAGGCGATGAGCGCGATCTGCCGCGTATTGAGGCCAAAGCTTTCATAGGCGCTGCGCGCCTGCGGTTCCTGGGCGCGGTCATTGGGCAAGAAGATGCGCTGCGGGCAGCTTTCGATAATGGCTGGAGCAATTGCACTGGCCTGGATATCGGCCAGCGACTGGGTGGCAAAGACGACTGCGACATTCTTTTTGCGCAGCACCTTCAGCCATTCACGAATGCGGGCGGCAAAAAGAGGATTGTCGAGAAAGAGCCAGGCTTCATCGAGAATGAGAAGGCTCGGGCGATCAACAAAGCGGGCTTCGAGACGGTGGAAGATGTAACTCAGGACCGGCTTGACCGCCCCCTCTTCCGCCATCAGGGCTTCGGTCTCGAAACATTGCAGATCGGCCAGTGCAAGACGGTCCTCGGCGCCATCAAGGAGCCGTCCGTAAGGGCCCTCGAGGGTATAGGGCATGAGGCCGTCCTTGAGGAGCTGGGACTGCACCAGCACGGCAAGCCCCGTCAGCGTCCGCTCCTCGGCGGGCGCCGAGGCGAGGCTGCAGAGTGCGGACCACAAACGCTCCTTGAGTTCGGGATCGAGGTGGACGCGTTCCTGTTCGAGAAGAGCACCCAGCCAGGCAAAGGCCCAGCTCAGTTCCGCCGCGCGGTCGATATGGCGCAGGGGCTGAAACGACAGTCCGTCCGCGTCGGCCAGGCGGTGATGGCAACCACCCGCCGCCAGTACCGCGGCCCGCGCCGAATTGCCCTTGTCGAAGATGTAGACCTGCGCCCCGGCATAGCGGCGAAACTGCAGCGCCATCAGGGCCAGCAGCACCGATTTTCCAGCCCCTGTGGGACCGACGATGAGCAGATGGCCGACATCCCCGACATGGGTGGAAAAGCGGAAAGGGGTAAAGCCGCTGGTTTCGGCGACGAAGAGTGGCGGCCCTTGCAGATGGGCGTCACCTTGCGGGCCTGCCCACAGTGCCGAGAACGGTACCAGATGGGCAAGATTGAGCGAATGCACCAATGGCTGGCGCACATTGGCATAGGCGTGTCCTGGCAGTGATCCGAGCCAGGCATCGACCGCATTGAGGCTTTCGCGGATGGCGGTAAAGCCCGCACCATGCACCACCTGCTCGATCGCGCGCAGCTTGTCGCGCGCAGCGGCAGGATCCTTGTCCATCACCACGATCGAGGTGGTGAGATAGCCAAAGGAAACCTGATCGGCCCCCAGTTCCTGCAGCGCCAGATCGGCATCGACGAGCTTGTTGTCGGCGTCACTGTCAATCAGCACGCTGGGTTCGTTATGCAGAACCTCACGCAGGAGTGCGGCGACTGATTTGCGTTTGTTGAACCACTGCCGGCGCAGCCGCAGCAGCACCTTGTTGGCATCGCTCTTATTCAGGGGCAGAAAACGGCTCATCCAACGATAGTCGACGCCCAGATGATTGAGCCCATCGAGGAGGCCAGGCCGCGAGCGGTTGGGAAAGCCGAGCAAGGTCAGAACCCGAAGATGGGCCTCGCCCAGCATGGGCTCGATGCCACCGCTGAGTGGCGTATCGACCAGCAGGGCATCAAGATAAAGAGGCGTCTCGGGGACCACGAGGTTGTGGCGTTGCGGCGAGATGGTGCGATGCAGGTAGCTGAGCGTACGGGCATCATCCAGAGGTTCGATCTCCGGCAGGATGGCGTAGAGCAGATCGAAGAGCTCATCGGTACGGGCGACGAAAGCGTCCAGTTCCTGACGCCAGTCGCGCCCCTGCCCGGCGCCCGGCCGACGGATCCAGGCTTGTTCGGCGCGCCGCGCCGGATCAACCGGCGGCAGAAAAAGTACCGTGAGCGTATAGGCCGTCTCGAAATGCTCTCCTTCCGGGCAGGTTGCATTCGCGGTAAAGGCAGCCCGGCGTTCGGCATCGATGAGCGCGGAAGCCACATCGGGAAAGTGCGATTGCGGATAGCCGGCCGCCGCAAACCGTTCCGCTTCGAAGAACAGAGCCCAGCCGGAACCAAAGCGGCGCAGCACATTGTTGAGCCGTGCACAGGCCGCGACCAGTTCAGCTTCGGTAGCACTTTCCAGGTCAGGCCCACGAAAACCGAAGCTGCGCTGAAAGCTGCCGTCCTTGTTGAGGACGACGCCCCGCGCAATCAGGAAGGCCCAGGGCAGGTAGTCCGCAAGTCGGTCGCAGCGCGGACGGTATTCGCCGAGGTTCAACATGACAGAAAGTCCCGATGACGCAGATGGCGCAGCAGAACAGGGGCAAAATCAGGATCGCGGCGGGCCATGACCACAGCCAGGGAATGGCCAAAGAGCCACAGCACCAGGCCGGGTACGAACTGCTGCAAGCCAAGCCCCAGCGCGGCCGCCAGGGTGCCGTTCAGAATGGCGAGCGCCCGCGGCGCGCCACCGAGCAGGATCGGTTCGCACAAGGAGGGGTGGAGGACCACTTCAAAGCCATCCGCGCTCATGACACCAGCGCGCCTCCGGCGAACGAGAAGAAGGTCAGAAAGAAGCTCGATGCCGCGAAGGCGATGGAAATGCCGAAGACGATCTGGATCATGCGGCGAAAGCCGCCGGCGGTTTCGCCAAAAGCAAGAGTAAGGCCGGTGACGATGATCACAAGCACAGCGATGATCTTGGCCACCGGCCCCTGCACTGAATCGAGGATCTGCTGCAGAGGTTGTTCCCAGGGCATATTGGTACCCACGGCCAGGGCGGGCGGTGCCCAGATCAGGACGGCCAGTGTCGTCAGCCAGAAGCTCACGCTTGCATAAAGCTTACGCCATGCCATGACTTGCTCTCCTTCCGTACGCGTCAGTGGTAATGGGGCGAAAGGCGTAGGCGCCATCACCATCCAGCCCCGTCAGTTCGATAACCGTCTTTATCCGTCGCTGCCGTCCGCGGCCCTCAATGAAGACGACCAGATCGATGGCCTCGGCGATGAGGGCGCGTGGTGACAGCCTGACGCGCTCTTCGATCAGCTGCTCAAGACGCAGAAGCGCGGCCGCCGCCGAATTGGCATGGACTGTGGCGATGCCACCGGGATGGCCGGTATTCCAGGCTTTCAGCATGTCGAGCGCCTCGTCACCACGGACTTCACCGACGATGATACGATCAGGACGCAGACGCAGTGTCGAACGCACCAGCCGCGCCAGATCGACATGGCCGGCGCGGGTGCGCAAGGACAGGCAGTCGGTGGCGGCACAGCGAAGTTCGCGGGTATCTTCGATGAGAACCACGCGTTCGCCGGTCTTGGCGATCTCGGCAAGCAGGGCGTTGGCAAGTGTGGTCTTGCCCGAACTCGTACTTCCGGCGACCAGAATGTTGCGTCGGGCACCTACGGCTTCGACCAGAAGATCGGCATGGGCCGCGCTGAGAATGCCGTCAGCGACATAGTCCGACAGGCTGTAAAGTCTGGACGCGGGCTTGCGAATGGCAAAGCAGGGCGCGCTGACCACGGGCGGAAGCAGCCCCTCAAAGCGCTCCCCACTCGGCAACTCGGCACTGATGATGGGATTTCCGGCGTGGGCCTCGCTTCTGATGTGGGAGGCGATCAGCCGTATGATGCGTTCGGCCTCAGCGGCAGAAAGCCGGGTGCCGGTATCACGCCGGCCCTCCCCCAGAAGGTCAAGCCGGAGCACACCATCCGGGTTGACCATGATCTCAAGTACGCACGGATCGGCCAGAGCCTTGCCGATGGTTCCGCCCATCGCCGTCCGCAACATGCTGCCCTGTCGGGCGCGGGCTTCACCCTCAGCCTCCGTGCTCATGATGCATTCTTTCCGTCTTGCGCCTGCGCCATTACGACGTCGCGAAAGCTGCGGGCGTGGGCGAGCCGGCGACCCAGCTCGCGCAGATAGGACTGATAGCGTTGATGGCCGATGGCCCGGGCGGCCTCGTCACCATCCGCCACCGCGGCTGTAGCGATGAATTCAAAGCGCAGATAGAGCCCAAAGCCCTCCTGCAGAATGTGCAGACCGCGCTCGATGCGGTTTAACTGGGACGAAATCTGCTCGAGGCGCACCCTAAGACGATCATCGAGATCCCGGCTGGCACTGTGATCAAGATAAGCACGCAGCGCATCTTCAAGGATCGCAGCCTTGCTCACGCCGGGCTTTTGCGCCAGCCGCTGAAGCTCGTCGGCCAGCAGCGCGTCGATCCGCAGGCGCAGCTCAGTTTTCATCGCCTTCTCCTGTCTTGATCTGGGATTGGGGCTCCGCCTCTGTCGGCACGGCATCAATCGCGGTCACAAAGCTGAAGAAATCGCCGCGAATTGGCGTGACCGGTGGCGGTGGCGCGTCGGCGGCCGGGCTACGTTCGGAGAAAGGCCCGGTCGTGCTCTGCACCGGGCGAAAAGGCCCATCCTGCCAGTCATGGTCACGGCCGGCGCCTTGCTCGGCCAATGGCGCAGGCTCTGGCGCGGGCAGAAGGCGGGTGAGGAAGTTCCTGTCCCGATAATAGCGCAATTTGCGCGCGCGGATCGGCGGCAGACCACTGACCAGGACGAGGGCATCCTCTGCTGGCAATTGCATGATTTCGCCGGGGGTCAGGAGCGGGCGCGGCGTCTGCTGGCGTGATACCGAAACATGGGCAAGCCAGGGCGCGAGGCGATGGCCGGCATAATTGTGCTGCGCGTGAAGTTCGGTTGCTGTGCCCAGGGCATCGGAAATACGTTTGGCCGTGCGCTCGTCATTGCTGCTGAAGGCAATGCGCACGTGACAATTGTCGAGGATTGCATTGTTGTCGCCATAGGCCTTGGCAATCTGGTTGAGCGACTGGGCGATGAGATAGGCGCGAATGCCATAGCCGGCCATGAACGCAAGTGCGGTCTCGAAGAAATCAAGACGACCAAGGGCGGCAAACTCATCGAGCATCATGAGCAGCTGATGACGCCGCCCGACCCTGGCATCGCCTTCAAGTTTTTCGGTCAGACGCCGGCCGATCTGGTTGAGGATGAGGCGGACGAGCGGCTTGGTCCGCGAAATATCCGAAGGCGGGATGACAAAATAGAGCGAGATCGGTCGTTCGGCTTCGATGAGGTCAAGAATGCGCCAGTCACAGGCCCCGGTTACGGCCGCGACCGTGGGATCGCGATAGAGGCCGAGAAACGAGAGTGCCGTCGACAGCACCCCGGAGCGCTCGTTTTCAGCCTTGTTGAGAAGCTCGCGCGCAGCGGAGGCCACCACCGGATGAACCACGGCCTGCGCCGCGCTTCCCAGATGATTGCTCTGCATCATTGCCCGCAGGGTCTCTTCGAACGAGCGCTTCGGGTCAGAGAGAAAATTGGCAACGCCCGAAAGGGTCTTGTCCGGCTCCGCGTAGAGTACGTGCAGGATGACACCCACGAGAAGCGAATGACTGGTCTTTTCCCAGTGGTTGCGACGTTCCAGGGCGCCTTCCGGATCCACCAGAATGTCGGCGATGTTCTGGACATCGCGAATCTCGTGTGGGCCCTTGCGGACCTCAAAGAGCGGGTTGTAGCGGGCAGAACGCACGTCTGTCGGGTTGAAGAGCAGACAGTCGGAGAACAAGGCCCGCCAGCCGGCGGTCAGCTGCCAGTTTTCACCCTTGACGTCATGGATGACCGCACTGCCGGTCCAGGACAGGAGTGTCGGGATAACAAGCCCGACACCCTTTCCCGAACGCGTAGGGGCAAAGGCGATGACGTGTTCCGGGCCGGAATGGCGCAGGTAGCGCCCCTCAAAACCGCCGAGGATCACCCCCTGGGCGCGAAACAGTCCGGCTTTGCGGATTTCAGAACGGCTCGCCCAGCGTGACGAGCCATAGGTGGTGACGACGCGGGTCTGTCGTGCGCGGATAAGCGCACAGCTCACGGCCAGGATGAAGGCTAGAACGCCGCCGGCCGCGGCAATTGCTCCGGCGTCGTCAAACACCTGTGGAGCATAGGCGCCATACTCCCACCACCACAGAAACATGCGCCACGGCGCATAGAGGGGAAGCCCGCCAAGTTCGAAACAGGGCGGCCCTAACCGCACTGAAAAGCCAAACCGGGCGGCAATGAATTCCGTGGCCAGCCACAGCCCCAGGATGACCACGGAAACGACCGCAAGGCTCTGACCAAAATAGATCCGGGTGGCCGACATGAGTGCCCTGGGAGCTCAAGTTGAGGATGCGGGCAGAGCCTGCCAGCGGCAGGCCCAAGCGCCTATGACCCTCTTGGGCACTCTTGATGGCTTATGTGGACGCGGACGTCGGCACGACGAAGCACAGTTTCATGCACGCGCACGGGCGTGCGCCTGTCATGCCGGTATCAGGCTTACAGCCTGTCATTGCGAAGCAGGATGCTCAGGGCCTGGCCGTGGCAAAGGCACGGTTCAGCAGCAGCGCGAGGCGCACGCCTGCCTTTTCCAGCTGCCGGGCGGCAATGGGAGCATTACGGCGCGCATAATCGGGCGGCAGAATGAGAGGGGCGTAGCGGTAGGAGCGGCCGTGCAGCAGTGGAAAGATGTCACGGCTGGCGATCGCAAAAGAATTATTGGCCCAGTCTACCGGGTTACCCTGTTGCCAGCGGGCGCGCTCAAAGGGTGTGATGCGGGCCTCAAGACGCCGTGCAACGCGGGCCGGACTACGTCCAAGGGCTCTGACCACGGCATCATCCCAGACGGCATGCAAATTGGTGTGCCGTCCGTTCAGCACCACATGCACCTCATTGCCACCGCGATCATGATCATTGGCCGCGTGCAGGGGCTGGTGCTCATCCGCCACAAAATGAATAAGAAAGCGCAGCGCCCGTGCCCGCACCGCGTCTGTCAGTTCACGATCAGCAATGCGACGGGTGTCGCGTTCAATCTGTGCCACGACGCAGTTTCCCTCGCGACAGTCGCGGGCGGCCACATAGCCGGAACTGCCGAACGGAATATCGACATAATGCCAGGGTGCCGTATGGGGCCGGTCACGACGGATCGCATCGGCCCAGGTCGAGACGCGAACCATGGCACGCGGGAGGGATCCGCCCAGAAGACGCGACACCTCGGCGCGCGCCGGAGGCGTCAGTTCGCTTGCGGCAATGAAGGCGACAATGCGGTGCCCTTCGGCCCCCCAGGCAAAAGCCGGGGTTATTCCTGAGACCAGACTGAGGGCAACGATGAGGGCTCCTGCCAAACCGCGCATGGCTTTTCTCCAGTTCTAACGGGCAATTGCGGGCCCGCGCTCGCGCTTTGCAACCAAGCAAATATTTGTGTCATTTCGATTTCGATCCAAGCGCTCCTGCCGATAAAGCTGCCGGTAGTGTCTAATTTGACAGACGGTAGTAGCCAGCACCATCTAGAAGCGACGCGTCAATGGTCTCTTCTGTGCCCGGGATAACCGTCCCCCTAGCGCGCTCGATAGCTTCAACTGTTCCTTTCACAGGACGCCTTTTGTCGTAGCCTGCCGGGTCGGGACGCCTGAACGCGTATACTTTCACTTTTCCTCGCATTTTTACCTCGACGTCTGTTCCACCAATTCCCCTAGTGTCCAGAGTCTATAAGACACACCCGGCGCCGTGGCAGGGCTAATTCGAAGGGCCTTGTGTAAGCGCACGAAATTATAGCGCGCTAAATTCTGATGCGCCGCCGCCTTGAGGCTTTCGACCTTCTTGCTGAAATCATTGGTCAGGCGGGTAAACCGCCGCATCTGCATCCGCATGCTCAGGTTCTGCCGCTCCACCTAGCTGTTAGAGATATGCCGTTGATCTGGAGAGCCGGTGGTAGCGGCTTTCTCCTGACCCATGACCTTCGGGGCGAGTAACGCCCCGGGCCGATCTGTTCCGCATCATAAAATTTAACTACCTGGGCATGGTCCACATCTGTGCCAAACGCCCGTTCAACCGCGTCGATGTACGACGTAAGGCCGTCCGAAGAGATTTGCACCCGATTGGCAACGCGTTCGGAAAGATCGGCCATAAACGCTACAGCGTCCGCGCCCATCCGCTTGCCTACACGGTGGACGGCACCAGCTTTGTCTCGGGATCAAGCACAACCCACGTCCACAAATCACCAGCGCGGCGGACATCATCGACCTGCATCCGAATGTGCTTGCACGAAAAATTGCGCATCTTCTGGTCCACTAGTTGCTGGCAGCCTGCGCCAACCTCGACCATAAGCCGCATGACCGTATCGCGGTGCGTTTCCGTCATCCGCTTGACCGACCGGATGGAATTGCCCTCGACCAAGGTCGCGATGGCGTGGGGGGTGACATTCGATAGAAAGGGGATTCATATTATTATTCAAACGGTTAGATAACACGATTCGGTCGATACCTAATTTAATTGACAAATATGCGGACTCTCAGCGATTATTAAGCTTAAATTCGAGGTGGAACCGTGCTAATTGAATTCCAAGTGGAGAACTTCAGATCCTTCAAGGATCGCCAGACCTTCTCGATGGTAGCGGGACAATTTCCCGAGCACGTCGATTCCAACACCTTCGAGCCCCCACTACAGGGATTCGGTAGATTGCTCCGCGCGGCAGCCATCTATGGTCCAAACGCGGGCGGCAAAACGAATTTGCTGCTGGCAGTGAAGTTCATGAAGGACTTTGTCATCGAGTCCGCATCCACCACTTCTGGGAACACGCCGTTTAGCCCGTTCAAACTCAATAGTGCTTGCACGAAGCAGCCAAGCGAATTCCAAATCACATTCGCGCAAGGCACCACCAGATATGAATACGGCTTCGCGCTTGGCCCAGAACGTGTCGAGAAGGAATGGCTCGTCGAATATGTCCGTTCCGGCTCCCGCACACGCGGGAGAACCCTATTCAATCGAAAATGGAATAGAAAAACAAAGAAAGTTGAATTCAAGTATGGTTCGTATCTGAAGGGGCAACCTGCGGTTTGGAGAGACGCAACGCGACCGGACGCTCTCTTTCTGTCTACCGCTATTCAGCTAAATAGTACTCAGCTTCGCCCGGTATATGACTGGTTCCAAAAACGACTAGTCGTAATCGCCGGAGAGGTCCAACTGAATAAGTCGCTTACCCTTGAATTGCTCGACCAACCGGGGGGAAAGGAGCGCGTGCTTCCATTTCTAAAGGAAGCTGATCTCGGGATCGCAGACTTCCAGGTAAAAAGAGAGCCAATTCCTCATGGAGGCGTCATCGTCGGAAAAGGCGAGCCGATGTTGACTCCCCCCAAGAGCGGTACGGCTCCGACCATAGTCACGGTCACGATCTCACATAAGGGAGATAGCAAGACACCAGTTGGTTTCGACTTTTCGGAAGAATCTTCTGGCACGCAAATCCTATTCAAGACAGCAGGGGCATGGCTAAACGTCCTGTCCAGAGGTGAAGTGCTTTTGTTCGACGAAATCGATACGAATATGCACCCAACGTTGCTCAGGTTCCTAATTGGGCGTTTTCAATCTTCGAAGGCCAATCTAAACAACGCCCAGCTAATCTGTAGCACGCATAACACTTCCATTCTTGATCGGAACCTTTTCAGGCGCGATCAGATTTGGTTCATGGAAAAACAATCCAATGGTTCGTCGAGGCTATACCCGCTAACGGATTTCAGCCCGAGAAACGATGAAGCATTTGAACGGGCATACATGAAAGGCCGCTATGGCGCCCAGCCAGTCCTAACCGATGCCGCGGACTGAGCAATGGGACGGGAGAGGTTTCCTTTGTCGTATGCGCGACGCGGACCCGTCCGTGAAGAATACGATACTGTGCTGATCGTCTGCGAAGGAAGTAAGACTGAACCAAACTATCTCAATGGCCTTAAGTCCTCGTACCGGTTGAGCAGCGCCAATATACGGGTGACAAATGCGCCTGGCACCGATCCGCTGACGGTCGTTGAGTACACAGAAAGCATCATGCAGGCCGACGATTTTGACCGGGCGTTCAGTGTATTCGATAGAGATGGCCACCCAAATTTCGACGAGGCAGTTAGGCGCGTAGCAGATTCAGAGCGCGGAAGGTCCGGGACTTGGCAGGCGATAACTTCAACGCCATGTTTTGAAGTCTGGCTGATGCTGCATTATGGCTTTTCAACAGCCCCCATCGTGCAAAGCCGGACAAAATCTGCTGGAGACATGGCTATCAGCGAACTAAGGAAATACTTGCCTGATTATGCAAAGGGGCACACGGGCATATATGAAATTGTCAAGGAAATGACAGACGCCGCGATTCGAAATGCAGTTAGATTAGCGAGACATAACCAGGCTGCCGATGCTACCAATCCTGCGACAGATATGCATTTGCTGGTGGACTATCTTCGCAAGTTGAAAGCTTAGGAGTGGTGGAAGTACCAAGCCTGGAACTCCAGCAAGCCTCCGAACCCCAGAACGGCGGCACGGCCAGCCTCGTCCAGTCAGTCCCGGTCCATGAGGAATTTGAGGGCAAGCCTGTATGGAATGGTACCGTCCATGTCTTCGACCACAGTGACAGCCTTAGTGGGACTACACGGGCCTATGAGCGGGATGAGGGGAGGCGACGGTTCTTCGCCATCCTGCATTTGCCTCGATGGATCCCTCCTGTGAAGGCCGATCGAGCGGCTATCGTAGCTGAGGCGAGGGTGAGATGAGCATTCCCAAAGCTGGTAGGCAATTTTGTATTTGCTACTGGCTTGATCCCGAAAGCGATGGTCCGGAGGACCATTACGAATACACCGATAGCCCAACCGAGGCAGAGGAGAAGGCTAAAGGGGGGATTCGCGGCGGCAAATACCGCTGGGCTCAAGTCTGCTGCTGGGACTATGGAGCCGATGATTGGGCTCTCATCTCAGACCACGAAGAAGAAAATTCATATTAGGGCTCTACCAAGCTGCCGAGGCCGGCCGCGCGCGCCGTGGTCACGGGCCGGCCCCTGATGCAGCGACCAATCAACGACTGGCGTAGGTTCAGGCCGCTCGACCACGATACGGGTGCCGGGCGTTTGCCAATGGCCGATGGCGTCCTGCATCCTGCCGCCAAAGCCAAGAGCGCTTAACGCAAGGCCCCGGACTGGTTCATGATAGAGCCAGGATGGCACCCCTCCTGCCAGCAACTGCTCCAGCGGTGCTTCGGACAGAATTTTTACGGCGACCGGATAAAGACGCGCCCGAGCCGTGGCAAAGCGGGCAATGCGGGCGAGAAAATCCTCCTCCAGCTGCCACAGTCCCGGGCGGATCTCACGCAGGTCAAGATCGGCGCCAAGTGCGGTGAGGCGCTGGAAGCAACGTTCAGCTTCGCCCGCTGCAAGATCGGGATGAGACGCTCTGTGATACGCGAGGCTGTAGTGCCCGTCATGGAGCTTTGCAACCGCGGCGATGATGTGGTCGAGAGGCTGCGGAGCGCGCGGCCTTGGCGTGATGGCAACGATCGCCTGGTGGGACAGCGACAGCGGCTTCAGAAAGCCCAGATCAACAAAATAGCTGCGTCCGTCATGGCCATCCACAGCGAGAAAGTTTCGTCCGTCGCTCCCCCGCCCCTGCCCCAATACGCAGCCAACCAGAGCACCGCGTGCGGCAGAGACCGGATCAAAGATCGCGCGCTGGCGTGCGGTACGAACGAGTGCGTGGTGCGCAACCGCCCCGTCGAGAATGCCAAGGCGAATGTCGCGGGTAGCGAGCGCCTCAAGTGTCGGATGAAGGTGCGCGAGCAAGTGCCAGCGTCCACCGCGCCGCTCTTCTGCCAGACCAAGTGCCTTCAGGGTCTGCAGCCGCGCGGCCAGCAAGCTGTGCTGGAAGCTGTCGAGGCCCCTGCCGGCAAGAACCAAACTGCCATGGGCATCAGCGAGAGCCTCAAGGCGGGGCTCAAGCGGGGTGGGTGCGCGCTTTCCGGCGTCCGCCAAACACTTATGACGGGAGTCCTCAGGGTCAGGGGGCGCAAGATCGAGCTCCACGATCTTGGCGGCGCGCAGGCGCAGGCCTTCGCGCAGATAAGCGCGCGCGATGCGCAGTTCATCGCCGCGGCCATCTACGCCACGCAGAACAATATGGGTGTGCGGAAAGCCTGTGTTGTAGTGATCGGCTGCGACCCACTCAAGCGCGCTGCCCAGATCAAGTTCCATCTCCTTGAGCAGGCGTCGGGTCAGGTGGCGCAGGCTCGCATATTCCCAGCCATGTTCGACCGCCACCACAATCCGGAACTGGTAGGGGTCGGCGCGGGAGCGTTCAAGAAAGCTGCGGCCATCCGCTTTGTCCTGACTTCCATCATAGAGCGAACCATGAAGCGTCTCGCGGCCCACGCCCGCGCGCTGAAGGTAGCGCAGATGCTGCTGGGCGGCGCAGACGTGGCCTCGTACCCGCACGATCCGCGGTGCCACCCTCACTCCACGTGAAAATTTCTGCGCCCCGCCAAGCGCAAGCACAGAGGCAGCACCCGCACCCTGTCCACGGCCCGCGTAAGCCCGCCGGCGGCGCGCAAAGCCACCCATGCGTGCAACGGCGCGCAGGACGAGATTCAGATGACGCTCTCTGTCGCCGGCAAAGAGGGACGTGCGTGCAGTAGAAAAAGGCTCGCTGTTTTCATCGACCATAGATTGGGGTTCCTGCGCGCGCGCTCGGCGTGGATGCTCCGCCAGAAGGAGGCCGCGCGAAAAGCCGATTGCCATCGGTTGCGGTAACAAAGAGATCACGCGCCGCGGCGGGCCTGACCGACACCATCACTCTTCGACCTGCGCCAAGGCTGTGAAGGATGTGCAGCGTATAGTCTCTTGCAGAGCGCGGCAGCGGCTCGCCATGGATGATAAACTTTTCCACCCGGTCAGGTCCGGCCGCGTAGGCGGAAAAGAGCAGTGGAAAGCCGAAGCGTAGATAGCAGCGGTGCAGATAGCCAGCGCCCGCGAGGATATTTTCCCGGGCGGCAAAGGGCGTGGCCGGCAAGTGATAGCGCCGTGCCATCGCAGCGAAAGTCTTGGGCATCAGCTGCATCAGGCCCATCGCACCTCGGGCCGACACGATGGGAACTCCATCAAGCCTTTGATGGCCCCCTGATTCAACCTCGATCACCGCACAGATCCAGGCGCGCGGCAGAGCGAAGCGCTCCGCGGCCCGGGTGATATCTGCGGCAAAACGCTGGCGGCAGGAGGTTCTGTTGCCATGGCCGAAGCAGAGAGCGCAGATAAGCAGAGGGCTCAGCGCAGCCATAGGGGCACCAGCCGGCCGATGATCGCCGCTTTGCGCACCGGTCCGAAATAGCGGCTGTCAAAGGAGTGACGCTTGTGTGCCATGAGAAGAAAGACCTCCTCGCGGCCGAGACGACGGCATCCCTGCCATTGCGGCAGAGGGCGCCTCCTGCTGTCAGCGGCAAGACGGGTGACGAGGAAGTGGCCATTGCGCCATACTATATTGTCACGAGCGCAGATCTCGTCGCCCGAGAGACCGGCGATGCGTTTGACCACTGGCAGTCCCAAAGGCAGATAGCCACGACGGGCGGCCAGCCGCGCCGTCACCGTGG
>JAJZDZ010000054.1 GCA_021851325.1 Pseudomonadota bacterium | reverse complement strand
TGAACGTAACAAGGATGTCGGCGGGACCTGGCTCGTCAATACCTATCCGGGCTGTCGCGTCGACAATCCCAACCACATGTACTGCTTCTCATTCGAACCCAATCATGACTGGCCGCAGCATTACTCGACCCAGCCGGTACTCGAGCGCTACTTTCATGAGGTTTCGGAAAAATATGGTATTCGCAAAAAGGTGCGCTTCGAAACCAGAGTTGAAGAATGCGCCTATGACGATCAGCATGCGCTATGGCGGGTGCGCCTGAACACGGCCAACGGTAGTACCGAAACGATTACCGTCAATGCGGTTATCACCGCCACCGGCCAGCTGCGCGAACCCAAATTACCGGATATCAAGGGCGTCGGAAGCTTCAAGGGACCTGCATTCCATTCGGCGCGCTGGGACCATTCGGTCGATCTGACGGGAAAGCGTGTTGCCGTCATCGGGACAGGTGCGAGCGCCTTCCAGTTCGTACCCGAGATCGCGCCGCGGGTAGGCGCACTCAAGGTGTTCCAGCGTACCCCGCCCTGGCTGGGACCAACCCCGAATTATCACGACGATGTTGCACCGGGGCAGAAGTTTCTTCTGAAGCATGTGCCCTTCTATGCACAATGGTATCGCTTCTGGATCTTCTGGATGATGACCGATGGCATTTTGCCCATGGTCAAGCGTGATCCCGCCTGGACCTCGCGCAGCGACTCAGTCAGCGCCGAAAACGACATGCTGCGCGAGTTACTGACGCAATACATGCTGGCGCAGGTTGCAGATCGCCAGGATCTTGCGGCGGCAGTGATCCCAAACTACCCCATGGGTGGCAAGCGCAGCGTGCGCGACAATGGCGTGTGGCTGTCGACGCTCAAGCGCGACAATGTCGAACTGATTACCGATCCCATCGTAGAAATCGTGCCACAGGGCCTCATCACGCGTTCGGGCCGCCATGTCGAGGTCGATGTACTGATCTATGGCACCGGCTTTCAGGCGAGCGAGTTCCTGGCGCCGATGCGGGTCAAGGGCCGCGGAGGGGTAGACCTGCACAGGATGTGGGACGGCGACCCCAGAGCCTATCTCGGCATCACAGTTCCAGGATTTCCCAACTTCTTCATGATGTATGGGCCCAACACCAATATTGTCGTCAACGGTTCGATCATCTTCTTCTCCGAATGCGAGATGCGCTACATCGCCAGCTGCATCGCGACCATGCTGGAGCGGGGCTCAGCTGCGCTCGAGGTCAAAAAGCAGGTTCACGATGCCTTCAACGAGAAAATCGATCGCGGCAATCTGGAGATGGCCTGGGGGGCGCCCCAGGTGTCGAGCTGGTACAAGAATGCCAAGGGGCGGGTGACACAGAACTGGCCATTTTTGCTGGTCGATTACTGGCAGGCGACGCGGCGGGTTAATCCCGATGATTATCAGTTCGAGAGCCGTTTCGGCGAGGCGGCCGAATAACCCTGGTCCTGGCGTCCGCGCGGGCTCCGCGCGGGCGCCGGCCCCGCCGTGGGCAGGGTGGCCCGCGGCGCGGACCCGGAACATTTGCCAGCTGCAAGAGCTGCCTTTATAAGCGCCGAGCGGACCCGCCCAAGGGCTCCGCTCCAAGGGACGATCGAGATCACATGCGCGCTATTGCCATCCTTTTCTGCTGTCTTGCACTCGCCGGTTGCGGCACAACTGGAAGCAGCGACAACGGCTCTGCAGTGATCTCGAGCAATAGTGGCGGCAAGATTACGCTCGGGGTCAATTCCTATCTCTGGCACGCCAGCCTCGCGACGCTGAGTTTCATGCCGTTGGCTTCGGCAGATCCCTTCGGTGGCGTTATCATCACCAACTGGTACACGCCGAAGAATGCCCCCAATGAGCGCACCAAGGTCACCGTTTATATTCTTTCGCGGACCCTGCGCGCCGATGGCATCAAGGTGGCGGTGTTTCGTCAGACCCGTGAGGCCGACGGCCAGTGGGTGGACGCGAGCGTCAATCCGCAGACCGCGACCAAGCTTGAAGATGCGATCCTGACGCGCGCGCGTGAGCTTCGTCTGTCGAGCCAGACCAAAGATTAGAGCCAATATCCGCGCCGTGCGCCGCCAAAGCCTCGGCGCGGTCAGCAAGGACTGAGGCAATGGCGCGCTATAACGCCAAGGATTCGGAAATACGCTGGCAGGCGGCCTGGGAGGCCGCCAATGTGTTTGCCGCCGGACGCGCTCAAGAGGCACCCAAATATTATGTGCTCGAGATGTTCCCCTATCCCTCGGGGCGCATTCACATGGGCCATGTACGCAATTATACCATGGGGGATGTCATTGCCCGGTTCCGGCGTGCCCAGGGCTTTGATGTCCTGCATCCGATGGGCTGGGATGCCTTTGGCCTGCCGGCAGAAAATGCGGCGCGGGAGAAGGGGGTAAATCCACGCGACTGGACCTACCAGAACATTACGACGATGAAGGCCCAGCTCAAGCAGATGGGGCTCTCCATCGACTGGTCACGTGAATTTGCGACCTGCGATCCGGGCTATTACAGGCATCAGCAGGAACTCTTCCTCGACCTCTATGAGGCCGGGCTCGTCTACCGCGCTGAGGCCGATGTCAACTGGGATCCGGTCGATGGCACTGTGCTGGCCAACGAGCAGGTGATTGACGGACGCGGTTGGCGCTCGGGGGCCCTCGTCGAACGCAAAAAATTGAGCCAGTGGTTTTTTCGCATTACCGAATTTGCCGAGGAGCTCCTAAATGGGCTCGACGAGCTGGAACGCTGGCCCGATAAGGTGCGGGTCATGCAGCGCAACTGGATCGGTCGTTCGGCTGGTCTGAAGTTTCGCTTTGCACGGGTGGGTGGCGGGCAGATCGAGGTGTTCTCAACCCGTCCAGACACGCTCTTTGGCGCGAGTTTTGTCGCCCTGTCACCCGAACATCCCCTGAGTGCCGAACTGGCGCAGAAGGACCCGGCACTGGAAAGGTTCATCGCCGAGTGCCGTCGGCTTGGCACGGCAGAAGAGGCCATCGAAACCGCCGAGAAACGCGGCTACGACACCGGATTGAAGGTCGTTCACCCACTTGATCCGAACTGGACGCTGCCGGTCTACGTCGCCAATTTCGTGCTCATGGGCTACGGCACCGGCGCGATTTTCGGCTGCCCCGCGCATGATCAACGCGATCTCGATTTCGCGCGCAAATATGGTCTTCCCGTATTGCCGGTGGTCGCCCCGGCGGGCAATGAGGCGCTGGAAATCGGCGCTGAGGCCTATGTTGGTCCAGGCAGGCTGATCAATTCGCGGTTTCTCAATGGTCTTGAGGTCGAGGCTGCCAAGGACAAGGTCGCCGCTCTGATTGAGGGTACGGGGCAGGGCGAGCGTACGGTCAATTACCGCTTGCGCGACTGGCTGGTGTCGCGGCAGCGACCCTGGGGTTGTCCCATCCCGATGATTAAATGCCCGCGTTGCGGCATCGTGCCGGAAAAGCGCGAGAACCTGCCGGTACGGTTGCCCGAGGAACTGACCTTCAAGGGAGCGGGCAATCCCCTGGACAGCGATCTGTCCTTCAAGCTGACACGCTGCCCCAAATGCGGCGGCGACGCAGAGCGCGAGACCGATACCTGCGACACCTTTGTCGATTCATCGTGGTATTTTGCCCGCTTTGCCGATGTCACGGCGAAGACCCCGCTGAACAGTGCCGCGGTCGCCCGCTGGTTGCCGGTGGACCAGTACATAGGCGGTATCGAGCATGCGATCCTGCATCTGCTTTACTCGCGGTTTTTCATCCGCGCCCTGCGCACATGCGGCCACACGCAGCTGGGCGAGCCCTTTGCCGGGTTATTCACGCAAGGCATGGTCTGCCACGAAACCTATCGCAGCCAGGATGGTGCCTGGGTTGAGCCGGTCGAAGTCGAAAAACGCGAGGGCAAGGCCTTCCGCAAAGGCAGTGCTGAGGAGCTTGTGATCGGCCCATCGGAAAAGATGAGCAAGTCCAAGAAAAACGTGATCGCTCCGGAAGTCATCATTGACCTGTTTGGTGCGGACACCATTCGCTGGTTCATGCTGTCCGATACGCCGCCGGAGCGCGATATCGAATGGACCGAAGAGGGGGCTGAAGGCTGCTGGCGCTTCGTCCAGCGTATCTGGCGACTGGTCAGCGAGGGCCTGAACAACGACGAGGCCACGCCGCCGCACCCGGAAACGGATGCGGATCTGGCCCTCGCCCGCGCCAGCCATCGTGCCATCGCCGCGGTCACGGAGGATCTTGAGGCCCTGCGCTTCAACCGTGCCGTGGCCCAGATCTACACCCTGGCCAATGAGATCTCCGCCAGCAAGGCGGGCCATACCTCCCGACGGCAGGCGCTTCTTACCCTGGTTCTTCTGATCGGCCCGATGATGCCCCATCTTGCTGAAGAGTGCTGGCGGCATCTGGGCCAGACGGGACTTGTGGCCGAGGCGCCCTGGCCCAAGGCCGATCCTGAGCTGGTGCGCTCAAGCGAGGTCACGCTCGCCGTTCAGGTCAATGGCAAGCTGCGCGGCACACTTGAGCTTGCCAAGGGCGCCGCAAAGGATGAGGCTGAGAAGGCGGCGCTTGCTCTGGAGGCGGTGCAGCGGGCCCTCGAGGGCAAGGCGCCCCGGCGGGTCATCGTCGTACCGGATCGCATAGTCAACATTGTCGTATGATAAAGCGATTGACCGTACTGGTCCTGGCGCTCGGGCTGAGCGGATGTGGCTTCCGTCCGCTCTATGGCCGCTATGGCGCAGATCCTCATGCCGCAGCCATCTTTGCCTCGATCTACATTCCGCCCATTGCCTCCGATGAGGCGGGATATAATCTGCGCAACACGCTGATTGACTTGCTCGGGTCTCAAGCATCCTCGGCAGGAGCGCGCTATCGCCTCGCCATCACCTTGGCGCAGTCGCGTCAGGGCATTGCCATCGAGCCCAATGCCACAATCACCCGCTACAATTATCAGCTGCAAGCGCGCTACACGCTTTATGACATGACCCGGGACAAGGTTGTCACCAGCGGCAGCGAAGAGGCCCTCTCGGCTTACAATGTGCCGCCCTCATCGGCGACTTCGCTTTACTCCACCTTGATGGCCCGGCGCGATGCGCAGCGCCGGGCGGCGGAAGATGTCGCCCAGCGTATCCGCATGGATCTTGCCGTCTACTTTGCCGCGCCCCGGTCCCGCTCATGATCATCAAGCACAGCGAGGGTGACCGTTTTGCTGCGAGGCCGCCTGCCGGGTTGGTGGCGGCCCTGATCTTCGGACCGGATAGCGGACTTGTGCGCGAACGGGCGGAACGACTGGCGCGCAGCGTGGTGGCAGATCTGAACGATGCCTTTCTTGTCAGCGAACTTGATGAGGCGACCCTCGCCGCCGATCCGGCCCGACTTGCCGACGAAGCAGCGGCGCTTTCGATGCTGGGTGGTCGGCGGGTGGTCCGTGTGCGTGGAGCTGGCAATAGTCTTGCCGATCTTTTTGGTCGGTTTCTGGCCGCGCCAAGCGGCGAGGCGTTGGTTGTGGTTGAAGCCGGAGATCTGTCCAAGGCTGCAGCCCTGCGCAAGATCTTTGAAGCTGCTCCCAATGCGGCGGCCCTTGGCTGCTATGCCGATTCCGAACGGGATCTGGCACAGCTCGTGCGCGAGGTGATGAAGGAGCACGGGGTCACCATCACATCCGAGGGGATCGAAGAAGCGATTGCGCGGCTGGGTTCGGACCGGGGCGTGAGCCGGCGCGAACTGGAAAAGCTCGCCATTTATGCCCAAGATGTCGGCAAGGCTGGGGCTGCTGACGTGCGCGCGGTCATGGGCGATGAAGCCGAGGGGCGAGCAGAAGAAGTCTGCGATGCGGCCGCCGAAGGCAATCTGCAACAGCTCGATCTGGCTCTGTCCAGACTGTGGGCGCACGATACCTCACCCGTAGCTGTGGTGCGCATTGCACTGTCGCATTTTCACCGCCTGACCCAGAGTCGCACGCTGCTTGATCGTGGCGAAGCGATGGAAGGCGTGTTGAAGAAACTGCGTCCACCGTTGCACTTTTCCCGCCAGCCGAGCTTCCGTGCCCAGCTCGGTCGCTGGAATGTTTCGCGACTGCAACGCGCGCTCGAACTGCTCTTTGAAGCCGAGGAACTGTGCAAGACAACAGCCATACCGAGTGAAGCGGCCTGTGGACGGGCGCTATTGAACATCGCCTCGCTGGCAAGGATGCGCTGAGATGCTGACCATCCGCATCATACCCTGTCTCGATGTCAAGGACGGTCGCGTCGTCAAAGGTGTCAATTTCGTCAATCTGCGTGACGCCGGTGATCCGGTCGAGCAGGCGATCCTCTACGATGCCGCCGGCGCCGATGAGTTGTGCTTTTTGGATATCACGGCCAGTCACGAAAAGCGGGGTATCCTGCTTGACGTGGTGCAACGCACGGCCGAAGCCTGCTTCATGCCGCTGACGGTCGGTGGTGGGATCCGGACGCTCGAGGATATCCGTGCCCTCCTGCTGGCCGGCGCAGATAAGATCTCGATCAACACCGAAGCGGTGCGGCGACCCGAGTTTGTCCGTGATGCCGCCGAGAAGTTTGGCAGCCAGTGCATCGTGGCCGCGATTGACGCAAAGGAAGTGGGTGCAGGCAGGTTCGAGGTCTTCACCCATGGTGGACGCGTGCCAACCGGACTTGATGCGGTTGCCCATGCGCAGCGTCTTGCTGCCTATGGTGCCGGGGAAATCCTGCTCACCTCGATGGATCGCGATGGCACGCGCAGCGGTTATAATCTGGCTCTCACGCGGGCCATCGCCGATGGCGTCGAAGTCCCGGTAATCGCCAGCGGCGGGGTGGGTTCGGTTGGCGATCTTGTTGCCGGCGTGGTCGAGGGCCATGCCAGTGCGGTCCTCGCGGCCTCGATTTTTCACTATGGCGAAGTCAGTATCGCCGAGGCCCGGGCGGCGCTGAAGGCGGCCGGCCTGCCGGTGCGCAAGGCTTGAGGGCCAGGGAGCCTTGCCGCCAAAAGCGATCCATGGGAGTTGATGCGGGGGACACCGCCAGACGGGGGCAGAGCGTGGAGCCGGGCAACGTGCCCAAGGAAGAACAGTACGAATTGCGCCTGGGCGAAGCCCTGGAGCGGCGGCGCGGCCCGACCCGCGGCACCAGCCTGGGACGTCATCATCCCCGTTCCACCGCCGACGGAGCGCGGGGACAGGCCCGCCACCTGGCTCGGAAAGCCGGCATCTGGGTCCTGCCCAGCGAGGCGACGGCGGGTGAGGCCTTTTTGCGCATCCTCGAGCATTGCCGCAGCCATATCCTTGCCAATCTGCCGGCGGTGTCGCAAAGCCATGAAGTCGAAGGCGTACACCAGCTGCGGGTGGCTCTGCGTCGCTTGCGTGTGGCGCTCGTTGCTTTTGGCGCGGATTTTCGCACGCCTGAACTCGATGCCCTGCGGCTGCGGGCCAAGCTGCTCGCCGCCGGACTGGGGCCGGCCCGTGATATGGATGTTTTTCTTGACGAGCTGATGGCGCCGGCGCAGGCCAATGCTGGGCTGCCCGACGCCTTTGCGCTCCTGCGCACGCGTGCCGCAGCGCGCCGCGAAGCGGCCTGGCAGGCGGCCGTGACCACCGCCTCAGGGCTTGCCTTTCACAGCTTCCTTCATGATCTGACAACGGCCATCGCGCATCGCGCCTGGTATGAGGTCAAAACAGACGAGCCGGATCGGCTGCTGCGCTTTGACCAGCCGGTTCGTCTGCTGGCAGACCGCCAGCTCGCGCATTATTTTCGCAAGGCCAAGAAGCGGGCGCGCAAATTACAGAGTCTCAGTGAAGCGGAACGCCACCAGCTGCGCATTGCCCTCAAGAAGCTGCGCTACACCCTCGAATTCTTTTCTTCTCTCTATGACCCCAAGATGGTCAAACCCTTCGTCCGCAGATTGTCGCTGATGCAGGATGTGCTCGGCAGTCTGCAGGATCTGGCCGTTGCGCGGCGCATTCTGCACGATCTCGTCGAGGCTGCCTCAGAGCAGCAGGCGTCCGATCAGGGCGAGCTGCGGTTTGCTGCAGGAACGGTTTATGGCTGGCATCTGGAGCGGGCCAACGTCGCCTGGAGCGAGGCCAAGCTGCGCTGGAAACGTCTGGCCAAGACAGAGCCATTTTGGAGCCCATCGTAATGCGTCAGATGATTGACCCTGTGCATAAGGATCAGTATCCCGCCAATATTCAGGCCATTCTCAAACGGGCGGCGCCTTGTGCCGCCTGGCTTGGTCAGGAGCTTCTCGAAATCGATGTCGAAAGCGGCTGGTGCCGGATTGCCTATAGCTTTGGCGAGGCCCAGTTCAATCGGTTTGGTGCTGTTCATGGTGGCGCCATCGCCTGTGTCATGGATGATGTCCTGTCGGTTGCCGCTGGACTTGTGTTGGCCTGGGGAGAAATCGCGCCAACGCTTGAAATGAAAGTGAGCTATCTCAATCAGGCCGGTGTGGGCCGTCATATTGGCGAAGCCAGTGTCCGCAAGCGTGGACGGCAGATCAGTTTTCTCGAGGCCACCCTCATGCGCGAGGATGGCAGGCTGATCGCGACCGCCTCAGGCACCATGATGATCGCGGCACTCAAACGGCCGGCAGCCTGAGGCGCATCGCTCAGGACCGCGGTATGTGGCCGTGTGTCAGGTCGTCAAACGCGGATCCTTTCGAACCGGGATCATCGGGAGCCGGCAGAGCTGCGGTCGCGGGCAGTGCCAGCGCGCCAGCATCAGGTGCTGCTGGCGCGGGGGTCTTAGGGGCAATCCACGAAAGTGTATCAAAGCCCTTGCAGTGACTGCAGAGCGCATGCCAGTTGGCTGAACCCGAGCCGCAGCGCGTGCAGCGGAATTCATTGTCGCGCGGTGCCTGCACGGCGCGCCGTAGCCAGTCGTGCGCAGAGACACTGTCATGGTGCTGACGTTCTTCGATCTCGGCAAAGAGCATGCAGATCCGCGCGCTGATATTACCCTGTGCCCACGGCGACAGAACGCGCCTGGCGTCAGACCAGCGGTTCATGGCGACATGTTGTTCGGCTTCGAGCACACAGCTTTCAAAGTGTCGGGGAAAGAGGCGGGCGAGACTTAAGAGGCGGGCACTGCGTTCGGGCGTGGTATCGCGCGGAAAGATGGCGGCATAGGCGACGGCAAGGTCGGGGTGGGGCGCCTCGGACCAGGTCCGCTCAATCACCTCCTGGGCGCGCCTGTCCTTGCCGCCATAGACGAGACGCCTGGCGGCGAGGGTGGCCGCGCCGAGCAGACCAGGCTCAAGATCCAGTGCTTGCAGAGCCAGATCGAGGGATTTTTTGGGCGCAGCGGCCTCCGCCTCCAGCGCCTGAACCGCGAGGAGAACCGCGCGCCGGCGTCTGAGAACATCGGCCGCCATGAGCCGGGTCTTATCCGCATCATCGAGTAACGCCCTTGCCTCATCCCATTCGCCGCGTGCCGTTCTTAGGTCGAAGAGGGCTTGGACCGGCCACGTGGCGCGCGGTTTAAGCGCATAGGCACGCAGGCCCAACGCCAGTGCTTTCTGGGAATCGTCCTGCGCCAGTGCCAGCCCAAACAGCCCTTTAAGACCCAGAAACTCGGTCTGGGCGTGGTTCAGCATCGCCTGATAGGCGGCCTCCTCGGCCGCGGCGTCCCGGGCAAGGCTGGCGGCTTGAGCCCGCAGCAGCAGGCCCAGAGGCGATGCCGTCAAGGTTGAACGGACGCGGTTGCTCCACGGCTGCACCTCAAGGAGCTCACCTGTGGCGGCGGCAATCAGGCCTTGCGACAGCGCATCTTCGCCACGGCGCTGGCGCCGCAGTTGCCACCATCGTCCGAGCGCCTGGGGCGCCCCCAGCACAAATCCGAGGATGCGGGCAAGAATGATCACCAAGACGGCAAAGAGCGTGGTCACGCCGACAAACAGACCTGCCGACATGTGAATCTGCCAACCCCCGATCTCCAGGGCGAAGTGACCTTTGAGCGTGGCAAGCCAGACCGCCGCAAAGGCAACGATCACCGCGACGGCAAAAAAGCCCAGGACGCGTCTCATTTTGCACCTGTGCCGGAGGCGGCGGACTTTTGCGAACCCTGGGCAAGGATCATTCTGCCCAGCGAGCGGCTGGCCGCGTCGATGGCAAGGCGAGCCTTAGCTGCCCTTAGCCAGGGTGCGGCGGCAGCTTTTGCCGGACGGTCGAGCCCGACGACATTGGCGACGGCTGTCGCCACATCGCCATGCGCAAGGGCCTGCTCGGCGCGGGCAAGATGGGCCTCGGTGGTATTGCCGGAAATGGGGCCGATCCGGCGCACCGAAACCAGATTTCCGAGCTCTGCCCAGGTCCGCGCAAACCAGTTTGGCGCGTAGGCGAGACGCTCGGCCTCAAGAATGGAGTCAGCCGCACGGTCGAGGCGACGGGCGAGCTGCCCCGGCGACGGCGCCCCCTGGCTGGCATGACGGCGCAGCACGCTCAGGGCCGGTGATGGCGGCAGCAGGGCCGCGAGGGCGTGGACTTCACGCTCATAGGGCGCTCCGCTCGCGCTGGTTTGCACCAGCTCGGCCAGCGCCAGCATCGCCGCGGCTTTGGTCATCACCCGTGCGGGGGTGTCGCGTTCAATGCGCGCGATGTGCTGCCCAAGTTCGGCGACGGTGCTCTTGGTTGCGAAGGACTGCAGCTGCTGCCGCAGATCAGCAGGCGCTGCGCGCTTTTCCAGCTGCGCGGTGTCTGCTTCAAGGTGGGAAAGCTTACCCTCCATGGTCTTTAGTGCGCTGCCGAGGCGCCTGAACTCGGTCTGTGTTTTGGCCAGCCTGGTGTTGAGAACGGCGATCGCCTGCTGCGGAGCAAGATGGGCACCTGGCGGATTGGGGTTCGCGATGCCGCCCGGTGGGACCACCAGATGCGCCCCCCCGCCCAGCTGTTGATGAAGGGCCGCAAGTTCAGCGCTGTTTTTGGCGATCGCCGACCTCAACGCGGCGATGACGCTGCTGTCCGGGGGAGAACCGCTGTTCTGTGATTTCTCGACCGCACTGAGACGAGCTTCGTCGGCGTCGAGACGACTTTTGAGGGCGCTCAGGCGACGTTCGACGGCGGCGAAGCTGGCTGCAGCTGCTTGGGGTGCGCGCCCGGCGGCGAGCTGGCCGACCTGGCGTTCGAGGGCGCTGACGCGATCGGCCATGGCGGTTTCATCGGCGCCACTGCCGGTAATCCACGGCCAGTAGACAACAATGAGTGCGCCGCCCAGCGCGGCAAGAAAAAGCAGAATGATCCAGCCGAGGGCGGCTTCGGCCGCCTCAACCAGGGGATGGCGACGGCGTTCGGCCGCGCCCGTCTCCGGGTTCTCCGGTTGGGGAATCGCGCTAAAAGCAGGCCGCGGCGCGGTCTCTTCGGCAGGCCGGTGCGGTTCTTCGTCCGTCATCCCTTCCCACTCTCTGGCAGGCTGCAAATCTATAGGGGCGGGGTGGGTCCGGAACAAGCTTGCCCCCCAAGAGGGAGGCCGGCTCTCAAGGCATAAGCAGAGCCATCATCCCGCTGTGGTCAGATTGAGGGGCGATACGGCGCGTGGCAAAAGGCAGCTGGGCGAGGCCCTGGGCCGCTTTTGCACTGATACAAAAGGCCTGAAGGCCTCGCAGGCGTGGCGCGAGGCCAGCTTCCGTAACCAGTCTGGCAAACACACGCGCGCTACGCGGCGAATAGAACAGGACACCATCGGTGGTGCCGGCAGACAGGCTTTCGGCAGCGGCATGCGGCAATGTGCGCACGGCGCGGGCCTCATAGAGCACTTCACGGCGCAACTTGTAGCCGTGGCGACTGAGCTCCGCTTCGAGCGTCCCGGCACTCTGCGCGGGGGCCGCATGAAACAGGACGCTGTGTGCGGGCGGCAGATGGTTTAGGATCTGCGGCAGGAGCGCATCCGCGCCGCCATTGCCGGCAAAAACGGTGGTGAAGCCCTCTTCCCGCGCCACTGCGGCGCTGTGCGGTCCCACCACAAAGAGCGGCAGGTTGCGGCTTTGGCTGCGCGCAGCGAGTGCCTGCACGGCATTGGCACTGGTTGCGATGAGGGCACTGACCCCTGCCAGGG
>JAJZDZ010000053.1 GCA_021851325.1 Pseudomonadota bacterium | reverse complement strand
AATGCAGCATGACGGTCGCGCGGGATCACCTGGGTAGAGACCGGTTCGATGGCAAGGCCCATCTTGGTTGCGACATGGGCTTCGACGCGCGGATCGATATTGGCGAAGGTACCGACCGCGCCTGAGATCGCGCACACCCTGATCTCCTCGCGCGCCGCGCACAGCCGCGCCCGGGCCCGCGTGAACTCGGCATAATAGCCCGCGAGCTTGAGGCCAAAGGTGGTGGGTTCGGCGTGAATGCCATGGCTGCGGCCGATGGTGGCGCTGTGCTTGAACTCGAAGGCGCGCTTTTTGAGCGCGCCGAGCAGAAGGTCGGTGTCGGCGATGAGGATGTCGGCGGCGCGCGTCAGCTGGACCGACAGGCAGGTGTCCAGCACGTCGGAAGAGGTCATGCCCTGGTGCACGAAGCGGGCTTCGGGACCAACGATTTCTGACAGATGGGTGAGAAAGGCGATGACATCGTGCTTGACTTCACGCTCGATCGCATCGATGCGATCGACGTCAAATACCGCATCGCGACCTTTCTGCCAGACCTTCTGCGCCGCGTCTTTGGGGATGACGCCGAGCTCGGCCAGGGCGTCGGCCGCATGGGCTTCGATTTCGAACCAGATGCGGAATTTTTCTTCCGGTGACCAGAGCGAGGTCATTTCGGCGCGGGCATAGCGCGGGATCATGTAGGAACTCCAGACTTCAGCTGACGGGATCAGATCCCGCCCAGCGCTACATATTTGATTTCGAGATAATCCTCGATGCCGTATTTTGAGCCTTCGCGGCCAATGCCGGACTCCTTGACCCCGCCGAACGGGGCAACCTCGGTCGAGATGATGCCTTCATTGGCACCGATGATGCCGTACTCAAGGCCCTCGGCGACGCGGAAGATGCGTTTGACGTCGCGGGCGTAGAAATAGGCGGCCAGACCATACTGCGTATCATTGGCCATGCGGATGGCTTCGGCGTCGTCCTTGAAGCGGAACAGGCTGGCGACCGGACCGAAGATCTCTTCGCGATAGAGGTCCATTTGCGGTGTGGCGGCGCTGATCACGGTTGGCTCAAAGAAGGTGCCCCCGAGCGCATGGCGATGACCGCCGAGTTCGATCTTCGCACCTTTGCGGGCGGCGTCGGCGATCAGACGCTCTACCTTTTCGAGGGCCTGGGTGTTGATCAGCGGACCCTGGGTGATGCCGTCCTTGCTGCCGTCACCGACCTGGAGGGCGCGGGCCCGCTCGATCAGCTTGGCCTTGAAGGCGTCGTAGACGCCGTCTTGAACCAGGATGCGGTTGGCGCAGACGCAGGTCTGGCCCATGTTGCGATATTTGGAGAGCATAGCCCCTGCTGCTGCCTGGTCGAGATCCGCATCATCGAACACGATGAAGGGGGCGTTGCCGCCAAGTTCGAGGCTCACTTTTTTGACCGTGCCGGCGCATTGCGCCATCAGCAGCTTTCCGACCTCGGTGGAGCCGGTGAAGGAGAATTTGCGCACGGCGGGATGGCTGGTGAGGACCTTGCCGACGGCCACGGGCTGGTTGGAGGGCACGACATTGAAGACGCCGGCTGGCAGGCCGGCGCGCTGCGCCAATTCGGCCAGCGCGAGCGCACAGAGGGGCGTGTCTTCTGCCGGCTTGATCACCGCGGTGCAGCCGGCGGCGAGCGCCGGGGCGAGCTTGCGGGTGATCATGGCGACGGGAAAATTCCATGGCGTGATGGCGCCGACGACGCCGATCGGCTGCTTGAAGACGAGAATGCGGCCGTCGCGCTTGGGGGCGGGAATGACATCGCCATAGACCCGCTTTGCCTCTTCGGCGAACCACTCGATGAAAGTTGCGCCATAGGCGACCTCGCCGCGGGCTTCGGCAAGCGGTTTGCCCTGTTCGGCCGTCATCAGCCGGGCCAGATCTTCCTGTGCCGCCATGATAAGTTCGAACCACCGGCGCAGGAGAGCGGCGCGTTCCTTGGCGGTATGGTCGCGCCAGGTGAGGAAGGCACGCTGGGCGGCCTCGACCGCACGGGTGGCCTCTGCGGCGCCGAAATCGGCAACCTGTGCCAGCTCCTCACCGGTGGCAGGGTTGGTCACAGCAAAGCGGGCCTTGGTGTCGGCAGCACACCACGCGCCGTCGATGAAGCCATCGGTCTTCAGCAGTTTCGTATCGCTCAGCATGTCCGCGCTCCTGACACAGCAATGAAATCCTGGAGCCGCGTTCTAGCCTCCGGGCGGCGGATATCAAAGCCCGCTTTTAATGCGCGCTACCCGATCATCTGGGATGGCCCTAGAAATAGGGCGGACGGTCGAGGCCCTTCGGGGACTTGGTGAAGATTTCGACCCCGTTCTCGGTAACACCCACGCTGTGCTCGAACTGTGCCGAGAGCGAGCGGTCGCGGGTTACCGCGGTCCAGCCATCGTTCAGCACTTTGACGCCGTAATTGCCCAGATTGATCATCGGCTCGATGGTGAAAAACATGCCTGGCTTCAGCCCGATGCCATAGCCCGGCTTGCCGTAGTGGACGATGTTGGGCAAGGCATGAAAGACCTTGCCGAGGCCATGGCCACAGAAATCACGCACCACGGCGCAATGCTCCTCACCTTCGGCGTAGCTCTGGATGACATGGCCAATATCGCCCGTGGTGGCGCCAGGGCGAACCACGGCGATGCCGCGCATCATGGCCTCATAGGTGACGTCGATAAGACGCATGGCTTTGCGCTTGACCTCGCCGACCCCGTACATGCGGCTGGTGTCGCCATGCCAGCCGTCCTTGATCACGGTGACGTCGATGTTGACGATGTCGCCTTCGCGCAGCGGCTTGTCACTGGGGATGCCGTGGCAGACGACGTGATTGATCGAGGTGCACAGGGTGTGGCGATAGCCGCGATAGCCAAGACAGGCCGGCAGCGCCCCATGATCACAGACATATTCGAAGGCCAGCTTGTCGAGTGCGGCGGTAGTCACACCGGGCTGTACCGCCGGAACCAATAGATCGAGCACTTCGGCGGCAAGCCGGCCAGCCTTGCGCATGCCTTCAAAGCTTCCGGCATCATGAACGGTCACCGCGAGCGCCGAGCGCCTTGCGGCTTCGAAGACATCGGGGTTAAGCATTTCGGAGGCCATGCGGATCCTTTGGCTTTGCAGGGCGGCAGGTATACTGGAACGGTTACAACATAGTCGGCATCAGCGGGGTTTAACACCCCCCGCGCCCGCGCGACAGCCTGTTGGGCCCAGAGGATGGAACTTGGAAAATAATGTCTGAGCCGGAACACAGCGCAGTTCCCAGCGCGGCGATGCTGGTGATCGGAGATGAAATCCTCTCCGGCCGCACCCAGGACAGCAATTTTGCCTATCTCGCCAAGTTTCTGGCGGCACTGGGGATCGATCTGCGCGAGGGGCGCATTGTCGCCGATGACGAGGCGGGGATCATCGCCGCCATCACCGCGCTGAAAGGCAGTTATGATTACGTATTTACCTCCGGCGGCATTGGCCCCACCCATGACGACATCACCACCGACGCGGTGGCCAAGGCGTTTGCAACCCCGGTCAGCGTTCACCCCGAGGCCTTTGCCCGGCTCGCCGAGCGCTATGCCCCGGGCGAATTCACCCCGGCGCGCCAGCGTATGGCCCGCATCCCCGAGGGGGCTCATCTGATCCGCAATTCGGTCTCGGTCGCGCCCGGCTTTCAGCTCGCCAATGTCTTTGTCATGGCCGGGGTTCCCATGATCTTTCGTGCCATGCTCGAGGATGTGGCGCCACGGCTGCGTCGGGGTGCCTTGGTGCGCGCGGTGACCATCCGCGCCAGCATCGGCGAGGGGCGCATCGCCGATGCCCTGCGCGCTCTGCAGGGCGCGCATAAGGAGGTGGTGATCGGCAGCTACCCCTATTTCCGGGAGGATGGCTACGGGGTGCAGCTGGTAGCCCGTGGCCGCAACCTTGCGGCGGTCGAGGCTGCTGCCACGGCGATCGAACGGATGCTGGCCGAGGCTGGAGCCGCGGGCGAACGCCTCAATGGGTGATGGGTTGCTCCAGACTTAACGGAAATTTACGCAAACAGGGTGACAGCGGCCAGTTCTGAGATTAGCCTTCTTTCCCGGGCGATAGGAGAACCTGGATGCGTCGTGTGATGGCTGCCACTGTCGCCGTGGTCCTAGCCGCGATCGCTGGCATCGCGGTGGCCGAGACGATGTCCGGAAGCAATCGCAGCGACTATGACGCACCGGGACGCCACCAATTCTATGTGTGGTGTGCCGATGGCAAGAATTACACCACCACCGAGCAGGGTGCCGACGCCGCCGCAGCGCAGATCAAGCTTTATGACGCGCTCAAAGCCTCCGGTCATCTCTCCTGCTGGCCGATCTGGCAAGGGCGCCTGGCCGGCTCCTGATCAGCTGCCGACCCCCAGAGACTTCGCTTCCGCCTCAATCGCGGCCAGGGCGGCCGGATTGGTTTTAAGGGCGATACGGGCGGATGCCAGTGCGGCCTTCGCCTTGGCCTTTTGGCCGAGCACCGAATAGGCGCGAATCAGGCGCTGCCAGCCATCCGGATTGTTGGGACTGGCCTTCAGTGAGGCCGCCAGTTTGGCCACCATGGCGCCGACATTGGGGGCGGCGGCGGAACCGGAGGCAACTTCGCTGGCTTTGAGCGCGGCGATGCGGTCAATGAGCATCGATTTATAGGGGGCATTGGCGGGCGCTTCGTCCGCCAGTTTCTGCCAGAGGGTGATCGCCTTGGCGGTCTCTCGGCGATCGGCATAGGCGAGGCCCAGATAGTAGGTGGCGGCAGGGTTATGCGGATCAAGCCGCAACGCCGCGCGCAACGCTGGCAGCGCGATGTCCGGCACGATACCGGAATTGGCGAGGGTGAGAGCTTCCGCATAGGAGGTCAGCACCGTGGGCGCGCGGGTAGGGCTGGCGAGCGCCACAGCGTGGCGGAAGGCTCCGGCGGCATCGTTGGCATCGCCCAGGCTGAGATAGCCGCGGCCGAGAAGTTCCCACGCCATCTCGTCCTTGGGATGACTTTGGACGCGCCCGACCAGTTCGGCGACGAGGCCGGGCAGGTCATGATCGGAGGGGCCGGTCAGGCTGCGCAGCGCCAGCTTGGGCGAGCCCAGCAGCAGATAGGTCCCGATACCAACGCCGATGACCAGCAGGGTGGCACTGCCCGCCAGAAGCCCCCGCCGACCCCAGCTATCGGCTGAGCGCAGGAGGATGGGGACGACGACGAAGCCCGCGGCAAGGAGCGTGAGGCCAGCGAATATCAGGATCAGAACTGCCATCATGGCGCTGGCACTAGCATGGGACGCGTCCGAATGCGACGCTCTGCACTGTCACAGCAGGACTATCCCCATGATTGCCTTTTCCGGAAATACCCTCGATCGGGCCAGTGTCCGGCGCGCGGACCCCGCCTGGCTGGCCGAGCAATGGGCCGACCCTGGCGCCCGCGTTTTGCCGCTCTGGCAGCTGAGGCCGCTCATCGTGGGGGCGGTGAGAGGGGCACAGCAGGCGGGCTTTGTCGTCCCCGCGGTGGCGCAGGCCCTGGCCGGGCCCGAGGCGCCACGGGTGTTTCTGGGCCTCGATGGGCAATGTCCGGTTTTTGCGCTCGACATTTCGGCGACGGAGGACCCGCAGGAGCGGGGGCCTCTGGCCGGGCTGGGCGAGTTTTTTGAGCTCCGTGCACTGGCGCTGCGCGGCGATCTTCCGCCTGAGGAGCTTGCGCTCTGTGGCGCGGCCAAGGCGATGATCGACTGGCATCTGCGTCATGGCTTTTGCGCGCGCTGCGGGGCACCGACCAGGCTCGTCGATGGCGGCTGGCGTCGCCGCTGCGCCCAGTGCAAGGCCGACCATTTCCCCCGCACCGATCCGGTTGTGATCATGCTCGCCAGTGCGGGCGAACGCTGCCTGGTCGGGCGTGGCCGCCACTTTCCGCCAGGCATGTTTTCGGCATTGGCTGGATTTCTCGAGCCGGGGGAGACCATCGAGGAAGGGGTTCGGCGCGAGATCCTCGAGGAGGCGGGCATTGTCGTGGGGCAGGTGCGCTATCACGCCAGTCAGCCTTGGGCGTTTCCTTCGTCGCTGATGATCGGCTGTCTTGCCGAAGCGCAGAGTGAGGAGATCCGCCTTGGCGACGACGAACTGGCGGAGGCACGCTGGCTGGAGCGCGAGGAGGTACGTGCGCTGCTCAGTGGCGGCCGGCGTGAGGGACTGTTCCTGCCGCCGCCAATGGCCATTGCGCACCATCTGCTGCGCGCCTGGGCCTTTGCCTCCTGATGGGCGTGGCGCAACGCCTACGCGCCATCACGGCTGACATCGCGGCGCTCAAGGTGGATGCGATCGTCAATGCCGCCAATGAGGCGCTGGCACCCGGGGCGGGAGTGGATGGTGCGATCAGACAGGCGGCCGGGCCTGAACTCACGCGTGCGACAGCGGCGATCGGCGGCTGTCCGACGCCCATGGCTGTGATTACGCCAGGCTTCCGACTGGCGGCGCGCTATGTGATTCACACGGCCGCGCCGGTTTATGCCGCACGCCATGGTGATGACCTGCTGTTGGCCGACTGCTATCGCAACGCCCTGGCGCGGGCCAGAGAATATCAGCTTGGCGTGGTCGCTTTTCCGGCTTTGGGCACCGGGATTTACGGTTGGCCTGCGGCCCATGCGGCGCAGATTGCCTTTGCCGCGGTGGTCGCAGAGCTGCGGGCGCATGCGCTGCCGGCGCAGGTGGTGTTCTGCTGTTTTCGCGCGGCGGATCGGACGCGCTATCAGGCGTTGATCGACGCTCTGGTGGATTAGATGGGGCGCGGCCAGCGTGGCCGCCGGCCTTCGCGAAATGGATCTAGGTGATGAGAGCTCAGGCGAGAACAGTGAGGGCATGGATCCGGCTCAGGGTTGTCTTTGCACTCCTGATCGTGATCGCGCTGGGATTGCCTGCCGCGGCCTGGGGCGCGTCATCACCACCGGCGTGTCGGGTGCTCACACGGATGATGGCGCAGCAGAAGCCGGGTCCGGTGTTTCTTGCAAGCTACCCAACTGCCACCGTGGCCCAGCTCAAGAACACCGCCTATCTCTATGACAATGCGATCGCGGCCATCGCCCTCATCGGCTGTGGCCAGCCTGCTCTGGCCGGGCGCATTGGCGCCGCCATTCTGATCGCCCAAGCGCATGATCGCTTCTGGCATGATGGACGTCTGCGCAATGCCTATGTCGCCGGACCCGTGCGCGCGATCCCGGTCAAGCTGCCGGGGTGGTGGGATGGGACGGAACAGAAATGGGTTGAAGATGGCTACGAGGTGGGAAGCGATACCGGCAATGAAGCTTTCGCCATGCTCGCGCTCTTGGCCTGCTATCGGGCAGGCTTGGGTGACAAATATCTGGCTGGTGCACGGCGTCTGGGACGTTATCTGACGCAGGCCTATGCTGCCGAGGCGCCGGCAGGTTTCCGGGGAGGCACCTTCGGCGAAGAACCGGCACCACAGATCAACATCTGGAAGTCGACCGAACACAACGCCGATCTGGCGGCGGCCTATCAGCGTCTTGCGGCGGCGCCGGATGCCGCCGGCTGGCAGCCTTGGGCGCGGCGCGCACGTCGCTTTGTCAGGGCGATGTGGCAGCCGGGCTGCGGCTGCTTTGCCGCCGGGACCGGGCTCAAGGCGCACGACATTGACCATCTCGTCGCCACCGATGCGCAGCTCTTTCCGCTTCTGGCCATCGCTGGCTTCGCCCAGCGCTATGGGCCCAGGCTGCGCGGGATCCTGCATCGCCTGCGCGATGGTGGCGGGATCACTTACAGCATTGCGGCCAAGGGGGTGTGGACAGAAGGAACGGCGCAACTTGCGCTTTATCGCCGGCTTCTGGGGCAACGGGCGCGGGCGGGTGCCTTGTTGCGTGTGCTGGCAAAGGCACGGGCAGCGGACGGCAGCTACTATGCAACCCTGAAGGGCGCGCTGGTAACTGGCTTTGGCCTTTCCACCGATCCGTCCAAGTCACGGGTATACTTCCATCTGCCGCACCTGGGTGCACTCGCGTGGGTGGCACTGGCCCAATGCGGCTTTGATCCATTCACGCTGCGGCGAAGCCTGCCTGTGGCCCCAGCAGCCGGCTGAACCATCAGTCCGTCGGCATCACCTTGCGGAAGTCACTGGCGTGATAGACGCCAAGGATGGTCAGGCGGGTGGAAAAGAACTGCAGCTCTTCGAGGGCAAGGCGTACCAGACGGTCTTCCGGGTGCCCTTCGATGTCGACATAGAACTGGGTGGCGTTGAAGGAGCCACCAAGCTGATAGCTCTCGAGCTTGGTGAGGTTGACGCCATTGGTGGCAAAGCCACCCATGGCCTTGTAGAGCGCGGCGGGCACGTTGCGGACGCGGAAGATGAATGTGGTGACGACGGCACCGCCATCATGCGGCGCATGGTCGGCTTCGCGCGCCATGATAAGAAAGCGCGTCATGTTGTGGCCGGCATCTTCGATGTCGGGTTTGAGAATCTCAAGGCCGTAGAATTCGGCCGCCAGCTTCGAGGCGATGGCGGCCACGCTGGGGTCCTTGAGCTCGGCCACGTGGCGTGCCGAGCCGGCGGTATCGTGCCAATTCTGGGCTGACAGCTTGAGATCGCGGATGATACGCCGGCATTGGCCGAGTGCTGGCCCTTGGCTGAGGACGGTTTTCAGCCCGTCAATGGTCGCCCCTTTGATTGCCAGCAATTGATGGCGCACGCGATGAAAGTGCTCTCCGACGATATAGAGGCCGGCGTCTGGCAGCAGATGGTGAATGTCCGCGATGCGGCCATGCAGCGAGTTCTCGATCGGGATGATGGCCAGATCGGTGATGCCATCGCGCACAGCATCAAGGGCTGCTTCGAAGGTGGGGGTGGGGACGCATTCGCACTGTGGCAGCGCTTCGCGGGCGGCAAGATTGGCATAGGCTCCAGGCTCGCCCTGGAAGGCCACGCGGCGGGCCCGGCTGAGAAGGGATTGGGTCATGGGTGACTGAAATGGGTTCGCACTTTTGCAAGATCGGCATCAGTATCAACGCTGAGGGGCACGCTGTCCACGCGGGCAATGGCGATGTGCATGCCGGCTTCCAGCGCGCGCAGCTGCTCGAGCTTTTCGCGCTCCTCGAGGGGCGAGGGCGGCAGGGCCACAAAGCGTGACAGGGCCGGCCGTCGGAAGGCGTAAAGGCCGACATGGTGGTAATAGGGGCCTTCGCCATAGGGCACGCGGGCGCGGGAGAAGTAGATCGCCCGCCCGCGCAGGCCGGTCGCATCCCACACGATCACGGGTTTGACCACCGCCGGATTGTCGGCGTCGGCCTCATCCTCGATCTCGGCGGCAAGGGTGGCGATATCGGCTCCGGTCGGAGCCAGGGGCTCGAGCACGGCGCGGATCTGGGCCGGATCGATCGCCGGCAGATCGCCCTGCAGATTGATTACCACATCATGGTGTCCCTCAGGGTCGAGCGCGCCCACGGCGGCATGGACGCGATCGGTCCCTGAGGCAAGGTCGGGGGCGGTGAGGACACAGCGCCCGCCGGCCTGGCTCACCGCGGCTGCGATTTCGCGCTCGGCGGCAGCCACCACGACCGGGCCGATGGCGGCGGCCATCGCCTGACGCCAGACCCGCACGATCATCGGCGTCCCACCAATGTCGGCCAGGGGTTTGCCGGGCAGGCGGGTGGAAGCCATGCGCGCCGGGATCACGATGAGCGGGTTCATGGGGGCTTCTTCCTCACGCTTTTGCTGTATCTTGGCCTAGACTTGCGACGCTTCGCCGCACTGACCTACTTCCTTGCCCGGGTAATGTCCGAGCGGCCTAAGGGGGGTGGTGCGATGGGGCCAAGCGTCATCTCTTTCGCTGAAGACGGCCGTAACACGGCGTCTGCCGTTTTGAAATGGAGCGCGACGATATGAATTCCTGGGAGTGGAACAAGATCGCAGGGGCCATCCTCGGTACGCTGATCTTTGTCATAGTCTTAGGCATGGTTGCCCATGCGGTTTACCGTGTGCCACAGCCGGCCAAGCCGGGCTACATCGTGCCGGGCGTGAAGGTGGCGGCAACCACGACCAAGGCCAAGGCCATGCCGAAGGCCCAGCCCCTGCCCGATTTTGCGACCGCAATTCCCGCCGCCAGCCTGAAAGAGGGCAAAAAGCTCACCCAGGCCTGCGCGGTCTGTCATGACTGGACCAAGGGCGGTCCCAACAAGATTGGTCCCAATCTGTGGAACATCCTCGGAAACAAGCGTGGTGTCGGCCGCAACAATTATCCCTTCTCGTCGGCGATGAAGGCCAAGGGTGGCACCTGGACCTACGCTGAGCTCTTCCAGTTCCTGCGTAATCCGCAGGAATACATCCCGGGGACCAAGATGGGCTTTCCTGGCTATCCGAAGCGCCAGGACCGTCTGGATGTGATCAAATATATCCGGACCTGGTCTGACACGCCCTATCCGCTGCCAGCCGCCTCTGCCAGCCCCAAGGCAGGCGCAAAGCCGGCCGCCAAGGCGCCGGCTGCCAAGACGCACTGACAGGCCGCCGCCGGAGCCTCATCAGAGGCTTCGGCGGCCGCTCGCCCGGCCAGGGCTGACTGACAATTCAGCTTGATTGACGCGCGCTTTGTGGAGAGGTTGGCGCATGTCCGAACCTGTCACCCTGCTATTGGATGTTCCTTCCGGTTGGTCCGGACATTGGGCCGGTCCGCTGCGCGAGTATCTGCCGCACGCCCGCCTCATCGGCCAGGAGGACGCTGCAGCTGAAGCTGCGCGCATCGATTATCTGGTCACCTTTCGCCCGCGCAAAGGCCTCCTGGCGTCGTTGGCCAACCTCAAAGCGGTTTTTTGTCTGGGGGCGGGTGTTGACGGCATTCTGGCTGATCCTGATTTTCCCCGCGACCTGCCGCTGATGCGTTTTGTCGACCGCAGCCTGAGCCGCGAACTGGCGCAATACGTGGTCATGCATGTCCTCATTTTTCATCGCGGTCAGCGTTACTTTGACGCTGCGCAGGCGATGAACAAATGGCGCCAGCGGCCGCTGGTGCGGCGCACCGAAGACACTCGTATCGGTATTCTGGGCCTCGGCGAGATTGGCACGATGTGTGCGGAACGCCTGCGTGACCTCGACTTTGTCGTTACCGGCTGGAGCCGCTCGCGCAAAAGCGTCGCCGGGGTCGAAAGCTTTGCCGGCGCCGGAGAACTGGCGCCGTTTCTGGCTCGCAGCGACATTCTGGTCTGTCTCCTGCCACTGACCGCCGAAACCCTTGGCATACTCAATGCCAAGACCTTCGCGCTGCTTCCCAAGGGCGCTTTTGTGATCAATGCCGCACGCGGTGGTCATCTCGTCGAGGCCGATCTGGTTGACGCGATCGACCGCGGACATCTGGCGGGCGCAACGCTCGATGTTTTCCAGCACGAGCCGCTGCCGGCGGAGTCGGTGCTGTGGAACCACCCCAAGATCACAGTGACGCCGCATATTGCCGCGATTACGGATCCGCGTGCCGCGGCGCGGGCCATCAGCGAAGGCGTTGCTGCGATCGAACGCGGGGAACCAGCACCCCATCGCGTCGACATTGCGCGAGGCTATTAATCGTTCCTTAAGCGGGGGCGGTCACATTTAAGGCTTGCACACCATAATCCTGACCGGAGAGCATCATGACCGACATCGAATTTGCGGCGCTACTCGTCAGCCGTGTCTGCCATGATCTCGTCAGCCCGGTGGGGGCGGTGGTGAACGGGCTTGAGGTGCTGGAAGACGAGCGCGATGCTACGATGCGCGCTGACGCGCTCAAATTGGTCGCCTCTTCCGCCAGCCAGGCAGCGGCGCGCCTGCAATTTGCCCGTTTGGCCTTTGGTGCAGCAGGTTCAGTGGGGGCCCATCTGGACCTCTCCCAGGTTGGACGCGTCGTCCAGGGCCTTGTCGATGGTGGCAAAATCAGCGTCGATTGGCGGGCTGCTCCGCTCAACTGGCCCAAGGATTGGGCGAAACTTCTGATGAATGCGACGCTTTTGGCCAGCGACTGCCTGCCGCGCGGAGGCAGGATCACGGTCGAGACCGCAACGGATCCTGCGGCGCCGTCGTTTCGGGTGCTGGCGCAGGGGCAAAACGCGCGGCTGAGCGCCGATATCGAGCGGGTGGTGCGCGGTGAGGATCTGGCCGAGCTCGACGGGCGTTCGATCCAGGCCTTTCTGTCTTATCGTCTGGCCGATTCGCTGCAGACCTCCCTGATCTTGCGTGTGGCGGAGGGTG
>JAJZDZ010000052.1 GCA_021851325.1 Pseudomonadota bacterium | reverse complement strand
GCAGCGTTTCCGGTGCTGATCCTGTCTTTGACCTCACGCACGCTGACGCCCGGGCAGATCTATAATTCGGCATCGAACATCATCCAGCAGAAGCTGAGCCAGATTTCCGGGGTCGGGCAGGTTGAACTGGGGGGCTCCTCCTTGCCTGCGGTGCGTGTCGATCTCAATCCTCTGATGCTGTTCAAATACGGCATTGGTCTTGAGGATGTCCGCGCGGCGCTTGCCAGTGCCAATGCCAACGCCCCCAAGGGCGCGGTGGTCGAGGGACCGAAGAAATTCGAGATCTACAGCAATGACCAGGCCTCTGTCGCGGCCCAGTTTCGTAACCTGATCATCGCCTACCGCAACAATGCTCCGGTGCGGCTGTCCGAGGTTGCCCATGTCTATAACGGTGTCGAGGATATCCACAATCTCGGCATGACCAACAACCAGCCTGCGGTACTCGTGATCCTGTTCGGCCAGCCCGGGGCCAACATCATCCACACCGTCGACAAGGTGAAGAAGGAACTGCCATCGCTGAAGGCGGCACTGCCGCCGTCGGTGCAGATTCACATCGTCAGTGACCGTTCGCCGAGCATCCGGGCCTCACTCATCGATGTCGAGAGTGCGATGGGGATTTCGGTGGTCTTGGTGATCCTCGTCGTCTTCTTTTTCCTGCGCAACGGGCGGGCGGCGATCATCCCCACGGTGGCGGTACCGCTGTCGCTCGTTGGCACCTTTGCGGTGATGTATGCCTTCGGGTTTACCCTCGATAATCTCTCGCTGATGGCGCTGACGGTAGCCACCGGCTTTGTCGTCGACGATGCCATCGTGGTGCTCGAAAATGTCTCCCGTCATATCGAAGATGGCATGCCACGCTTTGAAGCGGCGGTGAAGGGTGCCGGAGAGGTGAGCTTCACCGTGCTGGCGATGAGTCTGTCGCTGATCGCGGTGTTTTTGCCAGTGGTGCTGATGGGTGGGCTGCCCGGACGGTTCTTCCACGAATTCGGCATTACCCTTTCGGCTTCGATCCTGATCTCGCTGGTCGTCTCGCTGACAACGACGCCGATGCTCTGCGCCTGGCTCGACCTCAAGCCGGGGCATGGTGCCTCCGAAGGCAGGCTGGGTCGCCTGGCCGAGGCGATCTATGACACGGCCCATCGCGCCTATGAGCGTTCGCTGGGTTGGGCGCTACGCTATCCCGGTACGGTCATGATCGTGCTCTTCGTGACCATCGTGCTCAATTTCTATCTCTTCGTGGTGGTGCCCAAGAGCTTCATTCCCAGCGAGGACACCGGCATGATCCGTGGCGGCATTGTTGCCGACCAGAACATTTCGTTTCAGCTGATGAGCAAGAAGTTCAAGACCTTCATGCATCTGATCCGTGAGGACAAGGCGGTGGCTCATGTGACCGGCTTCATCGGCGGTGGTGCAGGTCCGGTCGGGGGGACGACCAATACCGGCAAGGTTTTCATCCAGCTGAAGCCGCAATCCGAGCGCGGCGGCCTCAGCACCAATCAGGTGGCCCAGCGTCTGCGCCGCAAGCTGATGCAGGTTGCGGGTGCGCGGATCTATCTGATCGGTGCTTCGGACGTGCGCGCTGGCGGACGTGAGGGTAACGGTGCCTATCAGTACACGCTGGAGGCCGACCGTCTCAGTACGCTGAACAAATGGCTGCCGAGGATCACCAATGCCCTGAAGCAGGTGCCGCAGCTCCAGGATGTCAATTCCGACCATCAGGCGGGCGGGCTGCAGGTCAATGTCGATGTCAATCGCGCGACGGCTTCGCGCCTCGGCGTCTCGTTCATGCAGATCGACAATACGCTCTATGATGCCTTCGGCCAGCGCCCGGTCTCGACCATTTACCAGAATGACAACACCTATCATGTGGTGATGGCGGTGGAGCACCAGTTCTGGCAGAGCCCCAAGATGCTGCGTGACATCTATGTCAGCACCTCGGGTGGTGCGATCAGTGGCAGTGCGGCGACTGCTGCGGCCGCGGGCACCGTGGTGCTTAAGGGGGCGGGCAACAGTGTGTCGAGCATTGCCAGTGCCGCGGTGCGCAATGCCCAGCTCAACGCGATTTCGACTACGGCGCAGGGTGGTATCTCAACCGGTTCGGCACTCAGCACCAGCCCCGAGCAGATGGTGCCGCTCGCGGCTTTGAGCCATCTGAGTTATTCGACGGCCCCCTTGCAGGTCAATCACCAGGGGCCGTTCGTAGCCACGACGTTCTCCTTCAATTTGCCGCCGCATGTGTCTTTGGGTGAGGCCACGACCGCGATCAACCGCACCATGGCGAGACTGCACGTGCCCATCTCGATCCATGGCGGCTTTGCCGGTACGGCGGCGGAATTCCGAAGCTCGCTCGGCGATGAACCGCTGCTCCTGCTGGCCGCGATTCTTACGGTCTATCTGGTGCTTGGCATTCTCTATGAAAGCTATATCCATCCCCTGACCATCCTCTCGACCCTGCCGTCGGCCGGGGTGGGTGCACTTCTGGCGTTGCTGCTCTTTCATATCGATTTCAGCCTGATCGCGCTCATCGGCGTGCTGCTCTTGATCGGCATCGTCAAAAAGAATGCCATCATGATGATCGACTTTGCGTTGGTGGCCGAGCGCGAACTGTCCCTGAGCCCGAAAGAAGCGATCTACACTGCCTGCCTGAAGCGTTTCCGGCCGATCCTGATGACGACCTTTGCCGCCATACTGGGCGCGGTGCCGCTGGCGATCGGGTTTGGAACCGGTTCGGAGCTGCGCCAGCCGCTCGGGGTGTCGATCGTGGGCGGGCTCATCGTCAGCCAATTGCTCACGCTCTATACCACCCCCGTGATCTATCTCTATCTCGACCGTTTCCGGCTGTGGGCGCAGCGGCGTTGGGCGGGCTTCTATGGACGCTTTGTCGAGGCCTGAGGCTGGCGCCCTTTGGGCGCGGGACGGGCCTTGTCGCGGGCTGACCCCTGTGGCGGTTGGGGGAGGGAGCCTGGCTTGCTGCCAAAGCCCTTGAAGAGGGCGTTCATCCCGGCCCTGATCACGGCGTTATAGGTGTCCTCGTCGCTGAAATTTCCGGCGAGGCGCAGCATCACCGCGCCGTGCATCAGGGCCCAGGCCGCCTGTCCGATGCGTTCGGGATCGCCACTGAGCTGGCCGGCCGCCACCAGTTCGCGGACATAGAGGGTCATGGTGGTGCGGGCCCGCGCCGCAGCCGCTGCAAGCGCAGGGTCGGCCGTCGGGTCCTTGACCGGCAGATCGAAGATCAGCCGGTACTGTGCCGGCTCGCTGAGCGCAAAGCGCGTATAGGCGGCACCAACAGCCTGTGCCCGCCGGGTCGGGTCCGGGGCGGAGGCGAACGCACGCTCGAGAGCGCTGGCAAAGCGATCAAAGGCGTGTGCCTGCATGGCGGCGAGGATTGCCTCCTTGTCGGCAAAATAGCGGTAGGGCGTCATCGGGCTGACGCCCAGCTCGGCGGCAAGACCGCGCAAGGTGAGCCCCTCAAGGCCATGGCGGGCAAAATGCCGTGTGGCCGCCACGACCAGGCGGTGACGGAAGCGGGCAATTTCAGGGGCGGAAAGCGGACGGGGCATAGGGCTTTTTGCGGGCTTGATCCGATATAATTTACTGTGTAAATTTACATTGTACAATACACGGTGCCGGCATGTCCAAAGCGATCAATCCCTATCTCTCCGGAAATTTTGCGCCGCTCACTGGCGAAGATGATTTTGCCCAACTTGCGGTGAGCGGTGCTCTGCCGCAAGAACTTACCGGCGTCTATCTGCGCAACGGCCCCAACCCGCAATTTGCTCCCCGTGATGCGCACTATCACTGGTTTGCCGGCGACGGCATGATTCACGCCTTCCGCCTTGAGCAGGGCACTGCCTCCTATCGCAACCGCTTCGTTCCCACGCCCAAATTTCTGGCTGAGCGTGCCGCCGGGCGTGCCCTCTTCGGCACCTTCGGCAATCCGCTTACGACCGATCAAAGCGTGCTGGGCACCGACAGCGGCGTTGCCAACACCAACCTCGTCTATCACGCCGGCCGGCTTCTGGCGCTGGAAGAGGGCCACCAGCCCTTTGAACTCGACCCGGTAAGCCTGCGGGGCTTGGGCTACCGTCCCTATGGCGGCCAATATGGGCGCGTCACTGCCCATCCCAAGATCGATCCCGACACCAAGGAACTCCTCTTCTTCGGCTATGGCACCGGGCCCGTACCGCTGTCGTCGGGGATGTGTTTTGGTAGCATCGATGCGACAGGAATGTGCCGGCGACTTGACGGCTTTGATGCACCTTATGCGGCCATGGTGCACGATTTCTTTGTCACCCGCTCTTATGTCGTCTTTCCCGTTCTGCCCCTGGTTGGCAGCCTTGAGCGGGCGATGGCTGGCCAGATGCCCTTTGCCTGGGAGCCTCAGCGCTGCGGCTATCTGGGGGTATTGCGCCGCGATCAAGAGATCTCCTCTCTGCGCTGGCTCAGCATGGATCCCTGCTATGTGTTTCACCCGGTGAACATGTGGGAGGAGGCTGACACCATCTGGGTCGATGTGATGGAATATGCACGTGCTCCGCTCTTTCCCGATGCCGACGGGCGGATGGGCGAGAATGCCCCCGCCTTTCTCTGCCGCTGGCGCATTGATCTTGAAAGTGGCGAGGTGGTGCGCACGCAACGCGATGATCTGGCCGGGGAGTTCCCGCGCTTTGACGAACGCTTCGCTGGACGTGCCTACCGCCATTGCTGGTATGCGGCCCGTACCCGTGCCGACGGCAAGCTGTTGTTCAACGCTGTGGCGCATGTCGATCACGTCAGGAACACGCGCCAGCTCTACCGCTTTGCTGATGGCGACGTCGTCGGCGAACCCATCTTTGTGCCACGGATGGCGGACGCGGCGGAAGCTGATGGCTTTGTTCTGGCAACGGTTTATCGTGGTCAGAGCGCGCAGAGTGATCTGGCGGTGTTTGCGGCGACCGCCCTTGAAGATGGACCGCTCGCGCTGGTCCATCTGCCGCGGCGCCTGCCCTTCGGGTTTCATGGCCAGTGGCTGGAAGGGCTCCAGACATCATGCTCGATCTAATGCGCGCCTTCCGCCCCCTCGTCGGGGATTTTCTCTCCACCATCGTCTTCATCGTCGCGGTGAACGTGTTCAAGGATGTACGCCTGGCCATCGTGCTTGGCATTGTCGCCGCCCTATGCCAATTCGCGTTTCTGCTCTCTCGTCGCCAGCCGATCGCGCTGATGCAGGGGATGAGTCTTCTGCTCGTGCTCGTACTGGGCATCGCCGCCTTGCTCTTCGCCGATCCGCGGTTCGTGATGATCAAGCCCAGCATCGCCATGTTTGCCATCGCAGGGGTCATGCTGCGTCGGGGCTGGATGTTGCGGTACCTGCCACAAAGCGCCCGGGAACATGTCCCCGAAGCCGTGATCATCGCCTTTGGCTATGGCTGGGCCGGCCTCCTTTTCGTCACCGGGGCGGTCAATCTCGTACTCGCCCTTACTGCGCCCATCGCCAGCTGGGCGTTTTTCAACGCAATTGTGCCACCGGTGACGGAACTTGGACTGTTCAGCCTCCAGTACGTCGTCATGCGCCAGCTGGTCCGGCGCAAACTGCGCAGCGCCAATGCCCCCTTAAACGCGTAGCGGTTGTGAGAGATGAAACAGATGGCCCAGCGTCATTGCCGTGGCCGGTGCAGATCTCTAGACTTGCGGCGGCGAGCAGGAGAGGGGCATGTGGCGACGCTACGTGATCATTGTGGGCACGGCCTTTATTGTGCTGGGGCTGATTTTGGCCTCCGTGCTTGATCTCGCTACGCGCGCCCCGCAGCTGGTGCCGGGGCCACAGGGATCACTGACGCCCCACCTGTTCGGGGCCCAAAGAATGCAGAAACTGGCCGTTCGGGCGGAAGCCTGGCTGGTCCCCTGGCTGCGCAGCTCGGCGCGCCAGAGTGGCGAAAGCACCGCCGCCTTGCCCCAGGACCAACCTTAAGGGGCCAGAGGCCTCAGCGGGGCCTCGGCCGGTTGGCGGCAAGAAGGATTTCCTCCTCGCTCATCACCACCGGCTTGCGTCGTGCGCGTGGAGGAAGATCGCGCGTGGAAGATTTTTCCCGCGCCGGGCGGGGCGGCGCGAGCACGGCGATGGCCTTGCCCCGCCGCATGATGGTGATGGTCTCTCCGGCCTCGACCGAATCGAGCAGCTTGAGCAATTGCGCGCGCGCGTGAGACGCGATGACGTTGCGCATCCTGAACCCCTTGACGCCTGCCAACATGCTGAGGCTTTGAGCGGCACCGTGCAATGGCTCTGCTGACAAGGTGACGCCATTGTCATGTTTTTTCGTTGTCTTGGCTCAACCGGTGTGCGCGCCGACATCGGCTTCGATGCGTTGCAGCAGCTGCTGCGTGGCAAAGCCGTCGGCAATGAGCCCGTGCTGGCGCTGATAGGCGCGCACGGCCTCGCGCACATGTGGGCCGATGAGGCCGTCGACCGGACCGGGATGATAGCCGAGTGCCTTCAGATCGCTCTGCAGCGTCACCGCTTCGGTGTGGTCAAGCGGGGTTTCAGCGCGCGGCCAGCTGTGCAGAACCGCAGGCCCGCCCATGATCTGCTGGGCGAGGAGGCTCACGCCCAGGGCATAGGCGGTCGCGTGATTATAGGCGAGCAGCACCTTGAAGTTGGGGTAGGTGAGAAAGGCAGGTCCCATGGCTCCCGCAGGCAGGAAGATGGCGCCATCGGGGCCCGCCGGCAGATCCTCGCCGGTTGCGGTCTTTACCCCCAACCCCTGCCAGTAGGCGGTGGGCTCCGGATTGGAAAGTTCCGCCTTGCCATAGGGAAAATCTGAGGGCAGCTGGACTTCCCGCAGCACCGGCGCCCCCGGTGTCCAGCCATAGGCAAGAAGCAGGTTGGCGGTCGAGGCCAGGGCGTCGGCCGGGGAATGCCAGAGGTCGATATGGCCGCCAGGCTCTGCGGCGACGGCATGGGCAAGAAAGGTCGTGGGCATGAACTGGGTCTGGCCAAAGGCGCCGGCCCAGGAGGAGACCATCATACTGGGCGCGTAGCCCTCGTCTTGTTCCATGCGCAGAGCGGCAAGCAGTTCGCGCTCGCCGAACTGCGCCCGCCGCCCTTCAAAGGCGAGCGTCGAAAGTGCCTGGAAGATGTCGTAGTGGCCCAGGTCGGCGCCATAATCGGTTTCCATGCCCCAGATTGCGACAAGAATCTGCTTGGGCACACCAAACCGCCTCTGCAGTTGTGTCAGCATCGCAGCATGGCTGGCGACTTCAGCGCGCCCATTGGCAATGCGCAGGGGGGAGACGGCGGTATCGAGATAGGACCAGATCGGCCGCACAAATTCCGGCTGCTGGTTTTCGAGGGCGTAGATCTGCGGGTTCGGCGTCATGGTGCCGAGCGCGCGATCGTAGACCTCAGGCGAAATGCCGGCGGCAAGCGCCTTGACGCGAAAGCGGGCAAGAAAAGCCGCAAATTTGGTCAGATCTGGCGTTGGCGCGGCGCTTGTGGCGGGCGCGGATGGCGCGGGAGCCGAGGGGATATGGGGGGTGGTGGCGCAGCCACTGAGCGCCAGAACGACGGCCAAAGTGGCGCACAGCTTCCAGCCCGGTAAGCCGGTTGAGGCAGGTAAAGACAGTGGCAAGGAAAAAAATCTCACGGTTGATTTGCGTTGGCGACGCAGACACTTTAACACGCACGGCAAAGACGTGAATGCGCCCGTGACCAGATTGCCGGAGGGCGCAGCAGCGTGGCCGCTTTATGGGCCCCTGAGCGCATCGCGCCCGACCGGCGACAAAGGAAACCAGATGACACCTGAAGCCCTGATGCGCAGGCTCGCCAAAGCTGTTGAAAATGCCGATCTGCAGAGCCTGGTTGCGGCGGTGGACGAAGAGGTGGTGTGGCACGTGGGGGGGCGCCAAGCTGGGATCCTCGGTCTTGGCGGAACCTATATCTCGCGGGCGGGCCTGCTTGAAGTCACGGCCAAGCTCGCCACAGTGCTCAACTTCTATCGCTTCGAGCCCAAGGAGATCATCGCCGATGGCGAGATCGCCTGGGGCTGGTTTGATGTCGCCGCCACGCTGATTGGCCGCCCCAACCAGCACGTGCGCGCTGAGGTTGCCCTGCGCTGGCGGGTCAGGAACGGTAAGATATTGGAAAGTCGGTCTTTTTACGACACGGCCGACTTAGCCCAGCAGCTTGCAGCACACCTTGGCTGAAGTCCTGCGGGAGGCGTTGACAGCGAAGCGATGCTTCGACTAGTTTCCGCGCCTTCGCACGCGCTCGATGCCTTCGATCGCGCGCGTCCTGTGCTTTACCAACAGCTTTGCCAAAGGCGTGTCATGAAGATCCGCAACTCGCTGCGTTCGCTCAAAAAGCGCGACAAGGACTGCCGCGTCATCCGTCGCCGCGGCCGGACCTATGTGATCAACAAGAAGAACCCCCGCTTCAAGGCCCGGCAGGGCTAAGAGCCTCGTGATCTGCCCTCCGGGCACACGGCTCTTTGGCGGCGCGGCTCTGAGCTATGGCGGCTTTGGCGAACGCCATCTGGTCTGACCACCCATCCCGAACAGACGGTCCTCTGGTCACGAGCCCCGGGTGCCCGTGGCCCCCATTTGATCAGCTGACGTGATTTCGTCCGGACGCTGCGGCGGGCGCGGTGTTGCACAAACCTCAGTGCTGGTGCATGCCCTCAAACGCAGGCCGTTTTGTGAGAGCTTATGCAGCTGGCGCCCCCTGATCCGTCGATCCTGGCCCGTCGTGATCGCATCATCGCGGATCTGAAGAGCCTCCTGCCCGGGGCCATCATCCACGAGCCGGCGGGCCTTGCCACCTATGACAGCGACGCGCTCAGCGCCTATCGCCAGAAGCCCCTTGCCTGTGCCCTGCCGGCCAGCAAGGAGGAGGTCTCGGCCCTGCTCGCCTATGCCGCCAAGGAACGCATCCCGGTGGTGCCGCGCGGTGCGGGCACCTCACTCTCGGGCGGTGCACTGCCGCGTCCTGATGGCATTGTGATCGGTCTGGCGCGCATGAACCGCATCCTCGAGATCGATCTGGAGAACCGCTGTGCCGTGGTCGAGCCTGGGGTCACCAATCTGGCGGTGACGCGGGCGGTGGAAGCAGACGGCTTTTACTATGCGCCCGATCCTTCGAGTCAGGTCGCCTGCACCATCGGGGGTAATGTCGCCGAAAACTCAGGCGGGCTTCACTGCCTCAAATACGGCATCACCACCAATAATCTCCTCGGTGTCGAACTGGCTCTGCCAGGTGGCGAACGGGTGCGTCTGGGTGGCAAGGCACCAGCCCTTGGCGGTCTTGATCTGCTCGGCATTGTCACCGGATCGGAGGGCCTGCTTGGCATCGCGGTTGAAGCCACCTTGCGGCTGCGGCCACGGCCGCCGGTGACGCGCACCCTTCTCGTCGCCTTTCCCACCGTGGCGCAAGCGGGCCGTTGTGTGGCCGCGATCATCGGCGAGGGCATCATTGCGGCGGCCATGGAGTTCATGGATCGGCGCGCCGCCGACGCGGTGGAAAGCTATTGCGCTCCGGGCTATCCCGAAGACGCCGAGGCCATACTGATCATCGAGCTTGACGGGGTTGATGGCGAGGTCAGGGATGGCCTCGCGCGGATCGAGCACATTGCGAAGACCTGCGGGGCAAGCGTGGTGCGTCTGGCTGCCAATGAAGCGGAGCGGGCGCGCATCTGGGCCGGCCGCAAGGCTGCCTTTGCTGCAACTGGCAAGATTGCCCCCGACATGCTGTGCATGGATGGCACCATCCCGCGCCGGGCGCTCGCCGACATGCTGGACGCGATTGCGGCCATGAGCGCGCGCTACGGCCTCGCCTTCTGCAACGTGTTTCATGCCGGGGACGGCAATCTGCATCCTCTCATCATGTTTGATGCAATGCGTGACGGTGAGCTTGAGCGCGCAGAAGCTTTTGGCGCCGAGATCCTGACCCTCTGCGTCAAGATGGGCGGGGTGTTGAGCGGCGAGCATGGTATTGGGGTGGAAAAGCGCGATCTGATGGGCGCGATGTTCGACGCGGAAGATCTGGCGCAGCAAGAGCGGCTCAAATGCGCCATTGATCCAGAGCGCCTGTTCAATCCCGACAAGGTCTTTCCGACACTGTCGGCCTGTGTCGAACAGGGGCACATGCATGTCAGCGGCGGGCGTCTGCCGTTTGCCAATCTGCCGCGGTTCTGACATGGCTGTGCTGCGTCCTTCGAGCGAAAGCGAGCTTGCCGAGATGGTGCGGGCCGCAGCGGCCGATCGCCATACGCTGGAAATCATGGGAAGCGGCAGCAAGCGCGCCATGGGCCGGCCGACTGACGCCGATGACTGCCTTGATCTGTCTGCCCTGCGCGGCATCCGCAGCTATGATGCCGAGGAACTGGTGGTAACCGCTGCCAGCGCGACTCCCCTGCGCGAGATTGCAGCCGAGCTTGCGCAGCATCGGCAGTGCCTGGGATTTGATCCGGCAGACTTTGGACCGCTCTTTGGCAGCGCGGCGCAGTCCGGCACCATCGGTGGCGCCCTGGCCGCGGATGTCAGTGGCACGCGCCGCATTCTTCATGGCGCGGCCCGCGAGCACCTGCTCGGCCTGCGTGCCGTCAACGGCTGGGGCAACGTCTACAAGGCCGGCGGCAAAGTCGTCAAAAACGTCACCGGCTTTGACATTTCCAAGCTGATGTGCGGCAGCCTGGGGATCTTGGGCCCGATGAGTGAAGTCACGCTGCGTCTCTTGCCGAGGCCAACACACAGCGCCTGCTTTGCCGTGCGTGACCTTGAACCGGAGGCGGGTCTTCATCTTCTGCGCCGGATCTGGCGCGAACCGCTTGAGGCCAGCGGCCTGCTTTATCTGCCGAAGATCATCCTCGAATATTTTGATCTTGGCGGCAATGCGGAAGCGGGCATTGTCCTTCTGCGTGTGGAAGGTAGTGATGAAGCGCTCAAGGACAAGCGCCTGCGCCTGCGCGCCCTGCTTGAGGGATTGCGTGTCGAGGATCTCGCGCAGGGCGACGCGCTCTTGGCCACGGCAGCCAATGGCAGCGTGTTTGCACCCTCCCCGCATGATGTTTGGCGCCTGGCCGTGCCGCCCTCCGCAGCTAGGGAGGTGGCCGCCGCGCTCGTGGGAACGCTGTGGTATGCCGATTGGGCTGGCGGCCTGTTCTGGATTGCGACCTCGGGTGATGCTCTGTCAGCGGCAGCGGGGCTTGAGCGGATTTGTGCCCGCGCGCAAGGTCAGTTGCAATTGCTGCGGGCGGATGAACACCAGCGGCGTCGTTTTGCGGCGCGGCCCTCCTCCGGCGATGGCGTGCTGCAGCTGATGCGGACGGTCAAGAGCGCATTTGATCCTCTGGCGCTGTTCAATCCCGGCCGCCTCTACGAAGGGCTCTGATGCGTACGAATTTTGCACCCGAACAGCTGGAGCTGCCCAACCTGGCGCGGGTTGAACACAATCTGCGCGCCTGCGTCCATTGCGGCATCTGCACCGCGAGCTGCCCGACTTATCTGCTGACGGGAGATGAGCGTGATTCGCCCCGCGGGCGTATCATCCTGATCAAGGAGATGCTGGAAACCGGCGCTGCGCCCAGCGATGAGACGGTGCATCATCTGGATCGCTGTCTGTCCTGTCTGGCCTGCCGTTCCGCCTGTCCTTCCGGCGTCGATTATCGTCCGCTGATTGACGAGGCCCGCAGTCACATCGCCTCGCGCTACAGGCGCAGCCGCGCCGAACGGCTGTTGCGCCGTCTGATCCTCGAAACCCTGAGCCGGCCGGCAGTGTTCCGCTCTGGCGCGCGACTGGCGCGGTTGCTGCGTCCGCTGGCCACGAGCCTGCCTGGCCGCCTCGGGGATCTGGTCGCCAAGGGCGGGCGCGCGCTGCCGCCACCTGCCGCTTTGAGCGGGCCCGAAACGGCCACACGTGAGGTTGCGCTGTTGCCAGGCTGCGTGCAGGCGGCCCTCGCCCCTGCCATCGATGCGGCCCTCTCACGGGTACTCAGCCGTCGCGGCATCCGGCTCGTACCACTCAAGGGGGCGGGCTGTTGTGGCGCGCTCGCCCATCACCTTGGCGAGGAGACAGCGGCCCGAGCCTCGGCCCGAGCGGTTCTTTCGGCCTTTGCGGCGGCGGGCGGGACAGACCGTTTTGCCGAGGTCGTGATCAGCGCCACCGGCTGCGCCTCCCATCTGGCCAGCTATGCCGAACTTTTCGCAGCCGGCGATCCCCTCTTTGCGCCGGCACAGGCCCTGGCTCCGCGTCTTGCCGATCTGGCCGCGCTGGTGCGCCCTTTGCCGGTGACGGCGCCCAGAGCGCTCAGGGTGGCGCTGCATCGGCCCTGCTCGCTGAGCCATGGGCTGCGGCGGCGCAATGACGGGGCGAGCCTGCTGGCAGCCGCGGGCCATAGCGTG
>JAJZDZ010000051.1 GCA_021851325.1 Pseudomonadota bacterium | reverse complement strand
TGCAGATCGCAGGTGTTGGCACGCTGCTCGGTGGTGTCAACATGATCACCACCATTCTGAAGATGCGTGCGCCCGGTATGACCATGATGCGCATGCCTATCTTCACCTGGACATCTCTTTGCTCGAACATGCTGATCGTCGCAGCCTTTCCGGCACTGACGGCAACGCTGGCGATGCTTTCGCTGGACCGTTATCTCGGGATGCACTTCTTCACGGCGGGTGCCGGCGGCAATCCGATGATGTACATCAACCTCATCTGGATCTGGGGTCATCCGGAGGTTTACATCCTCGTATTACCCTGCTTCGGCGTTTACTCCGAGGTTGTAGCGACCTTCTCGGGTAAACCGCTGTTCGGCTACACCTCCATGGTCTACGCTACGGTGTGCATCACCGTCCTGTCTTTCATGGTCTGGTTGCACCACTTCTTCACCATGGGTTCGGGCGCTAACGTCAACGCCTTCTTCGGGATCATGACGATGATCATCGCGGTGCCAACCGGGGTGAAGATTTTCAACTGGCTGTTCACGATCTACCGCGGACGACTGCGCTTTGAGCCGCCGGTTCTGTGGACACTCGGCTTCATGGTGACATTTACCATCGGCGGCATGACTGGCGTTTTGATGGCGGTGCCGCCAGCAGATTTCGTTCTGCACAACAGTCTGTTCCTCATCGCCCATTTCCACAACGCAATCATTGGCGGGGTGGTATTCGGGGTCATGGCCGGAATGAACTACTGGTTCCCCAAAGCCTTCGGGTTCAAGCTTGACCCGTTCTGGGGCAAGGTTTCGTTCTGGTGCTGGATCATCGGCTTTTACGTCGCCTTCATGCCACTTTATGCGCTCGGTCTGATGGGCATGACCCGTCGTCTGGATATGCCGCATAATCCGCTCTGGCATTCCTATCTTGTAGTGGCGATGATCGGTGCGATCATCATCTTCCTCGGGATCATTGCCGAACTGGTGCAGATTGCGGTCAGCCTGCGTAACCGGGAAGCTCTGCGCGATGTGACCGGTGACCCGTGGCAGGGTCGTACCCTTGAATGGGCGACGTCCTCCCCGCCTGCCTTTTACAATTTCCCCACCACACCCGTGGTGACGGCACGCGATGCCTTCTGGGATATGAAGCAGCGCGGTGTGGCAATGCAACCACTGAGCAGCTATCACCAGATCCATATGCCGCGAAACACGGCGACCGGGCTGATCATAGCTGGCTTCTCTACCGTGCTGGGGTTTGCGCTCATCTGGCACATCTGGTGGATGGTTGCTGTCACCTTTGTCGTTGCGATCGGTGTCGCCATCGGCAAATCCTTCGACGAGGACCGGGACTATTACGTGCCCGTCGAGGAAATTGAGCGCACTGAAAAGCAATATTTCGCCCAACTGCCGGCGGAGGGCTGAACGCATGACCACGCTTGCAACCGCACTTGAGAACACTACGTCCGAGGCAGATCTCGGCGCCCATGCGGACGGACATCACGATACTCAGTCGAAGGTAACTCTGGGCTTCTGGATTTACCTGATGAGTGACTGCATTCTCTTTGCCTGTCTGTTCGCGACCTTTTCGGTACTGCGCCACTCCACGTTCGGCGGGCCAGATGGACGAGAGATCTTCGATCTGCCCTACGTTGCGGTAGAGACCGGCTGCCTGCTGGTCTCAAGTTTTACCTACGGTCTTGCCATGCTGGCGATGAACCGGGGTGATCGCAGCTGGACGATGCGCTGGCTCGTGGTCACCATGCTTCTGGGCATGACCTTCGTTGGCATGGAAATCCACGAGTTTGCCGGCTTGGTGGCCAAGGGATTTGGCCCCGACCGTTCGGGCTTTCTGTCAGCCTTCTTCACCCTGGTCGGTACGCATGGGTTGCACGTCACTGCCGGCATCATCTGGATGATGGTGTTGATGGTTCACCTGATGCGTCGCGGCCTGACGGAAACCAACCGTACGCGCCTGATGTGCCTCAGCCTCTTCTGGCACTTCCTCGATGTCATCTGGATTGGCGTGTTTACGGTTGTCTATCTCATGGGAGTGGCCCACTAATGCACGGTACACACGGAACGGTCGCAGAGACCGATCATGATCATGGTGGTGCTGATCATGGTAGCCTGCGCTCCTACATCACCGGCTTCACGCTGTCAGTGCTTCTGACAGCAATACCCTTTGCCCTGGTGATGACACATGCCCTGCCCGCTTCAGAGGCGATTGCCATTGCTCTCGTTCTCGGCGTGATCCAGATGGTGGTACATCTGGTTTATTTTCTGCACATGAATTCAGCGTCCAGCCGGAGCTGGAACATGGCGGCACTGGTCTTCACGCTCATCATCCTTGGCATTGTTGTGGTTGGATCGCTTTGGGTCATGCACAACATGAATGCCAACATGATGCCGGGCATGATGTCGGGTTCATGAACGTGGCCGGACTTGCATGGGCCGCAAGTCCGGCCCAGCATGTGCTCCAGCGATGGCGCTCCCTGAAGGAGCGGATGCAGCCGGACGCCATTGAACAGACGGCAAACACAAGAAACCTCAGGCTTCTGGTGTCTTTACGCTGGCTGGCAGTTGCCGGCCAGATCGCCATTATTGGCGTCGCGCGGCAGTGGTTCCATCTGGATCTGCCGTTGCTGCAGATGGCGATGGTTATCCTGTTCCTGATCGGGCTCAACCTCGCCAGTCTTTTTCTCCTGCGTAGCGCCATAGCCCTCTATGACGCCGAGCTGTTCATCGCCTTGCTGCTCGACGTGGCGGCCCTGACGGTGCAGCTTTATCTCAGTGGTGGTGCCACCAACCCCTTTATCGGCCTTTATCTGCTGCAGATCATCCTGGGGGCCGTGCTGCTCAGGTCGCGCTGGACCTGGACGCTGTTCGGTGTAACCAGCCTGTGCTTTCTGGGGCTGATGCGCTATTACCGGCATGTTGGGCTCGACCACTATGCCAAGGGCAGTGTTGTCAGCTTCATGCAGCTGCGGGTCGAGGGAAGTTTCCTGTCTTTCGTCCTGGCGTCGGTATTGCTGATTTTTTTCCTCTCCCGCATCAATCGCAATCTGCGCGAACGCGACCGGCGGCTGTCGGACCTGCGCCAGCAGCGCGCCGAAGAGGAACATATCGTGCGCATGGGGCTTCTGGCCTCTGGCGCTGCCCACGAACTGGGTACGCCACTGTCGACCCTTTCGGTGATCGTCAATGATTGGCTGCGGGTTCCGGAACTTGCGGGGGATCCGGAACGTGCCGCGGACATCGCCGAAATGCAGCAGGCACTCGGTCGCTGCAAGCAGATCGTCTCGCGGGTGCTTCTGACGGCGGGGGAAGCCCGTGGCGAAGAAGCCGAGCGCACCACGCTGATAAAATTCTTTGACCGGATGATTGCCGACTGGCGGACAAGCCAGTCGCCCGCCATGCTGGAATACACGAACGCGATCATGAACGATGCCGTCATTGCCTCCGATACGGTGCTGGTACAGGCTCTGTTCAACGCTTTTGACAACGCGCTCGAAGCGTCGCCGGACTGGGTCAGCATCGAGGTGGCCGGCGATGCGGAATGGCTTGTGATTGCGGTGAAGGACCGGGGGCCCGGGTTCGCCACGCATATTCTTGCAAATTTCGGCAAGCCCTACCAGTCGACCAAGGGAGTTGATGGCTGCGGCCTCGGACTCTTTCTGCTGGTCAACGTGATACGCAAGCTGGGTGGCACTGTGACGCCTTCCAACCAGGCTGAAGGCGGCGCAGTAGTCAGCGTGCGGCTGCCACTAAAGGCACTCTCGCTAGAGGACGGCAGGTATGACCTCCGATAAGGCGCTGCTGGTCATTGTCGAAGATGACCCCGACTTCGCCCAGGCTCTGCGCCGGGCTTTTGTGCGGCGAAATTACGACGTCGAGGTCTGCCCCGAGCCGGGCGTTCTGCATGACCTGCTGGAGCGGCGGACACCGGATAATGCGGTGGTGGATCTGAAGCTTGCGGGACATTCGGGGCTGGAATGCGTGCGCTGGCTGCGGGCTAACAGCGCTGACACCAAGATTGTCGTGCTGACCGGCTATGCCAGTATCGCGACGGCGATCGAGGCGATCAAGCTTGGTGCGAGCTACTATCTGGCCAAGCCCTCCAATGCGGACGACATCGAAGCAGCGTTTATGCGCGAAGAGGGGGATCCCAATGTCGACCTCAACGCCCGGCCAAGTTCGATCAAGACCGTGGAATGGGAACATATTCACCGTACGTTGGCCGAGACCGGTTTCAACATTTCGGAGACGGCGCGCCGGCTCGGCATGCATCGGCGCACCCTGGCGCGCAAATTGATGAAGCAGCAGGTCAAATAGAGGGGCCGGGAAAGCCCCTGGCCTCTGGTGGACGAGCCTGCCGCCGCATCCGCTGTCACGCGTGCCCGCGCGCGCAGCGCAAATCTGGCTCGCGCCCGCCCCATGGAATTACAACTTATAGTAGAGGCGGGCCGCGGCCGCAGGCCTGCGAAGCGCCGCAGCCCCCGGGTGGTCGGGTCGGGCGGGCCACAGTGAAAGCATTAACCGGAGGGTTCTAAGGATGGTTATGGAATTATGCGCCAAGATCGGGCACATGCTTGCGCGGTAATGGAACCTTGGACTGGCTCAGGCGCTTTGCCTGCGGCGCAGGCCAGGATTGATCTGCCTCAGCGTTCCCAGGGCAGGATCAATGCGAAGGATGATCATTGTGGGGACGGGACGAGAGGGTGTGATGAGTGACATGTCCGACGTGCAGCGCGATGCCGATGCGCGTGTCCGCAAGATCGCCGATGAGATCAAAACTCTGCGGGATGATCTGGCGCGCATGGGCTCGATCGTAGAGGAGCTGGTGCGGCGGCGCGCCAACGACGCGGTGGATGAAGTGACCCGCCGGGCGGAAAAGGCGCTCGAGGATGCCGGCCGGCTGTCTGATGAAGCGGCGAAGGTCATTGAAGCCAATCCGTTGACGACGGTCGGAGGCGCGTTTGGTTTGGGCGTCCTGATCGGCCTTCTGTTCGGCCGCCGCTGAACATGGCGCGGCGCAAGGGGGGTGGTCGGTCGGGCTTCGGCCTTGTGGTCACGCTGGCCGCGGTGGCGGCCGCGTGCGCGGCCATGATGCTGGCCACCGCCTTCGGCTGCCTGGCGCTGTTCTTCTATCTGCGCACCTTGCTGGGGGCCGGGCTCGCCGCGCTTGCCGTGGCGGGTTTTGCGGCAGCCTTTACCCTCGTTTTGGCCCTCATCGTCTATGCCGTACCTAAGCCCAGCCTCCTTGGCACCATATTCCCCGCCGAAGCTGACCTTGTCGGCCGGCTGGGAGAAGCCTTCCAGCTCGGGCGCAATCTCGGGGAGGAGGGCCAGAACCTGCTGCGCGCCAAGCTGAGCAATGTCACCCTGGCCGCCATCGCGGCGGGGATTGTGCTCGGCTACAGCCCGAGACTGCGCCGGGCCATCATGGCCTTTCTGAAGCGCAACTAAGATCATCCCCTTGCACCTTGAGCGGCGAGTCCGATACTGGCCGGGTCGGACCGGCCCCGGAGAGGCATGAAGATCGACGACCAAAGTCTTGCCAGCTGGCTCGTCAGCATCGCCGTGATTTTGGCGTTGCTCTATTACGGCCGCGCCCTGCTCGTACCGCTCGCTTTTGCCCTCATGCTGTGGGCCGTGCTCAATGCCCTGACCCGCGAGTTGCGGCGGGTGGGCCTGCCCGCCGTTCTGGCCTGGCCCCTGGCCTTTGTCCTCATCGGGGCGGCGCTTTACTTCGTGGCCATCGTGATCGGTAACGAAGCTGCCGCGATATCGACCCAGGTACCGGTTTACAGCGCCAAGCTGCAGGCGCTCTGGCACAAGGTTCCATTCCGGTCTTACGTGCCCGTGGTAGATCTGCCGACGCTGATCCGTCAGTACAATCTGCCCGGTGTCCTTGGCCAGATGGCCGCCTCGATTGGCAGCACCCTGTTCGAGATCATCCTGATCGCGATCTATGTCGGGTTTCTACTCGCCGAGCAGCCTCATCTGCCCGGCAAGCTCGTCCGGTTGCAGGCCAATGCCCAGTCCCGCGGCGAGACCGCCAACGTCATTCGCGCGGTGGGCTTCCAGATCCAGTCCTACATCGGCGTCTGCACGTTTCTCTCGGTGCTGATGGGCGGGGTCACCTATCTGGTGCTGGCGCTCCTGCATGTCGACTTTGCCGGCTTTTGGGCATTGGTGATGTTCCTCGTCACCTATATCCCGACGGTCGGCGCGGTCGTTGTTGTCCTGCCGGCACTGGCCGCACTGGCCCAGCTCGGCGATCCTGCCATCGCTGTTGCTGTTGCGCTGGTGCTGAGTGCAGTGCATTTCGTGCTGACCAATGTGCTTTCGACCATCCTGCTTGGCCGTTCGCTCAATCTCAGCCCCTTCGTGATCATTCTTTCTCTGACCTTCTGGGGCCTATTGTGGGGCGTGGCCGGGCTCTTTCTTGCTGTACCTATGACCGGGGCGTTGGCCATCGCCTGTCGTCATCTGGACGGCCTTGAGTGGATCTCCGAATTGCTCGCAGGACCTCCCCCGCGCAAATGGCGGGTGGCAAAGCTCCGCCTGTAAGTCTTTATGCGGCAGCACCCGTGTAGAAAGGCCGGTAACATCGGCCATTGTCAGCATAGTTCTGTTAATATATGCGTCGCACTTCTATGTGAGTGTATAATCTCCATGCCTCATTCCTCTCTCACCCATCTGGACCGTCTGGAAGCGGAGAGCATCCACATCATGCGCGAGGTCGTCGCCGAGTGCGACCGGCCGGTGATGCTATACTCCATTGGCAAAGACTCCGCCGTGATGCTCCACCTGGCGCGCAAAGCCTTTCATCCTGCCGCCTTGCCCTTTCCGCTGCTGCATGTCGACACCACCTGGAAATTCCGGGCGATGTATGAAATGCGCGACCAGGTCGCGAGGCAGGCGGGAATCAAACTCATCGTTCACGTCAATGAGGAAGGGCTTAAGGCCGGCGTCAATCCCTTCAGCCACGGCTCGGCCGTACATACCGATGTGATGAAGACCCAGGGGCTCAAGCAGGCGCTCGACCGGCACGGCTTTGATGTCGCTTTCGGTGGAGCCCGCCGTGATGAGGAAGCCAGCCGCGCCAAGGAACGGATATTTTCCTTTCGGGCTGCGGGCCATCGCTGGGATCCCAAGAACCAGCGTCCGGAGCTCTGGAACCTCTACAATGCCCGCAAGGCCAAAGGTGAGACCATCCGCGTTTTCCCGCTCTCCAACTGGACCGAGCTCGACATCTGGCAATACATCCTCACCGAAAATATCCCCATCGTGCCGCTCTATTTTGCAGCACCTCGCCCCGTGGTGGAGCGCGATGGCGCGCTCATCATGGTCGACGACGGGCGCATGCCTCTGGCTCCGGGTGAGACGCCAACGCTGCGCACGGTCCGCTTCCGGACACTTGGCTGCTATCCACTCACCGGTGCGGTCGAAAGCGAAGCGACCAGTGTTGCGCAGATCGTCGGCGAGATGCTGCGGACCACGACGTCCGAGCGGCAGGGTCGCGTCATCGATCGTGACCAGTCGGCCTCAATGGAGAAGAAGAAGCAGGAAGGGTATTTCTGATGAGCGCGGCCGTTTCCACTGCCATGAACGACGCCGACATCGAAGCCTATCTTGAGCGTCAACGCCACAAATCGCTCCTGCGCTTTATCACCTGCGGCTCGGTTGATGATGGCAAGTCCACCCTCATTGGCCGTCTTCTCTATGATTCCAAGCTGATTTTCGATGATCAGCTGGCCGCGCTGGAACGCGATTCCAAGAAGGTGGGAACGCAAGGTGGCGAGCTCGATTTTGCCCTTCTGGTTGACGGGCTCGCGGCGGAGCGCGAACAGGGCATCACCATTGACGTGGCCTATCGTTTCTTTGCCACCGAAAGGCGCAAGTTCATTGTCGCCGATACGCCCGGCCATGAACAGTATACGCGCAACATGGTCACCGGGGCTTCGACGGCAGACCTTGCCGTCATCCTCATCGATGCGCGCAAGGGCGTCCTTACCCAGACCCGTCGCCATTCCTTTCTGGTCCGGCTGATGGGCATTCGACATGCAGTTCTGGCCGTCAACAAGATGGATCTGGTCGGCTATTCAGAGGACCGCTTTGCGCAGATCGTCGGCGATTATCGTGCGTTTGCCGACAGCATCGGTCTTGGCGACGTCTTTGCCATCCCGCTGTCCGGGCTCAAGGGGGATAATGTCAGCGCGGTATCAGCACAGATGCCGTGGTACCGCGGCCCCAGCCTGATCGAACATCTGGAGACGGTCCCGATCGATGAGACCCGGCTGGTGCAGAAACCCTTCCGCCTGCCGGTGCAATGGGTGAACCGGCCCAATCTCGATTTTCGTGGCTTTGCCGGTCAGGTCGCCAGCGGCATGGTGCGGGCGGGGGATGCCGTGCGCGTACTTCCCTCGGGAAAGACCAGCACCGTCGCCCGCATCGTCACCGCCGATGGCGACCAAACCGAGGCCATTGCCGGCCAATCGGTCACGCTCACTTTCGCTGATGAAATTGACTGCTCGCGCGGCGATGTGATCGCGGCGGCGGCAAGTCCGGCCGAAGTCGCCGACCAGTTCGAGACGACGATCGTGTGGATGGCTGAGGACAAGCTCATTCCAGGGCGCCCCTACTGGCTCAAGCTCGGTACCCGCACGGTGTCCGCGACGGTCACTGACATCAAGTATCGGATCAACATCAACAGCCTCGAACATCTGGCGGCACGTGAACTCGACCTGAACGAGATCGCTGTCTGCAATATTGCGCTCGACGCCCCCATGGCCTTTGATCCCTACGACGAGATCCCCGCACTTGGCGGATTTATCCTCATTGATCGTATCCGCAATACGACGGTTGGTGCCGGTATGCTGCATTTTGCGCTGCGCCGCGCCCACAACATTCATTGGCAGTCACTGGATGTCACGCGCGAAAGCCGGGCCCAAGCCAAGGGACAGAAGCCGGCGGTGCTGTGGTTCACCGGACTGTCCGGCGCGGGAAAATCGACCATCGCCAATCTCGTCGAAAAGCGGCTTCTGGCCGATGGCAAGCACACTTATTTGCTCGATGGCGACAATGTCCGTCATGGTCTCAATCGCGATCTGGGTTTCACCGAAGCCGATCGGGTGGAAAACATCAGGCGCGTGGGCGAAGTCGCCAAGCTGATGGCGGACGCCGGTCTGATTGTTCTTGTCTCTTTCATCTCACCGTTTCGTGCCGAGCGTGACATGGCACGGGCGCTGATGGCGGAGGGTGAATTTTTCGAGATTCATGTTGCCACGCCGCTCGCGGTGGCAGAGGCGCGCGACGTCAAGGGGCTTTATGCCAAGGCCCGCGCCGGACAGCTGAAGAACTTCACTGGCATCGACAGTCCCTATGAAGCGCCGCTTGCCCCTGAAATCGTCATCGACACCGCCCTACTTCGCCCCGAGGAGGCTGCGGATCGGATCGTCGCTGCCCTGAAGACGGCGGGGCGGCTTAATGCCTAGCGTCTAGGCTGTCTTCTGCTTCATGGCGTAGATGTTTTCCGCACCAGGGAAGCGGCGGGCGCGGACATCCTCGGCATAGGAGGTCACGGCGTGCTCAATCTGCGGGCCGAGATTGGCGTACTGGCGGACGAACTTGGGCGGGTTGGGATTAAGGCCCAGCATGTCTTCCATCACCAGGATCTGCCCATCGCACTGTGCTGATGCGCCGATGCCGATCGTGGGAATAGCGATCTCGGCCGTAATCTTGGCCGCCAAGGGCTCGGCCATGCCTTCGAGCACCACCGCGAAAGCCCCGGCTGCGTCAATGGCGCGGGCATCGGCCTCGATCGCCGGCCACTCGGCTTCGGTGCGGCCCTGGGTCTTGAAGCCCCCCATGACATTGAACATCTGAGGTGTGAGGCCGATATGCCCCATCACCGGAATGCCGCGCTCGCTGAGATAGCGCACGGTTTCTGCAATGCGGGTGCCACCTTCCATTTTGATCGCCTGGCAGCCTGTCTCCTTCATCACCGTCACCGCATTGCGAAAGGCGATCTGGGGCGATTCCTCGTAGCTACCAAACGGCATGTCGACGACCACAAGGGCGTGCTGCGATCCCCTCATGACGGCTTTGGCGGCCGTGATCATCATGTCGAGGGTCACCGGAATGGTGCTTTCCAGTCCGTGCATGACATTGCCGAGACTGTCGCCAACCAGCATCAGATCGACATGGGCGTCGAGCAGTCGCGCGGTATGGGCGTGATAGCAGGTCAGGCAGACGACCGGAGCCTTGCCCTTGTGGGCGCGAATCTCGGGAACGGTAACGCGCTTGGTCGTAACGACGGCGGACATGAACTCTCTCCGGTACAATAGCCCGGCAAGCTTACTCCTTTCTGCTGCAAGTGCGAAACCTCGTCCTGTCGCCGGGCTTGCAGCCCAAGTCGGGACGAAAAACTAAATCGGAACAACCCATTGAAGAAATAGACAAAGATGTAGCCAGATCTAGTATGCTACGGGTGATGGGACGGACATGTGTGACGGCCTCACTTCTAGGTCAGCTGATGAAATTTCGCCGCTAAAGGCTGCGACGTCGCACGCATCATCGGCATAATCTCCACTTTCCAGCCTGTCTGCCGACCTGCACGCGTCTCTCAATCGTTCCTGTTAATGTTGCGGGGCTGTTAAAAAACTATCTCGCCCACGCGCGATGAGAGCAGATGTGTACCGCCGGGTCACTCGGCCAGACCGACGGCGACAAGGTTGAGCGCGCTCTACGCCAGCCCGAGGGAGGGCATGAAGCTCGTGAGGAAAGGAACGGCACCGGGAGCGGCGCCGATCTCCTGCGCAAGAGTCAGCAGAGCCGCGCTCCCTACCGATGACAAGGCGGACGAAGACGGACGAAGCGTCAGCAGGGTGAAGTGGCCGCAACAGACGGCGATGGGGTGAATATGATCCGAGGCGTCCGTCACCGTGGCCATCCGGTGAAGCCCGAATGCCAGGCGGAAAGTAGAGCTACTTCCGCGGGCGACGGCGGGCTGTTCAAGAGCTTGAACCCGAACGGTGGGGTCGGCATCGCCGATGTGGAAGGTGGGATTGTGCCGCCGTTCGGAGCCCAGGGTCGAAACCGCTTTTCCGGAGAGGCCGCGACCGCAGACGAAGCCGCCCAGAGCGTCGGGCAGCAGCTTGATGTGGCCGGGTATCCCATCGAGCCGGGCGAGGTCGGTAAACAGGCCATGTGGGTCGCGTGCGGTGCCGATCGCAAGCCCAGTTCGGTCGACATCGCTCACCATGGGCGGATGACGTGCATGCTCCATGGCGTATCCGCGCGGCCGCGGTCGGTTCGGTACGCAGGAACGGCCGGGCTCATGGGGTTTGCCCGTGGCTGGCGCCACCTTCCTGCCGCATGCTTTCAATCACATGAACAATCATGACGTTAATTGGATGCGTTGCCGATGACTTCAAGCCGTGGCCCGGAGCAGAGACTTTTCTGCCCTCTCGCTGAGATGGCGGCATCGCTTGCGCATCCACACAATATCTAAATCCTCAAGTTGACCGTCCATAGCGAACGAAGCGTGGAGGGTCTCGCCGAACGGATATGCTCGTCACGCACGAACGTCTCTGAGACGGACGTGTGGCGCTTCTTGATGCACCCGCCAGAGGAATTTGCTCAAGGGCATCTGCCAGGAGCTCTGAATATTCCGCTCGGTCAGCCCGATGCGCAGTTGCACAACCTTACCGCGAATTCATCGGTTGTTGCTCACTGCCGGGGGCCATACTGAATTCTATCATATGCGGCCATGGAGCACCTTCGGGCACGTGGAACTGAAACCGTTTGCGCCGAGCCTGGCTTTCCGGGGCGTAAGGCTGTCTGCCTACCATCGAGAATTGATCGGCCTGGGATCTTACCAGCCGGGCGATGCGTTCTCTTGCAACACTAGAGGCCGGAAGCGCACGCGTCTTGCCCCAGCGTCAGCGGTAAGCGAAGGAGGGGCCTAGGTGGCCAGGAGCTTCGATGGCCATCGCAAAAGGCGAAGCATTTCTTGTGCGGGTTGCCTCCGGCCGCTCCAGACATCACCGCCGATCCGACGGATTCATCTTTGCGCGAAGCCGACTATCAAAAACGTGATCGTAAACCGAGCTCCGCATGAGAGAGGCCGAAAATTTCATGATCGATGTTCGATAGTGAATTGCAAATTGGTTTAGGATGAAGATAGCGCGTGTCACCGCCATTTGCCTTGCGGCGCTGTCGGCCCAAGTTCCGTGTGCCCCTGTCTACGCAACGGAACTTCATGCGATATTGGCGCGCCATCATCTATTTGGAAATTGGGGAGGATTACGTCCATATCTCGCTAGGAGCGGCATCGCACTGGGGGCAGTCGAACAGCCTGTGCCTGCGGATGTGCTCGGAGGTGGCACGAGACAAGGTACCGCTTTTGCGGGTCTGTTGACACTATCGGCTCGTGCTCGGCTTGGCCGGT
>JAJZDZ010000050.1 GCA_021851325.1 Pseudomonadota bacterium | reverse complement strand
GCCGCAAGGCTCACTTGGGCGCGGGGCGCACCATTGGGGCTCAGGTAATCGGCTTCGAAGCGACGCAGGTCAAGCTGCAAGAGATAGTCTGCATGCAGTCCGCTCTGCGTGCGTGCTACAGCGGTGATCTTGCCACTGTCTTCAAAGCCTTCCACCACGAGGCGCTGCAAGAGCGTCGGGGTGCGATCCTGCCACACGGCCTTGGCATAGTAGTCGAGCGTGTTGGCCGAGCGCTGGATGGCGATCCGCCGCGAGGCAAGGCTGAAAGGGGCGCTGGGTGTGCCAATGGCGAGTGTGAAGTCCACCTTGGGCCCATTGATGGGGCCCAAACGGGGACGCAACAGATAGATCTGCGGCGGGGCTGGCTCTGCGATGAAGCTTTGTGCGGTGCAGCCGCAGAGCAGGCTGAGGGCAAGGGCAGAAGCGAAGTTGCGAAAGATTTTGGTCATCGCGGTGAATATCCCTTGCGGCGGTTGCCGAAGATCAGGCTCGAGGGCTCGTCCTGTAACCTGAGGGCCAAATGGTTGAGATTGGCAATGGCGCTGCGCGTTTGGGCGAGCAGTTCATCAAGCTCCTGGCTGGTATTGCCATCGACCATGCGGTTGGCGTTTTGTGACAGCTGGCGGATGGCGATCACCGCCTTGTCGGCATGATCGAGTGTCACCTGCAGCGTCTTCAGATTATCGTTGAGACGGCTTGAGGCGCTCTGGATATTGTCGATGGTCCCGGTCAGGGCTGAGCTATGGGTGGCAAGCGCTGTCGACAGCACATCGGTGTTATGAAGAATTCGTCTCAGTGCCGTGCGGTTTTGGTGACCGAGCACTTTTTCGAGGGCGTCGCTGATGCGGTTGAGCTTGGCGATCAGTCCAGGAGCGCTGTTGGCCAGTTCCTGTAAGGTGGAGGGCTTGGAGGGGATCACCGGATATTCGTTTTCCGGGCCGGCAGTCAGGATCGGAGAGTCCTTGGTGCCTCCTTCGATTTCGACATAGGCGCCTCCGGTGAGGCCCATGGTGGCAATGGTTGCGACCGAATCGGCGTGCAGGCGTAAGGTTGGAACGACCTCAAGAAAGGCGATCACCTGTTTGGGATTCTGGGGGTCGAATTTGAGCGCGGTGACGCGCCCGACATCGATACCATTGTAGCGGACCGGGGTACCGTTGCCGAGCCCGGTGACCGAACCGGTGAAAAAGATTTCGTAATGCGCGCCGCGCTGGCTGTACTGGGTTCCGGCCAGCCACAGGGCGGCAATGATGAGGCCCAGAAAGCCCGACAGCACGAAGGCGCCTACGGCGACATAATTGGCTTTTGTTTCCATCTTCAGCCCTCTGCCAGCGCGGCGCGTCCGCGGACCCCTGAAAAATATTCCTGGATCCAGGGGTTCGGATCCTTGATCAGGCTCGCAATGGTTCCGCTGCGGATCGACTTGTCGAGAAGCACCGCGATGCGATCGCAGGTGGCGCGTAGGGTGTCGATATCATGGGTCACCAGAAACACCGTCAGGCCAAGGCTTTTCTGCAAACCGCGGATCAGCTCGTCAAAATGCGTCGCCGAAATGGGGTCAAGTCCGGCGGTCGGTTCATCAAGGAAGAGCAGTTCGGGATCCAGCGCCAGAGCCCGCGCAAGACCGGCGCGTTTGCGCATGCCACCGGACAATTCGGCGGGAAATTTTCCCGCCGTATCTGGTGGCAGGCCGACCAGATTGATCTTCAGCGCGGCAATTTCGTCCATCAGGTGCTGGCTCATGCTGGTATAGCGGCGAAGCGGAACCTGGATATTCTGGGCCACAGTCTGGGCGCTGAACAGGGCGCCATCCTGGAACAGCACGCCCCAGCGCAGCTGGGTTGCAAGCCGCGCGCGGGCCGAGGCATGGGCGATTTCCTGGCCAAAGACCTCGATGGTTCCGGCTCTGGGGGTGGTCAGGCCGACGATGGTGCGCAGCAGCACCGACTTGCCGGTGCCCGAGGCCCCAACGACCCCCAGAATCTCACCGCGATAGAGGTCGAGGTCGAGGTGATCGTGGACCACAGTGTCGCCAAAGGCGTTTATAAGGCCCCTGATCCGCACCACGACGTCCCTTTCTGCCGCCCCTTTGGTCATGGCTCAGAACCTGAGCACGGAAAAGAGGATTGAAAAGCCGGCATCAAAGACGATGACGAGAAACACGGCTTCGACCACCGAGCGGGTCGTCAGCCTGCCCACACTTTCTGCATTGCGTTCGACACGCAGACCCTCAAAGCAGCCGACCAGCCCGATGATTGCGGCAAAGACCGGGGCCTTGATGAGGCCCACCATGAGCGTACTGAGGGTGACCGCTGACTGCAGCTGGGTCAAAAAAGCCGGAAAGGTCAGGCCCAGATCGCTGTAGGTCATGATGTAGCCGCCGAAAAGGCCCATCACGTCGGCATAAAGCGTCAGCAGCGGCAGGACGATCAGGAGGGCCAGGACGCGCGGCAGAACCAGAATCTCGACGACATTGAGGCCCATGGTCTGCATGGCATCGATTTCGTCGTTCACGCGCATGGTGCCGATTTGTGCGGTGAAGGCCGAGCCCGAACGCCCGGCGACGATGATCGCGGCGATCAGCCCGCCGATCTCGCGCAAGACCGCGACGCCCAGAAGATTGACGGTATAGATCTCGGCGCCAAAACGCTTGAGCTGGCCTGCACCCTGATAGGCGATGACAATGCCAAGCAGAAAGGCGAGCAGGCCAAGGATCGGCAGTGCGGTCAGGCCGCAATCCTCGATCTGGGTGGTAAGAGCTGGCCAGGGCAGCGCCCGCTGTGGCGTGAGGATCGCTTCCGTGGTCTCCAGACTGATCTGCCCCAGAAAGCCCACGATCTGATAACCCTGGGCGAGGATGCGCGTGGTTTCGCGGCCGATGCGTTCGAGGAAGGCGTACAGCCACGGTCCCTTGCGCCCCGACACCGCGCCATGAAAGGCGAGCCCGTCGCTGACCTTGGCGAGGAGGTCAGCATAATGGCTCGGTACCAGGAGCTCTGGTCGCGGCAGGCCTTCCTGTTCGAGCGCACTTTGGGTGCGCAAGAGCAGCCAGCTTCCGGCCGTATCGAGATGGGTTATCTGGCGGGCATCGATGGTTGCCTTGAGCGCTGCGGCCGCACTCAGCTTGGCAAGCTGCCCATCAAGCCGTGCAACCTCGCTGATCACCCAGTCGCCAGCGGCCACGACATGTAAGGTCGGGCCGTGTTCGATTGACAACGTCGCAGGGATCCTCGCGCGGCTGAGCAGGGTTTTGTGTTTCAATCCAGGCCTTGGGTCGTGTTGAGCGGCGTATAGATAGCAAAGATGTGCTCCGATAGGCAGCCTCTAGGTCAGCAGCCGGTGGAGAATCTTTCGATAGCGCGCGACGATGCGCGGGCGCGCCACATGCAGGCCCTCTACAACGACTTGGCGGCCGCCGCGCCAGACCTCGCGTATAAGGCTGGAGCGGCTCGCATAGATCCAGCTGTCGAGGATGCTGTCATCGCGGCGGGCGAAGATGGCCACCTCATCGCCGTTGAGGGCTACGACGTCGGCGCAGGCGCCCGGCTTGAGCCCATCGGCGGTGATGCCAAGGGCCCTGGCCCCGCCCTGATGGGCTGCGGCAAAGAGGGTACGCCCGCTGGAGGGACCCCGGGCCAAAGGATTGCGGCGCTGCAGAACCAGACGCTGGGCATAATCAAGGCTGCGCAGTTCGCTCGGGGCGTCGATGGTGATGTTGGAATCGGTACCAACACCAAAGTGGCCGCCGGCGCCAAGATAATCACGCGTCGGAAAAATGCCGTCCCCGAGATTGGCCTCGGTCAGTGGGCAGAGCCCGGCCACAGCTCCGCTGCACGCCAGTTCCGTGGTCTCTGCCGCAGTCATGTGGGTGGCATGAATCAGGCACCAGCGCGCGTCGATACCGGCGTGATCAAGAAGCCAGCGCACCGGTGGTGCGCCAAGCCGCGCCATGCAGGCCTCGACTTCGCGCGTCTGCTCCGCGGCATGGATATGCATGGGCCCCTCAGGCCACAGCCTCTGCAGCTCCGAGAGTTCCTCGGGCGTGACGGCGCGCAGCGAATGGGGCGCAATGCCGATATTGGCGTCAGGCAGGCGGCTGATAATGCTGCGGCTCTGGGCGATGAGGGTGGCAAACCCGTCCACGGAATTGATGAAGCGGCGTTGTCCTTCCTGTGGCGCTGCGCCGCCAAAATCCGAATGGGCATAAAAGCAGCACAGCAGCGAGAGTGCGATGCCGCTGTCCTCGGCCGCAGCCGCGATGGCCTCTGCCATTTCGGCCCGGTGGTCATAGGCGCGTCCATCAGGCCCGTGATGCAGATAGTGAAACTCGCCAACGCGCGTGAAGCCGCTTTCGAGCATTTCGCTATAGGCGAGGGCAGCAATGGCCTGCACGTCGGTGGGCGTCAGACGGGCCAGAAAGCGATACATAAGCTCCCGCCAACTCCAGAAATCATCGCCTTGCGGGCCGGCGCGCTCGGTGAGCCCGGCCATGGCGCGCTGAAAGGCGTGGCTGTGCAGATTGCAGAGGCCAGGCAAGGCAATGCCATGATTTGCTTCGCCGGGCCTGCGCGGCGCGGCCGGGATGACCGCGTGGATCCGTCCATCAGCAAGTTCCAGGCGTACCTGTTCGGCCCAGCCTTCCGGTAACAGCGCCCGTTCAAACCACAAGGAGACTGGCTCAGCCATGGACAAACCCGCACGCCTCGGCCTATCCCTAGACATGTTTGCAGCCAACGCCAAGCGCCGCCTCTGGTACAACGCCCAACTTGCAACCATGTCGGGTAAGGGGCTTGGCCGTGTTCACGATGGCGTTGTGGCCTCTGCCGGAACGCGCATCGTCTATGCCGGGCCAGCCGATGGTCTTGCCGAATTCACGGCCGATGAAGGGATCGACTGTGGCGGCCGGCTGATCACGCCGGGACTGATCGACTGTCACACCCACCTCGTCTACGCCGGCGATCGCGCGCAGGAATTCGAGCTGCGTCTGAAGGGCGCGCGCTACGAGGAGATTGCACGGGCGGGTGGCGGCATTGCCGCCACCGTGGCTGCCACGCGGGCTGCGCGTGAGGACGAGCTGGTCGCGCAGGCCCTGCCACGACTGGACGCGCTCCTCGCCGAAGGGCTCACAACCATCGAGATCAAATCGGGCTATGGACTGTCGTTTGCCGAAGAGACCAAGATGCTGCGGGCTGCGCGCAGGCTGATGCAAGCGCGCGATGTGCGGGTCAGGACAAGCTTTCTCGGAGCCCATGTGGTGGCGCCGGAATTTGCCGCGAACCGTGCCGGCTACGTGACTGAACTCTGTGCAATGCTGCCGCGTCTTGAGGGACTGGCCGATGCCGTGGACGGATTTTGCGAGCGCATCGCCTTCACTGCGGAGGAAATCGCAACCGTATTTGCTGCTGCGGCCGCAGCAGGGCTGCCGGTGCGGCTCCATGCCGATCAGCTATCCGATGGTGGCGGTGCGGCGCTCGCCGCCCGCTTTCAGGCGCTGTCGGCCGATCACCTCGAGTTTGCGTCGCCAGAGGGGCTCCAAGCAATGGCCCGTAGTGGCACGGTCGCCGTGCTCCTGCCCGGCGCCTATTACTTCCTGCGTGAAACCCAGCCGCCTTGCGTTGCCGCAATGCGTGAGGCGGGCACGGCCATCGCCATCGCGAGCGACAGCAATCCTGGAACCTCGCCGCTGACCTCCTTGCTGCTGACCCTCAACATGGCTGCCACGTTGTTTCGCCTCGAGGTCGAGGAGTGTCTGCGCGGTGTGACCTGCGAAGCTGCCCGTGCGCTTGGCCTTGCCACCGAACTCGGCACGCTTGAAGCCGGCAAGGCCTGTGATCTGGCGATCTGGACGGTGCGCGAGCCTGCCGAGCTCGTTTACCGGATGGGGTTCAATCCACTTTATCAACGTGTCAGGGATGGCCATGACTGCTGATGCCGTGACCTGCCGCGAAGGGGCGGCGCCACTGATCGTGTCGCTGCCGCACACCGGCACACGGATTCCGTCTGACATCGAAGCTGGACTCCTGGATGGCTGGCAGGCGCGCTGTGATAGCGACTGGCATGTCGAAAAGCTTTATGATTTTGCCCTCACCCTGGGCGCCACCATCGTCCGGACCGAGATTTCGCGCACGGTCATCGATGTCAATCGCGATCCCAGTGGCGCCTCTCTTTATCCTGGAATGACAACCACCGGTCTTTGTCCGCAGGAAACATTCGAGGGTGTGCCGCTTTATGCCGGTGCGCTCAGCGCGGCAGAAATTGCGCGTCGCCGCGCAGAGTTCTTTGTTCCCTATCATGCGGCGCTGCTGCGGCAGATCAGCCGTCTGAGGCAGCAGCATCCCCGGATCGTCCTGTTTGATGCGCATGCGATCCGCTCGCGCTTGCCGCGTCTGTTTGCGGGCCTCCTGCCCCAGTTCAATATTGGAACCAATGAAGGGCGCAGCTGCGCGCCGGAGCTGGCGGAAGCTGTTACCCGTGTGTGCGCGCAGAGCAGCTTCAGTTATGTCCTCAACGGCCGCTTCAAGGGCGGCTGGATCACCCGTCATTATGGCGCCCCCCAAGAGGGCGTGCATGCCATCCAGATGGAGCTGGCCTTTCGTGGCTATCTCAAGGAGCCGCAAGGTGCGATCTCGCCTCAGAACTGGCCGGTGGCCTATGATGAGGATTTTGCTGCGCCCTTGCGTGCCCACTTGGTCGACATCCTCAATTGCTGTGTGAGTTTTGCGAGGTCGCATGAACCGGTTTGATAATTCGCGGCGGATCCGCGCGCCCCGTGGTACGGTCTTGAGCGCGCGCAGCTGGCTCACCGAAGCCCCGCTGCGCATGCTGATGAACAATCTGGATGCCGAAGTCGCGGAGCGTCCCGAGGAGCTTGTGGTTTATGGCGGGATCGGCCGGGCGGCACGGGACTGGCAGAGCTTTGATCGCATCGTCGAGACGCTACGTCGTCTTGAAGAGGACGAGACGCTGCTGGTGCAGTCGGGAAAGCCGGTGGGCGTCTTCAAAACCCATGGCGATGCGCCCCGGGTCCTGATTGCCAACTCCAATCTGGTACCCTTCTGGGCCAGCTGGGAGCAGTTTCATGCCCTCGATCGCAAGGGGCTGATGATGTATGGCCAGATGACGGCTGGCTCCTGGATCTATATCGGCAGCCAGGGCATCGTGCAGGGCACCTATGAGACCTTTGCCGAGCTGGGACGCCAGCATTATGGCGGGCAGCTTGCTGGCAAATGGATACTGACCGCAGGCCTCGGCGGCATGGGTGGCGCACAGCCCCTGGCCGCTACCATGGCCGGTGCCTCGATGCTGGCGGTAGAATGCCAGCCGTCACGGATCGACATGCGCCTGCGCACCGGCTATCTCGATGTCTGTGCATCAGACCTTGATGACGCCCTGGAGCGCATTGGGCGGGCCTGCCGTGAGGGGCGGGCGCTCTCGGTCGGGCTCCTTGGCAATGCCGCGGAGGTGTTGCCCGAGCTGTTGCGGCGGGGCGTGCGTCCTGATGCGGTGACCGATCAGACCAGCGCGCATGATCCGGTGCATGGCTATCTGCCGAAGGGCTGGTCGCTGGCAGACTGGCAGCGCCGCCGGGAGAGTGATCCCAAGGCCGTGGCGACGGCCGCCAAGGCCTCTATGGCGGAGCATGTCCGTGCCATGCTGGGCTTTTTCCGCCAGGGCATTCCCACCTTCGACTATGGCAACAATATCCGGCAGATGGCTCTCGAAGCGGGAGTTGAGGACGCGTTTGAGTTTCCCGGCTTTGTTCCGGCCTATATCCGCCCGCTGTTCTGTCGCGGTGTCGGGCCGTTTCGCTGGGTCGCACTGTCCGGTGATCCGGACGACATCGCCCGCACGGATGCCAAAGTGAAGGAGCTGATCCCGGACGATCCGCATCTGCACAATTGGCTCGACCTGGCGGCCAAACGGATTTCGTTTCAGGGCCTGCCCGCGCGCATCTGCTGGATCGGCCTTGGCGCGCGCGATCGCGTCGGGCTGGCGTTCAACGAGATGGTCGCCAAGGGCGAGGTGAAAGCTCCGATCGTGATCGGGCGGGATCACCTTGATTCAGGCTCGGTCGCCTCTCCCAACCGCGAAACTGAGGCGATGCGCGACGGCTCTGATGCGGTGTCGGACTGGCCGTTGCTCAATGCGCTTCTGAATTGTGCCAGTGGCGCCAGCTGGGTATCGCTGCACCATGGCGGTGGTGTTGGCATGGGTTTTTCGCAGCATGCCGGCATGGTGGTGGTGTGTGATGGCAGTGCCGCGGCAGCCCGCAGGATCGCGCGGGTGCTGTGGAACGATCCGGCCACCGGAGTGATGCGCCACGCTGATGCCGGCTATGAGGAGGCCATTGCCTGCGCCAAAGCCTTTGCACTGGATCTGCCCTCGCTGTGAGCTCTATGTCCGGGCTCTGAGAGCTGGCTTTTCCGCTCACAGGCGGCAGGCCAGAGGGCCAAGGCGCAGGGCAGGGTAAGGAGTTTGCCGGAAGGCGCAGAACTCCACATGGCTTTCCGGAGGTGATGGCGCGCATTCCCCCAGGCGACTAATCCGTGCGAAGCATTTGCTTTCTCCCGCGGCCTGTCACATGAAGCACGTCGACAGGAAAGATCGGGGCTGCGCCATGCGCGACATCATCCGCGAACTGGAACGCAAGGTATTGTGGTTGTCATGCTGGACGATCCACAATGCCAATCATCTGCGTGCGGACGAGGATGCGGTAAAGGTTGGCGGCCATCAGGCCAGCTGCGCCTCGATGACGACGCTGATGAGTGCCCTTTATTTCAGCGTGCTGCGCCCCTTCGATCGCGTTGCGGTGAAGCCGCATGCCAGTCCGGTGTTTCACGCCATCCAGTATCTGTTCGGAGAGCAGACGCGCGAAAAGCTTGAAGCCTTTCGTGCCCTGGGCGGGGCGCAAAGCTATCCCTCGCGCACCAAGGATGGCGATGACGTGGATATTTCCACCGGATCCGTCGGACTTGGTGTTGCCATGACCGCCTTTGCCAGCCTGGTCCAGGATTACCTGATGGCCAAGAACCTGCGCGATCCGGCCCGTGCCGGCCGCATGATCGCCCTGGTCGGCGATGCCGAACTCGATGAAGGCAATATCTATGAGTGTCTGATCGAAGGTGCCAAACATGGCCTGCGCAACACCTGGTGGATCGTCGACTACAACCGCCAGAGCCTTGATGGTGTCATCCGTGAGGGTCTCGAGCAGAAATTTGCGGCGATGTTCCGCGCTCTGGGCTGGAAGGTGGTGACGCTCAAATATGGGCGCAAGATGGAGGCCGCGTTTCAGGCGCCGGGCGGCGAAGATCTGAAGCGCTGGATCGACAATGCGCCCAACGATCTTTATGCGGCGTTGTCGTTTCAGGGTGGAGCCGCTTTCCGCACCCGTCTTTATGCGGATCTTGGTCGCAATTCGCCGGCCGGGCGCATGGTCGAAAGCCTCAGTGACGAGGCGCTGTCCGAATTGATGTGCAATCTGGGCGGCCATGATCTCGACCTGCTGCTGGACACCTTTGAGGCAACCGAGGATGACGGGCCGGTCTGCTTCATTGCCTATACGATCAAGGGCTATGGCACGCCCCTGGCAGGACACAAGGACAACCATGCCGGGCTGATGACCCCGGCGCAGATGGAAATCCTGCGCCAGAAAATGCAGATCCGTCCCGCACATGAATGGGACCGCTTCGAAGGGCTGCCGCGGGCACAGGAAGCCTACGCGCAGTTTCTGAAAGAGGTCCCCTTCGTGGCAGAGGGGCGGCGACGGTTCATGGCTCCGCGCCTTGAGGTGCCGGCTAGCCTGGAGTTGCCCAAGGCCGAGGAGATTTCGACGCAGGAGGGTTTCGGGCGCATGCTCTTCGACCTGGCCCGCCAGCAGAACAGCTTTGTCGAGCGGATTGTGACCACCTCGCCGGACGTCACCGTGTCCACCAATCTCGGCGGCTGGGTTAATCGGCGCGGCGTCTATGATCCGGCGACCGCCGAGGACCGCTTCAAACAGGAAAAGATCGCCTCGACCTACCGCTGGACCATGTCGCCCAAAGGTCAGCATCTTGAGCTTGGCATCGCCGAGAACAATCTCTTCATCGCGCTGGCGGCGCTGGGGCTGTCACACAGCCTGTTTGGCGAACGGCTGATTCCGATCGGGACGCTCTATGATCCGTTCATCGCGCGCGGTCTCGATGCACTCAATTATGCGTGCTACCAGAATGCGCGGTTTATCCTGGTGGCAACGCCATCGGGCATCACGCTGGCGCCGGAAGGCGGGGCCCATCAGTCGATTGCAACCCCCCTGATCGGCATGGCGCAGGACGGCCTGGCCAGCTTCGAGCCGGCCTTTGTCGACGAACTGGCCGAGATCCTGAAGTGGTCGTTTGACTATCTGCAGCGCGAGGGTGAGGCCAATGAAGACAGCTGGCTGCGGGATGAAACCGGCGGCTCGGTCTATCTGCGCCTGTCGACCCGTCCTTTGACCCAGCCGCTTCGCCCTTTGGCCGGAATTGAAACGGCCATCATCGATGGTGGTTACTGGCTGCGTCCACCGGGGCCCAATTGCGAGATCTGCATTGCCTATCAGGGGGTGGTGGCGCCCGAAGCGATTGCGGCCGCGGGTTATCTGGCCGAGGACCGGCGCGATGTCGCCGTGCTCGCGATCACCAGTGCCGATCGCCTCAACGCGGGCTGGCAGGCGGCGCAGCGGGCGCGCCGCCGTGGCCGGCTTGAGGCGCGTGCGCACATCGAACGGCTTCTTGCCGGATTGCCCGGTTCGGCTGGCATCGTCAGCGTGATCGATGGCCATCCGGCGAGCCTGTCCTGGCTCGGTGGCGTTCTGGGGCACCGCATGGCGTCGCTTGGCGTCGAACATTTTGGCCAGTCCGGGCGCATCGACCAGCTTTATGCGCAGTATGGCCTCGACACCGACGCGATCTTGCGGGCTGCCGAAAGTCTCGTGGCCGGCCGGCCACTGCGCTATGTGAACGCGTTGTGACGGCGTTCGCATCTGTGACATCATCGCCCGGACACAGCATTGGAGGATACGCATGAATCGTCTTTTGGGGCGCGGCGCCATCGTGACCGGAGCCGGCAGTGGCATTGGCCGTGCCGCAGCCAAGCTTTTTGCCGCCGAGGGAGCGAAGGTCATCTGCTTTGACCGTGCTGAGGGTGTCGAAGATACCGGCCGAGCCATTCGCGAGGCCGGCGGCACCGCGCTCGTGCTGAAGGCCGATGCGGCGAAGGAGAGCGATGTTGCCGGTGCCGTGGATCTGGCACTGCGCGAATTTGGCCGGCTCGATGCGGTTTATGCCAATGCTGGTATTTCCGGCGGTCTTGGCCCCAGTTTCTTCGAGGCTACCGCGGCGGACTGGATGCAGATCCTCGAAGTCAATCTCATCGGCGTGTTTCTGGCCATCAAGCATGCCGCCCGGGTGATGGTGCCGGCACAAAAGGGGGCCATCGTCTGCACCGCCTCGGTCGCGGGCCTGCGCTCAGGAGCCGGCCCGGGCCCCTATAGTGCAAGCAAGGCTGGCGTGATCAATCTGGTCTCCACAGCAGCCAACTTCCTCTATGGTACCGGTGTACGCGTCAATGCCATCTGCCCGGGCATCATCGAGACGGGCATGACGCAGCCCATTTTCGAGCGCGCCCGTGCGCGCGGCACGGAAGGCAAAATCGGCCAGCTCAATCCCCTGCGCCGCTATGGTCATCCAGAGGAGATCGCGGCGGCGGCGCTGTTCCTGCTCAGCGACGAGGCCTCCTACGTCAATGGGCAGGCGTTGCCCGTCGACGGCGGACTGTCATCGTCCTTGCCGGTGGTTGGTCGCGACAAGTAGCGTTCGCCCAGCCTGCGGGCTTATTGACCGAATACCCGGGCAAAAATGGTGTCGACATGCTTGAGGTGATAGTCAAGGTCGAACAGCTGGGTAAGTTCCGCGGCCGACAAGGCTCCGGTGACGTCCTGGTCGGCGAGAAGAAGGTCCAGCAGTGAACCTTCGCCGTTCCAGGCGCGCATGGCATTGCGCTGGACAAGACGATAGGCCGTTTCGCGACTGACGCCGGCCTGGGTAAGGGCAAGCAGCACGCGCTGGGAATGAACCAGCCCGCGGGTGTGGTCGAGGTTTTGCTGCATGCGTTCGGGATAGACGCGAAGCTTTTCGATGACGCTGGCGGCACGCACGAGGGCGAAGTCGAGGGTAATGGTTGCGTCCGGACCGATATAGCGCTCGACCGAAGAATGTGAAATGTCGCGTTCGTGCCAGAGTGCCACATTCTCGAGGGCCGGTGTCACATAGGCGCGCACCATGCGGGCAAGACCGGTGAGGTTTTCGGTCAGGACCGGGTTGCGCTTGTGCGGCATGGCGCTTGAGCCCTTCTGCCCTTCTGAAAAATATTCCTCCGCTTCCAGCACCTCGGTGCGCTGCAGGTGACGGATCTCGACGGCCAGCCTCTCGATCGAGGCCGCAACCACGCCCAGTGCGGCAAAAAATGCAGCATGACGGTCGCGCGGGATCACCTGGGTAGAGACCGGTTCGATGGCAAGGCCCATCTTGGTTGCGACATGGGCTTCGACGCGCGGATCGATATTGGCGAAGGTACCGACCGCGCCTGAGA
>JAJZDZ010000049.1 GCA_021851325.1 Pseudomonadota bacterium | reverse complement strand
GAGCCTTCAACTTCAAGGGGGGCGACCAGCAGAAAAAAGTTGGCCAGCTTTCCGGCGGCGAGCGCAATCGCGTGCACATGGCCAAACTCTTGCGCTCAGGCGCCAATCTGCTCCTGCTTGACGAACCCACCAATGATCTGGACGTCGAAACGCTGCGGGCGCTGGAAGCGGCGCTCGAAGATTTTGCCGGCTGTGCCATGATCATCAGCCATGACCGCTGGTTCCTCGATCGCATTGCCACCCACATGCTCGCCTTCGAAGGCGAATCCCATGTTGAATGGTTCGAAGGCAATTTTCAGGACTACGAAGCCGACCGCAAGCGCCGGCTTGGGGTCAGTGCCGACCAGCCGCACCGCATCAAGTACAAGCGCTTTGCGCGCTGAGCTGGTTGCAGGCTCCGTGCCGGCCCAGGCGTGTGGGTTTTGCGGGCAATCAGCTTGGCTGGCGGAACCGCTGTGGGCGAGGAGCGTGCGCATCGACTCCCTGCGGTTGGCCTTACGGAATCCGAAAGCGACGCTCCTGGACGCGCCGGCTTGGGGCGCGCTGCCGGTTGTGAAATCCGTCCAGGAGATGCAGCCTGCCGGCCGTCAGCAGACGCGACTGGTGACGCGTTCGCATGCTGTCTGCGGCGGTTTATTGGGTTTTGTGCCTTCCAGGTGGTTCATGTCGAAGCAATAGGCTGGGGCAGGGCGCTGAGCGAGCCCGCAGGGTGGGCAAGAGCGAGGTGGGAGATGTCATTTCTGCGCAATGGCTTTGGTATCGAGATCCTGATCAACATGGTTCTGCCATGGCTGATTTATGTGGAGGCGCAGCCCTCCTTGGGGCGCGTTCATGCACTCATGGTCTCAGCGGTGCCGCCACTGGTCTGGAGTGTTGCGCAGCTTGCAGTGAAGAAGCGGATTGACGCGCTTTCCATGCTGGTCATTGCCGGCATCGTTCTTTCACTGGCCGCATTTTTTGGTGGCGGGTCGTTTCGCATGCTCGAGCTGCGCGAGCACCTTGTGACAGGGCTGATCGGCCTTGTCTTTGTCGGGTCGGTGTTGATTGGGCGGCCTCTTCTGGACGTACTTCTGCGCGCCATGATGCAGGGCAAATCCCAGGCCGAAGCGGCCAGGCTTGCGCAGCGTCTCGAAAACCCACGTCAGGTAAGGTTGCTTACGCTGGCGATCGGCTCCCTCTTGCTCCTGCAGACGATGGTTGCGATCAGTCTCGTCTTCACGCTTCCCGTGCGCGAATTTCTGATCGTCAGCCCGGTTCTCTCCTACGCACTTCTGGGGATGTTCGTGGGCGCTGTCCTTTACTTGCGCTACCGCGCCCGCACCGCGCGGATGGACGCAGCGCCCGCGTCGTCCGATCGGGACCCAAAGGATGTCTAGACAAGTGGCGTCTCGCCATCCCGCGCTCGGACGGCAGCTTTGCCGCGTTTTGCGGGCAGAGGATGAGCGCGCAGTCCTTGGCCAACTGCAGGTCGGGCTGCGAGGCCTCGAGCCCGCGTCTGCACGCGGGCTCGGGCCTGATCTGAGAGAAAGCCCCGCACAGCTGGTGCGGGGCCACGCGGAGCGATGAGTTCTAGCGCGCCATCCGGCTGGCGTGGGCGGATTGTGGACTGGAGAGCAGGCGCTGGGTGAGCTCTTCGAGGTGGTGGGTAAGGACCGGTACGCTGTCCTGGTGCTGATCGAGGAACGAGGTGAACTGATCGCGTTCTTCGATCGCGAGCCAGACGCCAACCACCCCCACGTCGATGACCTTAAAGCCATCCCCGCTGGGGACGAGGCGGAAATCGACCTGGATGGGTTTGCTGTCGCCACCGGGCTGGACGAGGGTGGTTTCGACGATGAAGTCCCCGGGCGCCCGCTGGACCCCTCCCGTTACCTTGAGGTTCTGGCCGGAAAAGGCGGAGAGGCGGGCTTCGTAAATGGCAAGGGCATAATTCCTGAAGGCGTCGACGAAGTCGTTCACTTCGGCAGGGCTGGCGGCGCGGCGGCCGGCGCCGAGGGTGAAGAGGGCGGTACGGCGGATATCCGAGAGCCCGATGAGGAAGTTGCGGAACTCCTGGCGGCGCTGGTCCTGCGTCAGGCTTTTGTTGGACAGAATGCCGAGGCCGCGGTCGATATTGACCTGGACAAAGTGCTCGGCCTCAGCCGTCGTGGCCGCACGGGCAGAAGCCGGCAGGAGGGCTCCGGCAAGACTCAACAGCAAGGCGAAGGCGGCAAGGCGAAGGGGGGAAGAATGGGTCATGACAAGTCCTTAGCGGGTGGTGGCCGTCGAACGCGGGGGGCGTGACCGCGTCTATCCCAAGCTATCGCAGGACTGATGGCAAGTTCATGGCGGAATAAAATTTGCCACAAACAATGTCGGTCTATTCCACGATATCTCTTGCATAGAGACATAAAGATATATTTATATCCATATACGCTACGGGATCGACTCGTGGTGGCAAGGGGTAAGTCAGGATATGGATCAGCTTCTGACCATGCTGCGGGCGGCCGGTGACGGCACCCGCCTGCGTCTGCTTATCCTCCTCAGTGAGGCCGAGCTGACGGTGAGCGAGCTCACGCAGATCCTCGGCCAAAGCCAGCCACGTGTATCCCGCCATCTGAAGCTTCTGTGCGACGGCGGGCTGATCGAACGGTTCAAGGAAGGCAGCTGGGTGTTCTACCGCGCGGCCGATCGTGGCGCGGGTGCCGATTTCGCCCGTGCTCTGCTTGCGCTTGCCGACAGGCAGGAAGGCGTGGCACTCGCTGATGGTCGACGGCTGAGCGAGGTGCGCAAGGCAAGAGCTGAAGTTGCGGCCGCTTTCTTTGCCGCCAACGCCGCCCAGTGGGAGAGGTTGCGCTCGCTCCACGCCCCGGAGAAGGATGTCGAAGAGGCCATCGTGCGGGTGATCAAGGCCGCTCCGCTCAGCGCGCTCCTCGATGCCGGCACCGGCACCGGGCGCATGCTCGAACTGCTGGCCCCCTTCATTGAACGCGGTGTTGGCGTCGATGTCAGTGCCGAGATGCTGGCGATTGCGCGCGACCGGCTGGCGCGCGCAGGCATCCACCATTGCCAGGTCCGTCTTGCCGACGTGTTCCACCTCCCGTTTGCAACCGATGCGCCGAGTTTTGACGCTGTCCTGTTTCATCAGGTCCTGCACTATCTTGATGATCCGCAGGCCGCGATCATCGATGCAGCACGGGTGTTGCGTCCCGGCGGGCGCCTTCTGGTCGCGGATTTTGCACCACACGCGCTTGAGTTTCTGCGTACCGAACTGGCCCATCGCAGGCTTGGCTTTGCTGACGCTGAAGTCGCGGGCTGGTTTCGTGCCGCAGGGCTTGCCCCGGTTTCGACCGAAGCCATCGCACCTGCCACCGCCGCCAGCCACGACACCTTGACCGTCAAGATCTGGGTTGGCGGCCGCAACCCCCACGACCCCAATTCCATGCAGAAAGACGCGGTATGAGCCTGAAGCGCCTGGTCCGACTTGAGCCCGCAATCCGCGTGTCCTTTGAGTTCTTTCCGCCGCGGACCGAGGAGATGGAGGTGCAGCTGTGGCAGGCCGTTCGCAGACTGGCGCCCCTGGCCCCCAGCTTTGTCTCGGTGACCTATGGCGCCGGTGGCTCTACCCGCGACCGCACCCATGCCACCGTCAAGCGCATCATCGAGGAAACCCCTCTGCTTCCTGCTGCCCATCTGACCTGCGTCGGGGCCTCCAGGGCCCAGATTGATGACATCGTCCGCGCCTACTGGCAGGTGGGCGTGCGCCATATCGTGGCGCTGCGGGGCGACATGCCGGAAGCCGGCGCCCCCTATCAGCCTCACCCTGACGGGTATGCGTCGACCGCCGAACTTGTGCGCGGCATCCGCGCCATTGCGCCTTTTGAGGTCTCGGTCTCGGCCTATCCCGAACGCCATCCCGAATCGCCAAGCTTTGCCCATGACCTCGCCTTGCTGAAGGCCAAGGCCGATGCTGGTGCGAGCCGGGCGCTAACCCAGTTCTGCTTCTCCACCGAAGCGATGGCCCGCTTTCGTGACCAAGCGGCCCGCCACAATATTCCGGTAGCGATCGTGCCCGGGCTCATTCCCACAACCAATCTCAAGGGTATCGTGCGCATGGCGGCACGTTCCGGTGCGCTCGTTCCGGACTGGCTCAGGAGCCTCTACGACGGGCTTGATCACGACCTCGAAACCCGCCGGCTGATTGCCGCCAATGTGCTGGTCGAACAGGTCGAGGAGCTCTCCGCCGAAGGCTTTGAGCAATTCCACTTTTACACCCTCAACCAAGCTGACCTTACTTACGCCGCCTGTCGCATCCTCGGCCTCGGTGTGAGCGCAACGCCAGTCGAAAAGGATCTTACATGAACCGCGCCGATCGCATCTCTTGGATCAAGTCCCAGGCGAAGGAACGCATCCTGGTACTGGACGGCTCGTGGGGCGTGATGATCCAGGGCTACAAGCTCGCCGAGACAGATTTTCGCGGCAGCCGTTTTGCCAACCATAGCCACGACCTGAAGGGCAACAATGATCTACTGACGCTGACCCGTCCTGACATTATCGAAGATATCGGTAACGCCTACCTCGACGCGGGCGTCGACATTCTGGAAACCAATACCTTCAACGCCACCAGCATCAGCCAGGCCGATTACGGGCTGCAGGCTGTCGTGCGTGAACTCAATCGCGAAGGCGCTCGCCTCGCCCGCAAGATCTGCGATGCCCATTCAACGGCCGAGCACCCACGTCTCGTTGCCGGTGTGCTCGGCCCCACCAACCGTACCGCCTCGCTGTCACCGGATGTCAACGATCCGGGGTTTCGCAATATCACCTTTGACGAGCTCAGAGCCACCTATCTGGACGCCACGCTGGGGCTTATCGAGGGAGGCGCCGATCTCATCATGATCGAGACGGTGTTCGATACCCTGAACGCCAAGGCCGCGATCTTTGCCGTAGAGGAGGCCTTCGAACAGAGCGGCGTGGAATTGCCAATCTGGATTTCCGGCACCATCACCGATCTGTCCGGACGCATGCTGACCGGACAGACGCCTGAAGCCTTCTGGCATTCGGTGCGTCACGCCAAACCCTTTGCCATTGGCCTCAACTGTGCCCTCGGAGCAGCCGAACTGAGGCCCTATGTCGCCGAACTGGCGCGCGTAGCCGACACCCTTGTCTCCGCCCATCCCAATGCCGGTCTGCCCAATGCCTTTGGCGGCTATGATGATACGCCCGAACATATGGCAGAGCTGATCGGCGAGTTCGCCCGCTCCGGTATCGTCAATATCATCGGCGGCTGCTGTGGTACCACGCCCGCGCATCTCAAGGCTTTCGCCGCTGCGGTGAGGGGCGTAGCTCCGCGTCCGCTTCCCCAATTGCCGCGCCATCTGCGTCTTTCTGGCCTGGAGCCTTTCACCCTTACCCCTGACTTGAATTTCGTCAATGTCGGCGAGCGTACCAACATCACCGGGTCAGCCAAGTTCAGAAAACTCATCGAAGCCGGCGATTATGAAGCCGCCCTTGATGTCGCCCGCGCCCAGGTCGAGAACGGCGCCCAGATCATCGACGTCAACATGGATGAAGGCCTGATCGATTCGGAAGCGGCGATGCGGCGCTTTCTTTCTCTCATCGCCGCCGAGCCCGATATTGCCCGCGTGCCGGTGATGATCGACAGCTCCAAATGGAGCGTGATCGAGGCCGGCCTCAAGGTCGTTCAGGGCAAACCCATCGTCAATTCGATCTCACTCAAGGAAGGCGAGCAGAAATTTCTCGAGCAGGCCAAACTGGTACAGCGCTATGGTGCTGCGGTCATCGTGATGGCCTTCGACGAAGCCGGGCAGGCCGACAGCGAGAGCCGCAAGGTCGAGATCTGCACCCGTGCCTATCATCTGCTGCGCGAGCGCCTCGATTTCGCCCCCGAAGACATCATCTTCGATCCCAACATCTTCGCCGTTGCCACCGGCATCGAAGAGCACAATGGTTATGGCCTTGCCTTTCTGGAGGCTGCGCGGCGTATACGCGAGAGCCTGCCCCATGCCCATATCTCTGGCGGGGTATCGAATTTTTCCTTCTCCTTTCGTGGCAATGAGACCGTGCGTGAGGCGATGCACTCGGTCTTTCTCTACCACGCCATCAAGCTCGGCATGGACATGGGTATCGTCAATGCCGGCCAGCTTGCGGTCTATGAGGATATTCCCTCGGAACTGCGCGAGGGCATCGAAGACGTGCTGTTCAACCAGCGCGAGGATGCCACCGAACGGCTGCTCGATCTGGCGCAGCGCTTCCGCAATGATGCCACCGGCGCCAAGAGTGAAACCTCGCTCGCCTGGCGCAGCACCAGCGTCGAGGAGCGGATCAAGTATGCGCTGGTGCACGGGATCACAGATTTCATCATTGAAGATACCGAGGAAGCGCGGCTTGCAGCCGCGCGCCCGCTGCACGTCATCGAGGGCCCGCTGATGGCGGGCATGAATGTGGTGGGCGATCTCTTTGGCGCCGGCAAGATGTTCCTGCCTCAGGTGGTGAAATCTGCGCGGGTGATGAAGAAGGCGGTGGCGCACCTCTTTCCCTTCATGGAAGCTGAACAGGCAGAAATGAAGACCAAGGAAGCGGCTGGAAAGATCGTCATGGCCACGGTCAAGGGCGACGTTCACGATATTGGCAAGAATATCGTGGGCGTGGTGCTGCAGTGCAATGGCTACGAGGTCATCGACCTTGGCGTGATGCAGCCGGCGCAGGCCATACTCGATGCCGCCCGCAAGGAAGGCGCCAATATCATCGGTCTTTCCGGGCTCATCACGCCCTCGCTCGACGAAATGGTGCATGTGGCCAGCGAGATGGAGCGGCAGGGCTTCGCAATTCCGCTTCTGATTGGAGGCGCGACAACGAGCCGGGTGCACACGGCGGTCAAGATCGCGCCCTCCTATCAGCGCAACCAGGCGGTCTATGTCACCGATGCCAGCCGGGCGGTGGGCGTGGTTTCCAGCCTGCTCAGCAAGACCCAGTGTGCGGAATACACCACCACCATCCGGGAGGAATATGCAGATATTGCGCGGCGCCATGCGGCCGGGCGGACGCAGCAGCGCCGCTTGCCGCTAAGCGCTGCGCGCGCCAATGCCGAAAATCTGGATTTTTCCACCTATACCCCACCCAGGCCGAGCTTTCTGGGGGTCCGCGCCTTTGCCGATTACGATCTGGCTGAACTCGCCGACTATATTGACTGGACACCCTTCTTCCGCACCTGGGAGCTGGCAGGGCCGTTTCCCCAGATTCTTGATGACGACAAGGTGGGCGAAGCGGCACGTGGCCTCTACCGCGATGCCAGGGCCATGCTGGAGAAGATCGTGGGCGAAAAATGGCTCACCGCGCGGGCCGTTATTGGCTTCTGGCCGGCGGCGCGTGACGGCGATGACATTATCCTCTTTACCGATGACACGCGCCAGCAAGAGCGCGCACGTCTGCACACGCTGCGCCAGCAGATGCCGCGCGAGAACGGTCGTGCCAATCTCGCGCTTGCCGATTTTGTGGCTCCCCACGGAAGTGTTCCCGATTATATCGGAGGCTTTGCGGTGACTGCCGGACTTGGCGAAGATGAACACATCAAGCGCTTTGAAGCAGATCGTGACGATTACTCGGCGATCCTGCTGCGGGCTCTTGCCGACCGGCTGGCTGAAGCCTTTGCCGAACGCATGCATGCCCGGGTGCGACGGGAATTCTGGGGCTATGCGGCGGACGAAACGCTTTCCAATGCCGACCTCATAGCCGAAAAATATCGCGGCATACGTCCGGCTCCGGGCTATCCGGCGCAGCCCGACCATACCGAAAAGCGTACGCTTTTCGCGCTTCTCGACGCGCCCGCCAAGGCATCCATCGTATTGACGGAAAGCTGCGCAATGATTCCGGGGTCTTCGGTCAGTGGGCTCTATTTTTCCCATCCGCAGGCGCGTTATTTCGGTGTGGGCAAGATCGAGCGTGACCAGGTTGAAGATTATGCCCGCCGCAAGGCCATGAGCATGGAGGAGTGCGAGCGCTGGCTGTCACCCATCCTTAACTACGATCCCAAAGCCCGCGATGCCGCCTGAGCGGCAGAGCGGCGCCAGGGGCATGGCAGTCACACGGATGTGCTCAGAGCTGCCGCGTGCGTCTTAAGGCGGACCAAAGCCACCGCCCCCAGGGGTTTCGATGATGATGACATCGCCCGCGTTCAGCTCGGCGCTGTCCCGGCCTTGCAGCACTTCCCTGTTCCCGTCACGGCGCAAGATGGTCGTGCGGCCCGGCTGCCCCGCTTCACCGCCGTCAAGTCCGAAGGGCCTTGTCTGGCGCCGGGTGGAGAGAATTGCTGCTGACATGGCTTCGCCAAAGCGCAGGCGCCGGACCACACCGTCGCCGCCGTGATGACGGCCACGCCCGCCGGAGCCGGCACGGATATGGAAGGCTTCAAGCACCACCGGAAACCGTGTTTCCAGAACTTCCGGATCGGTGAGACGCGAATTCGTCATGTGCGTGTGTACGGCTGACTGCCCGTCAAAGTCGCGTCCGGCACCGGCACCGCCGCAGATGGTTTCATAATATTGGTAGCGCCCGTTGCCGAAGGTGAGATTGTTCATCGTGCCTTGCGATGCGGCAAGGACACCGAGTGCTCCAAACAGAGCATCGACCACAGCCTGGCTGGTTTCGACATTGCCCCCGGCGACGGCCCCTGGCGGACGCGGGCTGAGAAGCGTGCCTTCGGGAATGTGGATGTCCAGGGGTTTGAGACAGCCCGCATTCATCGGAATGTCACCCTCGACGAGACAGCGGAAGACATAGAGTACTGCTGCTTTGGTGACTGAACGCGGTGCGTTCAGGTTGTTGGCGGCCTGTGCACTTGTACCGCTGAAGTCGATCCTGGCCGCGCGCTGGTCCCGGTCAACGCGGATGCTCACCTTTATTTGCAGGCCATCATCCATGGGCATGACGAACGCGCCGTCGCTGAGCGCCCCGATCACCCGCCGGACGCTTTCTTCGGCGTTGTCCTGGACGTGGCCCATATAGGCCCGAACGGCTTTCAACCCGTACTGGTTGCACAGACGCGCCAGCTCCTGCGCTCCCTTGGTGCAGGAGGCCGCCTGGGCTTTCAGATCGGCGATGTTCTGATCGGGATTGCGCGCGCCAATCGTCCCGCTCGCCAGGATCGCCCGCACAAGGCTCTCCTCGAATTGGCCCTGATGGATCAGCCGTTCGCCATCGAAGAGCACGCCCTCCTCGTCAATGCGCTGGGAGAAAGGCGGCATCGAGCCGGGCGAGATCCCGCCAATGTCGGCGTGATGGCCGCGTGCAGCAACAAAAAAGGCGCGTTCACCGGCAATGAAGACCGGTGCCACCACCGTGATGTCTGGCAGATGGGTGCCGCCATCATAGGGCGCGTTGGTGACGAACATATCCCCTTCGCCCATCTCTGGATGCTTGCGCAGGACTGCGGTAACACAATCGCCCATCGAGCCCAGATGGACCGGCATATGGGGCGCGTTGGCGACAAGAGCGCCGGTGCCATCAAAGATCGCGCAGGAAAAATCCAGCCGCTCCTTGATGTTGACTGATGATGCCGTGTTCTGCAGCGTCGCTCCCATCTGTTCGGCGATGGCCATGAACTGGTTGGCAAAGACCTCGAGCAGAACCGGATCGACCTCAGTGCTGGCGAGCTCCGGACGGTGCGCAGGGGCCAACCGTTCGAGGATGAGATCGCCCGTTGCAGTCTGCCGTGCCTGCCAGCCCGGCTCTACGACAATGGTCTGGTGAGGTTCGATAAGCAGCGCCGGTCCATGGATGCGGGCATTCTGGCTGAGGCCATCGGTATGATGAATCTCCGCCTCATGCCAGGTGTTCTGGGTGAAGATCTTGGTACGTGCTGCGGGCAGGGGGCTTTGCGCCAGGGGTGTGGTTGCGCCAAGAACTGCCGCCGCTACATCATCGCTCTGCACCTCGACTTCGAGGGTATCTGCGATCAGCTCCTTGCCATCAAAGCCAAAGCCATAAAGGCGTCTGTGGGCATCGCGAAAATCTTCCGCCATCTCTTCCAGCGAGCCCAGGCTCACCGGCAGGCTGGTATCGCTGCCGCTATAGCGGATGTGCACCTTGCTCTCGACCCGCAGCTGGCGTCCACCCTGTTGGCGGATCTCTGCACTCAGAGCCTCGCTGAGGGTGTGGGCCTGGGCCGTGATCTCGTTCACCCTTGGCGCTGACAACACGCCGCCAAGGGCGCTCTGGCGCAGGCTGCGCAACTGGGCCCGTTTCATGCCGTAGGCCGACAGCACGCCCGAGAAGGGATGGATGAGAATGGTGGTGATGCCGAGGGCATCGGCCACCAGACAGGCATGCTGGCCACCAGCGCCGCCAAAGCAGTTCAGCACATAGTCGCGGGTATCATAGCCCTTGGCGACTGAGATCCGTTTGATCGCTGCGGCCATGTTTTCCACCGCGATGCGGATGAAGCCATCGGCGACGGCTTCCGCTGAGCGGCCATCACCGAGCTGCGCGGCAAGCGCCGCAAATTTGTCGTGCACGACCTTCTCGTCGAGCGGCTGATCGGCGCCCGGACCAAAGATCGCGGGGAAATAGGCACCCTTCAGCTTGCCCACCATGACGTTGGCGTCGGTGACGCATAAGGGACCGCCGCGGCGGTAGCAGGCCGGGCCGGGGTCGGCGCCAGCACTTTCGGGACCGGCGCGGAAACGGGCACCATCATAGCTGAGAATGGAGCCGCCACCGGCGGCAACGGTGTGGATCGCCAGCATGGGCACGCGCAGGCGTACCCCTGCTACCTGGGTTTCGTATTCGCGCTCATAGCTGCCATCAAAACGCGACACGTCGGTGGAGGTACCGCCCATGTCAAAGCCGATCGCCCGCTCAAATCCCGCTTCGAGGGCGGTTTCAGCCATGGCCACGACGCCACCGGCTGGCCCCGATAGAATCGCATCCTTACCGTGGAAATAGTCCGGCGCCGCAAGCCCGCCATTGGAGGTCATGAAGCTGAGGCGTACCCCAGGCAAAGCCCGTCCGATCCGCTCGGCATAGCGCGCCAGAACCGGGGAGAGATAGGCATCGGCAACAGTGGTGTCACCGCGGGAGACATATTTCATCAACGCTACGGTTTCGTGGCTGACGGAGATCTGGGCGAAACCGGCGCTGCGGGCAATGTCCTTTGCCCGTGCTTCATGGCCAGGAAAGCGGTAGCCGTGGAGAAAGACGATGGCGATCGAGCTGATGCCAAGGGCGCGCGCCTTTTGCAACTGTGTGGCCAGGTCGTCCGCATCGAGGGGCGTGAGAACCTCGCCGCTGGCGCTAATCCGCTCCCTGGCTTCGATGACATGCTCATAGAGCATCTCGGGCAGGTCAATATTGAGGGCAAAGAGCTTGGGCCGGTTCTGGTAGCCAATGCGCAACTGGTCGCGGAAGCCCTGGGTGGTGAGCAGCGCAACCCGTTCCCCCTTGCGTTCCAGAAGCGCATTGGTGGCAACGGTGGTGCCCATGCGGACTTCGCCAACCCGACCAGGCGGGATCGGGGCATTGGGGGCCAGATCCAAGCAACGGCGGATGGCCTCGAGGGCGGCGTCATCATAGGACGGATCAGAGGACAGGAGCTTCATGGAGGTGAGCCGTCCATCCGGCGCCTCGGCCACGACGTCCGTGAAGGTGCCGCCGCGATCGATATAAAAGTTCCAAAGTCCTGACATTGGGGCGTTCAACTCCACGCTCACTGGGCCCCGGCGTCGGGGCGGCCGCTGAACTTACGCATCGCATTTTTTTGCCTGATGGCCTAATCCTTCCCCATGTCAATCTGGGGAAAATTGAGTGGCGCGGCCGCGGGGCTGCTGGCCGGCGGACCGCTCGGTGCCCTTGTTGGCGCCATCACCGGCCATGTGCTGATTGACCGGCCTCAAGCCAGCGATCCCGACCACCCGGGCATAGCTTTCACCATTGCCATCATTGCGCTTGCGGCCAAGATGGCGAAGGCAGATGGCACCGTCACGAATGATGAGGTGGAAGCCTTCCGCCGGATCTTTCGGGTGCCGCCGCAGGAAGAGGCCAATGTGCGGCGGATCTTCAATTTTGCCCGCCAGGACACCGCCGGTTATGAAACCTATGCCCGCCAGATCGCGCATCTGTTCCGTGGCCGGCCAGCCATACTCGAAGACGTGCTTGATGGCCTCTTTGAGATCGCCACTGCCGATGGCGTGCTCCATCCCGGAGAACTGAGTTTCCTTGAACGCGTAGCTGACATTTTTGGGTTTACTCCGGATGCCTTCGCGCGCATCCGCGCTGCCCATCTCGCCCCGGAGGCTGCGGACCCCTACGCCGTTCTGGGTGTTGCGCGCGAGGCCTCGGATGAGGAGCTCAAGCGCACCTATCGTCTTTTGGTCCGCGAGAACCACCCAGATAGTCTAATCGCCCGTGGCGTTCCGGAAGAATTCATTGCCCTCGCCAATGAGAAGCTCGCTGCCATCAACGGCGCCTATGAGGCCATCCGCAGAACCCGCCAGGCACTTTGAGGTCCGCAGATTGATCTGGTTCTGATCTCAAAGGCTGACATGACGTCATCACATTTGCGCTAGCGACCGCGCCATTTCCAGCCCAGCTTGCCGGTATTCACCTGAGGCACCAGGAACATGCCTCCTCGTGCCACGCTCCATTTTGGCGGAACCGGATGAGATGCGAAGAGCCGGCTTCGCCCATTTGGGTTTCCGGCAAGGCGGCGACGTGCGGTCACATACCCGCTTGTCCGTGGCCACGTAGCCGCCGTCGACATTGGGCATTTTTGCTGCCCCACCCATGCTCACCGAAGGTTTTGGGACTTGAAGGGGTTTCTCTAATTATATATATGTCTTATATAAGACATGAAATTTACATGGGGGGGACCGATGGGCGCGCCTCATCTGCTCGTTCACAATCCAAAGGATAACGTTGGCGTCGTGGTGGTTGAGGGCCTGAAGGCTGGGACGCAGATGCTCTGTGTCATCACCGACGACAACAGCGATTTTAAGCTTGAGGCCAAGCAGGACGTGCCCATTGGCCATAAAATCGCGCTGCGCGATCTCAGCCCGGGCGACACCGTGATCAAATACG
>JAJZDZ010000013.1 GCA_021851325.1 Pseudomonadota bacterium | reverse complement strand
TAGAGCATCGGACCGTCATGTGAAGTCGGCTGCATATCCGGCGTGACGGAAGAAGTTCCAGCATTCGGTTGGTTTGAATAGGTGACAGATGTTGCCGATTGCCTGCCAGAGTGCCTCGATGGTTCGGGCGCCCTGCTTTCGCAAGAGCTCCTTGAGCTTGGCGAAGGCCATTTCTATGGGATTGAGATCGGGCGAGTAGGGCGGCAGGAAAAGCGGCCAGGCGCCGCAATCCTGGATTATCTGCGTCACGCGCGGGCCTTTGTGCGAGGACAGGTTGTCCATAATGACCACGTCACCCGTAGAGAGTGTCGGAGCAAGCTGCGTCTCGACATACTTCTCGAAGGCGAGCCGGTTCATCGGGCCGTCCAGCACCCAAGGTGCGGTTAATCCATAGCATCTGAGGGCGGCAACGAAGGTCTGGGTATGCCAATGGCCGAAGGGGACATCCATCCTGAGACGTTCGCCGAGCATCGCCCGCCCGCGCAGGCGCGTCATCTTCGTTGTCGTTCCCGTCTCATCTATGAAAAGCAGGCGGTGCGGCTCGATACGCATGCGCGGCTGGCGCAATCGGAACCACTCATCGCGCTGCTGCGCGACGTCCGGGCGGGACTGCTCGCTCGCCACTAAGGTCTTTTTTTTAGCCGGAATCCGTTGCGTATAAGAAAGCGCGACAGGCTCGCGGGGGCCACATCGATGCCGGTCTGCGCCTTCAGCTCCGCGGCCAGTTCCGGCATTGTGATGTCCTGCTTCTCCTTGACACACGCAAGCAGGAACTCCCGGTACGGCGCCAGCTTACCGACGCTGCCCCCACGCTTGCCTGGGGTAGCCAAGCCCGTGCGCTCCCAGCGCTCTACCAGCTTGATTGCGCAGCTGGGGCTGACCGCGAAACGTTCCGCAGCCCCCCGGCGTGACCCGCCCTGTTTGACGAACCCAATGACCCTCTCACGCAAGTCCAACGAGTACGGTTTGCCCATGGTCCACCTCCGATCAAGGTGAATCATGATTTGGCCCCCGAGGGGAACCCTTTTGATTCCCGAAGGCCGTCCGATGCTCTAGCGATCCAAGGTGGGGTAGTCGTCAAGAACTATCGCGGCCTCGTCATGGGTGATGATGCGTTGAAAATAGGAAAGTCGCGGGTCTGATAGGGTGTCTTTGCCACAGAAGATTACTGTCATCCAATCGTGGTGTTGGTTTAGCGTTGGCCGATCCTGGCAAGTTTTGACAAAGCAGTCCGCACGTAAGGGGTATGCTTCTGGCTGCCCAAATTGAAAAGGCTCTTTGGGATGCTTAAATTCGAGGTGGATCGCCAATATATTTCCCGTCCGGTTTCGTAGAAAAAATATCGCGTCTGATTCTAACCCCTTGCTTCCCTCAATGCGGCAGGTGCAGTGAGCGTCGCGCCCACACCAGTAATTGGCCCAAAATGGTTGTTTGGTCGGACCTTTTCTCCAGCGCACGTCACGTTGCTCATCAATGAGAACGTCTGAGTTTATGTATTGGTCAGCAGCCGGCGTGCCTTCAATCAGCCAGTTTCTTACGTTGATTGATTTAAAGACGCCAGCGGCGATGGCGTCGAGGTAAGGCTGTGCTTTCTCGGAGTATGACGGCATGTCGTTTCCTAACCTAACTGGAGGGGGCAAGCGGTGGTGGTTGGGACGCTAACACTCTTACTTGGTTCCTATCATGGGTCGGACTTCGATCGTTGCCAGGTAGGTCTGTAGTCTACGGTTAAGGTCTTGACCATCAACTCCGTAGTGGATCTGGCGGTGGCACGTCGGACAGATGGCGCCGACCCAACGGGGATGATCCGGACCACCATCGGACAAGCGCCGGGTGTGGTGCGGTTCTCGCAGGCGGCATCCTGACCATCGCAGGTGTCGCGGTCAGCTCATGGTCCGAACTCCGGCAGGACACCAGCGCGATCAATGACGATCTAAAGCCGCGCGTCGCCGCCCTCGAAACCATCAAGATGGATCAGGCCGCGATGCGCGCGACGCTGGTGGCGCCCGCCAGCCATCGCGCGCCAGCGCCATCCTGAGCGGGATTCCGGGAGCAACCTGTTGAGGCTCCCCACCTAGAGCCGCGGCGATTGCCGCACCGCAACATAGTTGCCGTGCAGGGGTTGCGTTTAAAAAAATACAAGTGTATTTAAAAAAACGATCGTATTTTATATTAAACGACATGCTCTGGGGGAGCGCCATGACGAAACGACATTCCGAGATCGGGATCACGATTCTGCTTGCCGCAACCGCGCTTTATCCGTTCGTGATCGCGCTACCTGCCGCCGCTGCCGAAACGGATGTCAGCACTATCGAGACTGTCACGGTGACCGCAGACCGGCGGAACGAAGACTTTCAGATAACGCCCCTCGCAGCCACCGTATTGAGCGGCGACCAGTTGCTGGCGAAGGGAATCGTCACGGTAGATGATCTCCAATTCCAGACGCCGTCGCTTACTGTGAGCAATTTTGGCGGCGGATATGACTTCAACATCCGCGGGATTGGGCAAGGCGAGGACGGAGGCAACACACCGGCTGGTGTCGTCACCTATCGTGATAACGTGCCAGTATTTTCTGGTATCGGTACGGAGGAGCCGTACTACGACATCGCCGATATCGAGGTGCTTCGTGGTCCGCAAGGTACCTTCGGAGGAACCAATGCGATCGGGGGCGCCGTCTATGTCACGGAACGCAATCCTGAACTTTCAGGCTTTGGGGGCTATGCGATCGGGCAGGTTGGAAATTATAACGACGTAGCACTCCAGGGTGCGGTCAACATTCCGCTCACGGATGATTTAGCCGTCCGGGTCGCGATGAACGGCGAGCGCCGCGACAGCTTTTGGCACATTACGAAGGGTGCGGGCTTCTCTGGTGACCCGGGAAGTCTCAAGGAACTGAGCGGACGTGTGAGTACGTTATGGGAGCCAACGCAGGCACTGCGAGTGCTCTTCAAAGTCGACGCAAATTACATCGATGCCGGTGGGTACCCCGCCGACCCGACTGGGTCGACAAGTGACCCCTTCTACATAGGCAACAACGTCCATAATAGGGGAATAGACGCGAGCCTTCGAGGGGTTTTGGATATCAAATTCACTCTCGGCAACGGGATTATGCTGAGATCAATCACAGGTGTTGAGGATGGTCGAAATTCCAAGATAATCGACGTCTTAGCAACCTCGACATCCACGGTAGCAGCCAAAGACACCTTTGTTGTGCGAGCGTACTCGGAAGAACTGGACATTGTTTCGCCCGATTCCGGTCCGCTGAAGTGGATCGCCGGCGCATATGGCGATTACGACATTGTAGACCTGCCTGCCAACGGGTTCGATATCGGATTCCCGTTCGGAGTAGTCGACTATGTCCTCCAGTCGCGAGAAAAACGCTACGACGTCGCGGGATTCGGACAATTCACATACGACCTGTCGTCCAGGTTACAATTACAAGCCGGCGTGAGATACACCAACTCGACTGATAAGGCACTCGCGAACTACAACTACCTGTACGGCGGCGTGCCGTTTACTCCACCGTCTGTGATCCCATGCACGGGACCGAGCCTGACCTGCCCCATCACCAACCCAGGCAAAGAATCAGACTCCAAAGTAACGGGGAAGGTATCGCTTAGCTGGAAACTCGATGAGACAAACTTTCTCTACGCGTTTTTCGCTACAGGACATAAAGCTGGAGGCATCAATAGCGCGAGCAATCAGCCGCCAACATACAAGCCTGAAGATGTGGAGAATGTGGAAATAGGTTGGAAGCCCGAATTTGTGGGCGGTCATGTCCGGGGCCAGTTTGACGGGTATTGGAACAATTACAAGCGGTTCCAGGTCACCCTGTTCGATCCACAGACCTTGTCATCGCCGGTACTCAATGCGCCAACAGCCGAGCTCTGGGGTTTTGAGGCACAGATCCAAGGCTATTGGGAGCAGCTTTCGTTCGATCTGAATGCTGCGTACGAGCACACGGCCTTTGGGACCTTCTTCGCTGCACCGGCAGCAGGTACGAGTGGTACAACGTGCAATCCCAATTCGGGCGGCAATTTGTCCTCCTGCCAGAACCTGAGCCATGAGCAACTGGTCATGGCACCCGAGTGGAGTTTCAGTGGTGGTGTCCAGTACGCCTTCAAGCTCGGCAATGGAGATACGCTGACGCCCAGATTGAGCTATTCATATATGTCCAGCCAATATCCCAGCGTCTTTCATAACGTGACAGCAGGTGGCGTGCCAGCGCTGGGCATAAGAAACCTGGTCAATGCGCAGCTCAGTTACCAGTTTGGAACGACCACACTGACAGCCTATGCGACCAACCTCACAGATGATCACTACATTTCGTATCAGGACGCTGTACAGCGCCATGCCGGGCAACCGCGGCAGTTTGGGCTTCGCCTGACAAAGTCATTTTGACGGTCGGACGACCCATATGGTTTTGACCGAACGCGACATAGGGGGCGACTGGTGCTCAGGAAGCGACGAGAGAGCTTTGGTATACGATTCTGAAATTATGTCGCCGTCCTGCTCCGGCCGTTGCTCGCCTACGCAGAGGCAGAAGGAGGTCATCTCGTGTATCCGCCATCTGACGTAATGTTCAAAGAAGGAAGGCCTGTCGTTATCCGAGATGCCCGGAGTTATGATTTCACGTCGGCCATCACCGGGGGCGATTACCGCATCCTTGTTTATGTGCCCGAGGCGCGCGCGCCGGAAGGCGGCTTCGCAACATTCTACATCCTCGATGGCGGTGCCTGGTTCGGGACCGTCGTTGAGGCCGTGCGCAGCAGAATGTTGGGTAACGAGATCGTTCCGGCGGTCGTGGTCGGCATCGGCTACCAGGCGGACGACCTCCGTACGGCCGGAAAACTTCGCTTCGGCGACCTGACATTGCCTACCGGGCGGGACTGGCTCGATTCGCTTGCCTACAAGATACCAGGCCTTACGGCGGAGATGACGGGTGGCGCGGCCGCATTTCTCGAAATGATCGAGCGCGAAGTCAAGCCCGCGGTACGACGTCTGGCACCGATCAATCCATCGTACGAGTCCCTGTTTGGTCACTCCCTTGGGGGACTCACTGTGCTGCAGGCGTTATTCAGCGCGCCACGCAGCTACAGGTCGTTCATTGCATCCAGCCCATCGATCTGGTGGGCGGATAGCGCGATCCTCGAGAGTGAGCCGGGTTTTGCCGCAGTGGCTCGTGAAGGTCAGGCACAACCGCGCATACTGATTGAGGTCGGTGGCTTGGAACAGACAGGATCGCGAGCAGCCTTGCGGTTTTTTCAATCCGAAACCCTGATGAACGCGTCATTGGCTCGCTCGCGCATGGTCGACAATGCCGACCAATTGGGTAGACGCCTGGCCACGCTGCGCGGCGGGCCTGAATACAAGGCAGAGACCGTCATATTCCCGGGTGAAGGACACGGATCGGTCGTCGCTGCGGCGCTCGGCCGAGCAGTCAGCTTTGCGCTTGAGTATGAATGATAATGACGCGACCGAAATCTTCCCCGATAGCACCTGATGCGCGCGCGAGGACCGACGAGCGACTGGCATATGGTCGTTTAGCAGCGTACAGCGTGGGCGGAAGCGTTGATTCAATCTGCAGCTTTTTCCTTACAACGCTGCTTTATTTCTACTTGACGGCAGTTTGTGGCCTGACAGGGGCGGCCGCAGGCAGCTCGCTCGCCGTTGCTCTGGTCGTGGATGCGGTGGTGGATCCACTGGTCGGATCCATCTCTGACAACAGCAACTCGCATCGCGGACGACGCCAGCCATTCATGCTCGCTGCGGCGATTCCTGCGATGGTCGCTCTTGGTCTGCTATTTTCCATACCATCTGGGTTCACCGGTATATTTTTATTGGTTTATGCGACTGCGCTTTGCCTCATCCTGCGCGTGAGTATGTCCTTCTTTAACGTTCCCTACATCGCGCTCGGCGCCGAGTTGACGGACGATTACCAAGGGCGAACGAGCGTTGTGCTCCTTCGCTTTGGTGTCGGCACAATCTCCGCTATCGCGCCAATCATCCTCGCCTATGGCGTGTTCCTGAGCGGCCACAATGGCCTTCTGAACCGGACTGCCTACGTGCCGCTCGCTTGGATCTGCGGCGGGATCGTGGCTGTCGCAGCGCTGGCCGCTGGGGGCGCTACGCTGGGCGCGGGCCTGAAGCATGAACACAGGCGCTCCCACAAGATGAGCATGAGACGTTTCCTGGGCGAAATTGATGAAGTTCGCCGCAATTCGACGTTCATGCTTCTTTTCCTGTCCAGCCTGATCTTCTCGGTATCTTCCGGTATGTCTTCTGCCATGCAGATCCATGCAGCAACATATTTCTGGAATTTTCCTGTCGGCGCGCTTCAGACCATTGGTCTGTCGGCAATCCTTGGTCTCCTGGTTGGTCTGCCAATTGTCCAAGTGCTCTCGCCATTCTTGGAAAAGCGCACGATCGTCCTTCTTGGCCTTATTTTCTTTTGCACCGCACAGGTTGTCCCGGTTCTGCTTCGGATGACCGCCTCGCCGGTGGCGAGCGCAGGCAACGCTGTGCCCCTCGTCACCTTTGCAACGTTTTTGGTTTCGGTTGGCGTTACTGCGGTCATCGTCGGTGTCCAGTCCATGATGGCAGATGCGATAGACGAGCACGAATATCTCTTCCGCGCGCGCCGCGAGGGTCTCTTTTTTGCCGGATTCAGCTTCTCCCAAAAGGCGTCGAGCGGCCTGGGCGTATTTCTCGCCGGACTCGGGATGGACGCGATCGGATTCCCCCACGCTTTGGCAAACAGCACTCACCCGCTGGCAATCCCGCACGAGACGATCCAGGACCTCGGCCTCTTGATCGGTCCGGGAACGGCGGGGCTGTCCATACTGGGAGGGATCCTGCTCCTTGGCTATCGCCTGAACCGCGAGGTGCACGCGCAGATTTTGCAAGGTCTGGCCCAACGCAGCCGTAGTACGACGACACCCCAACCGGTCCCCGAACAAGACACGAAGCGAGTGACAAGCGGATCATGGTAACGAATTCCTTCAGCAACAACTATCGCGAAGCCCGGCAAAAGTTCTGCCATGCGTTGCATGAGGCACAGGGCCACCATGAGCAAGTCGTGCACCCGGAGCGTGGCCCTGATGGCGGAGAGCTGACCACGGACGTTGGATACATCGGCCCGCAGGACGCCGAAGCCGTTCTCGTGCTGATCTCAGGAACGCACGGGGTTGAGGGCTTTTGCGGTTCCGGTTTGCAAATCGAGCTCATGAACCAATGGGACACGTCGCGTCGAGCGACCACATGCGGGTTGTTGGTAATCCACGCGTTAAATCCATATGGATTTGCGTGGCTGCGCCGGGTCACCCACGAAAACATCGATCTGAACCGGAACTGGGTCGACTTCTCTCAGCCGCTGCCAGCCAATCCCGGATATGATGAACTCGCGGAGGTGCTGGTCCCGCGTCTCTGGACCCAAGAGACTGTGCGACAGCGTGCTGAGGCCGAAAGGAAATTTGCTGCTGCCCACGGTTACGCTGCACTGGGAAAGGCTCTCAATGCAGGCCAATATACGCATCCCGATGGCATCCACTATGGGGGTTGCGGATCGAGCTGGTCGCGCCAGACGCAAACAGCGATCTTCACAACTCATCTTTCCCAGGCCAAGCGGATTGCGATCATCGATGTTCATTCCGGTCTGGGACCGCGAGGTATTGGCGAGCGGATCATGACGATGCAGCCCGCATCTGCTGCTTTCGGTCGGGCTACGAAATGGTTTGGATATTCTGTCGCTTCGACGATCGACGGCACAGCGACTTCCAGCTCGATACAGGGAGATGCGCTGAGCGCAGCATCTGGCATCCTGTCTCATGCGGAAGTCACGGCCGTGGCCCTTGAATTCGGCACCCAGCCTTTGGACGTCGTGCACGAGGCCGTCTGTGCGGATGTGTGGCTGCATACCCATGGCGATCCTAAGTCTGCCCTCGGTCAATCGCTCAAGCAGCGGGTTCGCGAGGCGTTCTACGTCGATATGCCAGACTGGAAGGGGATGGTCGTGGGGCAGGGACTGCTCATTTGCAGGCAGGCGATTGCCGGCCTGATCGGCCATTAGCGGGCTCGATCCTCAATCCTGGTAAACGCGCTCACGGAGCTTTGATTCATGCACAGCAGACCGTTGGTTGACCCACAGCTCCTGCCCCTCCTTGAGCTGATTCCACCCTTCGATCTATCCGCTGAAATTCTCCCGATCCTGCGAAACCGGAGCTTGCCTTTTTTCGGTAATCCGAAAGTTAAGACAGCGGTGGCAAGTCAGAAGCGGATCATACCCGGACCAGCAGGCGCGTCGGATGTTGTCGTCCATGTGTATGCGCCGAAAGGCCGGGATGCCGACCTGCCCTGTATCCTGCACATTCATGGCGGAGGCTACGTGACGGGATCTGCAGTAGACCTTTGGGACATTGACTGTTTTCTGGCAGGTCACCTGACGTGCGTGGTTGTTTCGGTTGATTACCGATTGGCCCCGGAGACCATTTTTCCTGGAGCAATTTATGATTGCTACGCTGCGTTGAAATGGGTGTTCGCCAACGCTCCTGAGCTTGCTGTCGATCCGGGGCGGATCGGAGTCATGGGCGAAAGTGCCGGTGGTGGCCTCGCGGCTGCGTTGGCGCTGCTGACCCGCGACCTCGGCGAATATGACCTGGCATTCCAACACCTCATTTATCCGATGCTCGATGACCGAACCTGCACTAACCCTGACCCGCACCGGTTTGCGGGAGAGTTTATCTGGACAGCACAGCATAACTGGTTCGGCTGGTCCTCACTTCTGGGGGCGGCGCCCGGCGGAACGGCTGTCTCTCCATATGCAGCCGCCGCGCGCGCGCAAGATCTGTCGCGCCTGCCGCCCGCTTATATCGCCGCCGGCGCACTCGATCTCTTCCTTGAAGAAGATCTTGAATATACAAGGCGACTGACCCGGCATGGCGTTCCGGTTGAACTGCATGTCTACCCCGGAGCCTTTCACGCCTTCGACCTCGTCCCAGATGCTCAGGTGTCCGCAAATGCCCGGCGTGACAGTCTGGCGGCCCTGCGCAGAGTGCTCCATCCAGCCGCTTGACGTACACGCGCAATCTGGTGAAAGGGTATTTGCTCCATCCAGGTGTCAAGCTGTTACGGGGTGGATGCCGATCTGGCGACGGCATCGGCTTGCTCGTGCAGGAAAGTCAGCTCTATCCTGCCCAACGGCGGGCAGGCGTGATCGTCTTTGCTTGGCCCGGCTTCAGACCGATTACGGGTATTGCTCGACATGCCTCGCAATGAACTCGCTCACGATCCGGCTGATTTCCGCATGCAGTGTTACCACCATCCGGTGATCAGCGTTCTCCAGCTTGACAAACTCGGAGTGTGCAATCTGCGCGTGAGCATACTCCGCGTGCGCGATCGGAACGTCTTTGTCTTCTGTTCCATGCAAGATCAGCGTTGGTGCATGAATTTGTGCCAAGGGTAATCGTGGAAGTTGTGCAAATTGATCGTAGTCGTTGGATTGTCCTGTGAGCCGTTTGCCATATGGGACAAGCGACTCGATCTGCCCAATTTGAAGTGCAGTCATTATCCGTTGCTCTGGCTCTCGCGGCGTGGGTTGCAATCGCATCGCTTCTCGAACTGCAAACAACAGGAAGTCGACCAACAACGGAGGAACGCGACTGCCGGAAACAGCAGTATGCTGGATTACCGCTTCCTCGAGCACTAGGGCAGAGCACTTTTCGGGGTAGTGAAGGACGAATGCCAGGGCACTGGGTCCGCCACCGGAGGCGCCGATCACAACCACCTTGCCGATCTTGAGCTTGGCCAGGAGTGCAGCGAATAATCTGGCCTGGTCCTGTGGGGTTTTCCCCGACGAGATCGGCGTTCTCAGGTAGCCCGGTCGCGATGGCATAATGAAACGAACATGGGGTTGTCCTAATTCGCCAGCGTCAACAAAGCTCAGGACCTGGTCGTAACCTCCCGGCGTGCCGTGAATGAGAAGCACGGCGGGTCCCTTACCGCGATCTGCATATTCAACTGCCCCATAGTTTGTCTCGATAACCGAGCTCTGCGAAAGCAACTGGCGTGCGATGTGCGAGCGCCATGCGTAGAAGCGGATCAGCTCAGTGCTCAGAACAACAAGAAAGGCGGCGAGGCCTACTCGCCAGATCCACGTCAGCATCTGCCCCCCGTGTTTACGATCCGGTCACCTCTCCTGGACTTTCGGAAGGTCCGGCGCTCCAGATCGTCTTGAAATGCGCCTCTTCGGAAACACTGATGATGGCCGAATATCCTTCGTGCGAGCCTCGGATCGCACCTCGCGGCCGACAATTTCCCGCAAGGTTGCGAGCAGCATCGCGATCTCCCCATCAATGTCGAGATCATAGTCGGCGGCGATCATGTACCAGGTACCCGTTATCAGGCGATGGCAAGCCCGCGCGCTTCTGACTAGGCCAAGCGGGAGCTCAATCTCACCCCCATCGTACAGGCGCTTCAGGCTTCTCCTGTGCCACTCCACTCGCGTCTGAAGCAGAAGGCTTGCGCCACGCGTAACTTCATTGCCCAGAGCAATCTCGGCGGCAAACTCTAGAGAAAGCCGGATTCTCTGGCGCCATATCTTGCTGTCATGCACCACCTTCAGATAACGCACCGGCGCCTCGTAATCGACCCACTTGGAAACCTCACCTTCCGGATACATCTGGAAGCCGGGGAAGCGACAGACTTCAAGGATCAACTCGTCCTTGTTTGCAAAATGGACACATAGCGCACCGAGGCTGATACCAGCGGCGCGGCTCACGTCCCGAAGAGACGTGTTGTAGAAACCCTTCTCCAGCATCGTCGCCAAAGCCGCCTGCGCGATTTCGGCGCGCTGCTGCTCCATGTATTCGGCGGTGCGCTTGGGCATCCGTATACTCCAACGGTGTCGAACCATACCCGGCGGCGGATACGAGTGCAAATAAAAACAACAACCGTTTTTTAATTCGGTGAAACTTCTGACCCAGCTGACTGGCCCTCACTGGGTGGTCCGTGTTGATTGGCAGAGCATTCCGCCTCCAAAATAGGGGAGGGCGTTGAGCGTAGCCTGAGGATCGAAGGCGTCGCCGTAGATCGCCCGCGGCCCGCTTCGCCCATTCGTGATGATCGGACCCAACCTGCTAAGCAATTTCCCAATCAAGGTGGGCTCGAGCGGCACTGCCTGTTGCTCAGAGGGGCGCGATCGACGGCGACGGGATAAAGGGAGTGGTACTGCCTCGACATACTTTCGACTGGAAGGGCAATGGTGACATTCAAAGGGGGCGGGGATGGTTCCTATCTACGAGCAAGGCGTCGGGCGCGGTATTAGGTATGAACGAAAACAGTTCGTCGCTCGCTTCGAGGAAATATGTGCTCAGCACGTCAGAGCTGGGCGAGCACACTCCTTCGCATTTATATTTTATGATTTCAAGGATGCGGGTATTCGAGCGGTGATCGACGACGTTGGGGTATTTGCTCAGTTGGACCGACTTGCGGGCCGCGATCTCACGATCTTCTATCTTCATACTGCTGGCCGGCAGGCAACATGGAAGTTTAATTTGGTCATGCAGGAAAGGCTTCAATTAGGAGATATTGAGCTGCCCTGCGTAGTATTCTTTAAGCAGCGTGGGGGAACGTTCACCGATTTTGCTGTGGCTCAGTTAGACAGCCCTAACGTCATCCATGCATTTCCAGAGCTATATAAGGTTATCGAGAGCTTCCTGAGCGCTGGTTCAAAAGCCGTCAGCCGACGCGGGTGTCAACACGTGTGCTGGATCTTGTCTTCTCTCAGGTTCATTGCAGTTGAGGCAGTGAAAGATGTGCTTCAGTCTGTGGTCGAGAATTCGATTTAAGAAGCACGGTAAAAGCACGTCGTTTGAGAGCTGCGTAGACTGGCTGATTGCCGCGATCTAGAACGGTAGCTGGATGCCAACATTTAGCTGCATGAGGGAGGTATGTCTTGCTCTTCGAAGCCACGCGCCTGCTGAGCATACGGAGTACCTAAATGCATAATTGGACGCGGCATTTGGCGCAAGCAACACTCGAGGGCGGCCGTGGTAGCTCAGTGCATTTTGTGAATTTGCCACTATTAAAAGCACCAACTTGTTGGTCCCTAAAAGCCCTATTTAAGGCCTTAAATAAGGGGTTTAACGCCGTTGTCAGTCTAATTCACCAGCTATTTATGGAACCATTTTGATCAGCCAGTCACTACCACGGCATTGGCGCTTATAGGAGATTGACCTTGAGACTTGTGAACGCGCGTTGGTTTTTAGCAGGTGAAAACTAGGGTAGCTGGCGAACGCGAAATGGATTGCTGATCAACCCAGCAACCATTGCCACCGCACGTAGCTCAACAAGCACCTTTAAACCCGACGTCACCCCTGGTGGGATGAATTGGCTAAAATATCGAAACTTCCGGTCAACTCGGAGCGGGAAGGGGGTAATTGATGTTATTTAAGCAGTAATTGCTGGACTTTTGGGTTAGAGGCTGGGGCTTACTATCGACAGCGTTCGCTCGGTTCAGACAAATGGGGGCATTGTTAGCCATGTCGAAGTTCAAACTAGGGGTGGGAGACTGGGTTCAGTATCGGCAGCTTCCAGAGGTTCAAGAGCTAGACTTGCATTTCGCAGGCCAGAAGTTTCCATCTGAACCCTATTGGGAGAGGATGGATCAGATTTATGCATATGTCCTGAATACCTTAAAAGCCGCGTACCAAGGTGGGCGTGTCAAACACTTGCTGATCACCCACGGTGCCTCGACCTCCCACCCCGGCACGACTACCTCCCGGTCTCAAGTTCGAAAGCTGATGCGAAGCAAGGACGCAACCCCCTACATCGTACGCAAAGATTGTATCCAGCATGGTTCAGTTTTTGTGGCGGCAATCAAATCGAAGTCAACAATTACGTAACAAATGACGCGCTAGCTGCCGGTGGGCACGTCTGAACGCGCTAAATTCCCCAAACTAGCTGCTAAAGTGCTTCAAAAATGGGGTAAATCGGCATTTTTAACAAATTGCCGTGCCGATGGTTTGCAAACTGCGGGATTTTAGGTCTGCGAGCTAATCTTCGCTAATTTTACCAACCGCCATTGACGACTTTGCCAGCTTGATGTGGATCGTAGTGGCCACCCGAATTGCATGGCTGCAAGCCAATGCTGAAAAATTAGCGTGAAGCGGGGAATCCTGAAGGCCCATCGTTGAGCCGTTAAGTCGGGTGGTTACCGGCTAAAATCGCAAATTTAACGTCTAATGGCTCTCATGAACTAGTTCTTTGCTCGATCGGCTTCTTGCTTTTGGTAGACGCCGTGATCATAGGTTGCATGGCCCAACAGCACAAACACGCCGCCGATGGTGGTAAAGTTGCAGCCACCTTCTTTGGCCCACGCCGGCATAAAGCGATTGAACCACTGGCGACTAAAGTCTCCATTCGTTGTTAGGCGCTCAAAGGCTTGTTCCCATTCGGAACCTGTAATCCCTTTTTCGTAAGGCTTGGTTGGGACCTTGTGGTTGGGAATATTGTAGATTAGGGCGCGTTGCCCTCGTCGTGCTCCCCAGCCCTTAACAATGAAATCAGCTTGAGCGTTTGGTTTGGGGATCACTGTGCCCGGGCGCAAGGCGTTTTCGAGGTCGGTCACGATCGCGGTCATGCTATGGGCCCCTTGAGCATTCTTAGTCTAGCTAGCATCAGCTGTGAGATTGGCTTGGTCAAGCAATCGCGTGGTCTGGGCTGTGCAGGGTTAGGTTGAAACAGGTTGCCCAGACGATACTTCCGCCTCAATGGCTTGCAGATAGTCCTGGAGCTGTCGATTGAGGGCGTCGCCGTCGGCACCATAGTGGATTTGGCGGTGGCACGTCGGACAGATGGCGCCGACCCAACGGGGATGATCCGGACCGCCATCGGACAAACGACGGGTGTGATGGGGCTCGAGGTAGGGTGAGCCGTCAGGGCGTTTGAAGGGTGCAGGCTGGCGACATGCTTCGCAATGGCCTTGAGCCCGGCTCAGGACATAGGTTCGGACCGTCGCCGACCGGGCATAGTAGGTACGCAGTCCATCACGGCCGTTCGCCTTGTTGGGCTCTATAGCGGCGTAGGCTGCTTTACGCAGGTCAGCTAAGTTGATGTGACTGGGACCGGCGTCATTTACGACACCTGAATTGGTCGGCGCGGTCGATGACACCAGATTGAAGACGATAACCTGTCGTGGGCTTCCGTCGCGATCGGGTGCCGTTCGGGTGTCCCACCCTGCACAACCAAAGGTACCGAGAAATCGGTAGAGGCCTTTTTGCTTTTCCGCTTGAAACAGCAACAAGTCGCGGCCGTTAACGGCGTGGTCCCTGATGGCTTTATTCCCGCGCAGGAATTGCATGTCGCCGATCTGACCTTCGCCCGTATAATGAAAAACTCCGTCAGTGCCCCAGCCATCGCGATAGCCGTAGCTGTCGCCAGTCTCACCCGTGAATAAAAAAATGAAGGGGTGGGACGCTGGCGTGGAGATCCCGCCCTGGCGCTGGCCCCCATAGCGCTGATGGATATCGGTCGTCCGTCGGTAAATGAGGCCCTCGTGGAAGCTAATCGATCCCGCCATCACCCCCGCGTCGCTCATCTGATGCCCCATAGCCCCCTGATCGGTATGCTCAATTGAAACCCCATAGATGGCCTCATTGCCAGGGGCGAGGAGGGGCAACTGGAGAGGGGCTAGCTGGCATCAAGGTGACGCATGGCCTGTGACGTCTATTGACCAGACCGGCGGTGGTCGCCGCCCCCGCCAGCGCCGGCCAAACCGCCCGCTTGGCCACGGTTGGCACCGTCAATTTAAAGCTAAGATATTGAATATATGGCACTATTGACATCAGCTGGCGACTGGTTATAATAGAACAAAATATGAACATATGACGCAACAAAGTTGCTTTCGTGCCAGCCGGCCACGATCCGCCAGGTCAGAAAGGGAGGGCTACGGTTATGCCGGGCCGCCAAGCCAAGGTCATCAGCCCAACCATGTTAGCTGCCATGCTTCGCTGCGTGGCCCGTCACTACTGGCCGGCCCGAAGCCGGGTGATTGTCCTGTTGTCGGTCAAGGCCGGGCTACGCGCTGGCGAAATCGCCAAGCTGGAATGGCCGATGGTGCTGGGCCCCAATGGCAAGGTTGCCGACAGCCTAGTGGTCGAAGATCGGATCGCTAAGAAGGGGTCAGGCCGGCGGATCCCGCTCCATCCTGACCTCAAGCAGGCGTTGATCGACCTACGTGGGGAGGGGCAGGGGAACGGACCCGTAATTGTTTCCCGCCGTGGTGGCCCCATGACCCCGAATTCTATCGTCAACTGGTTTGTCAGTCTGTTCGCGGAATTGGAGTTCGAAGGCTGTTCGTCCCATTCGGGCCGGCGAACCTTTGTTACCCAGGCCGCCCGCCTAACCCACAAAGCCGGCGGCTCACTACGGGACGTGCAACTGCTGGCGGGTCACCGCTCAATCGAAACCACCCAGGCTTATATCGACGGTGACAGTGACGCCCAACGACGACTGATTGGGCTGCTCTGAACAATTGACAGTTTTGAACCACAGCAACGGCGACGGCTCAGCTGTCGCCGACAGGAGAAGGCTGACCAACACGGAGGACACCATGGACGGCATTCGTATACGGGTTGAGCAGATCTTTGACTTCACCAACATCGTGACCGTGATCGGCACAGACCTAGGGTCGAATAGACCGCTGGCAATTCATGTCGACCACAAGCCCTTTCAAACGATCTGGGAGCTGTGGCGATTGGTCGATCTACCCCAGCCGGTTACCTTTGATGGCGATCGCCTGATCTTAGCTCTGGATTTTACCGACAAGCCCGACGGCCAACCAAGCGGTTGCAACCCCAACCAGGCAGCAGGTCGTGACCAATGTTGATGCATCAAAGCGGTTGGCTGCAGCTCCCTAAAATTTTGGCGCTTGACGATACTATTGAGGGTTTTTGTAGGCTTGGTCGTCATTGTCTGATCAAAGGGGCGGCCGTCGTGGTCAACCTGCAGGTTTCCAAATCGGGCCTCGTTTACGCAGCGGGTTTGGTGCAGCAGGTTTGTTGGGTGGCTGGTGATCCGGACCTGATCACCGACGCCCGAGCAGGTTGCGAAGCCTATGGTCTGCCGTCTGCGGTCCAGGCCCACGACAATGGCCCGATCTTCGACTGGCTGATCCAAACCCTCAGCTACCAAGGGATCGCGGACCGCGTCGCAACCAGCTATCTGAACAAGCACGGCTCGATCACCATTGCCGACATCGATGCAGCTTTGAACGCCAAACCAGCCTGTTCCAAGCTGATCAGCTATTGGCACTTTCACGGCTGCGGCTATCGCAAAGCCCAAGCCAGCTGCCGTGAACCATACCAGTTTGCAGACTGTCCTGTGCCAAAGGCCGATCTTCGCAACGGCAACCTCAATCAAGCCGCTTATAGCCTCTATCTCTTCATGCGGGACGTAGCGGGTGGCGATTTTGTCAGCTGGCTCGATACAAGGCTGGCGAACGCCGACTATCCGACTGCTGCCGATCGGGTCCGCCGGCTGTGCCATTCCCTGCTGGAGCCGCTGGTCCATGTTTATGGAGCGTCCAACAAGGTTTGGAGCATGGCCCTTGCGGGGTTGCTGCTTGGCGCAGATCCAGCGCGCGAGCGCTGGGTTGCTGCCGGTACCGGCATGATTGCCATCGATAGGTTGGTTCATAACTGGCTTCACCGGACGGGGATCTTGGATCGATGTGACGCGGCCCACGCCTATGGGCCTGCCTGTTATGGCCAAACCGGTTGCGCAGTGATGATCGACCAGTTGGCGGCACAAATTGACGCCCGCGCCTTCAACTCGGATTTTCCAAAGGTCTTTCCCCGCTACGTTCAGTCGGCAATTTGGGCGTTCTGTGCCCAACAACGGCTCGACCTCTGCAATGGCAATCACATTGATGATCGGACCCGCTGCGATCAAAGCAGCTGCCCCCTCTACGACCATTGCGATCGTGTGACTTTGCATCCGCCCAAGGCTGAGGCCCTGGCGACCTAGGTCGATGGTTGCGGTGGTCCCAATCCACCCAAGCCTCGACCCCAACCTTCATCACCAGCTGCAACCCCATTGGCAGGGCCCAGGCCCTGATCAATCGGTGCCGACACGACCGTTGGCACCGCAACCTTGAGGAGTGTCTTTCATGAACCGTCTAACCCCTATCCTCGTGGTGCTTGGCGTCGGTAGCGATGACAAGCCCCATGCTGCCCGATTTGAGTTTTCCGAATTAGATGTTGCCCGTCGACTGGCGGGCTTGATGGGCTTCAGGTTGGCCAAGGCTGCCACTGATCGGTCTCAGGCCCTGGCCAAGCAGCTGCCTGAAGGCAAGATCTTTGCGTCGGGAAAAGGCCTGCTACCCCTGGTCAAAGCTGAGCTGTTTGAAGACCTGTGCGCGATCGTGGATTTTGTGGTGTCGAACGATCCACCCGGTACCACGCCGGCCGCCGGTGACCTCGAACCAAGCCTGCGGCAAGCGATTGACCTGGTTTGGGCCGGTATCAAACCGGGCAGCCAAGTCCTCATCTTTGATGATACCTACGGCACGTTCCCCAATTGGTGTGCCGCCATTGTAACCGGCGTGAGCAAGGACAATGAAACCCTGACGGTGCGATGGCGCGACTATTACGGCTGGGGTTCATTCCTAGTGAAGCGTAACGCCGTAGCCGTGCTGCCTCCCACCTCCCCGTAAATCCCAAGCAAGTGCCGCCCGGCATACCGGCCGGGCGGCATTGTCATTTTTGAACAGGTGAACCATGTCTAATCCAGCCACTATCCGGGCGCTCAATGACGCGTTCCGGACGAACCTATCTGGCGGTCGAATTTTGCTTACGCCAGGCGTGCAACAGCAGCCTGATTTGGACCAGCTCCTTGAGCTGGTTCGGCGCTATTCAGCTTTTACGGAGGGTAACGACCCTTATGGCGAACATGACTTTGGCGCCTTCGACCATGAGGGCGACAAATATTTCTGGAAGATTGACTATTACGATCAAGACCTGACGGCCGGATCAGAGGATCCGGCTGATCCTATCGCAACTACCCGTGTGCTGACTTTGATGTTAGCCAGTGAATATTAAGTGTCCCAGCTTCTAGGTTCAGTCTGTATGCTTTGCTCGGATCTCAGCTTAGGTCGGATGACGTAGCCTGGTTAATAGTCGACCCCTTGCTTGACCATGGGCTTTGTAACAACCGGTCGTTTAGCGGACTTTGTCTCGGCCTTAGACCTATGAATTGTTGACGGATTGTCTGGTAACGGGCGGGCAATTAAATCCGCTACCTGAAAGGTTTTCCGGGATTTCTGTGTCCATCGTGCTTGAGCTAAGCGTGAGCCAACGTAAAACACGGAAATTGTGCCAACAGGCGTTTCGGTGTGGCCTACTGCCTGGTGGGTATCTGCATCTATGATCGGCTGTCCCTGCTGAAACACTGCCAGACGATCGCCCACGTGAACTTCATTTCCGCCTTCGTCCAGGTAGAGCACGCCGCCCTGATAAGCCTCTATCCGAAGTGGAAATAGCGACCGAATTGTCCTTTCCGCAATTGCTTCCGCCTCTGCTTTAGCCAGATCATTCAGGGTTTCTGAAGGATATCCTTCTTCCGTCGCGGAACCGGATGCTTGCACTACGCCGGTAGCCGTTTCGATAACCCGAAAGTTCACCGCGCCGTAGGCGTGGGTGGCGCCATAGATTGTCCTATCCATACCTACCAGCTTCATAGAATCTCGCGAAACGCCAGCCGGCCCTATCGTCCCTACAATAATGTAATCTGCGCCTAATAGGTGGCCCGCACGAGCACTCGCGTTCGGTGAAAAATTGGCACTGGTGTCACGGGCCAGTTCCGACAGTTCTTCAGCGCTATAGTCTCGGTCCAAAACAGCAATTTTGTTTGACCGAGCCAAGTCGCTCACCAAGGTGCTCCTAATCGCATTTGAAAACGTATCCGTCGCAGCATCATCGTGGCTAACTCGGAACGGTAGAACTGCAATCGTTAATCTATGACTCGCTTCCGAGGCCCTGTATGTTGGGACTTCAGCGGTCACGTCGACGAACCAAAGCCCATTTGACTGATGGCTTCCATCTACTTGAAAACTCCGAACGGCTCCCCCTGTTTGGGAGGACACGTCAACTGCAGTCTGCTGGTTACTAAATGATCCTGAGACTGAGGCCCCCCCTGAAAAGGTGCCGCTCGCCGCGCTAGAGGTACTTGCAGATATGGAACTAGATTGGCTGTTGGCATGACCAGCCATTCCGAATTCGCCGCTGCTATGTTCATTGTAATGACCGGCTGTAGAACTATGGGCATGGTAATCCATGAGCATCGACTTCATATCGATGCTCTTGGCTACGCGCTCACCGTTAATTTTTGAGACCGCCAGTACCAGAGCGTCTTGCAACGCTTCGTCGAAAGTCTTGCCTACGCCTTGGGCCTGACTTTGGACACGGGTAACGCCAGGTTTAGCGGGATGCCTAGTTGATGTGGCGGCTGTTTGGGACGTGGAAGGATGTCGACTGCATGATGCCAGCAGCAACGCAACTGCACATCCCGTAACGAGTGGAACCACGCTTCCACGAAGAGCCAATCGCGGCATCCCTCCCTCCATTTTATAAGCTGGATCTAGATCTTGCTAGCAAGGTCACCCGTATTAACCTGATTACCCTGCGCGAAACGAACAAAGTTGTGGGTCGTGGTTCCCCACGTGGAAATTAGCGAAGGTAGCTTTGACGTCACCGTGACCACAGATCCCAAGTTGCCTAGACCGCCGCCCGATAGCATGCCAATCGCCCCGCCACCAGTGGCGCTTGAACGTGCTCGTGCGATCCACGATTGGTAGGCGTTCGGTAAGCCCGCTGCCTGTACACTACCAGCAAGGTAGTAGGGCACGGCGCTGGCCAAGTCGCCTTTTGAAGCGCGACTAAGCTTGGTCGACGCCTTCATCTTCTGATTGATTTCGGTCGATGCGCTTTCTGATACAGTAATCGATCTGGCCACGACATTGATGTCGTTGACGCCTTGTAAGGACTTCGCCTCTGTCGTCAGTTGATCACCTTTAGCTTGATCACCAAGGGCCAATAGTGTGAGAGCCTGGGCCATCAGCATTTCGCGCATTGACGACGCGAAGCGGCCATTCAAACCTGTTAGGTCCTGACCCAAGTTGGCTGTCTCGGCGGAATTGGTGGGGGGAGCGGAAGGATTAAGTGCACTAGAAAGTCCGCCCAGTAGGCCAGCCTGGCCTGGCGTTGCTGTGACCAGGAGCGTCCCTGCCACGAGTGCGCCTGCTAACGGGATCGTAATTTTCAGTTTCATCACTGCATTCCCCTTGATTTGAGTTGATTGCTGATTTCCTCTGCGGCGTGGTGTGCAGCCAGCAATAAGGCGTTCCGGGTAGCCACCTGTTGGTTAGGTCCAAGCCCCGCGTATTGAACAGGACCCACCGAGGCAATCAGCCTTGGTAGCAGCCCGCTTAGATCGTCGACTTGGGCTCGAACAGAGACATAAACTCTCTTCATACCTGTTACCGGATCTGTATCCTGTAGACCTACATCAAGCGTCCCAATCGCGAAGGTATTAACCTGACATCTTCTTGCCGTGTTGAAGACGCTTAGTCGAGCACGTCGACCAAGCATATTTGCATTCGAGAATTCTTTGTAGATTGCCTTTGGAGCCGGGCCGCCGCACTGTGCGCTAACATCACGATAGTCGTAGACGTTAAAGCCATTATCGGTCAGGACCTGGGTCATGGCAGTGTTCATATCCTCGGGGGACGAAACCGCGTAACTAATCTGATCCGCCTGGCGCACGGTATTGCCGCCGGTGATGCTTTCAGATGTATTGTTGGAAGTGCTAGTAAGTTGTCCGACGCCCCCCGATAGCGATTGAGACTGGCGCGCCGACGCATTTGCTTTGTTAACCGTGACGGACGTGACGCGTTTATCGAAGGTTTTGACTGACGCTGTGGAACGGGCAACGAAGAGAAACGACAAGGAAATCCTGCGCTGAGCTATGGGAGAGCTAGAAACTCCGGAATTGAGTTTCTGGTCAACTTCATCCGTATCTATGTAGGCCCGGATGACCATAACATAAGCGTGGGAAGCCTTATCATAACCCTCGCTGACAACGACCGGCGTTGCTTCGTAATCGCCGATGTGGACCGCTATGTCCTGTTGCGCGGATTTATAGAGGGCGAATTTTGCCGTGGAGAAGCCTGCTGCATAGCGGTTCATAGCGTCGACTTCTGCGAGGGTTAATAACTTTTGTCTCGACGCCTTGTCGAGACCTCCACCAAGCCAAGACTGCGATCCGGAAAGTTCACCACGTCCCTCTACTGCAAGCTGTCTAGCAGTTGCACTGCTGAGAGAACCAAAAACAATGACGGTTGCCGCAATCGCGACTAATGACCAGAGACTATTTTGATTGGGTTTCACGTGATCTGCCTCTAACTAAAACGCCGCATCAAAGCCGGCATGGTTGACAGCGCGTCGGTAGGCTGTTCGTCGGTGACCCATTTATCTTCCCAACTAGGATTGGGGGCCGCAAAGTCTCTGGTAACTTGATCGCAGATGCTGAAGATGGCTTCTTGAAAACCCTCGGGGTTGTCGGGGGATGCACCCAGGGCGAGCACCTTCACCGCGGCGTATTTAAAAGACGCAGAAAGAACAGGTTGCGGCGAGAGAGGCTGATCTATCACCACTTTAAGATAAGCCGCATATGCGAGGGCTCGTTCAGACGCAGTACGGGAGATTTCAACTCGTCGTGCATTTTGCAGCGAGAGTCGAATGACGTAATCAGGCTGAGGGATGTGGAACTGAAAAACGCTCCCATCAGCAAACCTCGCTGCCATCACTCCGCCAATCGCTTGATTGTTGGCGTGTGGAAGGACGGGAATGTGGCAGTTTGCGGACAGATAGCGTTCAAAGGAGCTCAGTAGTAGATACGATCCTTTTTGTGTGCTCACGCCATAAGACCCAAGGGTTTGGGCGGCAGCGGGAGAAAGAGATGCGGCTGCAACTTGGATGCGGAGGGCGCCCGCGTGAGGAAGTTTTGCCGCGCGCATAGTCTGGACGAATTGGTCGAGGATACCGCTAGCCTTACGCAAGTACAGCGCTCGAAACTCGGCCTCGATTTTAGCCGGCGAGACTGCTTGCTGGTGGGGAAGCGCGTCAATGTATTCGGCGCCGAATGGAAAGGACGATACGATCTGCTTGGTTTTAAAATTGAAAACTAATGCTTCCGCCTGAAGATTTAAGAAGACCTTGGTAAATCCGGGGAAGCTTTCCTGCCCAACATTTTCCCAGGTGACGACCAAAGCGACCCCCAATGCGTCGCCGGTGTGTACGTCGCCGAGATCCAGGCTGACCTTGAAGTTGGCAAAATGTGTAGACTGAAGCTTGGTTGCAAGTTGCAGGTTCAATTGGAGTGGGTTGGCGATAATCTTGCTCGAATAAGGGAAATTGGCGGCGGACTCCGCATAGTTTCCGGCGAGCGCGATGCCCGCAAAGTGCAGGACAGGCATGTTGGCAGCCTTCGCGGCCTGCACCGCGAAAATTGCCCAGATAACTAACGCTATGAGCCCGCCCGAGCCTCCGCCCCGCGTGCGTCCCCCTTGCCACCCAGGTATGTTCACCCACGCCCCCCACAGCAGCCCAAGTGTGACGCCGGCGTCAGTCGGTGGCGCACAACCAGAGCTGCTCGCTAAACGTAGTTAGTTTAAAAAGATATGTACGTTAAAACGATGTAACTATAAATAATGAATGGGACCTCCCGGAATCTCCGCATAGTACTCGGCGCCGTTAATTCTTCAGACGCGAAAGATCGGGATGCTGAACCGGCACCAAAACGCTGCGGACGCTGAGTTAGACTTGGAACGCGTTGTCGGCGTCCTAGAAAATATACGGTGGAAAATGCAGCCCGCGGCTTTGGACTGCATGGAATTTCAACAAGTTAGGCAGCGAATGCCAAAAATCATCGAGGCTTCTGTCGCGAGCCTCGGCCATGACTTAACTTCGGTGGCATCAGGATGCGCGTTACATAAAATATGACGTGAGGTCCAGGCGGGATGTAGTGGTGCCGGGTGGTCTCTGGCGCTGGGGCTTAGGTGAGCGTTGTGGGGCGCCATAGGTGCTCCTGATACTCCCGCTTATCCCGGCGGATATCACCAACGCCTCGGACTGCTACACCGCTCCTAAGGCCACGATCATCGGCTATGACCAAGCATCCTTATTATCGAAAGCTCCGTTTGGGACTAAATTCGGTTGTGGGAAGAGAAGATCGATGGACTCCGAAATTGGCAGCTACTCTGACCCGATTAGAGGGATATAGGCAAAGTTTACGAAGGTTGTGGCGGAAAACTGCATTAAGTTGGCAGTCGGCTTGATGCCGGAAAGCAAGCGCCGCGACCAACCATGTGAAACGAGAGTGGACTGCGAGCCGAACAAGTTTCACACATGACGCCTATGGCGCAGCACGCCGCCGAGCAGTTTAAAGCAATTTATGCCGCCCGGTTTTTGAAGCTCCGGATTTGCCCATTCAAGCAACCCATGCAACTCCGACTATAGTCATAATATGAAATCGTGCTACCGGATCTCCAATCGCACGCGAACCTCGTATGCGAGATCCCCTCACGAAAGCCATAGCGGCAGTGTTCGTTTCCTAGTCGGACGTTGCGTTGCTGGCCAGGTGGCGCTTGCTGAGGCTGCCGTGAAGATCCCGTGCACTATCTCGCGGGTTAATTTCCAGCGCGGCTCGCCTTTAGCAGCCTATGGGCCGCCTAGCATTGACTTAAGGCGCGCCCTCTCCGAGGCAACATCGGAGTTTTCAAGAGATAGTTGGCGCACGGAAGTATAGAAAATATGTTGTTTTAAAACAAATACTTATTCCCTTCCGGCAAGTAGTTCTGATTCTGACGGCCCGGCGAAAGGAAAGCTTTATACCCTAGCAGCCAACTTTTCCTACCACTAAACCTCCGTGCGCTCGCGTCCAAGGCTTGAAGTGTCGACGTAACTTGTCAAATATACTTTGACTGTATTCCGTGTGCTCTCAAGCAGTAAGCTTTCTAAGGGGAAAAGGGGGAGGGATGAACCAGTTCTTTGTACAGTTAAGTAGTGTCAGTCCCATGTTGCCATCGATAGTTAGGGCAATTGTTGTAGCCCTTGTCCTAATCCTAGCTTGGATTGCTGTGGCACTCCCCGCATTTTTGCTGTGGCGTTCTATTGAGAAATTCCTAATTAGTGCACGTTCGGTATTGCAAGCTTTTGCAAAAGAGTGCTTCGCGCGTGCAAAGTTGCTACTTGCCTCCGCGAAACTCCCTATCGAACACTTTCTTGATGAACACGCTCAGATGTTCAGCTTTGCGGAGGAAAACAGGCAAATAAGGTTAGCCCTTAGTCGCATAGCCGAAGCCGCTGACAATCTGCAAGTTGATGCAGGTCGTTTGGAAAAATCTCTGGCTGAGTGTGAAAGTGGGATCACGGCAGCGTCAAACTCTATAAATCGGGTTTTAGTGCCCGAAGATATGCAGCCGCCTGACCCCAACGACTTCTCTCGGATCAAGAAGGGACATAACAGAGCATTGGTTACGCTCGTATTTGTTGCTCCGGTTATCATCGCAGCTGGTATCGTGAATGCATACATGCTCAATCAATTTTTTGGCTATATGACTGAAAGCATGGGGCAGTATGGGGCAACGGTAGCGATTCTCATTTCTCTCGCTTTCGTAGTGGTCGAAGTTGGCCTCGGAATTGTTGCATCCTCTTCTACTAATGCGCTGCGTGTGGCCGCCTTATTAGCCATCTTGTTCCTGGCCTCAATAGAGTTTCTCTTTTACGCGGGCTTGGGTCAAAATTTTAAGCAAGTGTTCGTATACATATTTTCTCCCAATCCCGTGCCATTCTGGACAAGGTGGTGGTTTGGTGTGTTTGGGCCCGCACTGGTTTTGTGTTTGTCAGGGACCGGGCATTTACTTTTTTCGTCGGTCGCACTGCTAGCTGACACGCATGTTGTTCGCCAGTGGCGCCGACATCTTGTACAGCGTCACAGTCATGTCGATCAGCTAAATCAGAGTTATCGGGTCATTGGACGTAGTCGCGACCAACTGGCAGATACTTTGTCCAATTTGACTGTCTTTGTTTCAAGGGCACAGGAAAATGCCGGCTCTGCGGCTGGCGTTTTGCATGGCGCAAAAGCAGAAATAAAGAAGCAGGTTGAACGCGCGCAGGCCATTCGGTTGGAAGATAGTCGACGATTAGATCGTGGTGCTATGTTGCGCAAGTTCTATGAATCCCTATTTATCGTTCTAGCCATTATCCTGGTATTTGTAGGTATTAGTTATGTGTACGAGATTCGATCGCTTCGCATTATCGCGACATTTCATGGGGGCTGGTGGCTCGGGATTGCGCTAGCGCTTTCTGAGACCGTTGCGCTGCTTCTCGCGGGAAATGCAGTTCATCGGACTTCCTATACACTTCCCGCCGCCGAGGGCATTCCCGGGTCCACGCTTCCGATAGACACCATTGGCAGGATTTCTGGATTTGCCATGCTAGCTGTCGTAATTTTGGGAAATGCGTTTATAACCGCGCGCTTATTTACAGTTGAGGCCGTGATCATATTTTTGATATTGACGACCTTTGCATTAGTACTTCTTTATTGCGGCACTAGGCTTGGAATGACACTCGCTTCGGTATCCACGGCAACACTGTCATTATTTTATCTCCTAGGGTCCGCAATTAATACCTCGCTTGGTGTTATGGCTTTTGCAATGAACTTTATATTTTTGTTCTTTCAAGTTTTGCTATACGCCGCTAGCTATCCAATTCAGCTAATTCTCGACCGCAGATCTGGGCGCGAGTCAATCGTGTCACCGGCTCCCCTATGACTAGCTTGCCCATGAAACGTGTTATCGCAGCGTTGCTTCTGCTTTTGGCGCCACCAGCTACGGCGCAAATGCGAATTCAACACGAGGCCGTGTCACATATAACGGTTCTTGTTGATCTGTCTGGTTCATGGCTGAACCAGCGCGAAAAGCCGCTTGACCAGCATGCTCTGCGGGCCACCGCTCTCACAATTACGCAATTGGTTCCGGAGCTCACGCCACCAGTAATCATTCGTTACCTAGAAATTGGAGACGGTAGCCTTTCTCAGCCTCCTCTCTGTCAAGCTCGATTTTCACCCAACATTTTTGGAGCTGCTAGTAGCAAAGGAACATTTGCTAAGATTGGAGCTTTGAGTGATTTTCTTATTGAGCGATGCGATCGATTTATACTCATGCATGAAGCGCAGCCGTTAACCGATATCGTGGGGGCATTTAATTCAGTGTCATTAATGAATGCAAATGACATGCCCGGCTATCACGGCGTTATCGCGCTTTCAGATTTCATCGAAGATAGAGGGCGCCATAGGCCCGTTAGGTTGAGAACACTCAGGGGTGTGCATGTATTGATGCTTTATAGAGCGCAACAACAGGATCGCTTTAATGAGCGTGGATTGCTCGCCCGCATCACAGCATGGAAACAGCGGCTAACGTCGGTTGGCGCTCATGTATCCGCAGTTGATGATGCTTATTTAGAACCCGCTGAACTTGAGAGGCTCTTGCTGAAATGAGTCAATCCGAGCCAGAAGCTGGGTCCTATCCTATAGAGGTTGGTGCAGATCCAAAGCGAGGGAGGGTGGCGAGCACACTCCTCCTCTATTGGAACGACACTACCGCATTAATTAACGTCTGCTTTCTGCTTGCAATCATTGCCGGCGGCTTGAGCGAATGGGCAGGTAGCGAACTTTTTGCGGTTCTGGCAATGGTCACTTATTTTATTATCGGAATGACCAATTGGCAACGCCTTCATAGCGTTGAGAGGTTTGCCGATAGCATCTACTATCAGGGCTTCATACTGACATTGTTTGCATTGATGCTGGCCCTTACTGGCCGTGGTTCGCACTCGCTGACCAGTGATGAGATAATTAAGCAATTTGGAATTGCGATTACGACAACGTTTGTTGGTATGACCGCGAGAATTGTGATCATCCAGTTCCTAACAACTACAACAGACGTCGCGGAAAAAATTACGGATGACATTGCTCGCTATGCAGAAAAATTAAATGCAGAGATTGCGAGAGCTATCACGTCGTTTCGAGAGGTACGAGACACTCTGGAAATGTCTGCGGTAGACTTATCAACGGATTTGGAAAAGCAAACCAAAGCCGCCGTAAAGAACATTGAAGATGGCCTTGAAGCTTCCGTTAAAAGGTTGTCTCACCTGACAGAGGAAACAGTCAATAAACTTGATGGCGCTGTTCAGGACATCGTCAAGCGCATTAAAGCATTAGGAGTTCCCACAGAGGCACTCGAGGGATTGAGAGATGATCTGGCCGCCCTACGAGCCACGCTAGACGATGCTAACCGGGCAATTACAGAAGCATCTAAAAGAACAAAAGTTGCAGCGGATCAGTCAAAGGAAAGTCTGGATGTTACTGGCGACACGCTAAACTCAATCTCTAATCTGGGAAGCGCCGCACGGAGCATGGTTGAACATTTATCGGCGCTGTCGTCGGCACTCGATCGGGGGGTTGCGAAGGTTGGCACTGATATAGGAGAGTTGGGGAATAACTTTTCTGAGCTTGTAAAAGGTGCGAAGGCAGATCTAATTGAATATAATGGTGCGCTAACGGAAAGCGCGCAGCTTCTCACAGACGCAATTCGTGACGCGCGCAACTCCAATGCCTAATGCTTCTCGGAATCGGAGGGCGCAGATAGTCAGCTTGAGTATGACTGAGCTGATGATTCTCCTGGTGTTTATGGCGATTGCTTTTTCCTTTTTAGCAAAAAAGGAAGGTCTAAAGGAAATTCCTAGGCTGCAATATAGGCTAAATGAGATGATGCATCAAAATGCAACACTCAAAAGTGAGCTGGCAGCAAGGCAGCGGGAAAATGCCAATCTTAGACGTCACATCTTAAAGTTGGAGCAATTTCTTTCGGAAATTGGGATTGATGGCAGAACACTAAAACCGCGTAGCACGACGATTAAAATTGGTGGTAGGACCTATAAAAGATTGTCTGGTCATGCGCCGGGCCGACCTGCATGTGCCTTAGCCTCTCACTTTTTGTTGGAATTTCACCTACTACCCAACGACATAATAACGGGAACCAGTTTGCGGAACGAGGGCGATAACGCAAAGTCGTCAGCCAAGGCTGGATTCAACACACTGGCCTCTGGTCAGCCGCTATCACTTGGTCAATTTGGAGATGCTGCGCATGAATTAGCTCGCAGTGCCAGCGCTGACTACGGTGCGTGTGTATTTGCGGTGAAAGCAATTCGGGTAACGAATAATGCTGAAACGTTTGATGCCGAGTTGTCTCTTATTCAGCGGTACTTTTATGTAAGCCATAACTGAAATGACAAATGTGCTGAAAGACGAAATCTTGGGCCTTGTCCGTGAAGCAGAATTGTTGTGCGTTGAGATACGAAGTAGAAGGCAAGAAAATATAAATACCATTGCCTCAGATGGTATAGTTGCTCCGGATGGTGGCAGCAACTCAGTATGGTCCCGGTTTAGAGGCTTGGCGAGACGATATCGTTTTATTCGATGAGCGTGACGGGATGAATTTCCCACACATTTACTGCGCAGTCATGCCTACCTCTGCGCCCCCCAGCTTCCGGCGTACCAACTTTTCCCATTTGCGCGCGCGTAAGGTGGTCGGTGTCGATAAAGAGCTGCCCCTCAAATGTGAGCCGCTGGTTTGGAATTCCGTTCGATAGAAAATAAAGAATCTTTTGTCGCGCATTTTCAATCAGTCGTTTGAGGCCAGACTCGTGAATTTGACCGGGGTTCGGCACCTCCATAATAACGCACTTAGCACGGTCGGTATCATAGACACTTAGGTGAATGTCACCGTCGGCTTCGCAACTCATACTGAGTATACGGCCGTGTACGAGTATTTTGTCCCCCTCGCGTAATGCGATAGCCCGACCGTCGCTTTTGAATTTAAAGGTATATTTTAGGCGCTCACTCAGCATTTTCTGGAGCGTGGCTCGACTTAGTGTAGGATTTTTGGCGCTTAATAGAGACACTAAGGGTAGTTTTATGGCCTTTGCTTCAGGGTTCGGCATCGTGGTTTTTATGCGCCAGCGCTCGATTCCGCGATGGTAGTAGCAATGACGCTCCGCTAACGCGGTTTTGGGAATTATTATAAGTAACAGTGCTAATAATAGAAATCTCATAAAGGCTGTGCTCGGTGCCATGGTTGCTGCCAGGTCTTCGCCTAAAAAGGGAACCGTTCTAATTTCCAATTTATGATAGCGTCCTATGGGTTCTTCGGTCCCACGAGCACGTAGCGAACTGCTACACCAATTAGCCAAACAAGCGTCGCTACGACCGCGAAGACGATAAGAACTGCGATGGGGCTATATACTTCTTCTCTTGACGCCACAAAAGCGCCAGCGAGGAAGATGAGGGCGCCAACCCCGGATGCGACCCAATAGACTACGTTGGCCAAGCGTTTGATCATTGGTTCTTGCCTTGCCTGTATCGCGATGCATGGACCAATGGCCCCTCTAAGGGGGCCAGGGTGCCATCATGTGCTAGAACATAGCTTGCTTCCAAGCATTCACAAAAGATAGTACAAAGACCAAATGCGCACCAATAGTGCAAAAGTGCTGAAAGCCACTGCGCTCGACCGGAAGGCGAATATCATCCCGGTCCAGCTATTGGCCTATCTACTCGATGCTGAATAGACGAATTGCCCGAGGCTGGCCCTCAAAGCCGATTTGCAATAAGCGAATAGCACCATGCACAAGTCTAGCTCCAGCAGTTCCCGCCAACTCAAACCAAAGCCTCGCCGTAAGAACAGGTTTTCGGACTTACCGCGCCTCGGGCCATACATCGACGTCCAAAAGCCGTCGCCCTGTCTGAGGTTTAACAAAAAGACTGGTGGGTTCCTCGGTCTCAACCGGAAGGCGGCAATTGAGCTGCTCGCGGCTCCAGAGCCCTCGTTTTGGCGGCACAAGGAAATCGTTTTCGAAGGGTTTAAAGCATGGGTACTAGCGTCCGAGGATCTGCGGGCGAGCAAACACGCTATTATAATCGCTACGGCCAACGCTATTGTCGGCGCAGAAAAATCCAAAGCCTATCGAGATATGGTCCCCGACGCGAAATACGTGATACAGCAGCATCGCAGGTACAAGCCGATCTTTTCTCGAATATACCATCGTATTGGCGGTACCGCGGCCTTAGTTGCCGCCATCCGAGCCAACAAAAAGTCAGGCGGTAACGGAAAGACGGGAAAACACAAAGCCCATCCTACGACGGCAACGACCGACGTTCTAAGGATGGTCGCGATCGCGACGGTATGGGACTATCATGTGCGACACCTCTATGACGACGTTGGAAAGAAGTATGGGTATCCTAACATCGAAGACGCCGCACCCGTTGTTGGCTCGTTGCTGGTCATCTGGGAAAAGCTAGGAAGCCTTGAGATTCGTAAGAAAGGCGTTTCTCAAAGCCACATCCGCAACAGCGTGTGGCCCGCGCATAGGAATGCGATTGCATTCCTTTATGCAGCCGATCGAGTGGTGACAGACGAGGGGCTTACCTTGTTGGAGCTACTGATTGCCGGAAGGCTGACTTACAGACGTGCGAAGCCTTACATTGGAAAGTGGCTTGGTTATGCGAGCTACTTTGAGAAGGTGGTCATGTCTAAGCTCAAAGCAACAACGGTGCAAAGTCAGCTTCTGTTGGTGAACGTCACGCCTGATCAACCAGAATTGCGGCACTTGGAAAATGATGTGATCGAAAAAATCAAAACTACTTTTTCGAATCAAAAGCCATCCCAACGGCGGCTAAAGTAGTCGATTTTTCCTATTTTTTTTAGGATATCGATAGCCGGGCTTGGACCTGCGAAAAAAGTGCTCTCGGAAAGGGGAGTGCGATGCGCAGGACAGGGTTGAAACATCAGCGGCTGAGCCGCAAGCCGCAGGGCGTCCATAAGGCCTCAGTGCCCCGAGGACATTGGCCCAATCGGCAGAATGCTCGCGATCTCACGTCCGTACTGGATGAAGTGCTTTGTAGCGAAGCGCGCTATGCAGACAGACCAATTCACTGGCCCGGGGCATTATCGTCGAAAGTCGCAAAAGCTCGGAAAATAGCAGTCATCAAGCGCCTGCGGCGCTACGGAAAAAAGTTCAAAGCGGCTGCGGAACTGGCTGAAGTGCTTGATGGCTGCAGGCGAGGGCACCGATGTCGCAGTGCCTCCTGCCCCGAATGTTTTCGTGCCTGGCAAGGCTGGATCGTGAATCAGACTATCAAAGTGGCATGCCAGGACACGTACCCTCACTTGAAGGTGCTAGCGGTCAGCATAGCGATTGCTGGCTGTCAAAGGCCGTCAGGACAGCTGGACAGCCTGAATGTTCCCAAGCTCAGTCGACGGGCGCGCCGGGTACTTGCTGCGAGCAAAGCCGTAGAATGGGCAATTTTGGGGTTGGACCTGAGCCTTAATGATGAAAGGCAGCTCGGTAGGGGGCGTCATTGGCAGCCCCAACTTTTTGGCTTCGTTGCGACGTCCAATCCAAAAGCACTGCGCAGTGCGATGAAATCAGCATTCAGGCCCAGACCTGGCGTTACCAAGCCGTCCTGGATGAAGGAATACGATGGCTCGCCATTGACGGCATCTTACGCGTTCAAGGCCGACGCCGTATTGCGGATTTCCTACTTCGATAGCGATCGTACGCATCCTTGTACCAATACCCGCAAAGTCAGACTTCCCGCACCAGCTCACGTCGAATATTTGCTGTTTCAAGACCAGCTCAAATTCTTCGGACGACTGGTACTTTTCAAAATTCGGAAATCGTGGAGGGCTGATGGCTTGAATTTAGAAGTCGCAAAAATGCGACCACTGAAAGCCAGAAATGGCCGTAAATAGGGCAAATAAGCCTCTTTTTTATCACATCTATGAACAAGTTCATTGAAAAGCGCATAACACTGGAAAGAAGGGTTTTGAAATGAAGAAATGTGCAAAGTTGATATCTAAATTGGATCGAAAGCGTGCTCGCCAATTTGAAAAACGCCGCAAGACCGCAAGCCCGCAAGGCCGCAATGGTAGCAGTGAGCGCAAAGCGGCCAAGTTGCCGCTCACATTTCCGGACAGTTGCCGAGCCATCGCGGCGGCTCCAGATATATTGAAGCTATTTGCTGAAACGATTACCGCCGAGGGTGTGATCGGTGAAGACGCCAATGCCAAGCTAATGTACTTGGTGGTTACCTCGCGGCGGTTTGACAAGCCGGTTTCAGTCGCACTCAAAGGACCGCCTGGCGGGGGTAAATCGTCGCTAGCCAAGCGTGTTCTGAAGCACTTTCCCACAAGCGCATATTGGGAACTTACCTCGATGAGTGATCGTGCGCTGAACTATCTCGATCAGGACATGCGGCATCGGGTTTTGGTAATTTGTGAGGGTGACGGCTTCAAAAGCGACAAGCTCGATTATGCAGTGCGTGCATTGCTGAGCGAAGGCTGCCTAATTCACCAAACGGTGGTCGACGGCCTGCCGGTTACGAAGAAGGTTGAAGGGCCCACAGGGCTAATCACGACGACGACCGGACATCTGCACCTTGAGAACGAAACTCGAATGCTGTCACTACACGTGGCGGCTACAGAAGACCAGAGCAGGGCAGTGCTTGAGGCGATGGTGCGGCAAGGCTCGAGCGGGGTCAGGACCGAAATCGGACCGTGGCATGACTTTCAGGCCACCCTCGAGCAGGAGACACCAGCAGTGTACCTGCCCTTCGCGGAAGAGCTCGCTAAACTGGTGGACGTGAGCGAGCTACGGATTCGGCGTGATTTCGAACACGTACTGACGCTTATCAAGGCCCACGCTTGGCTTCACCAAGTCAACCGCAAGCGCAGCAAAAAAGGTCGGGTGATCGCCAGCTTCCACGATTACGAGGCCGTTTATATGCTGGTCGAGGAGGTGCTGCGAGGCGGCAATCAGGCGATTTCGCCAGCGCAGACCAAAGTTCTTGAAGCTGTCAGCCGCCTCACCACTGGGAACATTGGGGTATCAGGTCGACAGATCGCGGATGATCTGGGACTCGCCCAGTCCCAAATATCGCGTCATCTGAAGGAGCTTAGGGCATTGGGCCGTGTGCAGAGATCCAGTAACAAAGTTGGGGTGACAGCCGGTTGGCTGCCTGTATCGGCACCGCGCCGACAGGTTTTGCCGACGCCGGAAGAGCTTGGTGCGGCTTACCGCGAAGCTCGTAAGAATGGAGGCGTGTCATGACCGGCCATAATAGCTACAAATCCAGCACGGATAGCGCGGCTGGCCAGGTTGGTGCGCAAATGGCGGATGGCAGCCACAGCTACCAACCCAATGAGCTGCTGACCGTTGCCGATGTCTGCCAGCAATACGGTATCGGTCGCACCAGCCTCTACGCAGCGCTGGCGAGCGGCCAGCTGACGGCACGGGTGCTGGGGAAGCGAGGGACCCGAATCCGCCGCCAAGATATTGATGCCTTTGTAGTGGGGCTTAAGCCTTATCGACCGCTGGTCGAGCGGGAATGAAGCCGGTGGGCGCCGTTGCAATAGTGGCTTTGACGGCAAAGCCACTATTGGCCGTCGCGCCCCTAGGGGGCGTCGTGAAGGTAAAGATTGCCACTGCCTCGACGCCGATAGCCTGAAATTTCCAGGTCCCGATGATACCCATGAAAACATTGTCTCTGCTTTCGGTGAGGTGGGTGTCCGTAAGCAAGCCGGATCCATCGGCTCCGCGCCTCTTCCCGGCCAGCGGAAGGTGCCGGCTCATCCCCAGTGATCGCGCTTCTGTTGTTTCCGGTCACCCCAATGGACGAGGAGTTGGTGGCACAATTTCCGTGGGCCCCAGCCAGTCCCTAGCCGTCTTTGGTCACACCCGCGCCCGGAGGAAAGAAGCCTTGGTCGGGCAAAACCAGGATTAGACAAGTCTTCACCCAATGGTGCAATTTCTACTAGAGGGGGAGACTGGGTGCAGACTTCGAATTTCAGCTTCCTGGAGGTCCACGACTCCGCGCTGGTTCGGCTGGGCGGCCTGGCGGAGCGCTATTTTCGTGACGATCCGTCAACTTGCCTAATCAAGCTACGCCAGCTCGCAGAACTGATCGCCAAGCTCGTCGCCGCTCACCATGCCCTTTATGTGGGCGAGCGGGAGACTTTCGAGGAGACGCTTCGTCGCCTCGGGTTCGAGCGTGCTGTTCCTCGGGAGACTGCCGACCTATTCCACCAACTTCGTAAGCTCGGCAATGCCGCCGCCCACGAGATGCAGGGCCGTCATGCCGACGCCCTAAACGGCTTGAAGCTGGCCCGCCAGCTCGCCATCTGGTTTCATCGGACCTATGGCCGGCAGTCAGACTTCAAACCTGGCGCTTTCGTGCCGCCCCCGGAGCCGGTCGATGCGACAGCCGGGCTAAAGACCGAGATCAACGCTCTCCGTCAAAAGCTCGTTGCTACCGAAGATGAGGTGAGCCGCGCAAAACGGGCGGCAGCCGAGCATGCCCGCGCCCGGGAAAGCGCGGAAGAACAGCTGCGACGAGAAGCTGAGGAGCGATCCGTTTGGGAGAAGCTGGCCCAAGACATCGAAGCTGAAAAGCTCGAGATCAGGGGCCGCCTTATTGCCCTTCAGGCTATCGCCGAAAAGGCACCGAAGGAGGAGACCCTCTCCTTCATTCAGAAAGGTGAGTTTGCCGCAGCTCAGATCGACCTTGATGAGGCGACAACACGAGCTTGGATTGACCAGCAGCTCCGGGACCGTGGATGGGAAGCAGACACAAAGTTGATGCGCTATTCGCAAGGCGTCCGTCCGACGAAAGGCCGGAACATGGCCATCGCCGAATGGCCTACCAAGAGTGGTCCCGCAGATTATGCTCTTTTTATAGGAACCATGCTTGTCGCCGTAGTCGAAGCCAAGCGTCGCCGGAAAAACGTTTCAGCAGCTATCGATCAAGCCGAACGATACTCAGTCGGGATCAGCGTACCAGAGGGAGGTGAATTCGCAGGAGGCCCCTGGGGTGACCACTATGTGCCCTTCGTCTTTGCAGCGAACGGCCGCTCTTATCTCAAACAGATCGAAACCGAGAGTGGCATTTGGTTCAGGGATGTTCGGTTATCGACCAATCACCGTCGAGCCCTAGTCGATTGGCCAACGCCAGAAGGCTTAGGCAGCCGCTTGGCGATAGACAAGCAGACAGCTGACGCGGCCCTGAAGAAGCTTCCATTCGAGTTTGGCTTTCCGCTGCGCTATTATCAGCGCGAGGCAATCGAGGCTGTAGAGACTGGACTTGCCTCGGACAAGACCAACATGCTGGTAGCAATGGCAACCGGCACGGGAAAGACCAAGCTCGCCATTGCACTTTTGTATCGACTGCTCACAACCAAGCGGTTCAGCCGCGTCTGTTTCGTTGTGGATCGCAGTGCCCTTGGCGACCAAACAGCCGGGGAGTTCTCCACCACTAAAATCGTATCCGGAAAAACGTTTGCCGAGATTTTTGGCCTTAAGGAATTGCAGGATGTCGCTCCGGAAACCGAAACGAAGGTGCATATTTGTACGATCCAGGGGCTCGTGCGCCGGGTACTCTATCAAGCAGACGTCTCTGAGGCGCCGCCTATCGATCAATATGATCTTATCGTGGTGGACGAGTGCCATCGGGGGTATTTGCTTGATCGCGAAATGAGCGACGCGGAGCTGAGTTTCCGCAGCCAAGACGATTACATCTCAAAGTACCGCCGGGTGCTGGAATACTTTGACGCCGTGAAGATTGGACTCACCGCTACCCCTGCGTTGCACACGACCGATATCTTTGGCGATCCGATATACAAGTACTCGTACCGTGAGGCGGTGATTGATGGCTTCCTGATCGATCACGAGCCGCCCGTTCGAATAGAGACCGCCCTTTCTCGTGCTGGTATTGCATTCAAGAAAGATGAACAGCTTGAACTCCTAAACACCAAAACGGGTGAAGTAGACCTTGCCCACGCGCCTGACGAAATACGGTACGAGATCGAGCAGTTCAACAAGCAGGTCATCACGGAAGAGTTCAATCGGGTTGTTGCCGAGGAGCTGGCTAAGCATATTGATCCGGCGCTTCCCGGTAAAACCTTGATCTTTGCGGCGACCGACGCTCACGCCGATATTGTGGTTGCCCAGATCAAGAAGGCGTTTGCCGCTGCCTATGGCGGCATCGATGACGACGCCGTGCGAAAAATTACGGGTAGCGTAGATCGAGTTAAGAACCTGATCCGATCGTTTCGGAACGATAGTAGTCCAAAAATCGCCGTAACTGTGGATTTGCTTACGACCGGGATAGATATTCCGTCGATCACCAATCTAGTGTTCTTACGTCGCGTGAATAGCCGCATCCTCTATGAGCAGATAATTGGTCGCGCTACCAGACCATGCCCAGATATAAGAAAAGATATTTTCCGTATTTTCGATGCCGTCGATCTGTACCCACATCTGCAAGAACTAACAGAAATGCGACCCGTCGTGGTCAACCCATCGATCAGCTTCCAGCAGTTGGTGGAAGAACTGGTTGTCGAAAAGGAATTTAAGCACCGTGACGTGATCCGAGCGCAGTTTGCTGTAAAACTTCGGCGCAAATTGAATCGCTTATCCAAAGAAGCTCGCGAACAATTCGAAGCAGTTACAGGTGAAACGCCAGAAGCAACATTGCAACGGCTGTTGACAAGCTCGCCAGATGACATCAGCTCCTGGTTTTCGGGCCGGTCAGCTGTCGGGCCGATCCTGGATTGGCAGGCTGAGGGCAATAGTCCGCGCTTTCTGCCAATCTCTCACCACGGTGACCAGATCGTGTCTGTGAGCCGGGGTTACGGTGAAGCTCAGCGCCCCCAGGACTTTCTCGATAGCTTTTCCGCATTTGTCCGGGACAACGTAAATAGCATCATGGCCCTTAGGCTCGTGGTCCAGCGGCCTCGCGAGCTCACGCGCGCGGATCTCAGACAGCTGAAACTCACCCTTGATCGCCAAGGCTTTTCTGAAGCCAGTCTAAGCCGGGCCTGGGCCGATGCCAAAAACGAAGAGATTGCCGCTTCTATCATTGGCTTCGTTAGGCAGGCCGCACTCGGCGATCCGCTGGTGCCCTACATTGATCGGGTACGCGCTGCCATGCGACGCATTCTCGCGAGCCGATCTTGGACTGATCCACAACGGCGCTGGCTTAAGCGCATTGGCGAGCAAGTTGAGAAAGAAGTTGTGATTGACAGAGCTGCGATTGATGAGGAGCCATTCCGTGCTGATGGTGGATTTAATCGGCTCAACAAGGTATTCGACGGGGAACTAGAAAGTGTCCTCGCTGCCATCAACGAAGAGACCTGGAAAGAAGCAGGCTAATGAACACCACCCAAGACATCGTCGCCAAACTGTGGGCGCTCTGTCACGTTCTACGCGATGACGGTATTACCTACAACGAGTACGTCACGGAGCTGACCTATCTGCTGTTTCTGAAGATGCTAGCCGAAACAGGTCGCGAGAGCCGCTTGCCGAAGGGCTACCGATGGCGTGAATTGGCTAAGCGCGAGGGCCTTGAACAGCTCGACTTCTACAAGCGACTACTCCTCGATCTAGGCAATGCAGAGACATACAAAGACGCCATAGTTCAGTCCATTTTCACGGACGCGCAAACCCGGCTCCGCAAGCCTACGAACCTCAAGTCGTTGACGACGAATATCGACAAGCTCGACTGGTTCTCTGCTCGAGAGGAGGGATTAGGTAACCTCTATGAAGGGCTATTAGAGAAAAACGCTGCCGAGAAAAAATCTGGCGCAGGGCAGTACTTTACGCCGCGCCCACTTATCGACTGCATTGTGAGGCTAATGAAGCCACAGCACGGCGAGGTCATCCAGGACCCCGCCGCCGGGACAGCCGGCTTCCTGGTCGCAGCTGACCGCTACATCAAGGACCACACAGACGATCTCTACACACTTACCCCCGAAGAGGCATTCTTTCAACGCAACAATGCATTTTTTGGAGCAGAACTCGTCACTGATGCGCACCGGCTTTGCATGATGAACTTGCTGCTGCACGGGATCGAGGGGGGTGTTGCTAACATCGACACGCTGTCACCGGACGGCGAGGCATTGAGCAAGGCCGACCTGGTTCTGACCAATCCACCATTCGGCACAAAAAAGGGTGGTGGCCGCCCGACGCGGTCGGATTTTTCAGTGACAGCCGATAGCTCCAACAAACAGCTTGCCTTTGTCGAGCATATCGTGCGGGCACTGAAGCCCGGGGGGCGGGCGGCGGTCGTGGTTCCCGATAACGTGCTGTTCGAGGACAATACCGGACGCCGCCTGAGGACGTGGCTGATGGACCTTTGCGCATTGCATACGATCCTGCGGCTGCCAACCGGCATTTTCTACGCGCAGGGCGTTAAGACCAACGTGCTGTTTTTCCAGCGGGGCAAGACCGACAAGGTCAACACTAAGTCCGTATGGGTCTACGACATGCGGGCCAACATGCCCGCTTTCGGCAAGACCCGGCCGCTCACTGTCGAGGATTTCAAGGAGTTTGAAACTGCTTATGGCAACGACCCCAATGGCGAAGCCAAGCGGAAGGATCGAGGTGAAGTCGGCCGCTGGCGGTGCTTCACGCGCGAGCAGATCGCTGCGCGCCAAGACAACCTCGATATTGTATGGCTACGCGATACCGAGGCCGACGCGGAAGAGACGCTGACAGAGCCGGAGGACATTGCGGCCGCTATCATCGGGCACCTAAAGGCGGCGCTTGAAGAGATTGAGACGCTATCCGAGGAACTGGAGCCAGACACCGTGGAAGAGGCGACAAAGGTAGCAGAGGCAGCGGAATGACTAAAATGCCGCTTGGGTGGTCGAAGGCGAAAATTGGCGATCTCTGTGACTTAGTGAACGGAAGGGCGTTCAAGCCGTCTGACTGGACATCTGTGGGTTTACCTATTGTACGCATTCAAAACCTGAACCGGTCGGACGCGAAGTTCAATTACTTTGATAGAGAAGTAGAAGAGAAGTTCTTAGTGGAACCCGGCGATTTGCTCTTTGCATGGTCCGGAACGCCGGGAACTTCTTTTGGAGCTCATATCTGGAATGGCCCGAAGGCGATACTAAACCAACATATTTTCAACGTTCGCTATGACCGCCGAGCGGTCGACAAGTCATTTTTTCGATATGCGATCAATCAAACGCTTGACGAGCAAATCGCCAAAGCTCACGGCGGAGTGGGATTGCGTCATGTCACCAAAGGCAAGTTTGAGGAAACAATTATTGCGCTTCCGCCCATGCCCGAGCAGCAACGGATCGTGGTGAAGATCGATAGCCTGTCAGATAAATCCAAGCGTGCCCGCAATCACCTGGGCCACATCCCTCGCCTCGTCGGGAAGTACAAGCAGGCGATCCTGGCGGCGGCATTTCGGAGGGAATGGGATGAGAATGACGCCGCTCCCCTGGGAAAGCGTTCAGAATTTGTAACAAGCGGGTCGCGTGGCTGGGCCAAGTTCTACTCGGAGGGCGGAGCACGGTTTATTCGCGTCGGAAACGTTCAGCGGTTAAACGTCAGTCTCGATTGGAGCGACACGCAGATGGTTTCGCCTCCGGAGGGGACCGAGGGCCAAAGAACAAGGGTACACCCAAACGATTTAGTTATAACGATCACGGCGGACCTCGGCCGAGTAGGCTTAGTGCCACCTAATATAGGTGAGGCCTACGTAAACCAGCATGTTGCGTTAGTTCGACTCCACACGCCTTCAGAGGCCGCTTTTGTCGCTTGGTATTTGTCGAGCGATTTGGGTCAAGAGCAATTGCTAGAGCGCAATCGCGGCGCAACACGAGCTGGCCTTGGCCTCGATGATATTAGAGCCGTTCGCGTTCCAATAGCCTCTCCAGAGGCTCGAAAAGCTATTGTCGGCCACATTGAGAGGGCATTCGCCCAGATCGACCGGCTTGCAGTTGAGGCAACCAGTGCCCGCAAGCTGATCGGCCATCTGGATCAAGCGGTACTTGCCAAAGCTTTTCGGGGCGAACTCGTGCCCCAGAACCCTGACGATGAACCCGCGAGCGTTCTATTGGATAGCCTCAAGAGCGAGCGTGTGGACGGCAGTTCGACAAGGCGCGGGCGTCGCGCACAGGTGAGGAAAAATTATTAACAATGGGCAACAAATGAACGCCGATGTAGCCAAGGTGGGTAATCTGGGTTGCGGACGTTCGCACTAGCGGTTGCAGTAGGTAGGTTTATCTAGTGAGCTGCATCCGGAACTGCGCGGCTAATAAGACTGTACGCCATGATATAGATTGACGATACGGCTCGATCAATGAGTTAAACCGTCGGAGCGAAAGCAATGGCCATGAACCGGTCAATTTGCGCGTATTGAAGGGGATGGGATGAGTGAAGACGATCAAGTTGAGCCGGCGACCGCTAAAACTGATTTGCTGCGCCCGCGTTTATCGTTTGAGAAAATACATTTCTCTGACGGAACAATATTAGCGCTCGATCATGACGACATTATCGTTTTCGTCGGCCCGAACAATGCTGGAAAAAGCGCTGCGCTCCGAGAGCTAGAGGCATGGGTTGCGAATTCAATCCCAGGACTCGTGATAAAGAATGCTAATATGCTCAAAGTCGGAACGCAGGAGGACTTGCGTAGGTATCTTGAAGAAAATTCACAAAAGACCGGGGATCTACCCAACCTCCAGTACGGCGGTATTGGCTATAGCATTCATACCTCGCATATCCCATACTTCGATAGTGGAAACCTAAGCCCAGTGGCACCGTTCTTCGCAAAGCGGATAAATACTGAAGGGCGCATCCAGGACGCCAACGCAGCTCCAGCCCTATCACTCTTTCGCTCGCCTCCGACACACCCGATTCACTTTCTTCTGATGGACCCTGAGCTCGCGAGCGGTATTAGCGGCAAGTTCCGGCATGCTTTCGGCAAAGACCTCACGCCATTTCGTGCGGGTGGAAGCAGCTTTCCGCTCTACGTTGGCGAAAAGCCTTCCGTCCCAGCTGGCAAAGACGAGCTATCTAAAGAGTTTGTGGTATCGCTTCAATCAACGAATGTCACACTCGAGTCTCAAGGCGATGGGATGCGCAGTTTCGCAGCCGTGATACTGCATGTACTGGCTGAGACGACGCATTCCATTCAGTTTCTTGATGAGCCTGAAGCGTTTTTGCACCCTCCCCAGGCGCGGCTGCTTGGGCGCTATTTGGCTCAAAACAAGCCCGCAAATACTCAGCTCTTCATCGCCACTCACAGCATCGATGTTCTTGACGGTTTGATCGAAGGCGGCGTAGACAAAGTACGTATCGTTCGCCTTCATCGAGAGGGAAATATTAACCGCGTAAGAGAACTTGGTAAGGAAAAGACTAAAGCCGTTGCTAAGGACACGCTGGCGAGATTCTCGCGCGTTTTTGACGGAATATTTTTTGAACATGTTGTTATCTGCGAGGCAGATGCAGACTGCATGCTCTACCAGTCTATTCTGAATCTGCCTTCGATATCAGGAGACCGGCGTCCTGACGTTCTCTTTGTCCACACCTCAGGAAAGCATCGGATGGCAAAGCTTGCGGAAACGCTGCGTTCCCTCGATGTACCCGTCTCGGTTATTGCCGACATCGATGTACTTGATGACAAAGGCACCTTCAAAAATCTTTTTGAGAAGCTTGGTGGTGACTGGGTGGACGTGGGCACTTCATGGGAAGCTGTCAACGAGTCGGTTTTGCGACAGCGTCCGCCGCTAAATGCGGAACAGGTGGCCAAAATGATAGCGGGTCAATTGCAAGGAGTACAGGGAACGGGAGAGTTCCCAGAGGATAGAGAAAGAGCAATTAAGGAAGTCTTCCGGACCGTGTCACCGTGGAGTGCTATGAAACGGAGCGGGCGCAGTGCACTCTCCGCCGGCGAGACAATAAAGCATTTTGACGCCCTCATCGAAAAGTGCGGAGAGCATGGTCTGTGGATCGTACCAGTTGGTGAAATCGAAGGCTTCTGTCGTAGTATTGGATCACATGGTCCCGGGTTCGTTGAGAAAGTGCTTGAAGAACGAATCCTGGGGACCGACCCAGAACTTCAAGATGCTCGCGACTTTATTAGAAAAGTATGGACGAGGGCCAAAGCTGCCTCCGGTGGAAACGATGTCGCTGCCCCACCTCCAACCGAATGAGAATTGGCGAGAGCTAAATGCATTTTGTAGACAACTGAAATAATGGCATTCAGGTCTAAGTCTTCACGCGGTGTGATGCGCGGATGCGGGTACTTGTTAAGCGAATTGTGCGTGAGTACGGCTGTCCACCAGATTTGCGAGATGCTGCCGTGTGGACGGTCTTAGAGCAAGCGGAAGCGCTGGCTGCGGAACTGAATGCATAAAAGAAGTCGCACCATCGCCGATTGGGGCATCAGAGAAGCGCGGTCGGACCGCATGCTGCGCGGAGCGGCTAGGTTCCGGCTGTTAGACCATTTGTTGAAAGGCGCGTGTGGGCTCAACCTTACAACACCTTTGTCGGTTACCTTCGGGAAGTTGGGCGAATAGTGGATTTTCCGCAAAATACCCTGTTGGTAGCTTCTTTCGTTGCGAAAGGCAAAGTGTTAAGAGCTAAGCTTTGGCCTCAATAGATCGTATTTTCGGTCATACTTTGCCAAAGCTGCTTCCGGTCTAATGCCTTCCCATTCAATACGACTTCGCCGAAAGTATCATCGATGATGCGGTTGATGCTTGTTCCTTCATAGACATGTACATGTATACCCCGCTCTTGCGGCCGGTTCGCGGTCCATAGCACTGCAGGAGTGGATGACCATATTTCGAAGTGGTGATCAGTATACTGATCAAGGTTGAGCTTACGCTCCGGCGTCAAATAGGTATTGCTGTTGTTAAACTGATCATGGAGCGGCTTCAACGGGGTTGAGACGATCTTATCAGTGCTCCAAATGCTATCGTTGCCGCAGTTTCCACAGAAGTGCTTGGAATGTGGTGTCCGAGCAAAGCTACCAAGATCGAGGTGAGGGTAGCCGCACTTTTTGCAGGTGACGCAGGATGTCTCATACTGCAATTCGATGGATCGAACGAATTCGAACGCGGCTGGGGGTGTTATTTGGATCAGGGTAATTTCAGTGCTGGAAAAGAGACCAGCATTTTGATTGTAAGAGCAAACGATCGCATCGAAGTCACGATCCAAGACCTTCTTTTCTGCGCCGGAGAACCGCTTATGAACGTGAATCCTAGGCGTCCGTTTCGTAATGGGTCGTGTCGAAATTGCCGGTGGCAATGAGCACCATATTCCGATTTCTTCATATTCGCTAAATGCCACTTCGAGCGGGTCGACGACATAGCTCATTTCCGTCAAATGGTTGCTGCATAGAACCTCGCCCGACTCTGGTAATGCAGCGATGTCAGCCTTGGTGCCCCAATGGATTTGGTGTGTCTTACAATACCAACGCGATGCGCCATTTCGAAATTTTCCACATGGAATTATATGGCATGGTAATATTGCATTTGTGCCAGACTTCCCAGAAAACCTCCCAAATACTTCCTCTGAGCTAACGGCGATATTGCCAATGGTGCGGCCAGGGGCCCAGCATACTGCAGCTGAGGCAGAGTACTGCTCGTGCTCAAATTCGGCTTCAACTTCGTCCGCGAATTTGCGTATAAATTCCTTCTTTGCCATGCCAGTGCCAGGGTTGGACCATTCACATTCCCAAACCTCCACCCGGCCTGTTTCTCTGTTCAGTTTCCGCGAATAAAACATGCAGGGCCTGAATACCTACGATTTCATGTTGTTCAGGTTGGCGCAGCACACTCCGCCGCGCAATGGGTCTTTATCTATGGCATCCGCACAGGTTGCGACGAACGTGCGTATAGCGAGATCCAAGGTGGATTTTTAGCCCAAATACTCTGTGGGCCAGCGGCTACGCTGGTAGCGTACCTGGCGATCAAGTTTTGCCCATGTCGTGGCAGCTGGTGGGTGCTGACAGCGGTGGGCAGCGGTTCTGAACTAGGCCTTAGGGGCAGGGTTTGGCTGCCCAATGGCTCGCGTCGGCAGCAGGCGTGAAGATCCGAAGAATATGGGAAGCTTCGGTCGCTCGGATAGCTGCTCAGTCTGCGGACGTCGTATTTCAGTTATTGCAGTTATCGTGGGGGTGGATTATATTGAGGCTCGGAGATCGGAACATGACCAGCCAAGTCCTAGAATTCATCGCATTATCCGAGCGCGATCGCCTCAAGGCGGATGCGGCGGCCAAAGCTGCTCGTCAGGGCACGATTGAGCTCCATGTTCGACAGGGCAGTGGGGTGGATAACCGGGTAGAGCTGCCGGCTGCGGCCTCGGAGGCCATTCAGACCTTGCTTAACCATCTCGTCAGCGGTCAGCGAATTGCGATCCTCGCCGAAGACCAAGAGATCAGCCCGAACGATGCGGCGGAAATCCTAGGGATCTCGCGGCCGCTTGTTGTTCACCGCATGGATGCCGGTGAGCTACCATTTCGGTATGTCGGCAAGCATCGGCGAGCCAAGCTGAAGGACGTCCTTTCGCTTAAGGCCGCACTTGAGACCCAGCAAGCTGCCCTCAATGCGTTGGCAGTAGATACCGAGTCGCTAATGCGCGACCATGACCTATAAGCCCGTTCGCGCGGTCTATGACGCCTGCGTTCTCTATCCTTTCCATTTACGTAATGTCCTGGTCCAGTGCGGTGTCGACCGACTGGTTGACGCCCGCTGGACCGACGAAATCCATGAAGAGTGGATCAGAAACCTCGTGGCAAACCGGTCAGATCTCCCGGTCGAACGTCTAATCAAGACCCGAGATCTGATGAAACAGGTGCTGCCCAATGCCGATGTCACGGGCTACGAACGGCTGATATCAGGGCTGACCCTCCCGGACCCAAGCGATCGCCATGTCCTCGCTGCCGCAATCACGGCCGGCGCCTCACACATTGTGACCTGGAACCTGTCCGATTTCCCGTCGGCTATCCTCGCGCCCCACGGTATTACCGCGTCAACCCCTGACGACTTCCTGGTCGAGCTTTATAGGGCGGTGCCGGATGCCACTATCTCAATGGCTGCTAACGCCCGTAGGAACCTCAGAACAACGATCCCTTCCGTGCCGGAATTTATTGAAGCGATAGAAGCGCAACAGCTCGTTCGCTTTGGCGCCTTGTTACGGCCTCGTTGCGAAGAACTTTGATCCCTTGCGTTCGAGTTGGGCTGCAATTTAGCAAGCCAGCTGACTGGATCAGATCATTTCGATTGTGGCCAACACTGTCGGGTCCTCAGGTTGGGAGTTAGCGACTGCTGGTAAAATCGATTAGCCAAAGCTTGCAACCGCCCTTGGAGCGTCTTCGGTCCTGAGACGATCTAAATAATCGGCCCACCATTGCATCATGCGCACGCGTTCCAGCCAGTGCTGGCCGCGGGCATAGGCTCGACGCACATTGTTTCCGTCGATATGAGCCAGCTGTCGTTCGATCGCGTCGACCTGCCATTGCCCGCTTTCATTTAACAAGGTTGATGCCATCGCCCGAAACCCGTGGGCCGTCATCTCGTCTTGACCAAAGCCCATACGCCTAAGTGCCGCATTCAGGGCGTTATCAGAGATCGACCGGCGAGCACTGCGCACGCTCGGCAGCAGCAGCGGTCCGCTCCCGGTCACCTCCGAAAGCTGCTTGAGCAGATCAATCGCTTGGGTGGAGAGGGGCACGACATGCTCTCTGCGCATCTTGGCGCGAGCTGCTGGTACGCGCCAAATCGCGTCGCCCAGTTCAAATTCCGACCAAGTGGCTAACCGTAGTTCGCCGGGGCGTGGAAACAGCAATGCCATCAGCTGTAAGCCAAACCGGGTGGTCGGTTGGCCATCAAAGCCGTCAATGGCTCGTAGCAGGGCGCCGACCCGTCGGGGTTCTACAATCGCGGCGCGATGGGAGACCTTGGGGGTGGTCAAAGCGCCAACCAAAGCAGGGGTAGGATCGGTTTCGGCCCGTCCCGTTGCGATTGCAAACCGAAAGACCGCGCCAATCGTCGATCGCAGCCGCCGTGCTGTCTCGTAGCGGCCACGCCGTTCGACAGCTTGTAAGGCAGCTAACACTTCGACCGGCTTGATGGAGGCGATCGGCAAGGGGCCGAGGACGGGGTAGACCAACCCCAACAGCCACCGCAGCTTGATCAAGGTCTTTTCGGCACGGCCTTCGCGCTCAAGCTTGGCCAGGTATTCTTCCGCGACCGCTTGAAACTCCGCGCGTGCTGCCTTAGCGGCCAATTTGACTAGCTTTTTGGCGCGGACTGGATCGGTATCGTCTTTGACCAGGGCCATGGCGGCATCTCGGGCCTTGCGGGCCTCGGCCAGGCTGACCTCGGGATAGGCCCCAAGGGCCAGCAGCCTCTGCTTGCCGTTGAAGCGGTAGGCATAGCGCCACAGTTTCGAGCCGTTAGGAAAAATCCACAGCTGAAGGCCGGCACTGTCCGTGAGCTTTCGCAGTTGCGGCCCGGGTTTGGTCCCGCGGCAGGCAACATCTGTCAGAGCCATTGTCGTCGTCCCACCAGGTTCAAAATACCAACATTCGGTTGGTTTCGATACCAACACCGTACCAACAAATCGTCCGGCTGGACAGAACAATTGGCGAACGGCCGCGGATGACTACGGACGATAAAGTGCTTAAAAACCAGCAGCTTAGCGGATAACTGCGGACACTGGTGAATGTGGGAGAATGGGGGCGTGGTGCCCAGGGGCGGAATCGAACCACCGACACGCGGATTTTCAGTCCGCTGCTCTACCGACTGAGCTACCTGGGCCCGGCCGGGCCGGCCCGGCGGAAGGCGGGTCTTTTACGGGATGGCCGGGGGTCCTGTCCAGACGTCATCCGGTGAGGGGATTGGGCTCCAGGTCCTATGCAGGGGCGGTGACCAGGCTTACTTCTCGGGTCCGGGGATCGTGCCGGATGACCCCCGAGCACGTCCGGTACCGCAGAGCCGATGGCGCGCAGATGCGGCCGACAGCATGACGGGCATTATTTTGTCATGGCGCCCTCACTGGATTCCGTTCCGTACGCCGCTTGCCAGCCGCGCGCTCTGCTCTGGTTGCCGGGAGCAACGCGCGTCCGGTCCATGGAGCGGCTGTGAACCACCGGGGCGCGGCTGCTTCGTGCGTACGAAGGCAGCATGGGGCGGGCTCAGGCATAAGGGGCCAGTGGTCAACTGGTAATCCTGGAACTGGGAAGAGCAGCGACGGCGCATCCTCGTCGTGGCGCTCAAGTAAATTTTGCCCTATTGCGGGGCCTGGTAGCACCTGCACGCAACTCTGAGTATTCGTTGTTCCCTTGCGGCGCTTCTATACAAATTCTTCAGGCGGGCTTACCGGCTCTCCTGCTTAGCCATGTCTTTACTCCTGGGGTACATCCTTGCCGCGGGCTTACCCGTAAGGATCAAATTCGCATGACCATCACGCCGATTTCAGGCTCGCCCATCAGTGCGATGTCAGGAGCCAGCATGCGGATGCCGCCGCAACAGAAGATGAGCAATCTCTTCAGCAATATCGATACGGCAAATTCCGGCAGCATCAGCCAGGCGCAGTTCAATCAGGCCTTCCAGAGCATGAACCCGCCGGCCGTGTTCAAGGCGCAGGGGGCAAGCGCGATCTGGTCCCAGCTCGACCCCAATGGAACGGGCAGCGTCTCGCGCCAGAATTTCGTGGGTACCATGAAACAGCTGATGGTCAGCCTGCGTGCCTCGCCCTCTCAGACGACGTCACCGAGCACGAGTGCTCTTTAAGCAAGAAAGATCAGGACAGCGTGCAGCTTGGTTGGACTGCAAGACTACCACCAAGCTTGCCATGCTCGTCCACGAAGAGACAGGCTTCAGCTCTCGTCTCGAACCATTCAGGTGCGTCCCTTCCCCGCAGCATGGCGATGGTGGCAAGGGCGCCGGCCAGAAGACAGTGTGCTGCCACCACGCTTGCGGCCATCAGGCCGCGACAGGGCATACCGGTGCGTGGGTCCAGGATATGACAGTAACGTATGCCATCGACCTCGATATAGCGCTCATAGTCGCCACTTGTGGCGAGGGCACCTTGCTGCAGCTCGAGCGTTGCAAGTGCACGCGAGCTCTCGCGGGGATGGCGTATGCCAATGCGCCAGGGTGAACCATCTGCCTGCGGGCCCAGGATTTCGATGTCTCCGCCCAGATCGACAAGACCGTGGCGAATGCCATAGCTGCGAAGAACGTCCGCCGCCCGGTCAACGGCGTATTCCTTGCCGATGCCTCCGAAATCGAGCTCCATACCTGGCCGCGTGAAGTGAAGCGCCGGCGTCTGCCATATCACCATGCTGAGGCCAACCCGCTCCAGCAAGGGTGCCAGGGTCTCGCGCGAGGGTAGCTCCGCCTTCTGAAAGTCCCAGGCTCGGCGTAAAAGGCCCGAGCTGATGTCAAACAGGCCATCGCTACGCATATGGGCCCTGAAGGCAAAGTCGAGCAGGGCGCCGGTTTCCTCATCCACCTCGATGCCGGCTCCGGCCTCGGCGGCCCTGTTTATCTCTGCAAGGACGCTGTCATTGCGGTAGCGCGAATATTTTCTCTCGATGCGGCTCACCTCCGCGATGGCATCCGCCGCTGCCATCCCGGCAAGCGTCTCATCGGCGCCGTAAAAGAGGAGCCGGCATGGCGATGCCATGGCCGAGAACTCAAATTTATAAAGCTTCATGGCAGGGGTCCGCGATGCAAACGCATCTTGCGGCGACACCGGCGCGAATCAGAGACGGACCCTTGCATGGCGGCGATCTGAGGCCTTCGTCAGGTTGGGTGACAAGAGCAATTTTGCCCAGATGAGCCTCATGTAGGTCACTGGCAGCCGTCGCGGCGCCATCATATGTGTGTTCATGTGTGTGTTTCCCAGGGCCAGGGGTGGACAGATCACAAATAATCAATCCTGGTGTATTGCTGACGAAATGTTGCCCCCGATAGGGTCAGTGCGCGTGCGGGGACACGTCAACAGCCACCATCTGGTGGTTTCAGAAGGTATTGTATGTCTCAGCAGGGTCTTGCGACCGGCGTTTCTTCGCCATTTGGTTCAGTTTCTTCCCTCTCATCGCCCAAGTCGTTCCTGCGCACCGCCTCACCGGCGCGCCAGGCGCTCCTACTGATCATCGCCTTTACCCTTCTCAGGCTGGTGCTGATGGAGGTGGTGGGGCTGGGTGTAGACGAGAGCTATACCCTCGCGATTTCCCGGGTGGGCCTCAGTCTTTCCTATTTCGATCATCCGCCGCTCCACATCTGGCTCGCCCATCTGGCCCAAATGCTGTTCGGCAATGATCGCGCCGCCCGCCTGCCATTCGTGCTCCTATCGGGGGTGACCTGCTGGGCGATGTTTGGGTTCAGCTCGCGGCTCTTTGGCGCGAGGGCCGGGCTCTGGACCGTGCTGGTCATGAACCTCACCATTTTCTTTGGTGTGGTCTCGGCCTCCTGGATCCTGCCGGATGGACCTCTCAATCTCTTCCTGCTGCTTGCGGCCTGGGCCTTTGCACCGATCGCGCTGGGCGAGGGGGAGGCCCATGCCTCGTGGCGCCGCTGGCTTATCATTGGCCTCTGCATCGGTCTTGCCGGCCTTTCCAAATACCACGCCGTGCTCTTTGGCCTCGGTCTTCTGGGCTTTATCGCGGCCAGCCCGCGTCTGCGTTCGCTTTTCCGCCAGCCCCAGCCTTATCTCGGGCTGCTCACGGCGCTGGTGATTTTTTCTCCGGTCCTCCTGTGGAACGCTGAGCATAACTGGGTCTCATTTGCCTTTCAGGGCGACCGGGCCGGCTTTCGCGGCCTGCAGCTGGCGGGGCCACTCGGGCAGATTGCCGGGCAGGCGCTGCTCCTCACTCCCTGGGTTTTTGTCCCCGCGGCCTATGCCGTCTATCGCGCCCTCAGAGAGGGCGAGGTGGGGGCACGGCTCTGTCTGTGGCTGGGCGGAAGCATCGTCGCCTTCTTCACGGTCCTCAGCCTGTGGAGTGGTACCGGTATGATGCACTGGACGATGCCAGGCTGGCTTCTCCTCCTGCCGCTTCTGGGCGATCTGCTTGCGCGCAGAGCGCAGAGCAAAGCCTGGCCCAAGCGCTGGGCTGCCGCATCGCTGGCGCTCTTTCTGCTTGCTAGTGCTGGCGCCGCGGCCGCCGCGTCAACCGGCTGGCTTGGCGCCGAATTCCCGCGGCTCTTCAAGAACGATCCGACCGTCGGCGCCTTCGAGTGGTATCCCCTCCGGGATGCCCTGAACACGCGCGGTCTGCTTGCGGATCCGCACCTCTTTGTCACCACGCTCGACTGGGTGGAAGGGGGCAAGATTGCGCAGGCTCTGGACGGCGCCTTGCCGGTTACCGTTCTGTCAGAATATCCCCACGGCTTTGCCTTCATGCCGCATCCACAACTGGGCGATAACAGCCTCATCATCGCTCGGCCGGCACAGATCGCCTACAATCTCAAACGTCTGCACGGCTACTATGCCAGCGTCCGGCGCCTGGCCCCGATCATCATCGGGCGTAATGGCCGCCCCGAGATCCACCTCGAGGTGCTCTTTGCCAGCCATCTCCTCAAGCCCTATCCCAATCCCTACGTGCACTGAGAGCACGTCATAGATTTCGGCGTTGGGTCTGGAGGGGAGGGCTCTCTGGCAGCGCCCGCATGCATCCGCGCAGCCGCTCGCTCGCGATTGCTGCATGTGGGCTCAGCTCCCCCCGACGGAGCATTGCCGCTTCGCTCCCGGCTTGTCTCAGGCGCCCCGGGTGGAGAACTGACCCGATTAGCGCTTTCCCGTAAGACTGAGTGCAGGCGTCGTGGTGGGATTGCGTCTCCGTATTACGTCTTGGCCTGAACCAGATCCGCGTCAGCTGCACTGGTGCATGCCGCAGCCTCTCTTCACCAGGTCGGAGCCTTATTCCCGCGCAGCCCCCGGGAGGGCAGGTCTGACGAAACCTTGTGTTCCGGCCTTGGAGTGCGGCTTCGGGTTCGCGATAGTGGGGTCATGAGTGTTGCCTCGGAAAATGGAACCCTTGCCAAGCGCCGCGCGCTCGCGCGCCGGCGACAGGTCGCAAGTGGGCTTTTGCTTGTGGCGGCCGCGGTCTTCGTTGCCATGCAGTTTCTGCCGAACAGTTTTGGCGTGCGCCTCGCCGATGCAGCCTCGGAGGCTGCTCTGGTTGGCGGACTTGCCGACTGGTTCGCGGTGACGGCGATATTCCGCCGGCCACTCGGTCTTCCCATCCCGCACACCGCACTCATTCCCAAACGCAAGGATGCCATTGGCGAGGCGCTCGCGGCCTTCGTGCGCGATCGCTTTCTGGCTCCTGACCTCGTGGTGGCGCGACTGCGGCAGAACAATCGCGCCCTGCAGATTGCCGAGTGGCTGAGAAGCGCGCCCGCAGCGGCTTTTGTTGCCGAGCGCGCGGCCGCGCTTTTACCTGTGCTTCTGGAGACGAGCGATTCGACGGCAACCCGGAGACGTCTGCTCGCGCTCATCCAGCAGACGCTGGGACGGATTGATCCGGCGCCACTTTTCAGCGCCGCCATCGACGGTCTGATCGCCTCCGGCCGCCATGTGCTTGTGATCGATATGGGGGTGGAGCTTGCCCGCTCCTCGCTTGCGACTCTCGAGCCGATCTTTCTGGCCAATGTGGCCGCGCGGACGGGCCGCTTCTTTCCGGCCTATTTCGACCGCAAGATCGCCGATGGTCTGATCTCCGGTCTGCGCCACTGGCTGGATGCGATCGCAACGCCGGCGAGTGCGGAGCGGTCCGAAGTCGAAGCCTGGCTTCGGCACGGCCTCGAGAACCTCAAACATGCGCCTGGCTATCCGGCTCTGATCAGCGAACTGCGCCTGGCGATTTTCGAAAATCCCGCCCTTCATACGCTGGTGACCTCCGCCATTGACGAATTGCGCCGGGAGGTCGAGGCGGATCTTGCCGCGCCTGAGCCACAACTCCCCCGCCTGCTCGCCAGAGGGACCGAACGCCTCGGCGCGGCCCTAGCGGAAAGTCCCGAACTTCAGGGTTATCTCAATGGCGCGCTGGAGCGGCTCGTCACCGATTATATCGCCCCTTGGCGCTCGGCCATCAGCCAGTTCATCGCCGATGTGGTCGCCTCCTGGGATACGGCAACCATCGTTGATGTCATCGAACTGGAAGCTGGCAGCGATCTGCAGTTCGTGCGCATCAACGGCACCGTGGTGGGGGCATTGATCGGTGTCCTGCTGTTTCTGATCGCCCGGATGCTGTGAACTCACAGATAGGGCACGAGAAGGCGCATTGCCGCGTCGCGGAGCTGGGCCGGCAGCGGCGCATTGAGGAGGGCATCCCGGTTCAGGGGCGTGCTGGACTGCTCCATGCGCGCAAGCTCGCCGTCGATCACAGCCGTCAGGGCACGGTCATAACATTCCAGTTCGAACTCGAAATTGAGCCGCAGCGAGCGGGTGTCCCAGTTGCTGCTGCCGAAGCAGCAGAATTCGCCGTCGACAGTCATCAGCTTGGCGTGCTGAAAAGGGGCAGGGGTGAAAGCGATGCACGAAAGCCCGTGGCGGAAAAACCGCAGATGGGCATTGATGGCCCAGTCGAGCGTCCGGTAATCGGTATGGGCTGGCAGCAGGATCTTGACATCAGCTCCCCGCAGCTGGGCCTGGTGAATGGCAAAGAGAAGTCGTTCATCGGGCAGAAAATAGGGGGTGGCGATACGCACCCGCCGGCGGGCCTGTCCCAGCGCTGCTCCGAACAGGGTCTCGGTGGTGTAAAGATCGGCATCGGGCCCTGAACGCACGCCGCGGGCAAAGACCTCGCCGACGGCTGCAAGTTGGGGCCACCAGAGCTCGCCTTCGAGCACTTCGCCGGTGGTGAAGCTCCAGTCGCGGGCAATCGAATCCATGATCTGGCGCACCACCGGGCCTTCGACCCTGGCGTGAAAATCATCAACGCGGGCGCCGGTATCGCTGCAGGCGGCCAGATTCTCATCGCCGATATTGAGGCCGCCGGCAAAGCCAAGGGCGCCGTCAATGACGAGGAGCTTCTTGTGGCTGCGCATGTTGAGAAAGGGCATGCGCCAGGGAAAATAGGTATGCAGGAAGCGCGCTGCAGGCACCCCCTCGGCGCGCAGCCGTCGCCAGGCCGGACTGCGGAAATACCCGCCGCCAATGCCATCGACGAGGACGCGTACGGCCACGCCACGCCCTCTGGCTGCGCTCAGGGCGTCGACGAACTGCCGTCCCACCCCGTCATCGCGGAAGATATAGGCACTGAGGGCAATGCTGCGGCGGGCATTGCCGATGGCCTCCAGCATCACCGGATAGGCCTCATCACCTCCGTGCAGGAGGGTGATCCGGTTGCCGGCACAGAGCGGGCTGGTGTTAAGGCGCCCGCCAATGGCGGCAAGCTTGGCGATCGGCTCCGGCAGCTGGGGCTCGGCAGGCGGACCAGCCTTTGCAGCCGGCTCGAGGTCCAGGCCATGCAGGCGCAGGGCCCGTCGCGTCACCCGGTTGATGCCGAAGAGGTAATAGAGAAAGCCTCCGGCCAGAGGGACAAGCCAGGTAATGCCGATCCAGCCGAGGGCAGACCGGACATCGGCCTTGCGCAGAAGCACGTGGCCGCTGACAAAAGCCGCAGTCGCCAGGTAGATGAGGACGAGCAGCAGAACTTCTGGCCGGGTCAGCCCATCGATGGGAAGGAACGACAGGAGCATCATGGCAGATCTGGCCCGGCCTTCTTGTGTGACCAAACCATAAGCCCGTGTGCAGGTGAACCGTTGCGCAAAGTTCCGCGTTGACGCCGTGGGGTCCCAACTCCATATACCGGCTATGGATGCGCGGTTGAATGGGCACGAGCCAATCGGGCGAATAAGGACAGCGGAGCCATCCGGCTCCCCGCAGTCAGTGCTGCGGGTGGTGAGCTGGAACCTCCTGCGCCTGGTGGGCGCCGGGGTCGAGGATGTGGCCGAGCTGATTGGTCGCTACCAGCCCGACCTTATGCTGATGCAGGAAGCCACCGCTGAAGTCGCAGCTTTGCCTGGTCTTGTTGGTGGCACCCTTTACCGCGAGCCGATGGACCGGCGGGTCTATGGGCTGGCCGCCTGGAGTTTGCGCCCCCTGCCGCCACCCTCAGCATTGCCCCTGCCGGTCTCCCGCATGCCGGGGCGGGTGCCACCACGGCTGTCGCAGATCATCAATTTTGCCGGCCTCACCTTCGCCAATGTGCATCTCAGCCATGGCCAGCTGCTGAACCGGATGCAACTTCTGCGCATCGTGCGCACCATAGAGGGACCTTTGGCCATCATCGGCGACTATAATGCGGTAGGTCCCATCCGCATGCGCGGCTTTCGCGATATCGGCCCGCGCCAGCCAACCCACACCGCTAACATCATCCCCTTCCGTCTTGACCGCTGCATGGCCCGCGGCATCGATTGCCGCATCGCGCAGGTCGCTGACCGGGGACCGTCGGATCATCATCCCATCGTGCTGGATCTGAGCGTAGCCAAAGGCTGAAGGCAGGGCGCAAGCGAAGCTCCTTTGCGGCAGGCGCAGAACGTGCTTTGGCCTCACGCATGGGTGGCAGCGGCGAAAAGCGTGCGTTGTCATTCAAGTTCACTGATGTCGCGCACATTACTGCGAGCGGCTCGCAGCATGGAATGCATGCTTCAGGCCGCCAGTGCGCCAGGAGGCGCGACGAAAGGGCGCGAGGATGGATTTGCCGGTCTGATTGGATTAGTAGACGGGCGTTGCCATCTGAAGATGATGAACCATGGAAAACGCACGCAAAGACCTTGGTCGACTGAATGATCTGGAAGCCATCGACAGACTTCTTGCCGTCAAGGGACTGAAACTTCTCGACGTCGGCTGCGCGTCCGGTGCACAGGACCGTGAACTGGTTGCGCGTGGCGCAACCGTGCTCGGTGTCGAGCCTGATCCCGTCCAGGCGGAAAAGAACCGCAACGCCGCACCGCTGCAGGGACTCCAGTTTGTCGAGGCCCGCGCACAGGCGCTGCCGGCTGACGACCAGAGCATGGACGGGGTGTTTTTCTTCCGCTCGTTGCACCATGTTCCGATGGAGGCGATGGACGCGGCCTTTGCCGAAGCCGCGCGGGTTCTCAAGCCCGACGGCTTTTTGTGGATCGTCGAGCCGGGCATGACCGGGACGCATTTTCCGCTGATGCGTCCTTTCCATGATGAAACCGTGGTGCGTAATGCCGCGCAGGCGGCGCTCGCTCGCAACAGCAACAAGCTTTTTGAAAGCGTGGAGCTGTTCCAGTACTTCGTCTATCCGCGCTTTACCGATTTTGCCGCCTTCGTGAACCAGGTCACGGGCCAGACCTTCAACAACATCCAGCGCAGCCAGGTCGAGACCGATGCGGTGCGGGCAAAGTTTGAGGCTGCTCGCACCAAGGACGGTGACTATGTTTTTGAACAGCCGATGCTGCTCAATCTGCACCGCAGGCCAAAAGCAAGACGCTGAGATTGCAGGTCCCGGCCTTGACGTGGGTTGCGGTTGCCTGCGATCCGCCCAGGCCGGGCGCTTGCACTGGTTCCGCACGTTGACGGCATGTTGTCCTTCATGGCGAACCCTATCCGCCAAAAATCAGCTGGCTACCTCGATCCGGCTTCTGGGCTGTGGCGGGTGAGACAGGTCTGAATTTGGTTCGGTGGGCTGAAAATAGCCCCAGGTCTTGCGGGTAATATCCTCGGCCATTTGCCGGGCGTCACCGGTTGCACTGGCGATGGTCTCACCAAGACCATGAACGGCACCTGCCACATGTTCATCGATCCCCTTGGCCATGGAGATAAGGATCAGCGCCTTGGCGGCATCGGCGATCTTTGACAGAACATCTTCCATGTCAGCTGCGATATGAAATGCGCTGGCCCCGTCAGGGCTGATCTGCATCCTACGCCGCTCCGAAGCGAATGAACACGGATCGTCGCGCCCCTCGACAGAGCACACTGGTTCCTGATTCTGAGATTCTCGCAGCATGGGTACCTTCCCATCATCTTGCATGATCGGTGCTCTGAGAGTTGAGCATTGGGTAGATTGTCATCAGCCCAGTGTGTGCGTCCTGCGACTGGTCAGGCATCATCGCCAGCAGTCAGAATGATACTCATAGTCCGTAGACTTATTAACATCATCCCCGCATTCAGTCAAACCATGCGGGAGCTCGACGAGAAGAAAGTGCGGCGGCGATTTGGTGACCGTGTGCGTGCGCTGCGCAAAGAGATCGGCATTTCGCAGGAGGATCTTGCGCTTATCGCAGGCCTGGACCGCACCTATATTGGCGGTGTCGAACGGGGAGAGCGAAACATCAGCCTCGTGAATATTCACAAGCTGGCTGCCGCCCTTAACGTCCCGCCCCGTGATCTGTTCTGAGGCGATTGGTCTCGCTCGGAATTGCGCTACCTTTCTCAAAAGGCCGGGCGGCGAAGCCGTTCATGCGCCCCTCCTGGTCCAAGGCTAGGAGGGCGGGTGGGCGAGGCGGGGTTTGGAGGCTGCGCGTCGAGCTTGGTTGTTTACGCTGAAAGCGTGATGAAGAGGGCGGACGCGGCTATTGTCTTGGCGCAGAGCTTCAGGACTGCAGGCTCGATCCTTCCCCTGGAGAGGCTCAATTCTGCGTGACCCAGATTGCCAGTCTCCTTCTTTGCGGACATGACCGGGCTGGGGGTTTTGGGATCCAGTCCCCCGGGGTTTGTGGCCGATCAGCCAAGCTCCACGGCATATTATCCTAGGCTTGCCCGCTCGCCCCGTCCGCGGAAGTGCTTGAGAACGCAGGAGTTGACGGGAGTAACGGCAAATTCCGGTACAATATTCAGGTTAAGCGGTACTTGACCGCCTAATTGCGACCGCCTACCACGCGCGCGCAACGAATGAATGGTTCGTTCTTCGGTTCAGGAGCTCTGATGCGCGCCCGGCGGAATCTTGCCTTTGCCTTTATGTTGGGTGCGCTGGCCCTCACCGGATGTGGGTCAGGGAACCAGAAGTTTGCCCCCCCGCCTCAGGATGTGGGGGTGGTGAATATCCATGCCCAGAAGGTTCTGCTCACGAGCGAGCTTCCGGGTCGCACCGTGCCTTATGCCATTTCCGACGTCCGCCCTCAGGTGAGCGGCATTATCCTCAAGCGCCTGTTTGTGGAGGGTAGCGAGGTCAAGGCGGGGCAGGTTCTCTACGAGATCGATCCCAAGCCCTATCAGGCCGCCTATGACAACGCCAAGGCGGCACTGGCCAGCGCCGTCGCCAATGCGGTGACCAAGGTCGCCGAGGCTAAACGCTATGCGAGCCTGCTCAAGGTCAATGCCATCGCCGTTCAGACCTATGATGACGCCAAGGCTGCAGCCGATCAGGCCAAGGCGGCGATCGAGCAGGCCAAGGCCAATCTCGAAACCGCACGCATCAATCTCGGCTATACCAAGGTGACCGCACCGATCTCCGGTCGCATCGGCATCTCGACGGTCACTCCAGGCGCGCTCGTCACCGCCGACCAGAGCACGGCGCTTACCACCATCCAGACCCTCGATCCCATCTATGTCGATATTCCGCAGTCAAGCGCCCAGTTGCTGCAGCTGGAGCAGGCGGTGTCGCAAGGCCAGCTGACACCAGTCCAGAAGATGAGTGCCAATGTCGAACTGGTGTTGCCCGATGGCACGGCTTACCCGCAGAAGGGCAAGCTCCAGTTTGCCGATGTCACCGTTGACCCCAATACCGGCTCGGTGATTTTGCGGGCGATTTTCCCCAATCCCAATCGCATGCTGTTGCCGGGCATGTTTGTCGAGACCAAGGTGGCAGAGGGCGTGGATCCCCACGCCATTCTCGCGCCCCAGCAGGGTGTTGCCCATAATCCCAAGGGCCAGCCCACCGCCCTCGTGGTTGGCAAGGACAACAAGGTCGAAATGCGCGTCCTCACTGTCGGTCGCGCCATCGGCAATGAGTGGCTGGTCCATTCGGGCCTGAAAGCCGGAGACCGGCTGATCGTGGAAGGCCTGCAGAAGGTCAAGCCCGGACAGGTGGTCAAACCCGAAACGGTGACGTTGCCGCCCTATCAGCCGCAATACATCAGCGCCGGTGGCACCTCGACCAAGATCGGGAGACAGTAGCGGCGCATGTCACGCTTCTTCATCGAGCGGCCAATCTTTGCCTGGGTCATTGCGATCGCCATCATGCTGGCCGGAGCGCTGTCGATCATCGGCCTGCCGATCGAGCAATATCCCGACATTGCCCCGCCAGCGATCCAGATCAACGCCGACTATCCCGGCGCATCGGCCCAGACGGTGGAAAACTCCGTCACCCAGGTTATCGAGCAGCAGCTGACCGGCCTGGACGGGATGCTGTACTTTTCCTCGAGCAGCGACAGCTCGGGCAGCGTCAATATCACCGTGACCTTCGCTCCCGGCACCGATCCCAACATCGATCAGGTGCAGGTACAGAACAAGTTGCAGCTCGCCACCCCCTTGCTGCCTCCCGAAGTGAATGCGCTCGGCGTCACCGTCGCCAAAGCCCGTTCCAACTTCCTGATGGTGGTGGCGCTTTATGACCCGACCTCGACCTACACCAATATCGACATCGCCAATTACATGGCGAGTAACCTGCAGGATCCGATTGCCCGGGTTCCCGGGGTCGGCAATGTGCAGGTATTCGGCACCGAATACGCCATGCGCATCTGGCTCAACCCGTTCAAGCTGCGCACCTACCATCTGATGCCTTCAGACGTGATTGCCGCGATCCAGGCGCAGAACGTCCAGGTCCCGGCCGGCTCGATCGGTGCTGCGCCGTCAATTTCCGGACAGGAACTGAATGCCACGGTGACGGCGCAGTCGCGCCTGCGGACGCCGGCCCAGTTCCGCAACATCATCCTGCGCACCAGCTCGAGTGGCGCCACGGTCCGGCTGGGGGATGTGGCCCGGGTTCAGCTCGGGGCCCAAAGCTATGGCATGGTAAGCCGGCTCAATGGTCATCCGGCTGCCGGCTTCGCCATCGAGCTGGCGCCCGGCGCCAATGCCCTCAACACCGAAAGGGCGGTGATCGCGCGCGCCGATTCGCTGATGAAATCGGTGCCGCCCCAGCTCAAGCTGGCGTTCCCGGTCGATACGACCAAGTTCGTAAGACTTTCGATCCACGATGTGATCATCACCCTCTTTGAGGCCATCGGGCTCGTGGTCGCGGTGATGTTTGTCTTCCTGCAGAACTGGCGCACCACACTCATTCCCGCCATTACCATCCCCGTGGTGCTCCTCGGTACCTTCGGGGTGCTCGCTGCCTTTGGCTATACCATCAATACGCTCACGATGTTTGCACTGGTGCTGGCCATCGGCCTGCTCGTCGACGATGCCATTGTCGTCGTCGAGAATGTCGAGCGCATCATGAGCGAGGAAGAACGAACGCCGCGCGACGCCACCATGCAGTCGATGGACGAGATCCAGGGCGCGCTCATCGGCATCGCCATGGTGCTGTCGGCCGTGTTCCTGCCCATGGCCTTCATCGGCGGCTCCACCGGTGTGATCTATCGCCAGTTCTCCATCACCATCGTCTCGGCCATGGTGCTGTCGATCTTCGTCGCCCTGATCCTGACCCCCACCCTCTGCGCCACACTGCTGAAACCCGTCGACAAGGGGGGGGAAGCTGCGCACAACCGCTTTGGCCGAGCGTTCAATGACTGGTTTCTGCGCAGCACCGCCGCCTACCGCCGGCGCCTTGAGTGGGTGATCGACCATCCGGTGCGTCCGCTCTTCGTCTATGCGGGCGTCGTCGGTCTGCTGGTGCTGCTGTTCGTCAAGCTGCCGACCAGCTTCCTGCCCAATGAAGACCAGGGCATGATCATGGTTGAGTTCATGCTGCCCCAGGGTGCAACCCAGGCGCGGACGCTGGCCGTTGGCAAGCAGATCGAACACTTCTTCCTTGTCGACGAAAAGCGCAATGTGAAGAACCTCTTCGTCAATGCTGGCTTCAGCTTTGCCGGCAGTGGCGAGAACGCCGGCATGGCCTTCGTCCATCTGCGGGACTGGAACAAGCGTCCCGGTTTTGCCAACAGTGCCCAGGGCATTGTGCTGGCCGCCTATCGCGCGTTCTCCAAAATTCGTGATGCCCAGATCTATCCGTTGATTCCCCCCTCGGTGCCGGGCCTCGGCCAAAGCCAGGGCTTTGACCTCGAACTCGAGGACCGGGGCAATCACACCCATGCCTGGCTGGTACAGAAGGAGTTCGAGCTCCTGGCCATGGCGGCCAAGAACCCGGAGCTGATGGGCGTGCGGCCCAATGGCATGCCGGATACCCCGCAGCTTCACGTCAGCATCAATCCGCTCAAGGCGACTTCGCTCGGGCTCAATCTGACGGATGTTGACACCACGCTGCAGGCAGCCTGGGCCGGCATCTTCGTCAATGACTTTATCAACGACGGCCGCATCAAGCGCGTCTATGTCGAGGGCGATGCCCCCTATCGCATGCAGCCCAGTGACCTCTATGACTGGGCGGTCCGCAATTCGAGCGGCACCATGGTGCCGTTCTCCGAATTTGCCAAAACATCGTGGACGAGTGGTCCGTCTTCGCTCGAGCGCTACAACGGCTTCCCGGCGATCGAAATCCAGGGTTCGGCAGCACAGGGCGTCAGCTCCGGTACGGCGATGACCGTGATTGAACATCTGGTCGCCAAGCTCGGGTCCGGCATCGGTTATGAATGGACGGGGCTCTCCTATCAGGAACAGCTCTCCGGCTCGCAGGCCCCGGCGCTCTATGCGATGTCGGTGCTTGTCGTCTTCCTCAGCCTTGCTGCCCTTTATGAAAGCTGGTCGCTGCCGTTCTCGGTCCTCCTCGTCATTCCGCTGGGTGTGGTGGGCGCGCTTCTGGCAGCCTTCGGCCGCGGTCTTACCGATGACGTCTTCTTCCAGGTTGGTCTGCTCACCACCATCGGTCTGTCGGCCAAGAATGCGATCTTGATTGTCGAGTTCGCAGAGTTCGCGGTCCGACGTGGCGAGGAAGCCAGACGTGCGGCCATGGAAGCGGCGCGCCTGCGTCTGCGACCAATTCTGATGACGTCGCTGGCCTTCATCGCCGGCGTGCTGCCGCTTGCGGTGGCAACCGGCGCCGGTGCCGCAAGCCAGAACGATATCGGTACCGGCGTCATCGGCGGTATGATCAGCGCGGTATTGCTCGGCATCTTCTTCGTGCCGCTGTTCTTCCTCATGATCCAGCGCTGGAATGAGCGTCGGATCCGCCGCCGCAGTGGGGGCCATTAGTCCTTGCGTGCGGTCGCGGGGAGTCTCGCGCCATAGCGAGCACCCTGGCTGCGCGCGGTGATCTGCTGTGTGCGCGGTGATCTCTTGTGCGCGCAGCCATCCGCGGCCGGTGGCCCCCTGTTGCCAGGGGCTTGGCTCAAAGGCGCAAGCTACTCTGAAACTTCAGAGGCTGAGGCCGACGCGCTTTACTCAGTAAGCCCAGCCATTGGCTCCGGCCGCGGCGCCCAGCACGGTAATGACGCTGAGGATGAGCGCGATCCAGTGCAGACGCTGCAGCAGCAGGAGGGTCTCGGCAGGGGCCTTGGTACTGCGCGCTGCCAGCCAGTCATCGACAAAGAGCGGTTCGGCGATGAAAAGGACCACGGTAAAGAGCGCCCACACGAACACCATCGCATCGAGCCACCAGTAGGATGGCACGAAGAAATAAGGCCACAGCCCCAGCACCAGGATCATGTAGAGCCCGCTGGCACCGGCCAGAAGGGTGGCGGCGCGGGCATGCCAGGCGAAGCGTTCTTCGATGCGCCGGAACATGGCCAGGCCCTCGCGCGGATCGGCCATGGCCCGGGCGGCGGGAAGCAGCACGGTCGTGACCATGGCAACGCCTCCGATCCACCAGACGATGGCGAGGATATGAAGGGCAACAGCAAGGGCGATATCGTTCATCAGGTCCTGAGCATGACCTCTTCGCGTGGCCGACACAACATCGGCCCGTAACGCAGAACAAAGAGAACGAAGGCGGTGATCCAGAACCCTGCCGCTGCACTTAGCAGTGGCAAGACCCAGATCTGCGAGAAGGCAGCAATGATGCGGAAGATGGCGGCCAGCATCACGGCGCCATAGAGGAGTGTGGTGGCGGTGTCTGAGGAAAGCTTGCGGCCGGTATGGCCGCGCGTAGCCCGCGTCATGACCCCAAGGATGGTGGTGCCGGCCGCGCCGATGGTCATGGCATGGATTCCCGCGCTCAGGGGGATTGTCGGGCTGAGGAGCGAGGCTCCGAGCAGAGCCGCACCGACGCAGAGCCAGCCATAACCGATATGCAGGATGACGAGGAGTGGCTCGGCGAAGGTCCTCACACCCTGCCAGCGCAATAGGCGCCAGAGATTGGCGATGGCACCCAGGATAAGGACCACGCCTGCGGCCGGAAGATGGGGAAAGAAGGCCCAGGCAAACAATCCCAGATGGAGGCTGGCAAGGGCGATGCGGTCGGCAAGGCCGGGCTTGGCGGGAAGTACGCTGACCCGACGCTGTGACAGCCAGTTGCGGGTAAAGCCCGGAACGATGCGCCCACCGATGACCGAGACCAGAACGAGCACGGCACTGAGGCCGAGCCGCCAGCCCAGCCCTGCGGGAATGGCAACGCCATTGGCTTCCAGGTGCATCAGGAGGTTGGCAATGGTGAGCACAATGACGGGCACGATCATGGGAATGTTGCGGCGGTCTTTGCCGGCGATGAGTTCGCGCGCCACGATGGCCGTCAGGGCGAGCGGAAAGGACAGATCGGCCGCGATGGCAAGCCACACGGGCAGCCAGCTGGAGATCAGGCAGGCGATGCGGCCCAGAAGCCAGAGCGCCGCAAGGCCGCCGAGCGGAGCACCGCTGACGGGCAGGCGGCGCGTCCAGTTCGGGATGGCGGTGAGCAGGAAGCCTCCGATCGCGGCCATGATGAACCCGAAGAGCATTTCATGGATGTGCCAGGCCAGGGGATCAAAGCGGCTGGGCAGGCGCATCTGGGTCGTGAGCATGGTGATCCAGAGTGCGAGTGCCACTGCCGCCCAGATCCCGGCCGCGAGGAAAAAGGGACGAAATCCACCGCTCAGTAGGGTGAGCGCGCGCGCCGGGGGCGCGCGCCGGGCTGCCGCGCTCATTCGCCCTCTCCTGGGTCTTCGCTGAACTGGTCGGGATATTTGTTGGGGGCGCCATCCCAGGCGGCGGCATCGGCCGGCGGCGGCTTTCGTGTGGTGATATTGGGCCAGAGCTGCGCCATGCGGCGGTTGAGCTCGAGATAGGGCTGGGCCGCGGGATCGGTGTCGGCGACGATGGCGTCAGCTGGACATTCGGGGACGCAGACCCCGCAGTCGATGCACACGTCCGGATCGATAACAAGCATGTTCCTGCCTTCGTAGAAGCAGTCGACCGGACACACGCTGACGCAGTCGGTGTATTTGCAGCGGATGCATTTGTCAGTGACGACGTAACTCATGCCGTCTCTCCGAGCGGCGGCCTTTCCAGGCCGGGGCGGTAGAACATGCCCAGCTCGAGGCTGCGGGCGATGGTTTTTGCGCGCGCTTCGAAGGCTGCGGCGAGTTCGGGCCGCAAGAGTTCGTGCGCGGTGGCACCGAAGAGGCTGAGCCAGCGGCCAAAATGGGCAGAGTCCACGCCCTTCAGGCGCAGATGCGCCGCCATCGGATTGCCGTGATAGCGGCCGGACATGCGCATGACGCTCGACCAGAAGGCGCACATCTTCGCAAGGTGCGGATCCCAGTCGGCAATGGCGCCATTGAAGATGGGCCCGAGTTCCTTGTCGGCGCGGATTTTGGCGTAAAAGCCATGCACGAGCGCATGGATCTCGTCTTCACTGGGAATGGTCGCGGCCCCGGGTCCTGCTGGCGCGGACATTGGATGCTCCCTAAAAACAAGTATCATCAATACTTGTTTCAGACGCTATTGCCGGGACGGATAAAAAGCAATATCTTTGATACAGCTTTTATCCCGGTGCGACAAAGCGTGCGACTGACGGTCTACACCGATTATGCGCTGCGGCTTCTGATGTATGTGGCGCTCAAGAAAGAAGGTCTCGTCACCATCCAGGAAGTGGCTGGTGCGTATGGCATTTCGCGCAACCATCTCATGAAGGTCGCCTACGATCTTGGCCGCTTTGGCTATCTGGAGACCGTGCGGGGCCGCGGCGGCGGATTGCGTCTGGCGCGGGCCCCCGAAAAGATCGGTCTTGGCGACGTCGTGCGCAGGATGGAGGAGGATTTCACGCTGGTGGAATGTTTTGCCACCGGCGCGAGCACCTGCCGCATCGATGGTCCCTGCCGGTTGCAGCACGTCCTCAACGATGCGCTGAAAGCCTATCTTGGCGTCCTCGATCGCTACAGTCTTGCTGATCTGACAACGCGCAATACGGGGCTCGCGAAACTTCTTCTGGTGGCCGGATGAGATGATGAATTCCCCGCTCAAAACCCCGCTCTGTGATCTTCTGGGCTGCGATGTGCCCATCGTCCTTGCCGGCATGGGTGGCGTTGCCCGCTCCGAGCTTGTTGCTGCGGTTACCTCTGCCGGCGGCTTCGGCCTTCTGGGCATGGTGCGCGAAAGCCCGGACCTCATCGCCGCTGAGATCGCCCGTGTGCGCAACCTCTGCACGCGGGACTTCGGGGTCAGCCTGATCCCGGCGGCGACACCCCCTGAGCTCTTTGCCGCCGAACTTGCGGTCTGCATCGCGGCGCAGGTTCCGGCGGTGGCGCTGTTCTGGGATCTGTCGCTTGAGGCCATCGCACGCCTGCGTGCGGCCTCCATTCTCGTCCTCTGCCAGGTCGGCAGCACCGATGAGGCGCGTGCTGCGGTCAAGGCCGGGGCCCAGGTCATCATCGCCCAGGGCGCCGAGGCGGGTGGTCATGTGCGCGGTACCACGCCGCTGCGCGCACTGCTCGCCGAGATGGTGCCACAGCTGCAGGTGCCGGTGCTGGCGGCTGGTGGTCTCGTCGACGGGAACGACGTTGCACAGGTCCTCGCCATGGGGGCCCAAGGCGCCGTCATTGGCACCGCCTTTCTGGCAACCGAAGAATCCTTCGCCCACGATTATCACAAGCAGCGTATCGTCGACGCGCCTTTGGGCGCCGCCCTGCGTACCCGCGCCTTCCACGTCAACTGGCCGCCGGATGCGGACGTGCGCGTGCTGCCCAATTCGGTCACGGAAGGACGGCGGGGTGATCCGTTTTCCGGGACGCGCACCCTTATCGGACACGAAGGCGCCCGCCGGATCTGGCTCTTCAGTACTGATTCACCCCTGCGCGACATGACCGGTGATTTCGAGGCGATGGCGCTTTACGCCGGTGAGGGTGTGGGGGGGATCACCACCATCGTTCCGGCCGCAGAGCGGCTGCGCAGCATCTGTGCGCTGGCCGAACAGGTGCTTGGGTCTGCGCCGGGGGACCTCGCAAAGGATGTCACCAATGCGGATGAAGATGCTGAACCCGCTTCTTGCGTGTGCTACGCGCGCCAGAGTGATGACCTCTATGCCGGCTTTGCCCCGCGTGAGGAGATCCTGGTCTTCCTCAACGAGCTTCTGGAAGCCGAACGGGCCGGGGCCCGCATCACCGCCCGTACCGCTCTGGATGCCAAGGACGAACGCCTCGTTGCCCTGATGCAGGACGTCCGGCGCGACGAAGCCCACTGGTGTGCCATGCTGCTGAGGTGGATCAACGCACTGCAGGGCACGGCGAGCCCCAGGATCGGCGATTTCTACGGCAAATGCCTGGCGATCTCGGACCTTCACGAGCGGGCGCGCTTCATCAATCGCGGCCAGGGCTGGGTGGTAAAACGGCTGAAGGCAATGCTGCCGCGGATCCGCGATGATGCCCTCCATGCTGATCTCACGGCCATGCTCGACGGCCATGATGAGAACATCCGCCGCAGCGAGACACTGCTTTGCGGGCCATCCGCGGCCGGTGCCGCAAGCTGACGGCAAAGCCCCTAGCGCGCTTTCAGAAAGTCGCGCAGCACGACAGCCTGGTTCTGTTCAGGATCGCGCGCCGAATAGAGCAGGGTGACGGGTCCTTTCTGCACCAGCTGGCGGAGCTGCTCCACGGTTTGCGGCATGGCCTCGAGCTCGGCCCAGTAGCGCGCATAGAACACGGACCAGCGTGACGGTTCGTGACCAAACCATTGTCTGAGGGCCGTGCTGGGCGCGATCGCTTTCAGCCAGATCACGTCAGCGAGGTCCTCCTTGCTGAGCCCGCGTGGCCATAGCCGGTCGACGAGAACGCGCGTGCCATCACCTCTGGCGCGGGGCTCATAGACGCGCTTGAGCAACAGCTTGGCCATGGCGTCACCTCGAATTCGCTCACCCTCTCGCTCGCAGCGGGCGATGACGGCCGAAAGAACTCCTCTTGTCTTCAGCATAGCGCAGCCACCCACCGGATGGATCCACTGAAAGCCTAGCCGTGGAAGCTGAGAGCGCGGCCCCGCTCTTTTTCCTCGCGTGCCGCCCGCGCCCGCACCCGCAGCAGATCACGCTGCGCCACCAGTCCGACCAGCGCGCCAGTTTTCCGCTCGACGATCGGAGCCCGTCCGATATCCGCGGCCACCATACGGTCTGCGAGCGCCCCTGCCAGTTCATCGGCATAGCCGATGAAGAGGGTGCCTTCACCGGCATGGTCGCGCAGCGTATCTCCGTCTTCCCAGCCCTCGCGGGTCCAGCGCAGCACGTCCGAGCGCGACACCAGTCCGAGCACGTGATTGTCCTCATCGATGATGGGATAGCTCTTGTGGCGCAGATCTTCCGGCATGGTCTCGAAGAATGCCACCGCTTCGGCAATCGAGAGGGATGCGGCCAGGGTGTCGACCGGCCTGGCCATGATGTCCTTGACGCGCATGACGTCGAAGGGGTCCACCGCATATTCGTAGAAGAGATGCTGGCCACGCCGCGCGAGGCGCTCGGTGAGGATCGAGCGGCGCATCGTCAGCACCGTGGTCGCGAACGCGGCGACGCAGGCGACGAGCACAGCGGGCATGACGTGAAGATCACCAGTGAGCTCGACCGCAAACACCGTGGCGGTCAGCGGCGCGCGCATGGTGCCGCCGAGTACCGCCGACATCGCCACCAGCGCCCAGAAGCCGACATCCCCGAAGGGCAGGAGATGGGCTTCGATCGCGCCGAGGGCCCCGCCCATCATGAGAAGGGGGGCGAGCACGCCTCCCGAGGTCCCGGACGACAGGGCTGCAATCCACACCACCGCCTTGCCGACGAGCAGCGAGATCGCGGCTCCCATCGCGACCTGCCCTGAAATCAGAGCCTGGATATTGCCATAGCCGACACCCAGAACGGCCGGATCGTACCAGCCGCCCAGTCCGACCACGATGCCTCCAAGCGCCGGCCACCACATCCAGTGTACCGGCAGCTTGTGGAAGAGATCCTCGACCGCATACAGCGTCACCGACATCAGCACCGATTGCAGGCCGGCGATGATGCCGATGAGGGCACAGAGTGCGAGGCCCCACCACGGCATCAAGGGCGCGCCGGTATGGGGGAAAGGTGGCCAGGCACCCACCAGAAAGGGCCGCCACGCCGCTGCCACGGCCGCCGAAATCGCCACCGGCACGAAGCTGCGCGGCTTCCATTCAAAGAGAAGAACCTCGACCGCGAGCAGCACTGCGGCCACGGGGGTACCAAATATCGCCGTCATGCCGGCGGCGGCGCCTGCCACGAGCAGCGTTTTGCGTTCCGCCGAACTGAGATTGAAGAATTGCGCGAAGAGCGAGCCGAGCGCGCCGCCGGTCATGATGATCGGTCCTTCAGCACCGAAGGGGCCTCCGGTGCCAATCGCGATCGCCGAGGATAGCGGCTTGAGGAACGCAACCTTGGGCGCGATGCGGCTTTCGCCGATCAGGATGGCTTCGAGCGCTTCGGGAATACCGTGCCCGCGGATCTTGTCCGAGCCATAGCGGGCCATGATGCCGACAATGATGCCCCCCACCACCGGGATGAGGATCGAGGGCGGGCCGAGTTTCATGCCGGCAAGGTTGTAGGGCGCAGCCGAAAGGATGTGGGAATAGGCCAGGTTGGTGACGAAGGCGATCAGCTTCAGAAGAGCCCAGGCCGAGGCCGCGCCGAAGCTGCCGGTGACCAGGGCCATGGCGCAAAGGACGAGAAGGCGCGGGTCGGCGCTGAAGTCCCGGAGCCGGTCCGGACGTGGTGCGGTAAAGCTGGCTTTTCTCATGGTCGGTCGGATGGTTGGCGGGCGCTTTATATCGTGTCACGATATAAATGCAATGGCCGCCTCCCGAGAGGCAGCGTGTGTGGTGCTGCAGGAGCGGCGATCTCCCCGCGATGGATCTTGGGATGGGTGAGGCGAGGCCGCGCCAGCCTTTGGCCGGTGCCGGCCGGGGCAGAACGTGACGATGGGATTTTGCTGGAGCCTGCCATCACGGGGTCAGGCGCTCGGGCCCTGGCCTGTCGCGGGCGCACAGGTCAGGCAGCAGCAAGTGACGACATGCGGGTGGAGCTGGGTGCGCGAAAGCGGCACGGTCCCTCGCACGGACCTGCTTTTCACCACAGCTTCTGCCGACCGCCCTCTTGCGATCCCCCGCACAAAAGGCGCTGACGCAAAGGCAAGACCGGGCGGGCCGCACAACACGCTGACAGACCCTTAAAAGTGGAGAATCAACGTCCGCTGTCTTTGCCGGCCTGAATGCCGCCTGGCTGGTCTCTGCAGCAGACATGAAACTTTAGCGGCGTGGCGCGGTTGCGACGGGACGCTTCAGGAAGAGTGCGTGTTTTCGGGCAGTTATCCGTAACAGGCCCGCGCCTGACCCCGCGTCAGGCAGCGAACCCGATGGCGCCATGGAACACCTTTCAGGACTGGCGGAGCGACACTTGGCTGAACGTTCTCCTGCGGGTGGCTATGCCCTGCTGCACCCATTGCGCTTCGCGCCGCATTGCCGCAAGCGCGCCGTCCTCCGCGACAGTTTCGCCACCACTGAATTTTCCGAACCCGGATGAGGAATTTCCGTGCATCCTGTTCGCGAACACCCCTCTGGGAGTGCACGATGGATATCTATGCACGCCGGCTTTTCACGATCGCAGCGGCCTATAATTTCATCTGTTCGGTGCCTGGCTTTCTTTCGACAACACCCTTTGCGGGGCGTCTCGGTCTCACGCCGGCGGTCGATCCCACCGACCTGCACATCGCACTGGTTCTTGTTGTGACCTTTGGCTGGAGTTACTGGAAGATTGCCCAGGATCCGGTTGTGAACAGACCCTTCATCGTTATGGGCATTATCGGAAAAATCCTGGTTGCTCTCGTTGGCTATCTGGACTGGCTTACGGGCCATGCCAGTGGCACGGTGGCGCTTGTCGTGACCGGCGACGCCATCTTCGCCGCGCTCTTCTATCACTATCTGCGGCGCACGATGCCACACGCAGAAAAGGTCAAAGGGATTTCACCATGAAAAAGACCGTCACCGTGTTCGGCGCTACCGGCACCGCCGGCAGCGCCTGTGTGGATGAACTGCTCGTCCAGGGCGTGTTCCAGCCGCGCGTTCTGGTGCGTAAAGCCGGTCAGGAGGAAAAAACCTCCGGGCTTGCCCAAAAGGCTGCGGCGGAAAAGCAGCGCCTCTACGATCGCTGGGCGAGCCGCGGTGTTGAGATCCGGGAAGCCAACGCAACCGAACAGACCGATCTCATTCCGGCGCTGAAGGGCACGGATTATCTGGTCTCCTGCGTCCCCTATTCGGCAACGGAATCGCAATACCCGCTGATATGGGCGGCCAAGGAGGCAGGCGTTGAACGCTTCGTACCCTCCGAATTCGGATTTATCTATGAATGGGAACAGTTTTGGCCCACGGACACCTCGCACCGCCAGATGGCACGGCAGAAGGCCTTTATCCGCCGCGTCATAGAACTTGCAGGTCTCGACTGGACCATCATTCCAGCGGGGCTCTGGCCGGAATACTACATGCTCGAACCGGTTTGCGTGCATGGCGACGGCAAGCAGAAGGTATCGTGGTCGACGGGAAAGGATGTAGGCCGCATCATTCCCCATGTGCTCGCCCATCCAGCGTCCCGCAATGCCATCTGTCCCGTCGCGGCCACGGCCTATCTGTCGTGGGATGAAATGCTCGCGGCACGGGAAAAATTCCTGGGGCGCACGGTCGAACGCCTCTATATGGACAGCGCCACCTTCCGGGCCGCCTACGCCCAGAACAGCTCGCCTCTGACCGAAGTCTTGATGGGCATCGGTGTTGCGGCGACCGAGTGTCCGGAAGGCATGCCGCTGTGGGCCAACTGGAACGCCATGCATCTGCCCGATTTTCGCGGCATGGAGCTCGACGTCCTCTTTCGCGACGTGGTTGAGCCGTTCGTTGCCGCCACCATGGCAGGTCTTGCGGCCGTCGTGGGAAGCTAGAGGCCCAGCCCGCGGCTGGAGCACTGGACGGTTCAGCTAGGCCTTGTCGGGATCGATGAGCAGGCTGCCGGCCTTGATCGCGAGAATTTCGTTGCAGCCGTCCTCGATCAGCGCCGCTCTTGCGTCGCGCAAAAGCTTCTCGAGCGGATAGGCGCGGGTCATGCCGTTGCCGCCGAACATCTGCAAGGCATCATTGGCAACCTCGAACGCGGTCTGCGTGCAGGTCACTTTCGAGCAGATCGAAGCCTGGAGCGCGCGTTTGCCCGAAACGGCATTGAAGCGCGCGACGCGGCGCGCCAGGGCACGTGCGGCCTCGGTGCGCCGGAGCATATGGAACAGACGGTAGCGCACATTCTGGTGATGAATGATCGGAACTCCTCCCTGGCGGCGCTCATGTGCATATTCCAGCGCCAGCTCGTAGGCGGCGCGCGCCACGCCGACGAACGTCGTTCCCATGCCCGAATTGGCTTCCGTCAGGATGTCGTAGACCGCATCGGTGTAGCGGTCTGGGCCAGCGGCTATGAAGCGGGTCGGAACTTCCACATTGTCGAAGAAGATTTCGCCTTGCGGAACGCAGCGCTGTCCCATCTTCTCAAGCGGTTTGCCGCGGGTAACGCCAGCCTGTCTGAGGTCGACGAAAAGGCAAATCCCTTCGCGTCCCTGTCCACGGTCAAAGGTGGTGTAAAGGATGCAGACATCGGCGGTGACACCATTAGATACCCAGGCCGACTTCTGGCCGTTAAGGACAACGCGATCGCCTTTCAAGGTTGCGATCAGGCTGGGGCGGTCATAGGACCCTTGCGGGTGCCCTGCCTGCCGGTCCCAGTCCAGCATGTCGGATCCAGCGACCGGTTCGGTGATCCCCCAGCAGCCCACATAAGGCTGCGGAAAGGCGTTGAGGAGGTCGAGCCTGCCCCAGCGCATCGCCATCATCTGTGGCAATCCGCTTGCGCCGATCGAAACGCCAAGTCCGGCATCACCCCAGCCCAGTTCCTCGCTCATCATCGATTGCAGATCGACAAGGTCGGTAGGCGAGAGGTCGGATGTCAAAATCGCCTCGAGCCCCAGCGCGCGGTGCTTTTCGAGGACGTGCCAGTAGGATGAGCCTTTGGCGATCATCTCCTCGGCGCTGAGCCTGTCGAGCTTGATACCTTCCGGGCGCATCACCTCCCTCGCGAAACGGCGGACGAGTTCGAGCGTCTCCTGCTTCAGGCCGCTCAGCGGTTCCTCAAATCCGGTTTCGGGCAATTCGACATACAACTCGCATCTGGGCAGACCCGGTACGTCCGGGCACAGCGCCGTGTTCGCAACCTGCATTGCCATGAATTTCGCCCCGCTGGTTTTTCTGCGCCTCTGAGGTAGATCGGCAAGTCTGCGCGCCATCACGTTCTCACCGCCTCTTCCTGCCCAGAATGCGGCATGACGTAGCAACGCCGAACCTGTGCGCTGCATCATGTCGTGTCGCATCAGCTGGCAGGAATGCGATTGCGCATTAAAGGGATGGTCGGAAACGCGATTGTCTGCGCGCCAGCACCGCATGCGTGACCGCGCGCATGATTGCGATATTGCGCCGCATCTAACTCCGCGCGCTGATTTTGGCGTTGCAGCCGAGGGATGGGCGCGCGTCATAACGCGCCCGAAGGCCGGCGCTGATCGCAGCGCGCTTGGGATTACGGCTTGCGCCTTCTCTACTCCTCAATGCCTTTTGCGCTGCTGCCGGAACGCGTACAAAGCCCAACGGCCTCAGGGCCGAGAACAGGTGTGCGGTGCGCGATCTCCTCACCGGGCAGTTCGGCGCGGGCAAGCAGGCGTGGCCGCGGGAGATCCTGGTGCGCAAGAAGCAGGTTGCACGCGTCCGCGGGGATCTGGATGCACGGCGCTTGCCGAAGACACTGGGGACTGCTCAGCTGCCGGCCGAACTGGTCTTTGCCTTTCGCGCCGAGCGGCAGGGAGGCGGGATCGCACGCGAACGCAGAGGCAGGCGATGCTCGTGATCATTGGTACCATTCGGCTTCCGGCCGAAAATCTGTCGGCCGCCCGCAGCGTCATGGCGACGATGGTCGCACAGAGCCGGGCCGAGGCGGGCTGTCTGGCCTACGCCTATGCCGAAGATGTTCTGGAAGCGGGTCTCATTCGCATCACCGAGGTCTGGGAGGATCAGGCTGCGCTCGACCGACATCTGGCCTCGGAGCATCTGGCGGCCTGGCGGGCGGCATGGCCGGCGCTCGCCATTGGCGAGCGCAATCTGGTTCTCTATGAAGCCGGTACCGCGCGACGGGTCTGAACGCGCGCCGCGGCCTGAGGCAGGAGCAGACGCATTGGCCTGCTCGCCATTGGACGTGCGGGCGCGCTACGCGCTCAGTTGCGGGTAAACTGATCGATGATCTTGCGCAGGCTCGGTGCAATGTCAGGACGGGTCAGTCCCACGGCAACATTGGCCTGCAGGAAGCCGACCTTGTCGCCGCAGTCGAAGCGGGCGCAATTGGTCTTGACGCCATGGAAGGGCATGCGTCCGATCAGCCGTGCCATCGCATCGGTGAGCTGGATCTCGCCACCGGCTCCGGTTTCGTGCTTGTCGAGTTCGGCAAAGATTTCCGGCTGCAGAATGTAGCGTCCGATGACGCAGAGGCGCGAGGGGGCAACTTCGGGCCTGGGTTTTTCGATGACGCTCTTGACCTCGACGGCATTGCCGCGGACGACGCCCGGAGTGATCACACCGTAGCGGCTGACCTCTTCGAGCGGCTTTTCTTCGGCGGCGACGATGACCCCGCCGCCCACGCGGTGATAGGCGTCGATCATCTGGGCCATGCAGGAGGGCTCACCCACCATCAGATCGTCGGGCAGGAGCACGGCAAAGGGCTCGTCGCCGACCAGATGGCGCGCCGACCAGACCGCATGGCCAAGGCCGAGCGGGCGCTGCTGACGGGTGAAGCTCACCGAGCCGGTCACCGGGAGATTTTCCAGAAGTCCGTTGAGCGCCTCGGTCTTGCCCCGTTCACGCAGCAGTGCCTCGAGCTCATAGGCATGATCGAAATGGTCTTCGATGATGTGCTTGCCCCGTCCGGTGACGAAAATGAACTGCTCGATGCCCGCTGTCATCGCCTCTTCGACGGCGTACTGGACCACCGGTTTGTCGACGACCGGGAGCATCTCCTTGGGCACGGCCTTGGTGGCGGGCAGAAAACGTGTCCCCATGCCGGCGACGGGCAGGACGGCTTTGCGAACGGGTTTGATCATGAGTGCGTCTGAACGATGGGTGAGGGCCTCGGGCCTGTCTTAGCGGCAAAGCCGCGAGGCGTCCATGTTTGGGGTTCCCGGACGCGATAAAACGGGCTGCCACATTGAGAAATCGTCACGCAGCGTAAAGTTGCTGTGCGGATTGTCACGGCCAGCCAAAGCTGGTTTGCTGCGGCAAAATCTATCGACGAGGCAGTGTCATGATCGGGATCACCTCCTGGGGAGCTTATGTGCCGCGCCTGCGCCTTCAGCGCAAAAGCGTTGGCAGTGCCAATGCCTGGTTTGCCCCGGCTCTGGCGCGGGCCAAGGGCGAACGGGCCATGGCCAATTGGGATGAGGATGCACTCACCATGGCCGTGGAGGCCGGACGCGGCTGTCTGCCCACGCCCGATCCGCTCATCGGCCGTGCCCACCTCGATGCGCTTTATTTCGCCTCGACCACGATGCCCTTCAGCGATCGCCTCAATGCCGGAATTGCCGCCCGCGCGCTCGGACTACCGGAGGCGGTTGCGGCGCTCGATGTCACCGGCTCGCAGCGGGCCGGCACCTCGGCGCTGCTCGCCGCCCTTGATGCGGTCGGCACCAGCCGGGCCAAAGCTGCGCTTGTGGTGGCAAGCGACAGACGCAAGGCGCGCGTCGCCAGCAGCCAGGAGCTTTCCTATGGCGATGCCGGTGGAGCCCTCGAACTTGGCCAGGACAATGTCCGGGCCCGCTTCATCGCCAGCCACACCCTCAGCATCGACTTCATCGATCATTTTCGCGGTGCCGGCGAGGAGTTCGATTATGGCTGGGAGGAACGCTGGATCCGCGATGAGGGCTACAGCAAGATCGTGCCAACCGCGGTCAAGGCCCTTCTGGAGAAGGCTGGAGTTAGCGCCAGCGACATTGCCCACATCGTCATTCCCACCGCGTTCGCCAAGCTCGATGCCAGCATTGCCAAGCAATGCGGGCTTAATCCTGAGCATCTGGTCGAGGATTTTGCCGATCGCATCGGCGATGCCGGCACAGCCCAGCCGCTCCTGATGCTGATCGCCGCGCTCGAGCGCGCCAAGCCCGGCGAGAAGATCCTCGTCGCCCAGTTCGGCAATGGCTGTGATGTGCTGCTGTTCGAGACCACGCCGACACTCGCCGAGGCCCAGCGCGGCAGCCTCATGGCCGCCCTGTCGCGGCGCAAGGAGGAAACCAATTACCTGAAGTATCTGGCCTTCAACGGGCTGATCGAACTCGAAAAGGGCATGCGGGCGGAGGTCGACAAAAAGACCGCGCTCACGGTGCAGCATCGCAAGTCGGACATGCTGACCAGCCTTGTCGGCGGCAAGTGCGCCCGCTGCGGGACCGCCCAGTTCCCGCGCTCGCGAATCTGTGTCAATCCCAATTGCAAGGCGGTCGACAGCCAGGAGCCTTACAGCTTCGCCGAGCGCGAAGGCAGTGTCTTATCGTGGTCGGCAGATTTCTTGACCTATTCGATGTCGCCGCCCAACCATTATGGCATGATCACCTTCGCCGAAGGCGGGCGCTTCATGGCTGACATCACCGACGTGGATGAAGGTCAGGTCGATTCCGGGGCCCGGGTGCGCATGGCCTTTCGCATCAAGGACTTTGACCCCAAACGCGGATTTATCCGCTATTTCTGGAAGGCAGTGCCGCTCTGATGACGCAGAATGCTGTGGCCGCAAATGGCCCATCCCTGAGTTCGCTTTCATCCGCCGCAAGGCTTACCGCCGCCTCTGCCCTTGGCATGTGGGCGGTGGGCGCCTGCGCCGTCGGCGCCATCGCCATCGGCTATCTGGCAGTGCGCCAGCTTGAGATCCGTCGTGCCCGCGTACGCCGGCTCATTGTCGATGATCTTCTGATCAAACGCCTGCGCCAGTCCGGCGAGTTTTAAGTCGCTCCGGCACTGCCAGGCCGAGCTTGCTGGAAGACCGGCCTGGCAATCCTGGAGTGGGAGGTCAGCGCATTGGCACGTGGTGCAGAGTGATCGACCCGATGCCCGCGGCCACGTTGAGCCCGGTGCTACCCTCGATGCTCAGCGGCTGCAGCATGATCGAATGTCTGAAACCGCCGACCAGGACATTGGCGCCCAGACCGACACCGGCGGTGGCCTGCGCCGTTGCGCCGACATAATGACCCGAGAGGCCTCCGGAATGGACCGTGGAGGAGGGCGCAAAGACGCCCCAGACGATCACTCCGGCCTGGGTGTAGCCCAGATCGACACCAAATTTGTTGATGGTGCCATGATAATGTTCCACGGCGCCTTCGGCAGGCTGGAACACGCAGCGCAGATCCTTGGACGAGCCAAAGACAAATCCCCAGCCACTTGAGACGTGACAGGTCAGCATGCCGGCCTTCACCTCCGCCGCATTTGCTGTGGCGGTAACCGTAACCGCGGCGCTGGCAAGGGCCAGGACCGCGAGAAACTTCCGAGTTGTGCTGTTCACGAAAAGCGCTCCTTGCGTTCTGGATCTCTCACAGAAGATCCCTCTGCGGCGTGGGACGACGATCTGCTCATCGCCTCTGCGCCGAGTTCCCGCTTTGTAAACGCCGCAAGGTTCTTTAGGATTGCGTTGCATCAAGACGGATCATTCATTGTTTCGCATTCGCCGTATCGCTGACGGATTTACCCCGGCCAATGCTCGCGCATTGCAGGAGGTCGAGGCCATTCTTGCCGCGCGGTTCTCAGCGGCACGGAAGGAAGACATCACCGGGCTTGAGCGCAAGCTGGCGCGACCGGCACAGCAGGGCATGGCGCCGATCGTGCTGGTTGCCGAAGATGCCGCGTTGCGCATACGCGGCTGCATTCTGGCTTATCGCTTCATCAAGCCGTCGTTTCTGTTTCTTGATTATCTTGCGACCGTGCCCGGCCGCAGCGGCGGTGGCGTTGGTGGAGCGCTTTACCAGCGTTTGCGCGAAATCGCCGCCGGCCTCGGTCTTGCACTCTTCTTTGAGGTGCTGCCCGGTGATGCTGCACACTGTAAACTTACAGCCGAAGAACTCGAAGAAAACCGCCGGCGCCTTGCCTTCTATGCCCGGTTTGGTGCCTATCCTATTGCTGGCACGCTTTATGAGACGCCGCTCAGCGACAGCGACAGCTGTCCACCCCATCTGGTATTTGATGGCTGTGGTGTTCTTGAGACCCTGCGGGCTTCGTTCTGCCGCGAGGTTATGCGCGCTTTGCTGGAACGCAAATATGGCGCGCTCTGTCCGCCTGATTATAACCGCAAGGTGCTGGCCTCGATCCGTGAAGATCCAGTCAGTCTGGCCCGTCCGCCACGGCTGCGCGCGCTCGTGAAGCCGGCTGACGGTCACCGTCGCCTGGCGCTGATCGTCAATCAGGGTCATGAAATCTTCCATGTGCGCGAACGCGGCTATGTCGAGGCTCCGGTGCGCATCTCCTCGATCCTCGACGGGCTGTCCGGCAGCGTGGCCGTGGAACGCATCGAGGCCCGCCATTTTCCTGACGCCCATGTCGCCGCGGTACATGATCCGGCGCTGATTGCCTTTATTCGCAATCTGTCGGCGAGCATGCCGGCGGGCAAGAGCACCTATCCTTATGTGTTTCCCATTCGCAACCGTGAGAAGCCGCCCAAGGATCTTGCCCTCCTCGCCGGCTATTTCTGCATCGATACCTTTACGCCCATCAACGCCAATTGCTGGCCGGCCGCCCGTGGGGCGGCTGACTGTGCCCTGACTGCGGCTGCCCTCTGTCTGGAAGAGCGCAGATTTTCCTATGCCCTGGTCCGCCCGCCCGGCCATCACGCCGAGCGCCGCGCCTTTGGCGGTTTCTGCTATCTCAACAATGCCGCCATCGCGGCCAACTATCTGTCGCGCTATGGCCGGGTTGCGGTGCTCGACATCGATTATCACCATGGTAATGGCACGCAGGAAATCTTCTATGCGCGCACGGATGTGCTTACAGTCTCGATCCATGGCCATCCGAGCTTTGCCTATCCCTATTTCAGCGGCTTTGCCGATGAGACGGGCAGCGGCGCCGGTGTCCATTTCAATCTCAACCTTCCGCTGGAGGAGCATGCCGGGGTGGACAGCTTTATGCGGGCGCTGGGGGTGGCGCTGAAGCGCATCGGGAGCTTCGATCCGCATTACCTCGTGGTCGCGCTCGGCTTTGATACCGCCGCCTCGGATCCCACCGGCTCGTGGAAGTTGCGGCCGGGCGATTTTCAGACTGTGGGCAAGGCGATTGCGGCGCTGGGACGGCCCACCGCTTTCATCCAGGAAGGCGGCTACCGTACCCGAACGCTTGGCCGCAACGCTGCCGCTTTCTTTACCGGCGTACTCAGTCCTTAAGACGACACGTTTCTGCGGCCGCCCCGTCCTTCGCCAACAGGGTATCGCCGTGGGCTGCGCGGCCAGCGCGCGGTCGTGACCGCAGAGGCCGGGTGGCAGCTGCGCCGGTCCGGATCAAATACAGGGCGCACCAGGCTTCAGACCGGAACCGCGGCTCGCAGTTGAGCGCAGCAGATGATGCCTTATAGGAGTGCTGACAGTCAGTCAGTTCACGCGCGGCGCAGCGCTGCATTTTGCCCCTGAAGGTGACATTTAAGTCCAGTAACGTGGAACTATTTGCATTTCGAATGTCATCATGTCGCGTTTTGCTGCATGAAACTGTTATACTTTTTCGCGCATCGCATTTTGTCAGCGCAGATTCTTGCGCTTCGCTTGCTCCTTGCAAAACAGCCGCTAGTATTTAGGCACCAAGGTCTGATTTGGGGAGTTGTCGATGGCCTATGTCGAGGGTCGGATCGTGCATGATGCCGATTCCCATCTGATGGAACTGGCAGACTGTCTGGACGACTATCTCGATCCCAAATTCCGCGCCGCTTATGACGCCTTGCCCAAACTGAAGGACTGGCCGCGTGATGGGGCCTGGGCACAGCGCGCCCGTATCCAGCATGAGGACCCCAAGTTTCAGGCCGGAGCCCTCACCAACATCCTGACCCGCAAGAACTACGAAGCCTTGGGTGCGTTCATCGCGGCGGAGCGGCCGCGGGCGCTCGATGCGCTGGGCTTTGCCAGTCAGCTCGTGTTCACCACCTGGAGCCTTGGCAATTTCGACCTGGACCGCAGCGATGTGGATCTCGCCTATGCGACCGCCTCGGCCCATAACCGCATGATGGCGGATTTTTGCAGCATTGACCGGCGGTTTCTGCCCACCGCCTATGTTCCCCTGGCCGAACCCCACCGTACCCTCGCCTGTGCCCTGGAAGCCATCGCACTGGGCTGCAAGGGCCTGACCTTGCCCTCGCGCTGCCCGCCCGGTCACGCGCCAAGCCATATCGGTTTTGAACCTTTGTGGGCGCTGGCCGAAGACACCGGCCTGCCGATCCTCTTTCACGTCGGCGGCGAGGAAAAGATCAATCCGGATTACTTCAACAATGGTCTGCCACGGGTAAAGGACTTTCATGGCGGCGAAGAAAATTTCACCTCACTCAGCTACATGATGATTCCCCATTCGGTCATGCTGACGCTGGCGGCGCTGATCTTCGATGGCGTGCTCGACCGCTACCCCAGGCTCAAATTTGGTGTCATCGAACTGGGCGCCTCCTGGCTGCCGGGCTGGATGCGCTTCATGGATGCCGGTGCCAATGCCTTCCGCAAGGGCGAGGAACGCCTCAAAACGCTCTCGCTCCTGCCTTCCGAATTTGTCCGCCGTCAGGTCCGCGTCACCCCTTACCCGCATGAGGATGCCGGCTGGATCATCGCCAATTCGGGGCCCGAGATCTGCCTGTTCTCGTCGGATTATCCGCACGTGGAAGGCGGCCGCAATCCCCTGAAACGCTTCGGGGAAACGCTGCAGGACTGCCCGGCGGAATGGATCGATGGCTTCTATTGTAACAATTTCGTTGATCTGATGGGGCACGGCCTTG
>JAJZDZ010000048.1 GCA_021851325.1 Pseudomonadota bacterium | reverse complement strand
TTAGCTTGCGCTTGCACGGGCGAAGACGGGCTGCTATTGCCTCCGGGCTCCGGAACCCGACGGCAAAGGAGCCCTCCTTGAACATTCGCGAAGCGCTCACCTTCGACGATGTGCTGCTGGTACCGGCAGCCTCGGAAGTCCTTCCCAGTCACGTTGATACCCGCACCCGCCTGACCAATTCTATCGAACTTGCCATCCCCCTGATCTCGGCCGCGATGGACACGGTCACGGAGGCCGGCCTTGCGATTGCGATGGCACAGGCCGGTGGCCTGGGCGTGATCCATAAGAATCTGGCCATCGAGGAGCAGGCCGAGCACGTCAGGCGGGTCAAAAAATATGAAAGTGGAATGGTCGTAAATCCCGTGACCATTTCCCCTCAGGCGACACTTGCCGACGCCTTGGCGCTCATGGAGCGTCACCGCATCTCCGGAATTCCGGTCGTGGAATCGCCAGCCCGTAACGGGGCGGGCAAACTGGTCGGTATTCTGACCAATCGCGACGTGCGCTTCGCTGATGATCCGCGCCAACCCGTTCATGAATTGATGACCAAGGACAAACTGGTCACGGTGCGCGAAGGGGTCAGCATGGATGAGGCCAAACGCCTCCTGCACCAGCATCGCATTGAAAAAATTCTGGTGGTCGACGGTTCTTATCGCTGTGTCGGATTGATCACCGTCAAGGATATCGAAAAGGCTCAGAAATTTCCCCACGCCGCCAAAGACGAGCGCGGTCGTCTGCGCGTGGGCGCCGCGACCGGCGTCGGCGAGGATGGCGTTCGCCGCGCGCTGGCGCTCATCGATGCGGAATGCGACCTGATCGTCGTCGACAGCAGTCACGGTCACTCGCGGAACGTGCTCGAGACCATCCGACAGATCAAGGCGCAGAGCAATTACACGCAGGTGCTTGCCGGCAACATTGCGACCAGCGATGGTGCCAAGGCGCTGATCGACGCCGGTGCTGATGCGGTCAAGGTTGGAATTGGACCGGGCTCGATCTGCACAACCCGCATTGTCGCAGGGGTTGGCGTGCCCCAGCTGACGGCCATCATGGATGCCGTTGATGTCGCACGAAAGGCCAATATTCCGGTGATCGCCGATGGCGGCATCAAATATTCTGGCGACCTGGCCAAGGCCATTGCCGCCGGCGCCCACGCAGCCATGGTCGGCTCCCTGCTTGCTGGTACCGAAGAGGCGCCGGGAGAGGTCTTTCTCTACCAGGGCAGGTCCTATAAGGGCTACCGTGGCATGGGTTCCTTAGGCGCCATGGCCCGCGGCTCGGCAGACAGGTACTTCCAGGCTGAGGTGCGCGATGCCCTGAAGCTAGTACCCGAAGGGGTCGAGGGGCAGGTTGCCTACAAGGGACCGGTCGCCAATGTCGTGCACCAGATCATTGGCGGGCTGCGCGCGGCGATGGGGCTGACAGGTTCGCCCAACATCGCCGAGCTGCACAGCAAAGCGCAGTTCGTGCGTATTACCGGCGCGGGACTGCGTGAAAGTCACGTTCATGACGTGGTGGTGACGCGCGAAAGTCCCAATTACCCCGGTGCACAGTAACCTTGACTCCGGCCGCGCGCGTCCAGGCTGCCATTGAAATTCTGGAAAGCCTTCTGACCTCGGCGCTGCCGGCCGACCGGGCGCTGCGCCAATATTTCCGCAATCGCCGTTACGCAGGTTCCAAAGATCGCGCCGCGGTCGCCGCCCATGTTTTTGCCGTGTACCGCCAGCGGGCGCATTACGCCTTTCGCATGCGCCGCGAGGATCCGCGGGCGCTCATGATCGCTTCCCTGCTTGCAGACGGCGAAGATGTCCAAGCGCTCTTTTCAGGGCTGCCGCATGGCCCAGCCCCTCTTTCCGAGAGCGAAGTTCAGGCGCTGGAAATCCCGCCGTCGGACCCACCGCCACTTTGGGTTCAAGCTGAATTCCCGGCATTTCTCGAAGAGGAGCTGCGGCAGAGGTTTGGCAATAACCTCCTGTCCGAAATGACGGCCATGCAGCAGCGCGCCCCCATCGATCTGAGGGTCAACACGCTCAAGGCTGACCGTGCGAAGGTCGCCGAGGCCTTGATCGCACAGGGCTTCGCTGCCGAAGCAGTTCCCTACGCGGTCACAGGTCTTAGAATCCCACCCGGGGCTTCCGGATTGGAACGTACAACCCTCTTTGGCGATGGTGCCTTCGAGTTCCAGGATGAGTCCGCACAGATCGCCTGCGCGCTCACCGATGTGCGGCCCGGGATGCAGGTCTGTGATCTGGCTGCCGGCGCCGGCGGCAAATCCCTGGCTCTGGCAGCCCTCATGAAAAATCAGGGGCAGATCATCGCCAGCGATATCGCCGCCAGCCGCCTCGCCCAGCTGGAACCGCGTGCGGTGCGGGCGGGTGTCCGCATCATCCGCACCGAAGCGAACCCTGCGGGCCGTTTTGACCGGGTGCTGGTCGATGCCCCCTGCTCCGGAAGCGGAACCTGGCGGCGCCAGCCGGACCAGAAATGGCGCCTTACCCCAGAGCGCCTTGCCATGTTCCAAAGGCTGCAGGATGAACTCTTGGACCGCGGCGCAAGCCTCCTCGCCCCTGGCGGGCGGCTGGTTTATGCCACTTGCTCTGTATTGAGGTGCGAAAACGAGGAGCGGATCGCCGCATTCCGCGCCCGCAATCCGCACCTTTCCGTAATCCCCGCGGCGTCGGTCTGGAACCAGCTGCCAGATCACCCCCCCTTGACGGGAATAGGTGAATTCTTTCAAGCCAGTCCTTATATGACGCAGACGGACGGCTTTTTTACGGCAATACTGACCCGGGGCTGAGCCCAAAGCGCAATAGCGAAGGAGTACAAGGTGCATCACATTCGCCTCGTCGCCACCGCCGCGGTTCTGGCGGTATTGGCCAGCGTGCCGTCCCAGGCCGCATCACCGGAGCGCCTCGAACAGCGCGCCCATGCCGCCGAACTTGCGGGACATTTGGACGAAGCAAGCATGCTCTATCAGTCCGCAGTCGTGGCAAAGCCGTCGCGTGCCCAAAGCTATCTGGCCCTCGCCCAGTTCTATGCCCGCCACGGGGAAAATCATTTCGCCCGCAAATATTTCGCCGAGGCGCTTTACCTCAACCCTAAAATGATCCCCGCTCTCGAGGGAGCCGGCAGAACCGACCTTGCCCTCGGTGACCGCAATGGTGCCCAGGGTTATCTCACCCGCCTGCGCCATGTCTGCGGCGCACACTGTCCACAGGCGCAGGACCTTGCAGCGGCCATGTCCGCCCCCCAGAGCACTCCCAAACAGGAGGCTGCTAAGGCGTCGCTGGACAAGCGCTGAGGCTCCTCCTATAGGCTCGCCCTCATGGCGGCTCCAGTTCTTGTTATCGATTTCGGCTCGCAGGTGACACAGCTGATCGCGCGGCGCGTGCGCGAGGGCGGCGTCTATTGCGAAATTGTTCCCTTCCACAAGGCCGACGAGGCTCTGAAAGAAAGTCCGCCCCGGGCCATCATCCTTTCCGGGGGACCGGCCAGTGTGACGGAGTCCGGGACACCGCGTGCTCCCCAGGCGGTGTTTGAGCTGGGCGTTCCGGTTCTTGGCATCTGCTACGGCCAGCAGACCATGGTTGCCCAGCTTGGCGGCAAGGTCGAAAGCCATGGCTCCCGTGAATTTGGCCGCGCCGACATTGAGATCGTAGGCCAGTCCCCACTGTTTGAAGGCGTTTGGGGGCTCGGTGGCAATGACCATGTGTGGATGAGCCACGGCGATAAAGTAACCGTTCTGCCGGAAGGCTTTCATCCCATCGCCGTCAGCCACGGTGCCCCGTTTGCCGCGATCGCCAATGAACAGCGCAGACTCTATGGCGTGCAGTTTCATCCGGAGGTCGTGCATACGCCGCGCGGCACAGCGCTGCTGAGCAATTTTGTGCAAAGGGTCGCAAACATCCCTGCGGACTGGAGCATGAAGGCATTCCGTGCCCATGAAATCGAGAAAATCCGTAACCAGGTTGGCAAGAGCCGTGTGATCTGCGGTCTGTCTGGCGGCGTTGATTCCTCGGTGGCCGCGGTACTCATTCACGAGGCGATTGGTGATCAGCTGACATGCATTTTCGTTGACACCGGTTTGATGCGTGCCGGTGAGGCCGAAGAAGTGGTTTCGCTCTTTCGTGGGCACTACAATATCCCGCTTGTCCACGCAGATGCCCGCGAGCTGTTTCTCAAACGGCTTGAAGGCGTGAGCGATCCGGAGAAAAAGCGTAAGATTATTGGGTCAACCTTCATCGATGTGTTCGATGCGGAAGCGGAAAAGGTTGGCGGCGCTGAATTTCTGGCGCAAGGAACACTTTATCCCGACGTTATCGAGAGCGTCTCAGCAACTGGCGGCCCATCGGTTACGATCAAGTCGCACCATAACGTCGGTGGTCTACCCGAACGCATGAAAATGAAGCTGGTTGAGCCTCTGCGTGAACTCTTCAAGGATGAAGTGCGCGCACTTGGTCGCGAGCTTGGGTTACCCGCGCATTTTGTGGGACGACACCCCTTTCCCGGCCCCGGTCTTGCGATCCGCATTCCAGGCGAGATTACCGCAGAAAAGCTTGAAATCCTCCGCCGTGCCGACACCATTTATCTTGAGGAAATTCGCAATGCTGGTCTTTATGACGAGATCTGGCAGGCGTTTGCGGTTCTATTGCCGGTCAAGACGGTCGGTGTGATGGGCGACGATCGCACATACGATTATGTCTGCGCCCTCAGAGCCGTAACCTCCACGGATGGAATGACGGCCGATAGCTATCCCTTCAGTCATGCGTTTCTGTCGCGCACCGCAACGCGTATTGTCAATGAAGTCCGTGGCATCAACCGTGTCGTCTACGACGTCACCTCAAAGCCACCCGGAACTATTGAGTGGGAGTGACCGATACCAACGGCGGCAATAGCGTAGTTTCGGCGGCTAATGTTGTTGGCCTGTAATTGTTTTCCCGTCGCAATGTACATCCGCCAGGCTGGCGTTCTCCGTTTCTGATCTCACAACTCCCATTTTTCCCACGTCTGGCGCGGTGTAAAGCCGCGTCAAAGGGCTGGGGAGCTATAAGCATAGACTCCCGTGAAAAAGTACCTTCAGGTTCGCGCCGATAAGAGGATTTGGCTTGTCGCAAGGCGAAATTGGCGGAGCGCTGGCGCTCGCCCAAGAACGAAAGTCGTCCGCAGCGCATGATTGGCTCAAAGCGGGAGGTTCTCTGATGGCGAGCGTAGCGTTGTTCCACTCGGTGCTGGGGTTACGACCGGGTGAACAGGAAGCGTTTCCTTGAGTGTCGGTGATTATGAGGCCGGGGCAGCGCGATCAACTGGCCTACGCCATCCATTGCACCGCATCGGCCCCCGCCGGAATGTGGAGCGGCGCGTTCGCATCGGTGGCCGCCTGCCAGATCGCTTCCGCGACATCGCTGGAATGCGTGACGGGACCTTTGTCGTCACGGAAATTGGCGATCATGGTTTCGATCAGCGGCTTGTAGTCGGGGTTGTCGAGCCCGCGCAGATGCGGCATGGCATTCTCGCCAAACTGGGTTTCGGGTGAGCGACCGGGCAGGACGATATGCACCCGCACGCCGAACGGCTGCATTTCGACCGCCAGGCTTTCTGTGAGTGCGTTCACGGCGGCTTTGCTCGCGCGATAGACGCTGACGAGCGGCAGTGGCCTGAGCGTCGCTGTGGACGTGACGTTGATGATTACGCCCGACCGGCGCTTCCGAAACTTGGGCAGGACCGCCTGCAGCATGGCCAGCGTGCCCAATGTGTTGGTCTCGAACAACTGCCTTGCCGTATCGGGCTCGATCAACTCGATCGGCACCGCCGCACCGAAGCCGGCGTTGTTGACCAGCACGTCGATCGCACCGGCTTTTTCCATGGCGCTGGCGATACTCGAGGGATCGGTGACATCGAGCGGCAGGACAACGAGATTGTCGGAGGCCGGCAGGATGGCAGGATTCGGCTTGCGCATCGTGGCAATCACCTTCCAGCCTCGCTCAAGGAACAGATTCGCGGTTTCGAGGCCGAAACCCGAGGAACAGCCGGTGATGAGGACGTTGGGCATGACATTGCTCCGCATTGTTGAAGACAATCGAAAGATGGCCAGCGCAGGCGGGACGTTCCATGGGTGAAAGTCCTAAATAAATTTGCGATAGTCCTGGCATGACCGTAGACCCGCTCGCCGAGATCGTGACCCTGCTCCAGCCGTCTGCCAGCTTCTCCAAGCTGGTCGAGTATGCCGGACGCTGGCGGATCCGCCGCGATGTCGAAGGCAAGCCCGTCTATTTCGCGGTCCTGGAAGGCGAGTGCCGTGTGCTCTGCCCGGGCCATGCGCCGAGCATCGTGCGCGCTGGCGATTTCCTGCTGTCGCCCGCAACCAACAACCAAGTCATCGAGAGCATCGAAGCGCCACCTCATGGAATTGACATGCGGCCGGTTGAGCTTGACGAAGGGCGCTTCCGCGTCGGCCGGTGGGACACGCCGGTAAATCTTCGAATGCAGGTCGGGTTGTGCAGCTTCGCCTCACCGGATGCGGCGTTGCTCGTCTCCCTGCTGCCGTCGATGGTCATCGCGCGCGGAGAGCCGCGACTTGCGACGCTCATGCAGCTGGTCGGGGACGAGACCCGGAACACGCGGCCGGGGCGAGAACTGATAGTGGAGCGTCTGCTTGAAGTGCTGCTGATCGAAGCGCTGCGTTGTGGCACCGATAACACTTCCATGCCGAGTGTTGCGCGCGGGCTGTCCGACGACCGCCTGGTGGCGGCCTTGCGCGCCATCCATGCCAAGCCGGCCCAGGGCTGGACGGTTGCAGATCTCGCTGCGGAAGCCGCGATGTCGCGCTCGGCCTTCTTTGCCCGCTTCAATCGGATCGTCGGAATGCCGCCGATGGAATATCTGCTCACGTGGCGCATGGCGCTCGCCAAGCGTTTGTTGCGAAGCCGCGAACTCGCGATCGAGCAGGTCGCCGCACGGGTAGGCTATGGCTCGGCGAGCACGTTCAGCACCGCTTTCGCGCGCCATGTCGGAATGCCACCGGCGCGCTTTGCGCGGGTGGCCGTCACGGGATGACATGAATAGGAGCTGGAATTTCTGCCCTTTACGCTTCCGGAGCAAAAGCATTCCGCCCGGTGCTCATGCACATTGCGCTGTAATCGTCTTTGCCTGGCCAATATGTCGCGCCAGGAAGGGTGTGGTGTGGTCATTCGATGCCTCCGCCATTGGTTGACTTGCCACTGAGATGTCATCCAGCGGCAGGTCAGATCGATCGGGGCGCGCGAAGGCGAGGTCCGCGCCGAAGGGGTTCCATGCAAGACCACGGATGGCGAGACACAGATCGCGGCGGTGTGGCAGGGACTTGGCATGACGATACTGCCCTGCTTTGTCGGAGATGCCGACCCGCTGCTGGTGAGAGCGCCCAGCACCGGCCTTCACATGCACGGACAGCACTGGAACCTCCGTGCTACTGGGAAAAGTAGCTGTCGCGATCGAGGTCCGCCAGCAGAGTCGGACCCGTTGGGCTCCAGCCAAGATTGCTTTGTGTCTGGGCGCTGGACACCGGATTATCGACCGCGATAAACGGGCCGAACCAGCCAAGTGCCCTGGTTGCTTCCTTTATCGTCCGGGATCGAACAGGCACCCCGAGCCGGTGGCCGATTAGCTCCGCGATCGATCTAAACGGCACGCCCTCCTCTGCGATGCCATGGTAGCGGCTCCCGGCGGTGCCGCCTTCCAGGGCTAGGCGAAACAAAGTCGCTGCGTCCTGACGGTGAACCCCGCTCCAGCGGTTTTCACCGTCGCCCACATAGATCGCTTCGCGCCGTTTCCGCGCCGCGGCGATCAGTTGGGGAACAAGACCCTTGTCCCCCTCCCCATGGACCGATGGTGCCAGGCGCATGATCGAGGCGCGAACCCCTCGCGCAGCCCAGAAATCCACTGCGTACTCGTTTAGAGCGCGACCATAGCCGGGTGACTCAGGGTTCGGCGGATCGGCCTCCACTGCCAGACGCGCAGCGCGCTCACCAGAGGCTGCGAGGCCCATGACCCCGAAAGTCGTGACCAGCGGACGGGCTGAGCCCTGCAGGGCGCCACCAAGCGCATCAATGGCGAGGCGATCCGTTTGCATGAGCGCGCCCATCACGCGCTCAGGAATGCGAACAGGAGAGCCACCGGCAAACACACCCAAGAGGCGCCTCAGCGGCAATTCGGTCAGTGCGAAGGTGAAGGCGAGGTGGATGACGCCGTCTGCCGACGCGGCTCCGCGCCGCAGGCTGGCAAGATCGTGCACGCTGCCCCGGTGAGGCTCGGCGCCGATCTTGCGCAGCACGTCGGCTGCCTCGACCGACCGGGCGAGACCTACAACCTCATGGCCGTGGTCGATCAGATCCCTCGTGACGGCACGACCGATAAATCCCGTCGCCCCGGTCATAAACACACGCATGCAGATGTCTCCCGGACGGCCAAGTTCTACTTGCCCGTTTGATCGAGTCTATTCAGGGGATATGGCGTGTCTATAATTAGGAATCCGATTTTGATTATGGATCGTCCAAATGGGTATCCTCAGTCCAGCCGATGATATCGATCCGATGTCGCAGATGATCAGCTTGCTGAGGCCCCAGGCGCTCCAATGGCGAGTTGTGGAGGCTCACAATGCCTGGACCATCCACTTCCCGGCAGTGAACGCCGTGGTGTTTGGGCAGGTGCTTGACGGGAGGGTTCAGGTCGACCGTAGCGACGGGCTGCAGTTCGACCTGCAACCCGGTGACTTCGTGCTGATGGCTGCACCTCCCATTTGGAGTGCCTGCCCTCCAGGCGGGGGGCCGGTAACGCCGTTTCAAGCCTATATCGACGATCCGAAATGCTTGCTGTCGTCGGACGCAGTTCCAACCATAACCCGATTTCTGGCCGGTCATTTTATATTTGCCGCCGAGAACGCAGATCTGCTTGCGAACCTCATGCTGCCCGTCATCCATGTCCACGCTGATAAGGTAGTGGCCGGCCGGTTGGGCGTCCTGCTGCAGCTCCTCGGTGAGGAAGCCGTCATTAGTCGTCCAGGGCGGGCGCTCGTTCTCGACCGGTTACTCGAGATCACTCTCGTAGAGGTGCTTCGCCAGAGATCGGATCAGGGAGATGCCGTGCGCCCAGGCCTTCTCGAAGGTCTTGCCGATTCGCAGATCAGCGTTGCCCTGAAGCTCATCCATAACGACGCGAAATATCCGTGGACCGCGTCCGAACTCGCGCGGCGGTCAGGCATGTCCCGCTCTGCCTTTGCAGCGAGGTTTGCCGAAACAGTCGGGGCGCCGCCCATCGCCTATCTCGCCAACTGGCGGATGTCGCTGGCCAAGGCCGCGCTTGCCGCGGCCACACAGCCCCTGTCGGAGGTTGCGGAGCTGGCCGGCTACCAATCGGTCAGCGCATTCAGTACCGCGTTCAGTAGGGCCATTGGCTGTTCACCCACCGCTTATAGGCGGCAGATCCAAGCCCAGACCGAGCGAGAGGCGCCCGGCTCTCCAGAGATTAGCGCAGCCTCAAAATAGGCCGCGCGAGCGCCCGCTTGTTACCCAACATCACGCGACTTGCCCGAAGACTGAGGACCGGCGCCTCTCCCACTTTAATTTGATTGTCCCGCCCACATACTTCGGTTACGATCGAAGTATGGGGAAAGAGCCGCAATTTGTATTCGCTGCCAGTCTCATCGCGGACCCGTCACGCGCAAGCATGCTGCTGGCCCTGGTGAGCGGCAAGGCACTTACCGCTGGTGAACTGGCGCGGGAAGCTGGAGTGACGCTCCAAACAGCAAGTTCTCACCTCGCCAAGCTGCAGCAAGGCGAGCTGGTGTGCTTGCGCAAGCAGGGGCGCCACAAATACTTCACTCTGGCAGGAGACCACGTCGTCCATTCTCTCGCATCTCTGATAGGGCTTGCGCGCGATGACATCCAACTGCGGATCCGTCCTGGACCGAACGACGTAGCTCTCAGGTACGCCCGCGTTTGTTACAATCACCTCGCCGGTGAAGTGGGAACACGGCTTTTTGATAGCCTGATCTTGCGGAAGTTGCTGAACCGCAGCGATGGCATGGTGAATTTGAGCGCTTCGGGCGCTGCCTTCTTCCGCGGTCTTGAGATTGATCTTGACAGTCTGAGCGCCAAACGTTCGCCCCTGTGTCGCGAATGTCTCGACTGGAGCGAACGGCGTCCTCATTTGGGGGGGACACTTGGGCGCGCCTTGCTGGGACGAATAGAAGAGCTGGGTTGGGTCAAGCGTGATAACGCGTCACGCGCTCTTCACTTCTCTCACTCAGGAGCGCGGCTGTTCGCGGAGCTGATCGCCGGACATTAGGCTTACGCCAGCCAAGGGGAGGCTCGTGGGCCCGACCTTCAACCGTTCAGGGGGTGATCGATTTTCGCGCGCGGCAGCCCCCGACGCGCTGCCCGCACCCCACGCCTTCTGGCTGCAACTTGCTGTCCGATGACACCCATGAAATTAGCCGTACTAGCGGCCAGGGAGGTTTTCTGCGGCTCATGTGCCCCCTCTGCTGAGAGGCAACAGCAGGCGCCCCACGGTGCTACTTGCAAATGATTCGCAACTGGTTATATATGCGGGTCATTCGCAAGGACGGGGCGTTTGATTTTCCGCAAGGCGAGGCGGGAAACCGCATCGGACTGTTGCCAAAAGAGAATTTGATGACTGACAGGTCTTCCATGCCGCCGAATGGGTCCAACTCCGGCCCTCTGGCAGCCCCCCCCATGCCCAACAAGCCCTGGCTCCGCCGCGTGCTTGCCGTTTCGGGGCCGGGTATCGTGGTCATGCTGGCTGACACGGACGCCGGATCCATCATCACGGCGGCACAGAGCGGCGCCCAGCGCGGATACACGCTTCTGCTCCTTCAGCTGATCCTCATTCCGATTCTGTTTGTGGTCCAGGAACTCACGGTTCGCCTTGGTGTCGTTACCCATAGGGGGCACGGCGAGCTGATTCTTGAGCGCTTCGGTCGCGGCTGGGCCTGGCTTTCGGTGTCAACGCTTGCCATCGCCTGTATCGGCGCACTGGTTTCCGAGCTGAGCGGTCTTGCCGGCGTGGGCTTGCTCTTCGGCATTCCCGCCTGGCAAACAATGGTCCTCGTCATCGGCGGCCTGGTTAGCATTGTCTGGACAGCGTCGTATCGGTCGGTCGAGCGCATTGCGATCGTATTTGGGGCGCTCGAACTTCTCTTTATCTGGATCGCCTGGCGGGCCCATCCCGATGGACACGCCATGGCTCGAGCCCTGCTCCACATCCCACTGGCAGACCATGACTATCTTTACCTCGCCACCGCAAATATCGGGGCGGTCATCATGCCGTGGATGGTCTTCTATCAGCAGTCAGCAGTGATCGAGAAAGGCATGAAACGGGAGCATCTGAACGCATTGCGCTGGGAAACTGCCGTCGGCGCCGTGATCACCCAACTGGTGATGATCGGCGTACTGGTGGCCACTGCCGCAACAATCGGACGCGTGCATGCCAACACACCTCTGGACACCGTGCAGGAGATCTCCGGCGCCCTTACACCCTTTCTCGGTTCGGAACTCGGGCGCGCGGTGTTTGCGCTGGGCATGTCCGGTGCGGCCATTGTGGCCACCATCGTGGTGTCATTGACGGCCGCCTGGGGCGTAGGTGAGGTTGCCGGCTATCGCCGCTCGCTCGCCGATCACCCTCTGGAAGCACCGTGGTTCTATGGCATTTTCACTCTTTGCCTCGTCCTCGCAGGCGTACTCGTGGCATCCGGCACCAACCTCGTGACGCTCTCAGTGGGCGTACAGGTCCTCAACGCAATGCTGCTGCCTATCGTGCTTGGCTTCCTCTTCGCACTTGCCGCACGGGCTCTACCCCATTCGGATCGTCTTAAGGGCGGCTATGCGCTCATCGCCGGCACCGTGATGTTCATCACCGCAGCATTCGGTATTTATGCCGCCCTCACCGGCGCGGTTTAATGTCCTCGTCTTAGCCTCCCCTGCTCCCTCAAGCAGCTTAGCTTGCCAACCCGATGGATCGTAGGTTTCGATCCGTAGCTCCCGACGTAATGGTGACTATCGCGTCCATAGCTACCAGTCAGCTATTGGGAGAAAATCGTCACCATGATTTATGAGGTCGAATGACTCCCGGCGCAGCTTCCGCCCGTATGACGCTCACAACGTCCGCAATCGCCTCACCCCTTAAATGGCCACACCAGCAAAATCACGGGCACCGAGATGACGAACACGATGATTTGGAGAGGCAATCCAAGACGCCAGTAATCGCCAAAACGGAAGCCTCCCGGCCCAAGAATCAGGGCGTTGTTCTGGTGTCCAATCGGAGTAAGAAAGGCACAGCTCGCGCCAACTGCGACCGCCATCAACAACGGATCGGAATTAACTCCAAGGCGCGACGCCAGATCCAGGGCAATGGGAGACATTACCGCTGCCGTTGCTGCATTGTTCATGAAGTTCGTCAGCAGCGTGGTAACGACAAGCACAAGGCACAACGTCAGAACGGCATTATCGGCCGCGATCTTTGTCAGGATCACGTTGGCGATCAATCCGGCGCCACCTGTTGTACCAAGGGCGCCGGCCACCGGAAGCAATGCACCCAGCAAAACCACAACCGGCCAGTCTACGGCGCTATAGACATTGCGTGGACTGATGACGCCGAAGGCGATCATGGCAACAACACCTGCACTGAACGATATCGCCGCTGGAAGCAGACCAAATGCCGCCCCGCTGACTGCCAGGAGCATAATGATACTCGCGGTTAGTGCCAGCCGTCTGTCAGGTAGGTTGAGCGGGCGTTCAGCCAGAGGCGCGCAATCAAACTGCGTGGCAAATTCATGCAGATTATCGGACGTTCCCTGCAGCAGAAGCACATCCCCCACCTCAAAGAAGATATTGCGGAGGCGGGAGATAGAACGGTGTCCCTGATGCGAAATCGCAAGCATGTTCACACCAAAGCGAGTTCGCAGCTGGATACTCGTGGCTGAGCGCCCGACGAGTTGGGATCGCGGTAGGACCACGAACTCCATCAGAAGGATTTCTTCAGAGCGCACCCCCCTTTCCGAAGTCCTGGCATCAACACCGGGCACTGCGTCAGCGGACGGCTTTGCTGTTGAGACCTCTCGCGATGGAATTGCTTGAGGCACATCCGCCTTTTGCGGAACAGGGATCCCTTCTTCCAGCTTCAAGTCGAGTGCCGTCAGGATCGTTGCCAACCCTTTGGGTTCGGCCTCGATGACAAGGATATCGTCTTCTCGGACGATATAAAAAAGACTCGGAGCCGGTATCGATCGTT
>JAJZDZ010000047.1 GCA_021851325.1 Pseudomonadota bacterium | reverse complement strand
GCAAGCCGCGCTGATGCCATCGCGGCCGCGACCCGTGTGGGTGTGGATGAGATCATCCGCCGCCTGCCGGGAGGCTATGACTATGTCATCAGTGAGCGCGGTCAGACCTTGTCCGGCGGCCAGCGTCAGTGCATTTCGATTGCCCGCGCCATGCTGAGTGCGGCGCCCATTGTCATCCTTGATGAGCCGAGCAGCAGTCTTGATGCCGAAACCGAGCATCGGCTGATGGAGGCGATCGAACGGCTCACCGCCAATCGCACGGCCCTTATCATCGCCCATCGCCTCAAGACGGTGATTGCCGCCGATGAGATCCTCGTCCTCGATGAAGGCCGCATCGTGGAGCGCGGACGTCATGACGGGCTGCTCGCGCAGGGGGGTGTCTATGCCCGCCTGTGGGCCACACTGTGGGGTGAGGCGGATGACACATCCACGCGGCCCCACCTGGTTTCACATCGGCTTGAAGGGGAAGCTGCTGAATGATCTCTGTCGTTGAAGACCGTCCGGGGCGTGCACCGCAGCCGCTCCGTATCCATCCTGCGTGCCTGTTCCTGGCCACGCTCATGGGCGCCGTGATGCTTCGGGCTCCAAGGGCTGAGGCCGGGGCCTATATTCCGGCCGCGGGCAGTGGCGATGTCTCGGCAATGGTGCGCTATGCCTTCGGCGATCAGGCGTTTTCGCCGACAGGCTTTTCGAGTGCGACCTATCCCAGTTCCAAGGAAGAAAAGACCCAGTTGCGGGTTACCGGCGAAGAGGGACTTGGGAGTGGCTTCTCGCTGACCTACGACTTTCGCTATGGCTTTCTCTATCGCTCCAAGACCAAACATGGTCATACCACCGACAACACCAATGATGGTCTGCAGGACGAGGAGGTCGGGCTCGATTACGGGCTGACACAGACCGACGCCTTCTCCGATGCGCTGGGGCTCTCGCTCATCATTCCCGGCAGTTCGGCGGTCAAGATACCTGGTCTCGACAGCGGGCATTATGCCCTCGAACCCGATTACCTGATCGGCTTCAAGCCCGGCTTCTGGGATATCACCGGGCTCTGGTATGTGGGCCCGCGCGTGTTTACCGACGGCGGTATTGCCCAGTTCAGGACGGAACTGGAGATCGAGGCGCCGGTCCTGCCCCGTCTCGATCTGGCAGGGAAGGTGTTTTATGTGCGCAGCGCGCAGCTCAGCGGGTATAACAGCCTCAAGGATGCAGGTGAGCGTTATAATCTCCTGCGCCTGGGCGTTGAAGCCCGCTACAAGATGAGCGACGGTCTGGAGCCCTTTGCTGCCTACGAGGATTATATCGCCGGCAAAGGTGGACACGCCGATCAGCGCTTTACCCTCGGCATCAAGATCAGCTTCTGACGGAGCACCCCAGGTGGAGCGCTATTTATCTGGGCAGGCGTGCATTTGCATTCCTGTAGCGGATCTAAGGGGCGGGTTTTGGTAGACGATGCGGATTTGGTCCGGATCGTTCTGTCGCCGACGCATCGATGCGCGGGCCTTGGTGTTGAAATCGCCTTTGCCGGTGATCGCCGTCCTTACGTCGTGCGCTGATTAATGTTCAGGTAGCGCAGCGCACGTCGGGATTTTGTCCAGCCTTTGCCCGGCGCGGGTCCGCTTTGCGTCCGGCATCGCGCGACCCAGTTTGTGGCCACTATCCGCTTTCAAGGTGCAGGCAAATTACGTCAGGCGTCTGGTCAAAAGGTGCATTTGCTTTTGGATCGCGCGATAAGTGGTCCATAAGATAGTTGCAAAAGTGCGCGATTTTCAGCAGGTTTTGGTATGACCCTTTACGGCTACGCCCGCATTTCGATGGAAGGCCAGACATCTGACGCCCAGATTGAGGCGTTGACGGCCGCCGGATGCGATGTGGCTCATATCTTCCGTGAGAATGTCGCCGGTGCACACGCCGATCGGCCGCAGCTCAATCGCTTGCTTGCTAAGGTTGGCAAAGGCGACGTGGTCGTTGTCAGCCGCTTTGACCGGCTTGCGCGCACGACGCGTGATCTTCTCAACATTCTCGACAAGCTGGTGCGTCGCTTCCGTGTCAGCAAGAGTACGATTTCGCGGCTGGCCAAGAACGCGGCTGGTTTGCCTGATGCGCCGGTCAAGCCGAGGCTCGATGCGCAGACGGAGCGCGCCGTGCGCGACTTCATGCAGCGTATCGCGGGGACGTTTCCGGCGGTCGGGGGAGTTGTTTTCGGCAGCCGTGCACGCGGTACGTACAATGCCAACAGCGACGCCGACCTTGCTGTGATTCTCAAAGGCGAACGCGGAAACCGCTATGAGGCCTCGCGCGAAATGGCCGGCGTGGCGTTCGACGTCATGCTCGAAACTGAAGTCCTGATTGACCCGCTTCCGCTGTGGGAGGACGAATTCAATCGACCGGAGATATTCAGCAATCCGGCGCTGATCGAAAACATCAAGCGCGAAGGCGTACGGCTGTGACCCAGCTCGATGCGGCGAGCTGGATGCGCAAGGCCGGACGAGCGTTAGGTGACGCAGGTTTGCTTTCGCGCGAGCGTACCACGGAGGGGCTTGCAGCCTCGCCTGTTGCGCGATCAACGTCGCCGTGCACGCGACGTTGATGGTAGCAGACCGCCAAGCGTCGGCCGTACTCATAAAGACAGGTTATGCCTTATTTGACGGGATTAGCCCCCGGCGTGCTGCCAACCCGAGTTGCAAGCTTTGGCGCACCAAGCGCCTCGTATAACGCGGCAATGTCCATCAGCTGCTTGGCCTTGGCCCGGGTCAGTCCGAGCTCGGCCCGTGCCGTCTGACGTTCGGCATCGATGACGCTGAGGATGCCGGTATAGCCGACGCTGTAGCTGCGGCGCGCCAGATTGCGCGAGGCGATGGAAATACGTGTTGCCCGCAACTGAGCGCGGACCTCTTTGGCATCGTTGGCGAGCGCTTCAAGCCGGTCTGAGACCTGGGCGAAGGCAGCAAGGATGGTCGCATGGTAGTGGGCGAGGGCGACCTTGTAGCCATCAATCGCGGCCCGACGCCTGGCTGACAGCTGGCCGCCGTCAAACAGGGGTTGGCTGAGATTGGCAGCAAGGCTCCAGGCGGCAGCGGCACTGTTGAAGAGCCCGCCTGGCGTCAGAGCTTCCTGCATGACATTCGCGGTGAGGTCGATCTGGGGGTAGAGATTGCTGGTGGCAACGCCGATGGCTGCGCTGGCGGCATGGAGCTGGGCCCTGGCGGCGAGAATATCGGGCCGCTGGCGGGCCAGCGCGGAGGGAACGCTGAGCCGCAAGGTTCGCGGCAGGCTGAAATCCGCAAGGCGGAAGCTCGGGGCAGTGAACTCCGAAGGGGGCTTGCCGAGGAGGATGGCAAGGCCATGGCGGGCGGAGCTTTCTTCCTCCAAGAGAGGTGGCAGGAGGGTGCGGTCCTCGGCCAGCTGGCTTTCGGCGCTGAGGAGTTCGGTGCGGTTGGCCGAGCCAGCCTTGCGGGCAATCCTGACCAGTCCGACATCGCGGCGGTCGGCGGCAATGATGGCATCGAGCGTGTGCAGCTGGGCCCCCGTTGCCGCCAACGCGAAACTCTGGGCTGTCACCTCGGCGGCGACGGAAAGGAGGGTGGCATCAAGTTCAAAGACGCGATAGCGCGCCAGAGCTTTCTGTTCTTCCAGCCTGCGGCGCTGGCCGCCGAAGATATCGAGCGGAAACTGAAGGCTCGGCCCCACGGAATAATAGGTAAAGGGTGGGATCTTGAAATTGGCCGGGCCAAAGAGTGCGGCACCGTATTTCTGGCGACCAATGGTGCCAGCAAGGCCAAGCTCCGGCAGCATGGCGCCTTCGGCCACGTTTACCGCTTCGGAGGCTTCGGCCAGACGGGCGCGGGCGGCGGCGATGCCGGGATTGGCCTTCAGCGCCTCGCCGATGAGCTGGTTGAGCTTCGGATTTCGGAAGGTGGTCCACCAGTTCTGGGCAATGCTCTTTGTGGTGTTGAGCCTGAGGCTCCGCGGCAAGGGCAGATCGGCGCGGCCCAGATAGGCTTTGGGCGCGGGCCCCTTGGGCGGGGTGAAATGGGGTCCGACGGTGCAGCCGCACAGAAGGCCAAGACCGAGGAGAGGAAGAAGAGGGCGCAGCTTCATTCGAGCACCGTTCCGTGTTCGGGCAGCTCGACCTCGGTGCGCCGGATCAGAAGCAGGAAAGGCATGGTGATGAGGGTCATCACCATCATCAGCCGGAAGTCATCGATATAGCCGATCATGGTTGCCTGATTGGTGATGAGATGGTTGAGGGCGACAAGGCCCCTGGTGCTCGAAAGATCGATGTGGGAGGCGAGCACCGCCGGATCGCTCTGATGTGTATAGGGGGTGATGTTCTGGACCAGGGCCGCATGCACACGGTCGGTATTGCGGGTCAAAAGGAACATCACCACGGAAATGCCGATCGAGCTGCCGACATTGCGCAGGAGATTGAAAAATGCGGTGCCCTCGTTGCGCAGGCTCTGCGGCAGGGTGGTGAAGGCCACGGTGGAGAGCGGCACATAGACAAAGCCCATGCCGATGCCCTGGGTGATGCCGGACCACACCACGGGCCAGGGCCCCATGATGAGCGAGAACTGCGTCATCTGCCACAACGAGTAGACGGTGACGCTGAGGCCGAAGACCATGATGAGGCGCACATCGATGCGGCCGATGAGCCGGCCGACCAGATACATGGCGATGAGGGTGCCAAAGCCGCGCGGCGCGGTAACAAGCCCGGTGAGAACGACGGGATATTGCAGCTGGTCCTGCAGCATTGGTGGCAGGAGGGCGAGGGTGGCGAACAGCACGACGCCGATCAGGAAGATGAAGACATTGGAGGCGACGAAATTGCGATCCTTGAAGAGTTCGGGGCGGATGAAAGGCTCGGGGCTCGAGAACATGTGGACGAGAAAGAGATAGATGCCGAGGCCGGCGACCACCGCTTCGGTGATGATCTCCGGCGAGGCGAACCAGTCCTTGAGCTGGCCGCGATCAAGCAGGAACTGGAAAGCCGCGATGGCGAGGCTAAGGGCGGCAAAGCCGAAGAAATCAAAGCGGCGGGGTTTGGCCCGCCGGCTTTCGGGCATGGTCAGGAGCAGCAGGAAAAACGCGAGCACGCCGATCGGCAGGTTGATGTAGAAGACATAGCGCCAGGTGTAATGCTGGGTCAGCCAGCCGCCCAGCGCCGGACCCAGTATCGGCCCCACGGTGACACCCATGCCCCAGATCGACATGGCGCGGCCATAATGTTCGGGGGGGTTGATATCAAAGAGAACGGCCTGGGAGAGGGGAACGAGGGCGGCTCCACCGATGCCTTGCAGGAAACGGAACAGCACGATCTGGGGCAGCGTGGCGGCGATTCCGCAGAGGGCCGAGGCAACCGTAAAAAGGACGATGGAGGTGAGGAAGATCCGCCGCCGTCCGAACTGGTTGGCCAGCCAGCCGCTCAAGGGAATGGTGATGGCGGCGGACACGATATAGGAGGTGAGGACCCAGCCCATCTCCTCGCGGGTGGCGGAGAGCGTGCCTTGCATGTGCGGCAGGGCGACATTGGCGATGGTGGTGTCGAGCGACTGCATGATGGTCGCCAGCATCACCGCCGCGGTGATGATGCCGCGATAGGGAATGCTGGCGTAATCGATCGGGTCGTCCTCGGGCGCCGGGTTTGCGGCGCCGACGCCGCCCGAATCAAATTCGTCCGCAAGGATACGTTTGTCTTCGTCGCCCATGTGTTCGTTACCAGGCAAAGCCGTGACCTGTGTCGACCGTGACTTCAACGCTCATGCCCGCGGCAAGGGGAAGGTTCGCCGTGTGGGCGTGGATCGACAGACGCACCGGCACCCGTTGCACCACCTTCACCCAGTTGCCCGAGGCGTTCTCGGGTGGCAGCAGGGCAAAGCTTGAACCGGTACCGGGGCTGAGGCTCTCAACCCGGCCACTGAAGCGTGCATTGGGAAAGGCATCGACGGTGAAGCTCGCTTTGTCGCCGGGACGCATATAGGTGAGGTCGGTTTCCTTGTAGTCGGCCTGGACCCAGATGTGGGTATCGGAGATGAGGGCAAATTGCGGTTTGCCGGCGTCGACGTAATCGCCGACGGCGAGATTGTCGACTTTGGCCACGATGCCGGACATCGGCGCCCGCACGACGGTGTAGGAGAGGTTGAGCCTGGCATCGGCGAGATTGGCTGCGGCTTCGCGCACCTGCGGATAGCTGCCGAGTGGCGCGTGGGCGCGGTCATCGAGGGCGGCCAGAGCACTGGCGGTTTTCTGGCGGGCGGCTGCCAGATCGGCTTTGGCCGCGTCGCGGGCGTGCTGGGCGGCGTCGAACTGGGCACGGGAGGCGATGCCGGACTTGAGGAGCTTCTGGGCCCGGGCATAGTCGCGCTGCCGGAAGACGAGGGTGGCAAGCGCCGCAGTCTGGGCGGCGCGGTCCTTCAGATAGGTGGCCTGGCGCGCCCGGATGTCCTGGCGCGCCGCCGCGTATTTGGCCTTTGCTGCGAGATAGGCGATGCGGAACCGGCGCGGATCAAGACGAAACAGAATCTCGCCCTTGCTGACATGCTGGTTGTCGTGGACGTTGATCGAGAGGACCCGCGCCGAGATGTTGGTGCTGATCTGCGCCCGCGTGGCCCGGATATAGGCATCATCGGTCGAGACATACCGCCCGCTCAGAAGCCAGTAGAGGCCGCCGCCGATCACGACGATGGCCGGGCCCAGAATCATGAGTGTCTGTCGGTTGCGCGCCAGCCAGGTGCTGGCGACGCTCCCTCGTGTGTCGGCCATGTAAAATCTCGGGGCTGTCTAATCCGGGCGGGATATAGCGCGCCCGGCGTTGCTTTTAAATACCGTATACTTCGAATAGATTATTCGGTATAACCAAACAATGCAGGGGAGCGAATTCGCTGAACTCAACGCCTTTGTGGCGGTGGCCGAAGCGCGCAGCTTTGCGCGGGGCGCGCGCAAGCTCGGGCTGGCACCGTCTACGGTCAGCCAGACCATTCGCATGCTTGAGGAGCGTCTGGGCGTACGCCTGCTCAATCGCACCACCCGCAGCGTCCAGGTCAGTGACGCAGGCGAGCGTCTCCTGCAGCGTCTGCGCCCGGCGATCATGGAACTGCGGGCGGCGGTGGAGGATCTGAACGCCTATCGCGATACACCGACCGGCACCTTGCGCCTGACTGTGACAAGCGTTGCGGCACGCGTGGTTCTGGCGCCGCTGATGAAGGCCTTTCTTGAGGCCTATCCGGCCATCACCCTCGACATCACGATGGAAGACGACATGACTGAACCGCTGGGCGGGGAAGCCGATGCCGGTATCCGGGTCGGGCGGCTGGTGGCCAAGAACATGCAGGTGGTGCAGGTCAGCGAGCCGGCCAAGCTCATCGTGGTGGCAGCGCCCGATTATCTTGCCCGTCATGGCGCGCCCAAGACGCCGCAGGATCTGGAACGGCACAACTGCATCCGACTGCGCAATGAGGCCGGGCATGTCGCCTGGGATTTTGCCAAGGCGCGCCACCGCATCGAGATGCTGGTGCAGGGCTCGCTGGTGGTCAACAATATGAGCCTGCTCATGCAGGCGGTGCGTGAGGGTATCGGTCTTGGCTATAGCCTCGAATCCTATGTGCGCGAGGATCTGGCCGAAGGCCGGCTGATCGCGCTTTTGACCGACTGGGCGCCGGAGCCGCAGACCTATTACCTCTATTATCCCAAGCGACAGCAGCTGCCGGTACCGCTTGCCGTCTTTGTCAGCTTTCTCAAAAGTGCCCGCAGTGGAAAGACTGGATCGCCATCCGACAGCCGCAGCTAATGGCAGGGCGTTCCTGTAGCGGGCCACAGAGAGCCTCATCCCGCGCTCAACACGCCTCTGTTGGCAAGGATCGCGACCGGCAGCTTGGCGGTAAGGCAAGGCTCTGTGATATGTCGTCTTCGGCAGGAAGGGCGAGGTCGGGCATGCGCGTGGCAGAAGTCTTCGGGGGACGGGCGTGGAGCGCACGGGCGATCCAGCTGGTCAAATCCGAACAGAACCGCTCCGCGGATACCCACCTTCTGACCGTCGATGCCCCTGGGCTTGAGGGCATCTCGCTCTATCTCAAGGACGAATCGAGCCATCCCACCGGCAGTCTGAAACATCGCCTGGCGCGCTCACTCTTTCTCTATGCTCTCAGCAACAACTGGCTGCGTGAAGGCATGACGGTGGTGGAAGCCTCGAGCGGTTCCACGGCGGTCTCCGAGGCCTTTTTTGCACGGATGCTCGACTTGCCATTTGTCGCCGTGATGCCGCGCTGCACCGCCAGCGAGAAAATTGAAAAGATCGAATTCTATGGCGGCAAATGCCATTTTGTGGACGAGGCCAGTCAGGCTTATGGCGAGGCGGTGCGCCTCGCCCGTGAGCTTGATGGCCATTATATGGACCAGTTCACCTATGCCGAGCGGGCGACGGACTGGCGTAGCAACAACAATATCGCCCATTCGATATTCGAGCAGTTGGCGTGCGAGGCAGCGCCCGTACCTAAGTGGATCGTGTGTGGTGCCGGAACCGGCGGAACGTCGGCGACATTGGGCCGTTACGTGCGCTATCACGGCCATGGAACGCAATTGTGTCTCGCCGATCCGGAACGCTCAGTCTTTCATCGGCACTGGCAGGATCGCGGTGTTGACCACTATGAGGGACCGGCGTCCCTGATTGAAGGCATTGGGCGCGCTCGTCTTGAGCCCTCCTTTATCCCCGATGTGGTTGATCGGGCCATCGGAGTGTCAGATGCCAAGAGCATTGCTGCAGCTCGCGTCCTCAGTCGCCGTCTGGGTCGACGCTGTGGCGGCTCGACCGGCACCAATTTCTGGGTCTGCGCGGAACTGGCGACGCAGATGCGTGCACAAGGCGAGAAGGGATCGGTGGTGAGCATTCTTTGCGACCATGGCGAGCGCTACGCCTCGACGCTGTTTTCGGACGCCTGGCTCAAGGCAAACACCATCGATCCGGGGCCCTATGAAGCCCGGCTGGAGAGCTTTCTGCAAACGGGCTTTCTGGCTCCGGATTAGGACGCACGCCCTTATCGTTCGCCGCAGTATGGGCAGTATGGGCAGGGGTTGGCCAGGGTCGTCTTACGTCCGCGCAAACGCGGCCAGGAGAGCAGGGAATGTCGCTTTAGATTATATCAGGAATATTCTTATGACCGGAAAAATCGCCTTCTGATCATTTTAAAGTCAAAAAAATCGCCTTTGGGCCATCAGTCCGGTGCTTCGTGGCAAGAAAATCTCTCGACGATCTGCCGGAGACCTTCGTCTCCACCTCAAAGACCACGAACCTCGTCGCGATGGCGGTTCGGGCCGGCTCTGGATCTGGAAGGGCAAATTCCTATTCCTGGTGGATGTGTCGGTGGGCGCTTTTCGTCGCGACCTGCCGCTCTATCGGCGCCGACGGCACGCGCCGATGCAGCCGTTGAGCCTTACGATCTCAATCGCCGTCCGGCGATTGAATCTCCATTCGCTGGTTTTGGTACAACTGTCAGGACGAACCGCTCCGACAGGGCGTCCGCGCCTCCAGCCTTAATCCGGCGACTGCGACGGCAATCGTCATCAGCCTGTCTTGAAGCTACCTTAGGTGGTATCCCTGCTTTGGCCGAAAGGGGAAATGTTCATATGGCCTCGTCCAGATTGTTGTGTCTTGCGGTGGCCTGCAGCGCTGCGCTGCTGTCTTCTCCAGCCTTGGCCGGGGGGCCTATCCGCCACGTCTTTGTCATCGCCTTCGAGAACCACAACTGGACGCAGCCCAAGTCCGACGATGCCGCACCCGAACAGATATACGGCAACCCGGCGGCACCCTATATCAACAGCCTGGTCACGCCAGGCAACCCCAATGCGCGGCAGGTGTCCTATGCCAGCGCCTATCACAACGCCCTCGCAACCCCGGATGGCAAAGGACCGCATATCCATCCCTCCGAGCCCAACTATATCTGGTCAGAAGCGGGCTCCAATCTCGGGGTCCACAGCGACCGCAATCCGTTCGGCTTGTTCGGCAACAACCAGTCCACCCGCGCCACGCTCAGTGCCGAGCTGATGGGCGCAGGCATAAGCTGGAAGTCCTATCAGGAAGACATCGATATCAATCTGAGGACCAATCAGGTGCTGCCGCGCAGCCAGTGGACAGTGCCGCTGTCGCCCCGCGTCGGCATCTTCTCCCATGGGGTCAATGCCTATAATGGCAGTAACCAATATGGCTACGTCCCCCGACACAATCCCCAGGTGCTATTTACGGTCACCAATGGTGGCAACAACCCGAGGCCGTCCAATCCTCTGGCCTCCCATTATGCGCCGCTGCAGCAGCTCAAAGCCGATCTGGCCTCAAACCATGTCGCTGCCTATAACTGGATCACGCCTGATCTCTACAATGAGATGCATTCCGCGCTCGATGCCGGGTTCACCTATCACGGCCACCATTATCAAGGCGATGTTGCAGCCATTGCTGAGGGCGACAATTTCACATCTCGCATTGTGCCGATGATCATGGCCTCCAAGGCCTATAAGGACGGCGGGCTGATCATCCTGTGGTGGGACGAGACCGAGGGCCGCAACAGCGACGACTTCGCGCACACGATCCCTGAGATTATCATTTCGCCCGATGCCAAGGGCAATGCCTATACCAACCACATCGCCTATACCCATTCCTCCGACCTGAAGACGATGCAGGAGATATTCCAGGTCGGCCCATGTCTGCGTGATGCCTGCAAGGCGACCGACTTGGCTGCTCTGTTCCGGCCCGGAACGATCCCTCAGCATATCCCGGACCGGCCGCGGCGCGCCCGTCAGTAAGGGTGCGGCCGCCTCGCCAATAGGGATCTGCCAGGCGCCTTTTCGCGCGCGGCGAAGCGTGACGGAGCTCGCCATGAGCGCCTTGGGCTGTTCCGGTGTAAGGGGAAACCCGGCCGGATCCATGCCTATGCGGACAAGGGGGCCGTGCGCGCTCCCGGCACGGCTCCTCCCCACGGCGCGCCAGGCGCGCGTGAAGATCCGAATGTCTCAGCGACAGGAAACAGCCCAGGGGACTTGAACCGCGGGCGTTAAGGCGATAGTGCGGCCCTGATTGGCCGCCCGTTGCCTGCGGCAATCCCGACACTGTCGCGCGCAGAGAGAAGAATCGGAGCGGGTATGAAGATTGCCGGCCGTCCTTACCGCACCATCTGGCCACGCGCCGACGGCGCCATCGAGGTCATCGACCAGACCCGGCTGCCGCATGAGTTCGTCACCGAGGTCCTTACCTCGGCAGATGATTGTGCCCGCGTGATCAAGACCATGGTGGTGCGTGGGGCCCCCCTCATCGGGGCGGCTGCGGCCTATGGCGTGGCTTTTGCCATGCGCACTGATGCCAGCGATGCGGCGCTTCAGGCTGCCATCCTCATGCTGGGCGCCACGCGGCCGACCGCCGTCAATCTTCACTGGGCCCTGCGCCGGATGGAGCAGCATCTGGCCCCGCTTTCGCCCGCAGCGCGGGCTGCTGCTGCCTGGGCTGAGGCGGCCGCCATTTGCGATGAAGATGTCGAGGTCTGCCGGCGTATCGGCGAGCACGGGTTTGCCTGCCTCAAAACTGCCGCTGCCAAAAAAGCGACAGGGCCCCTCAACATCCTCACCCACTGCAATGCCGGCTGGCTTGCCACCGTCGACTGGGGCACGGCACTTGCCCCCATCTATATGGCACATGATGCAGGACTTGCAGTTCATGTCTGGGTCGATGAGACCCGTCCGCGCAACCAGGGTGCCTCGCTGACCGCCTATGAGCTTGGTGCCCATGGTGTTCCCCACACCATCATCGCCGACAATGCTGGCGGGCATCTGATGCAGCATGGCCGGGTTGATCTGTGCATCGTCGGCACGGATCGGGTTACGCGCAATGGCGACGTCGCCAACAAGATTGGTACCTACCTGAAGGCACTTGCCGCCAAAGATAATGACGTGCCCTTCTATGTGGCGCTCCCCAGTTCAACCATCGACTGGCAGCTGGCCTCGGGTCGCGATATTCCGATCGAGGAACGCAGCGCCGAAGAACTTCTGCAGATGAGTGGACGTCTTTCCACGGGCGAAATTGTCCGCGTTGCCATTGCCGCACCGGGATCACCTGGTGCCAATCCCGCCTTTGACGTGACGCCCTCCCGCTTCATCAGTGCCTTCATCACCGAACGCGGCGTCTGTGCTGCAAGTGAAGAAGGCCTGAAGAGCCTCTTTCCCCAAGAATCGGAGTGAACATGAAATCCCGCTGGTCCGACGCCGATGCCACGGCGATGATTGCCCATTACGCCCAAGCGGGCGTGGGTGAGGATCTGGCCCTGCGCGTCTACACCACGCGGCTTCTGGGCAGCGATCCCAGGCTTGTGCTCCATGGTGGCGGCAATACCTCGGTCAAGACGGTGCTCAAGGATATGCTGGGCGATACCGTCGAGGTGCTCTGTGTCAAAGGCTCGGGCTGGGACATGGGCAACATCGAGCCGGCGGGCTTGCCCGCAGTGCGTCTTGCTCCGCTGCGGCGCCTGCGCGCCTTTGCGAAACTCTCTGATGCCGACATGGTTGCGTTTCAGCGGCTCAACCTGCTTGACCCGGCTGCCCCCAATCCCAGTGTCGAGACCTTGCTGCACGCGTTTCTGCCGCACAAGTTCATCGACCACACCCATTCGACCGCGGTGCTGGCGCTGACCGACCAGCCCGATGGCGAAGCCATCGTGCGTGAGCTCTATGGCAAGCGCGTCGCCTATGTGCCTTACACCATACCGGGCTTTGCCCTCGCCAAAAGGGTCGCCGAAGTCTTTGACCAGAACAAGGACGTCGAAGGCCTCGTACTCCTGCAGCACGGCATCTTCACGGTCGGAGCAAGTGCGCGCGAAGCCTATGAGCGCATGATCGGCTTTGTGAGCATGGCCGAAGAGCGGCTCAAGGTGGCGCGCAAGCCGCGCCCTGCGGCACAGCTGCCCGCCAAACTCGCCGCAGTTGCCGATATCGCGCCCATTATCCGCGGCGCGGTCGCGCTCGGTCGTGACGAGCTGGCCGGAACGGTGAAGCGGCAGATTCTGGATTTCCGCGCCTCGCCAGAGATCCTTGCCTATGTCAATGGCGCCGAACTGCATCGCTATAGCCAGAAGGGCGTGGTGACGCCTGATCACACCATCCGCACCAAGAACTGGCCCTTGGTGCTGCCGGCTCCTGATGCCAGCAATCTTGGCAGCTGGAAGGAGAAGGTGGGTGCGGCGGTCGCCAAGTTTGTCGCCGACTATCATGCCTATTTTGCCCGCAACAATGCCCAGAGTCCGGAGAAGAAGACCGAACTGGATCCTTTGCCCCGGGTGGTCCTTGTTCCGGGGATCGGGCTCTTCGGTCTGGGCGCTTCGGCCAAGGACGCTGCCATCGCCGCCGACATTGCCGAAAACACCATTGAGGTGATTACTGACGCCGAGGCCATTGGTACCTATCAGCCGATCAGTGAATACGACATGTTCGAGGTCGAGTACTGGTCACTCGAACAGGCCAAGCTCGGCAAGGCGGCCGAGAAAAGCTTTGCCCGTCAGGTGGTGGCGATCACCGGTGGCGGCTCGGGCATCGGGGCGGCGACGGCCAAAGCCTTTGCCCGCGAAGGCGCTGAGGTTGCGGTGCTCGATCTTGATCTGGAGGCGGCAAGGAAGGTCGCGGCCAGCTGTGGCAAGACGGCGCTGGCACTTGGCTGTGACGTCACACAACAGGAGAGCGTGGCCGCCGCCTTTGCGGCCATCGCCGCACGCTTTGGTGGGGTGGATGTGGTGATCTCCAATGCCGGTGCGGCCTATCAGGGGCGCATCGGCGAGGTTGAAGACAGCCTCCTGCGCAAAAGCTTCGAGCTCAATTTTTTTGCCCACCAACGCGTGGCACAGCATGCCGTCAGGATCATGCAGGCCCAGGCAAGTGGTGGCGCGCTCCTCTTCAATACCTCCAAGCAGGCGGTCAATCCGGGCAAGGATTTTGGCCCCTATGGCCTGCCCAAAGCCTCGACTTTGTTCCTGATGAAGCAGTATGCGCTTGATTATGGTCGCGACGGGATCAGGGCGAACGCCGTCAATGCCGACCGCATCCGCTCGGGTCTGCTCACCGCTGAGATGGTCGCAGAGCGCGCCCGGGCCCGGGGTGTCAGCGAAAAGGATTGATCGGAA
>JAJZDZ010000046.1 GCA_021851325.1 Pseudomonadota bacterium | reverse complement strand
ATGTGAGTTCTCATAATATAGCTTATACGAAATTTAGCATGGCAGGTTTCGGCCAAAATCCAGGTAAATCAACGCTTGCCCCGGCCCCTGGGTCTGGCCTCATAGGGTCCTGCGACACTGAGCGGAGTTAGCTTATGAGCATGCCAGAAATCTATCCGATGCCGCTTTTCGTGACTTTGACCGTCGGTGACCTTGCGGCTTCGCAGCGTTGGTACGAAGCCATAGGCTTTACGACCGTGTATTCAATGGCCGGCCCGGATGGTACGGCGGTGTTTGCCCATGTCCGTTGGAACCGTTACGCGGACCTGCTGCTGCGCCCCGGTGCGGGGTCAACAGGCCCCAAAGGCCTCGGTGTGGCGCTCAATTTTAGAGTTGAGCATGACATTGACGCGTTAGCCCTGCATGCCAAGGCCGAGGGCGCAAATATCATTGAAGAGGTTGGCGATCGGCCCTGGAATGCGCGCGATTTCACACTCATGGATCTGGATGGCTTCACCCTCACCTTCACTTATGGTCCCCTCAAAGATCGTGATTTTGACGTCGTGATGCGCAGAGCGCTCCGGCCGTGAGCACCCCGGGCAGTCCATTGCTCAGCCCTGCTGAGGTCGGCAAACGGCTTGGCGTGAGCATCAAGGCGCTGCGGCTATACGAGCAGCACGGACTTCTTTCTCCGATTCGCTCGGCGTCCGGCTGGCGCGCCTATGGCCCTGAGCAGATTACCCGCCTACACCAGATTTTGGCCCTCAAAGCATTAGGGTTAAGCCTCGCCCGCATCGGCGAACTGGTTCGTGGATCCTCTTTGGGGGAAATCCTGGAGATCCAGGAACGGGCTTTGCAACAGGAATACGGGCGTGTGGGACGGGCGCTGAAGCGGATACGACTGGCCCGTAAGCGAATAAGTGCCGGAGATCAGCTGTCACTCGATGACCTAGTGGAACTTGGCAAGGAAACCGCAATGGGCGGCAAGTTTTCGAATGCAGAGCTGGATGCCATCTTCAAGCCAATCATTAAGCGACACTTTTCTCGAACTGAGCGGCAAATCTTGCGCCAAAGGACGTTTGATCCTGCCGAGGTAGATGCCCAATGGACCGGTTTAATTGGTGAAGCTAAACATCTCACTAAACAGGGTAATCCGTCCTCCGCGGAGGCTGCAGATTTGGCCCGTCGCTGGAGGGCCATGATCGACCGGTTTACCGGCGGCGACCCACAGATGTTTTCGCGCGCCGGGGCCGTATGGAAAGAGGCCCTCACCGATCCCAGTGTGGCGCCACGCCTCCCCCTCAATGCCGACATCCTCGCGTTTATTGGCGAGGCAATGGCGGCTGCCGGGCTTCAGCCCGATGCCCAGGGTGATCTTGCGCTAGCCCACGGCCCCATGGTCCAAACAGTTCATGACAGATGACCCGCGCGATATCGCTACCCTAATTGCCATCATGGCTCGTTTGCGGGACCCCAAGACTGGATGTCCCTGGGATCTCGCCCAGAATTTTTCCTCTATTGCCCCGTACACCATCGAGGAAGCCTACGAAGTTGCCGGAGCGATCGAAGACCGGGATTGGGGCGCACTGCGGGATGAACTTGGTGACCTTCTGTTTCAAGCAGTCTTCCATGCCCGCATGGCCGAGGAAATTGGTGCGTTCAGCTTCCCCGATGTCGTTGCAGCCGTAGTAACCAAGATGATACGGCGCCATCCTCATGTTTTCGGGCCCAAAAAGGACATTAATACTCCTGAGGAGCAGACGATTGCCTGGGAGGCGCATAAGGCGCGAGAGCGTCAGGAGCAGGCCAAACTGGGCGCTGGGTTGCTCGATGATGTTCCGATCGCCCTGCCCGCGCTGATGCGTGCTCTGAAGCTACAAAAGCGAGCCGCAACGGTAGGCTTCGATTGGGATAGTCCGGAGCGTGTGTTGGACAAGGTGCGTGAGGAGGCAGAGGAGATCGTGGCGGCACGTCGTAATGGTGCTTCCGACGACGAAGTGGCCGGCGAAATTGGAGATCTCCTGTTTGTTATAGTCAACCTTGCACGGCACCTCAAAGTAGATCCGGAAGAAGCTCTACGGCGGACTAACGCCAAATTTATCAAACGGTTCTCTGTCATAGAGAATACATTACGTGAGCAGGGGCGGAGCTTAGACGAGGCTAAACTGTCGGAAATGGAAGCGCTGTGGCAGCACGCGAAGCTCCGCGAATAAGGAGATCGCCCCCCGGCGGTGGTTGGACCAGAACTTAGGCTTTTCCGGCTCTTCGAATTGTCATCGCGCTAAGGGAAGTGTGGCGCGCCCTGCCCTCCGAATTCACTGTGAAGTTATCGTCATCATCCTGATGCAATCCGGTTGGTGATTGGCATTGCTTTGAGCCTTTCACCAAAACGTGAGGTGAAGCGCTCAAGTTCTTGTGGATCCACCGCAATCTCTAGGCGGGGCCCATCTTCAGTGTCGTGCCGTTCTAAAATTTGCCCGTGGGCGTAGCTCCAAGCGAGCCCCTCACCGTCCGCGGCGTCCAAATCAAGATGAAAGATAATTCTTTCTTGTCCGAGCACTGCAGTCATACGCTCGAGTAATACATCAAGTCCCGCCCCGTTCAGCGCTGAAATTGCGATTGGTCCACTTGAAGCGGCGCGGTTCTGGGCAAGGAGACCCTCTCGCGCTTCGGCGGGAAGCAGATCGATTTTGTTCAAGGCTTCGATGAGCAGGCGTTCGCCGCCAGGATCAATTCCTAAGGTCGAGAGCACCTTCAGAACATCCGCCTTCTGCGCCTCGCTCTCACGGTGGGAGGCATCGCGCACATGCACGATCAGATCCGCCTCTAACACCTCTTCGAGTGTGGCGCGGAAGGCCGCAACGAGCTCGGTCGGCAGATCAGAGATAAACCCTACGGTATCAGAAAGAATAATTTGGCGCCGGTCGGGCAACTTAATCGCCCGCATGGTAGGGTCGAGGGTGGCGAAGAGGAGGTTCTCGGCCATTACCTGAGCCTTGGTTAAGGTGTTAAAGAGCGTCGACTTGCCTGCGTTGGTGTAGCCTACAAGTGCGACGATAGGGTATGGAACGCGCCGACGGGCTTCACGATGCAGTCCGCGAGTCCGTTTGACGCTCTCCAGTTCCTTTCGGATCTTGGCCAGTCTCTCTCCGATCAGGCGGCGATCAGTTTCGATTTGGGTTTCCCCAGGGCCGCCAAGAAAGCCGAAACCACCCCGCTGTCTCTCAAGGTGGGTCCAGCTTCGAACAAGGCGACTGCGCTGATAGGTCAAATGTGCCAATTCGACCTGTAGCCGGCCTTCACGGGTTTTGGCCCGTTCGCCAAAAATCTCGAGGATCAGAGCCGTACGGTCGACCACCTTGGTCTGCCAGGCACGTTCCAGGTTACGTTGCTGCACTGGAGATAGTTGCGCATTGACAACGACTACTTCTGGACCGAGTTCATGTATGGCTTGGGCGATTTCATCCAGCTTGCCACTACCGATCAGCGTGGCTGGTACAGGCCGGGCGACATTCACTACCTGGGCCGCCACAACGACGAGCCCGATGGCCGCCGTTAGACCAACCGCTTCATCGAGGCGAGCCTCGGAGTCCCGCCAAGCTGAATCCGAGTCCGCACGGCCCTTGAAGGCGATGTGCAGCACTATCGCCTGGCGAGCACGCATCGGGACGTTGGAACCAGGATGGTTCAGGCCGATTCCAGAGCGGTGATTTCGGCCTCCTGCAGCTGGATGGGGGCCAGCGGCATGACGGTCGAGATCGCGTGCTTGTAAACGAGCTGCACCTGGCCGTCCCGGCGAAGCAGAACACAAAAATTGTCGAACCAAGTGATATTGCCCTGCAGTTTTACCCCGTTGACCAAAAAGATCGTGACAGGTGCCTTTGCTTTACGCACGGCGTTGAGGAAGGTGTCCTGCAGATTTTGTTGTTTTTCACTCATGGGTGAACCCATTTTCCCGGCCTGTTGCCTCTCCCGCTTTGGTGCGGTTCGAAGCAAATATAGGCCAGCATAGGGTGATTTGCTGCAGAAGCGAAAGGTTTACGTTGACCGTTACGCCGAAGGGATCGCCCTGCGCCGTGCCAGATCAGCATAAAGGCTTTGAATTCGTTGACTTATTGGGCCGGGGCGGCGCCCTCCGATAGGGCTCCCATCCAGCTCTATGACCGCGGTAGCGCCGAGTGTTGCCGCAGTTAGGAATATTTCCTGTGCCGACTTTGTCTCCTGGAGGGTAAATCTGCGTTGAGTGATTCGCATTTGCGCCTCCGCGGCAGCGTCCAAAATCACCCGCCTCGTAACCCCAGGTAAGATGTCGTGCGAGAGGTTCCGGGTTACGATTTCCCCCTCTTTGGTCACGATCCAGACGTTGGTCGAGGCTCCCTCGGTGACATACCCCTCGCCGTCCACGAGGATGGCCTCAAAGGCGCCCTGGCGGCGGGCGGCGGTTTTGGCAAGGGTATTTGGCAGCAAGGCGGTCGATTTGATGTCACACCGCGCCCAGCGCTCGTCCGGGTGGCTGATGGCGATCACCCCGCTTTGGCGCCGTGCCGCGAGCACCGCAGGGTTGACCGGACGGGCGGTCAAAATCAGCGTTGGCCGCAGTCCAGACGGTGCCGCGTGGTCGCGTCGGGCGATGCCGCGTGTCACTTGAAGGTAGATGATGCCGTCTCGTAAACCATTACGACGAACCAACTCGCGGAGCACCAGTTTGAGCGAAGCCCTTGCCATTGGCATGGGGATATCGAGCTCACGTAACGATCGTTCAAGACGGTCGAGGTGCTCCTCTTCATCCATCAGTCTCCGATCGTTGATCGCACAGACCTCGTATACGGCATCTGCGAATTGTAAGCCGCGGTCCTCTACATGAACGCCGGCTATCGCATGCGGGAGGTATTGGCCATTAACATATGCCCAGCGTGCTGACGGCATGCGCTGAGGCCAGCCTTGAAATCGAGACTTTGTCATTCTTATGCGTTCGCGAGTTGATCGCGAGGTCCCCCAGCAATCTGAGCCGTGCCGCCATTGGTACCCACGCCAAGCGATTTGAGCTTGCGATGCAAAGCCGAACGCTCCATGCCAATAAAGGCTGCAGTACGCGAGATATTGCCTCCGAAGCGGTTGATCTGGGCTAGCAGGTATTCGCGTTCAAAGATCTCTCTGGCCTCGCGCAGGGGTAGTGAAATTACAAGATCACCCTTACCACCATTATTCCAAGGCGCAGCCGTACCAAGATCTGCTGGTAATAAGTCCGCCGAAATTGCCTGTGTGGCATCGTCACTGGAAAGAATTAGGAGCCGCTCCACAACATTGCGCAATTGGCGGACGTTGCCTGGCCAGTCATGAGCCTGTAGCACCGCCATGGCGTCGTCGCCTATATCCCGCAGCGGTAACCCTCCTCCCACGGATAGGCGCTTCATAAAATGACTAACCAACATGGGGATGTCGTCTCTCCGCTCTGCGAGCGAAGGCACGCGCACTGGTACCACATTAAGGCGATGATAGAGATCCTCACGGAAGCGGCCGGCAACAATTTCCGAACGTAGATCGCGTACTGTCGACGATACAACACGAACATCAACCTGAACACGCGAGGTTCCACCTACCCGTTGAAATGTCTGCTCAACCAACACACGCAGGATCTTACCCTGCGTTTCCATTGGCATGTCAGATACTTCATCCAGAAACAGGGTGCCGTTATGGGCAAGTTCAAACAGACCAATCTTACGAGGGCCGTCTCCGCCCTCTTCCCCGAAAAGTTCAATTTCAATACGCTCGGGTGCCATCGTGGCACAGTTGATCGCTACGAACGCGTTGACGCTTCGGCGCGAGTGCGCATGAATCAGTCGTGCGACCATTTCCTTGCCAGAGCCGGAAGGTCCGGTGATCAGAACTCGGCTACCCGTTGGTGCAATTTTGTCAATTGTTTGGCGCAGTTGTGACATGCATGAAGACTGACCGATCATCTCCATGTCATCCCCAGCGCGCAGCTTCAGCTCTTCGATTTCACGTTTGAGCCGGGCTGACTCAAGAGCCCGCTCACAGACATGAATAAGCCGATCCGACTTGAACGGCTTTTCGATGAAATCGTAGGCGCCCTTTTTAATCGAGGCGACAGCAGTTTCAATTGTACCATGTCCGGAGATCATAACGACCGGCAGATCAGGATAATCGCGCTTAAGAATGTCAAGGATCTGAATTCCGTCTAAACGACTTCCTTGCAGCCAAATGTCCAGGATGACGAGCTGAGGACGCCGCTGCCGTACAGCATTCAAAGCTGAATCTGCGTCACCCGCCACACGCGTTTCAAAGCCCTCGTCTTTGAGTATGCCCGCAATGAGGTCGCGGATGTCTTCCTCGTCGTCGACAACTAGAATCTCAGGCGCGATCCGCGATCCGTGCTTGCTCATGCTCGCCTTCCATTTCCACTGCGCGCCCTGCCAGATGTTGCAGTGGCAGGGTAATGCTAACTTGCGCCCCTATTCCATCATCAGACCGGTCGCCGAGCGCAATTTCGCCACCATGGTCCTCAATTATCTTACGTACAATGGCAAGCCCCAGGCCTGTACCTTTGGCTCGTGTCGTTACATAGGGTTCGGTAAGCCTATTGCGGTGCTCCGCTGGAAGACCGATGCCGTTATCTGCAATCTGGAGACGAAGTTGCGAATCTTGCACGCTCGCAGTGATGTCAATATGGGCAGCAAATTCCTCTCCCTTTGCTTGGCGGGCGGAAATAGCCTCTGTAGCATTTTTTAGGACATTGGTCAGTGCTTGTGAAAGCAGTCGGCCATCACAGATGATACGGACAGGATCAGCTGGAACGGCAATCGAAAACTCGATCTGCGGATTTGCCACGCGTTGGAGAAACACAGATTGTTGCAACAATTCCTGAAAATTCTGAGATGCCATTATAGGCGCCGGCATACGCGCAAATGACGAAAATTCGTCGACCATACGGCCGATGTCACCAACCTGGCGGATGATCGTATCGGTACACTGTGCGAAGATCTCGGGATCTGTTTCCACTTCGCGAGTATATTTGCGCTTCAAGCGTTCTGCGGATAGCTGAATCGGCGTCAGCGGATTTTTGATTTCGTGGGCAATACGACGCGCTACATCTGCCCATGCCGCAGTTCGCTGGGCAGAAACCAGGTCCGTTATGTCGTCGAATGTAGCTACAAAGTCGCCAGCCGAGTCACTATCAACCTGAACACTTAACGTCTGCGTTGCACCCGCGCGCTTTACAATTACCTCACCGCTGGCCCGGCCCACCGGCTCGCCCATGGCCTTGCGAATCAATCCGGAAAGCTCCGGAACCGCCTCCGAATAATGATGACCTTCCATTTCCTCCGGGGCTGCGTTGAGAAGGCGCGCTGCAGCTCGGTTGACCAGCGTGACGACTCCCTCGGAATTGAAGCCTATAACTCCGGCGGAAACCCCAGCCAGTACGGCTTCCATAAAACGGCGACGTGCATCGATCTGATGACTTGCTGAGATGAGTTCGTCACGTTGTGCTGAAATCTGCATCGTCATTCGGTTGAATGCATGCCCAAGGCGCCCAAGCTCATCATCTTGATGTGTTACTGCGACCTGAGCTCGCAGGTCACCTTCGGAAACGCGCTGGGCAGCACCGATCAGCTGTGAAATCGGATTAACCAATTCCTTGGCGGCCCATATCCCAAGCCAAACCGCAACCAGAAGGATGAGCAGAGACGCGATACCGTATAGCAAGGCAAACACGAGTTCGACATCTGCCCGGTTTTGCTTCAGCCGGTTGTATTCAGCCACCGTGTCTGTTGTGCGTTGAAAATAGTTCAACACTTGTGGATCAATAGGACGGACGACAAGTAGATAGGCGTCGGTGAACATGGGCAATCGGATCAGGGCTCGCTCGATGCCCAGTTTACTGCTCGCGTCGATCACAACCTTGCCCTTGGCCGCTTCGGAAAAATTTGCCGGAGTGGGCAATGTCGGTTTCTTCAGGGCTTGGGACGATTGAATGGGGATCGTGCTGCCGATAATCCTGCCTTTGGAACTCAAAATATATGAGGCCAAAATCCCGCGATCGTTGGTGATGTCCTGGAGCTTGGCGAATAGCAATGGGGTATTGACCTTGCCTCCCTGGTACAGCTGCTGATCCTGGGCAATCGCATTGGCAGTTGCTACGGCATCGGTTGAAATCACAGTTTCATGGTCGTGCTCATAGTCCTCCGCCACTTGAATGGCGCTGCTTAGTGCGGCCTGAACCCGGGTCGAGAACCATGCTTCCATACCAAGGTTGAGCGTTACCGCGGCGAAGACTGCGACCAGAATGGTCGGGACAATGGCAACCGCAGCAAACAGAGCTACAAGCCTTACGTGCAGCCGTGCCCCGGCTATGCCAGAGCGCCGTTCCGCCCACAATTTCGCGAGACGCCATGCAATGAGCCCGCCCAACGTCAGGACGAGAACAAAGTTGACGAGCATAACGGCGATGAGACCGGCAGTGCTCAGGGAGAACGGGATGAGACCTGTCAGGAGCGCGTAGGTCGCCATACCCGACAGAACGCTCAGGATGGCAACTGCAAACGCAATCAACGAGGGCCTTGAGGCCGTCGCCAACTGGGCTAAAATCCTGCCTCGCGGGCCCTCGATCGTGCTGGTCGCTGCCATCCAGGTCCTATTCACGCCGGCGCGTGAAATTCTAGTGGAGGGCCTAGTGTAGCGGAGCCACAGCCTGTTGCAAGAATGCTGCGTGCCGAAATCGCAACAGCATACCTTGCGGAAGTAGGGCTTCTCAGCCGGTCTTGACGCCCCTCACGACATCCAGTCCGAGCTCGCGCAACTTCTTGCGCAGGGTATTGCGATTGAGGCCAAGAAGATGGGCTGCCTTGATCTGATTCCCCCTTGTCGCAGCCAGTGCCAGGGAGAAGAGTGGACGCTCCAATTCAACGAGGACGCGATCATAGAGGCCCGGAGGAGGTAGTTGCGGCGCGTGCTCGGAAAAGAGCGCGGCCAGCCGTTTTTCCAGTAATTCGGCCAAGGTGCTCGCCTCGAGGTCCTCTAGTGGGCGCTGGCGCAGGGGCTCGTTCAGCTCCCCGGAAACTGCATCCGCGGTAATCGTCTCGCCCGGGTGCAGGACCGCAAGCCGCCGAATTACGTTTTCGAGCTCACGAACGTTTCCCGGCCAGCGGTAGCGCTTTAACAGCTCCAGGCCATCTGCATCCAACCTCTTAGCGGGTAGGTTCTCCTCCTCGGCCTTGCGGAGGAAGTGGCGTACCAGGTCTGGGATATCCTCGGCCCGTTCGCGCAAGGGCGGGAGGCGTAGGGGCACAACATTGAGTCGATAATAAAGATCCTCGCGGAAAAGTCCCTGAGCAATAAGTTGGCGTAGGTCCCGATTGGTCGCAGCTATGATGCGAACGTCGGTCCGAATAGCGAGACGTCCGCCGACCGTGGTGTATTCGCCCTGCTGCAAAACTCGCAGCAGCCTCGTCTGGGCTTCCAGGGGCATATCGCCAATTTCGTCGAGAAAGAGCGTCCCGCCCTCGGCCTGTTCAAAGCGACCTATGCCTCTATGGGTGGCGCCTGCGAGGGCTCCCCGCTCGTAGCCGAAGAGCTCGCTCTCGACGAGCTCCTTTGGAATCGCGGCCATGTTGACAGCGACAAAACTCCCGCGCCTGCGCTTTCCATAGTCGTGGAGCGCGCGCGCAACCAGTTCCTTTCCCGTACCGCTCTCGCCTGTGATCATGACCGTCAGATCAGTCTGTGTAAGGCGGGCGATGATGCGGTAAATTTCCTGCATCGCTGGCGAGCGCCCAATCAGTGGCAGACGTTCCTCAGCGCCCTCGTCAGCAGCGGGATTAGGACGGGCTTGTGGTAGTTCAAGTGCCCTTTGAACAACGGCTATTAAATCTTTAAGATCAAAAGGCTTTGGGAGGTAATCAAATGCTCCCCGTTCGGCTGCCGTGATGGCTGTCAGAATGGTATTCTGCGCACTCATCATGATTACCGGCAATTCGGGCCGATTGCGCTTGATGCGGGGGATGAGGTCAAATCCGCTCTCGTCTGGCAACACAACGTCACTGATGACCACGTTGCCCTCGCCTGCCGCTACCCAGCGCCAAAGCCCGGCAGCGGTCGAGGTTGTTCTGACGTCGTAACCGGCGCGCCCCAGAGCCTGGGATACAACAGTTCTGATGGCGGCATCATCATCGGCGACGAGGATTTGACCGTTGGTCATTGGTGTTCACCTGCTTTGGGTAAAAGGATGCGAAACAAGGTTCGTCCAGGTGCCGAATCACATTCTATGACCCCTCCGTGATCGCCAATGATCTTGGCTACCAGGGCGAGCCCGAGGCCGGAACCGCGCAATTTTGTTGTGACAAACGGATCGAATATGTGCGGTAGCAGATCCGCAGGAATGCCGCTTCCATTGTCTCGGACGGTCACTTCGAGGGGGACGCTAATGCTGCTGGAGCCTGCGCGCATGCGCATTCCCGGTCTGTAGGCGCTTGTCAGCACGATCTCGCCGCCCTCTCCTGCGACTGCATCGGAAGCATTCCGTACAAGGTTGAGAAATGCCTGTACCAAACTGTCAAAGTCACCCAGAACGGGAGGTAAGGAGGGGTCGAACGACTCGTTGAATTTCACATGGCGGGCAAAGCCTGAGAGTGCCACCTTTCTGACGCGGTCCAGCACTTCGTGGATGTTGACGGCGTCTTGAGCCGCGACATGGGTATCCCCGAAGGCCTCCATACGGTCGATGAGGCCGCGAATGCGGTCGCTTTCAGCACAGATAAGCTCGGTGAGGTTGCGCTCCTGTACCGGAACCGCCTCTTCCAGAAGTTGTGCTGCGCCGCGGATTCCAGCCAGAGGATTTTTGATTTCATGGGCGAGCACCGCCGCCATCCCGGAAAGGGAGCGAACTGCGCCACGGTGCAGGATTTGGCGATCAAGCCGGTGGGCCAGCCCTCGCTCCTGAAGCATCAGGACCACCGCCCCCGGGGGATCCGGTAAGGGCGTCGCCGATACATCGGCAAGCCGCTCACCAAGCCTGGGGGTTGAAAGATCTAAGTCCCGCTCCCCTACCGTCGCGCCACGCTCGCGGGCTTGTTCGAGCAGGGACAATAATGGGGACCCAAACGGTAGCAGGGCACAAAAGGGCTGCTTGAGCAGCAAGGGGAGGCTTAAGCCAAAGAACTGCTCTGCGGCCGGGTTGGCGTAGATGATCGCATCCTCAGGGCTTACCACGAGTAAGGCCGAGGGGAGCGCTGCCGCGATATGGCGGACATAGGCTTGTTGCGCCTGCTCTACGGCGCGCCGAGATAGCATATTGCTCACAAATTAGGCATTTGCAGAAATGATCATAAACTAGGCACATAGCACTTCAAGGGCCTTCCTATTTGCGTCAGACAAATTTTCTTCTACTCCGCCTCCTCTTAGCTGGAGGCTTGCTTGCTACAGACATCGCCGCCTCTTCTGCTAGAAACGCTCCGCCGAGTAGCGATGAGTCCCATGCCCTCCGTTGCCATTTTGATTGTTTCTGCTGGTAAAGGTGAACGCTTTGGCGGCACTATGCCCAAACAGTACCGCTTGCTGGGGGGCCAGCCGATCCTTCGCCGAACGGTCCGTGCCTTGTCCGATATCGCCAATGGCCATATTCAGGTTGTCGTTAGCCCCGATCACCTCGAAAATTATAACGCCGCGACTGCCGGTCTTGGCCTGCCAGTACCGGTTCTTGGCGGGGCAACGCGCCAAGAATCGGTCCGCAATGGGCTCGAAGCCCTCACTCCAATCGCGCCAGATTTTGTTCTTATTCACGATGCTGCTCGCCCCTTGGTCGGATCCGCACTGATCGCACGCATTCTCGCGACCCTTGAAGCCGGCGCGGAGGCGGCAGTTCCAATGGTGGCAGTCGCCGATACGCTGCGCCGACAGAATGCAGATGGCAGCTGGGAATTGATACCGCGCGAGGGCATGTGGAGAGCACAAACACCACAAGGCTTCCGCTTTGCTGAAATCTTGAACGCCCACCGTCAGTTCAGAACGGTATCGGTTACCGACGACATGGCATTAGCGGAAGCCGCCGGACTCGCCATCACCAGAGTAGATGGGGAAGAGAGCAATATGAAAATAACAACACAAGATGACCTCCTCTACGCGGAACGTCTTCTTATTGGCTCTTATGAGTTTCGCACCGGGTCCGGATTTGATGTCCATCGCTTTACTGAGGGAGATCATGTCTGGCTTTGCGGCATACGCATTGCGCACAGCCACGCGCTCGAAGGCCATTCTGATGCAGATGCGGGCTTGCACGCACTGACCGACGCTATATTGGGCGCGATCGGAGCTGGAGATATCGGGCAACATTTCCCGCCAACAGACGAACGTTGGCGCAACGCATCCTCTGATCGATTCCTAGCTCATGCAATGCACTTATTGCATGAAGCAGGCGGTCAGTTTGTGCACGGCGATGTAACCCTGATTTGCGAGCGGCCCAAGATAGGACCCCATCGTGAGGCCATGCGTGCGCGCATTGCCGATATTCTTGGCATTGATGTCGGCCGTATCTCTGTCAAGGCTACCACCACGGAAGGACTTGGGTTCACCGGACGGCGTGAGGGACTGGCGGCGGAATCGGTGGTAACGGTGAAGTTGCCCGCATGAAATCGGCCTCATTCATCGCGTCTGTTTTTGGGGTTGGCTATATCCCATTTGCCTCGGGAACCTTTGGAAGTGTTGCCGCGCTCCTTCCGGCATTTGGACTGATGCATGTTGGAGGCGTCTGGCTTTTGGGTGCAGGAGCCGTTGCAGTCAGCATTTTAGGAATTTGGGTTTGCGACATCCATGTACGAGCAACCGGCCGGCATGATCCTTCGGAGTGCGTGATTGACGAGGTTGCTGGTCAGTGGCTTGCATGCTTGGCGGCCCCTCTCACCTTACCGGGATATATTCTCGCTTTCATTGCGTTCCGATTGTTCGATATCTTGAAGCCATGGCCTGCAAGTGCGGCAGAACGTGCGCCCGGCGGGCTCGGTGTTATGCTGGATGATCTGGTCGCCGGCCTTATGGCCGCGATTGTGGTGGCCGCGATTCACGCGGTGCATCTGGTGTGAGATAGAAGAAAGAGAGTTCTCATGTTTACCTCATCCCAGTTGCGATTGGCCGAGCGGGTACTGGCAGAGGCTCGCGATCAGAATGTACGTATCGCCACAGCCGAAAGCTGCACGGGTGGATTGATTGGCGCTCTTCTCACTGAAATTCCTGGTTCATCTGAAGTCATAGATCGCGGATTCATCGTCTACTCAAACCGTGCGAAGCAAGACCTTCTTGGTGTACCAGGAGATCTTATTGCGGACATGGGAGCGGTTTCCGAACCTGTGGCTCGCTTGATGGCGGAAGGCGCCTTGTCGAATTCCAATGCTCATCTCGCGGTAGCGGTTACGGGCATTGCGGGCCCATCGGGAGGCACACCGCTCAAGCCCATCGGCCTCGTTCACATAGCGGTTGCGCGAGAGAACCGGTCCATACGGCATGAAGCACACCGCTTCGGTGATATTGGTCGCAGCCTGGTAAGAACCAAGACTCTAGAAGCCGCATTAGAGCTCGTGCTTGCCATGCTCTAACTGTGAAATATGTTCCGTCCATCAATGCGCAAGCTGGTAAGATGCGCGCTTACTTGCCCCCAATCGGTATTAGACCATAATTTTACAGGGATAACGTAGCGACCGAGCGGCGCCGCTGGAGACATGACGTCAACAACACGCGCGTAAATCGGAGGCCAGAGATTTTTACCCCGCAGCAGGTTGGGTTTGAAGCCGGCAATCTGACGATACTGCACAGCACAGACATGCACTCCATTTGTTCCTTGCAAATGGTAGTGGCTGGCTGTGTCGTTATGGAGAAAGGAAAATGAGATGTCGTATCGCCGGCGCCCGTCAAAAACCCGTACAATTCGTCCACACGGTTGTAGCGGTGTCGCTGACATTCCCGTCAAAATAAAGCTAATGGCACTCATCGGGTCAATGCCTGCCTCTTGCTCCCTTGCCGATACCGGGTACCGTTTTGTATTGTACGGTGGACTGGCAAATAATATCGGCGGTCCCGCCTTTTGAAAGGAAAGCTTGACCTGTTGAAACTTTCCTCCTGAACGCCGCGCATATGAGTCATAAACAAACGGTACAATTTTATGGCGTCTCAGCCAACCGCTGACCCCGGCACTGATCTGGGCCTGCCAGAATACAC